>JAILGB010000022.1 GCA_024697185.1 Opitutales bacterium | reverse complement strand
TAAATTATAAAAATAAAAAGGTGCGGCAATTAAAGAGGGCGATTTTGAAAAACAAAAATGTTTCAGGAGAATTTAAAAACAAAATAAAAAAGCATTGGTCTATAGAAAAAGCAGTAGAAATTCAAACAATTTTACAAGAATTTGAACTCTCAAATGTTATTTTATTACCGAAAAAAGATTTGTTTTATACAAGCACTAAAAATGGTGATTTTAAAACGATTAAAGATAAAATTTCATCTCTTCAAAATACAATAAAAGATTTAGAAGAACACTCCGCTTATGCTAAAAATTTTGATGAAATAATTCCTGAAATTGAGAACTTTTTAAATGCGGTAATTCTCTGTTTAAATGAAAACCCACCTCGAAATTTTTGCGAACGAGAAGAATTGGAAAATTTATATTTCTCATTGAAAATAAATGAAAATTCGCCTGTGAAGTTAATTTTTGAACGGTTTCCAGAGGCGCGCTCACAATTTTCTGTTCATTTTAAAGATAAAATAATTCAAATTATGCAGAGTGAATCATTTTTATTAGATTTTGAATTTGAACAAAAAGTGAAGACGGCAAAAGAAAAATATAAAAACTGAAAATTTTCATTCAAGTTTTATCGTTGTTCCGCGTTCCTGCCTAAAAATCGGGATTTCTGTTTTGTTTGAGCGTCTCTGGGTTGTCCGTTTCAAAAAAATTGCGTTCCCGTTCCCGCGTAAATTATAATGGGTTTATGAAGAAAATTGTGCTTTTGGGTGCGACGGGTTCGATCGGGGAGAATACATTGAAGGTCGTGGATGCGCACCGGGAAGCGTTGGCGATTGTCGGGATTGCGGCGAAGAGCCGCTGGGAACGCCTGGCGACAATCGCAAAAAAATATCAGGTGAAGCATGTCGGGATCTTTGACGGGAACGCGGCGCGTGCGGCGGCAGAGAGTGGTTTGTTTGCCGCGGGAACGCGTTTTTATGTCGGAGCGGAAGGCTTGGAGGCGTTGGCGGCGTTGGCGGATGCGGATCTGGTGCTCACGGCGGTCGTGGGGACTTTGGGGCTCAAGCCGACGTTGGCGGCAATTGAGGCGGGAAAAGATGTCGCGGTGGCGAGCAAGGAGATTTTGGTGCTTGCGGGGAAATTTGTCATGGCGGCAGCGGCGCGGAAGGGTGTGAAAATTTTGCCGGTCGATAGCGAACACAACGCGATTTTCCAATGTATCGGGAACGAGCCCTCGCGCGCAGTCGATCGGATTATTTTGACGGCGTCGGGCGGAGTGTTTCGCGACTGGACTTTGGAGGCGATGACAAAAATCGTTCCCGCGGACGCTTTAAAAAATCCGAATTGGGACATGGGGCCAAAGGTGACGGTTGATTCGTCGAGTATGGCCAATAAAGGGCTGGAGCTCATCGAGGCGACGTGGCTTTTTGGCGTTCCCGCGGAACGGGTGGATATTGTGGTGCATCCGCAAAGCGTTGTCCATTCGATGGTCAAATTTTTAGACGGATCGGTTTTGGCGCAGTTGGCGCCTCCGTCGATGACGTTCCCGATCCAAAATTGCCTGTTTTATCCGGAGCGCGTTCCCGCGACGGTGCCGGGGCTGGATTTTGCGGGAACGTTAAGTTTGGATTTTCGCCAGCCGGATTATCAAAAATACAAATGTTTGCGTTTGGCTCGTGAATGCGCCGCGGCGCGCGGTGTGGCGCCGGCGATTTTTAATGCGGCAAACGAAGTGGCGGTCGAGGCGTTTTTGAATCGCGGATTGCCGTATTTGCAGATCCCGGAGCTTATTGAAAAAGTTTTGGGGCAGTTTGAAAATTTTGAGCCGGTGACATTGGAAGAGGTTTTGGCGCTGGACGCACAGGCGCGGGAACGCGCGGCGGCTTTGCTTTAAAAACTTGACTATTTGTTCCAAAAATTGCAGAATAGATATTCATTCGGGCTGTAGCGCAGTCTGGCTAGCGCATTTGCATGGGGTGCAAAGGGTCGGAGGTTCGAATCCTCTCAGCCCGACCATTTAAAAAGGAACGAACGATTTTAAAGTCGGTCGTTCTTTTTTGTTTTACGGGAACGGGATTTGTCGGTTCTTGAAAAAAAGATTTGCGGGTGTTATCTTTGAGAACAGGAACGGTGTCCGACGCTTTGAAAACGCGTTCCCGCAGGCCTTTTTTTGAGATATGAAGATAAACAAGCGATATTTATGGGTTGTCCCGCTCTTGTTGGGATTGGCGGTTTTGTTTTATTTCGTATGGTTAGTTGGGATGGTTGTGATTGCGTTTTCGTCGGTGATCCAAGTGCAGCTATTTGTCGCATGGTCGGTCGGGATTTTGGCGGCCTATGCGATTTTGTTCGGCTGGCTTTGCCGTTTTCGGAGATTTGTGAAGGGGAGTGCGTTTGTTTTCCTTTTTTCTGTCGTGGCATTTTTTGCGATGATGTTTTTCCGCTGGTTTACGGTTGACCGTTATCAGCAGGTGTCGGATGAGATTCCTCTTTGGGATTATCGCCCGTTTGTCGAAGACAACCGCTTGGTCAAAGTCGTTCCCGAGGAGTGCTACCGGCTGTCAGGTGATTTGCCGAAAATAGACGGGGCTTACGCGCTTTATCCGCTTTATGCGGCGGCGGTTGAGGCGCTTTATCCTAAAACGGATTTTGAGAGCTCCTATGTTGGCAGTCACGGTTCGGATTTTATATTTGAAGAATTGCTGGCGGGCAGGGTCGATTTGATTTTTGGCGCGCGCCCGTCCCAACGTCAGCAGGATGCCGCGGCGGCTGCGGGACTTTCTTTTGAGATTACGCCGTTTGCGCGCGAAGCCTTTGTCTTTTTTGTCAACGCGGACAATCCCGTTGACAATTTGAGCAGTCAGCAGATTAGAGATATTTATTCGGGGAAGATTAAGGATTGGAAGGAAGTCGGCGCGCCGAAGTCAAGGGCGGTCAAGGCGTTTCAGCGCAACGAAGGCAGCGGAAGTCAGACGATGTTGCAAAAAATCATGGCGGGCACTCCGATTATGCCGCCTTTGAAAGAAGACCGTTTGGGTGGGATGGGCGGCATTATCAACGATGTGGCGGATTATCGAAACCGCAAGGAGGCGATCGGCTTTTCGTTCCGTTATTTTGCGACAGAAATGTTTTATAACGGGCAAATCAAACTTTTGAGTGTGGATGGAGTCGCTCCGACACGGGAAAATATCGCCAACGGCAGCTATCCTTTTGTCGGTGACTGTTGTGTCATCACGGTTCGCCCGCGTTCCCGGAATATACAAAAATTGGTGGATTTTCTGTTTTCTGCGGAGGGCGAAAAGATAATTTTGGAGACGGGTTACACGCCGATAAAAAACTAAGGTCGGGGTTCTTGGGCTTTTGGGGAGAAACGATTTTTCTTGCGAGCTACAAACGCATTTAATATGCTTATTCTTGATTATGGAAGCGCTTAAATTTGTTTTAATTGCCATTGCGACGTTTGCTCTTGCAACGGCTTGTACACCTCGTCGCGGCCCCAATGATTCGCTCCCCAACGATAATATGGGCGATACGAGACTTCAAGAAGTCGATGGGAATTCGGGCATCGATGAAGGTTTGACGGAAGACGATGCACGCGGTTCTTCGGCGATGGACGGCAAAGTTGCCGATTGGATTAGCAATAATGCAATTCCGGAAGAGGCGAAGATGGCCACGATTTATTTCGGATTTGACGAATTCGCAGTCAACGCAAGCGGGCGTGCCGATCTCGATGCGATTGCAAATTATGCTAAGCGTGACGGGATTTATATTGTCGGCTATTCAGACTATTTTGGGACAGAAGAATATAATCTCGCGCTTTCCGATAAACGTGCGCAAGCGGTGAAGACTTATTTGAATGCCCAAGGTTCGGCAACGAGCGCCACGATCCAGGCTGTCGGCGAACAGTTTGCGGTGCAGTCCGGGACGAAGGATGATGTTTCCCGAGACCGCAAAGTGATTGTCGTTGACGGCAATTACGGCAAATAATTGGATTTTTTAACGCGTTCCCGCGAAGTCTCGACTGTTGTTGCGGACATTCGCGGGAACGCTTTTCTTTTGAAAAGCCTAAAAGATTTGTATAATATTATTGAAAATTTAATTTTTTATGGAAAAATCAGAGATTGACAAAATTGTTTGGTGCGATGTTCGTTTAGGCAGAGACTACAATTGGTGGTGTCTTGAATTTAATGTCCCCGTTCATTGGGATCCGTTTGATTCGATTTCAATCATTGATCCGCGACAGGTCGCATTTATGCTTGAAAAGATGGAGGAGATGCGCGATTACGGTTTGGATGACAATATTGTCGAGGCGGCATTTATCACTTTTCAGCTTGAAAAAACTTTGCCGGAAAAAAAGGCGGCCCATCTCTTGCGTGTCAATGAAAGTATTTTCGGCACATCCGATGATGTCGGCAAGACGCTTTTCGCGCTGCCCAAAACATTTGACGAAACGGATTCTTGCTATGAGGAGTTTTTGCGTCATATTACGAGATTGAGAGTGCGATATTTAAACGACAAATTGGATGCGGCGAGCAAGATTTCGGAAACGGAAGTGGAAGAGCAGTTGCGTGACAACCAAAACCGTGTGACGATGGAAGGGCGCGCTCTTCATGTGTTTACTGAAATTTTAAATATTCTTGAATACAAGCCGGAGGGGCTTGTTCTTAAGACGGATACGGAAAGCGGTTCTGAGATTTTTGAGCGCCGCGGTCAGGAAGATGTCACGAGCGCCTTGCAGGAAAGCGGCCTTCAGACGCCGGATGCCGATTTTGATCCGGACATGGAAGAATATGATGAGAACGGAAATCTTATCAATAAGAAGAAAAAGCGCCGTGGCCGTCGTCCCAATTCGGAGCGAAATGATTTTGGCGGCGGTGGCGACGCCTTCATCAAATAGGTGCGTTTTTCGGGAATATTGTTGCCGTTCCCGCGGTTTAACTATCAATGCGAATTGTTGACATGAAAGAGTTTTATATTACGACAGCTATTGATTACGCTAATGGCGCTCCGCATCTCGGGCACGCTTATGAAAAAGTGCTGGCGGATACGATTGTTCGTTTCAAGCGTATGGAGGGGATTTCCTCCCATTTTTTGACCGGTTTGGATGAACACGGACAAAAAGTTCAACAGAATGCCCAAAAAATGGGTGTGTCTCCACAGGAATGTTGTGACCAGGTGGCGGAATTGTTTCAGGGGCTTTGTAAGGAACTGAATATTTCCAACGACGACTATATTCGCACAACACAGCCGCGCCATATTAAGATCGTTCAAGAATTGTTGCAAAAACTTTATGATTCCGGAGATATTTATAAGGCGGACTATAACGGCTATTATAGCGTCCGGCAGGAACAGTTCGTCCAAGACAAAGATCGGAATCCCGATGGGACTTGGCCGGAACTTTTCGGAGAAGTGATTGAGATTACAGAGTCCAATTATTTTTTCCGCCTCGCGAAACATCAGGATTGGTTGCGTCAATATCTTGAAGAGCATCCCGGATTCATTTATCCGGAACATCGTCAAAAAAATGTAATTGAATTTTTGAAGGAGCCGATTTCCGACCTGTGCATTTCGCGTCCGAAGGAGCGTCTTTCTTGGGGCATCGAATTGCCTTTCGATACAAATTTCGTTACTTATGTTTGGTTTGATGCTCTGACAAACTATTATTCCGCTTCGCTCGAAAAAGGTTGTTGGCCGGCAGATATTCATGTTATCGGGAAAGATATTTTGGTCCCGCCACACGCTGTTTATTGGCCGATTATGTTGCATGCTTGCGGCCTTGAACTGCCTAAAATGATCCTTGCGCACGGCTGGTGGTTGAGCCGCGGTGCTAAGGTTTCAAAAACAAAAACCGCTGCAGACGATAATGCGCCTAAGGAAAAAACAGCAATTGAGCTGATGAGGGAATACGGTGTCGATGTTTTCCGTTATTATGTTATGCGCAATATGAGTGTTGGCGAGGACAGTGATTATGCGGAGGAACTTTTCATGATCAGTCAACGCCAACTCGCCAATGACCTCGGGAACATGGTAAATCGAACTCTCAATATGATTACAAAGTATTGCGGCGGCGTCGTTCCTTCGGTTGTGGTGGAAGAAGAACTGGAATCAAAACTTAAAGAAACATGGGAACATGCAAAAACGCAATATTTTGGCTTGGCAAAAACATTCCAATTCAATATGGCTTTACAGGAATTGTGGGTTTTTGTTGCCGGCTTGAACCGTTATATTAACGATCGCGCACCTTGGAAACTCGCCAAGTCGGAGGATGTGAAAGATAGAGCACGTCTTGAAACGTCGCTCGCGTTTTCAGCAGAGGGCTTGCGGCTTGCCGCCGTTGCCTTGGCGCCAGTTATGCCGACGATTGCGGAAAAAATCCAAACTCTCTTCGGCCTTCCTGTAGCGGCGAATGTTTTTGCGGGCAATCTTGATTGGTCTGCTGTTTTGGCTGGAAAATCTGTTGCGGCAGGCGCAAAACTTTTCCCGCGTCCTGAAACGGTCGATAGTGTTCCTCAAAAAAAATAGTATCGAATTCCTCGAGACTTAAGAGAGCCGTTCCTGCGTTTGCGGGAACGGTTTTTTGTTGTTTGTCATTTGCTGTCTTGTTTTTTGCGGGACGATATGATTTGTTTTAAGTATTTTTATTCTTTTGTTGTTTTGGTTTGGTTTGTTTGTGTTATTTATTTTTTACGCATTTTGTTTTTGGACTTGGTTTTAGTTTTAGGTTTTTGTTTTTTTTGTGGGTATTGTTTTGTTTATTTGTTTGTTTGAGAGTGCTTGTTTTATGGGTGTTTTAATTGTTTTTTA
>JAILGB010000027.1 GCA_024697185.1 Opitutales bacterium | reverse complement strand
ATATGATCAATCTGATATTTTTCACCGTTCAACGCGTCTGAGAGACTTATTTCCCGATCGTCTGCAACATACGGGTCGCGTTTGTCCTGTTCTTCCCAAAGCAGATAACGCTCGACCAGTTTCGCCAATTTTTCAGAAGACTTATGTTCTCTGATGTATTTTTTGCACTCTTCTTCGGCATGTTGGCGAGCTTTTTCATTGGCATCGATTTTGGTTTTTTGTTTTTTACGCTGTTCTGCCGTCGCGTTCAATTCTCTGCCGAGCTCGATGTGGATTTCATCGGGCTTGCCATATTTTGTCACCATATCGGCGACAACACGCAAAGACTCAATAGCGACCGCCTCGACAATGGGATTTCTCAACGATCCCGCGCGAAAACCGCGTTTTTTGTCGTTGGAGATAAATCTGCGAATGTCGTCTGCGGAAGTCCATTTGACGCCTTTGTCTGCTGTTTGCGCGCCATAGACAAGCCGTTCGGCGAGCCACGGCTGCAAGCCCCAAAAGTTTTCAGGCTTAACAACTGACGCCCTGCCTTGACTTTTCAAATATCTCGTCAAGTCATTACGCTCTTCGCGGGCTTTTTCATCCGCGGCATCATCCCGATATTTTATATAGGCATCAATGCGCTTTTGAGCGCTTGACGGGACCTCGTCCCAAACAAAGTTGGGGCGCATCAGGGGGAGCAATTTTTTTAAGGCTTTTTCAGAAAAAGCGGAATAGCCGTCTTCAAAAGGCTCGATATTTTTAAACTCTTCCGCAAATTGTTCCGGATTAACTTTATCCGCCAAATGTTTTAAATGTTTTGTCGCAAAAGTCTTAAGCCCTTTTTCGAGTTCGTCGGGATCACTCACGGAGTAGCAAAGATGCCAGAGGGCATATTCCAAATTCTTGTCCAAGGGATTATCAATCCCTAATTTTTTGAAATGTTTTGTCAGCCGATGATGCGTTTCGTTGAGTTTTACAACTTTCATGTCATCAAAATTCGTTGACATGTGCTTCGCGACTTCATCGATTTGGTCATCAAAGAAAAACTCGTTCCCGTGAGAAAGCATTTTGGCAATTTTCACGAGTTCTTTGTTAAATTTGGGGCCCAGTGTCAATTTGTCTTTCCCGATCAAAGTGTCGTAAAGTTTTTGATATTGCTCCGGGGAACTCAAGAAAAGAGCTGTTTGATCTTCATTATAGCGTTTGTCGATAATTTTCAAGTTAAGGATAAACTGCAAAACTCTAAATTCTTGGGCGTAAGGATTGGACACCGCCGCACACGGGCGCTTATGCTTATCCGTGCTTTCGCGGGAACATTTGTCGATCAATGTCTTTTTTGTCTTTAACGGACGTTGGTAAAAAATAACGTCTTCGACAATAAAATCTATCAGTGTTTTGTTTTTACCGGTGCGTTTTTTCCTGTGATCCTCATTTTTGGGATAAAGAGATTCGGCGATTTTTTCGAGACTGTCCCGATCCGTCAATTCCGGGTGCCATTGGCTCTGCGCTTTGAGGATTTTGTTCAATTCGTCGCGATAAAATTTGCGCTCGATTGTGCCAAAAATTCCGCCGACGATACGAAAATCTCCACCTTGCACAGATTCCTTGAGCATCGCATAAATTGTCTGCCCAAGCGTTTTGCCGCTCGACGAAAGGTGTTCCGCGGCGCGCGTCTTTTTAAACAGCCACGCATCAATCTTGCAACGCGGCTGCGAGGTCAGATTTTCATCTTCATCCAACGGCTCCTCGACAACGACATTTTGGATCGTGTCTCCGACGTTTTTATCCCTAAATGTTCGATCATTAAACTTGTCGTAATAAAAACAAAGTGTTCGCTTTTTGCCGTTTTTGTCATTGTTTTTTGACGGGCAGTCGAGGACGATCACGGCGTTTTTATCCTTTGTTCCCTTAGGCAGTTCGTCCGCGTCCGTCAAATCTCGTTTTTCCACAATCTTCGGCTCGACGGTATAAATGTCCTTGGAATTGTCTTCCTGCTCTTCTTCCGCATCGCGCCCGCGCTGGTAGTATCCTCGCTTTGCGTTAAATGCTGTAATCACATACGCCAACTCCTCCCTGCTCAACTCTTCCCGCAAGGCCTTGTCACGCAAATAATAAATCGTCCAATCACGGGAAATAAGTTTTCCCTTGGGAAGATTAAAGTCTGCAAGCATTTCTTCAAAGGCTTTTTCAAAAACAAAGTCGTTCCCGTCCCATTGCATTTTGGGAGCTTCGACGGTAGGATCGGAAGGCGCGCTCTTTAAAGTTTTATCAAGCTGGATCTTAAAACGTCCGAGATGTTTGTCAAAATCGAGAGCGTTTTCCATATGGGCGGGCAACCATCCGAGCTCGTGCAAAACTCTAAAAAGACGTTCCCGACGCAAAATAAAACGTGCATAACGCCGGCGCATACTCCTAAAACCGCGACGTTCGCTGGCTGTGGATTTTTGTTTGGCTCCCTTCATGTAATCCGCCAACGGATCCTTTGCCGCCGAGCGCGGAGGGATAATTCTGGAGTTTGCGTCCAAAATTTTATAATCATACGGCAAAGCTTCATCGTCTTTGTATTTTTTGACAATCAACGCATGCCCGACGCTATTGGTGCCGAGGTCCAAACCTAAAACTCTTAATTCACGTTCCATAATTTTATTTAATGTTTTTTTAAAGTTTTTGTCCAACAGAGAAAATCTTCTCGTGAACGGGGGTGGGGTAATTCGATTTACATATATAATATTACCGCGTTTTTGTTTTTGTAAAACAAATTTTTAGATATTTTTCTGCTCCGCTGCCATTCATCG
>JAILGB010000025.1 GCA_024697185.1 Opitutales bacterium | reverse complement strand
GCGCGTCATCCAGATGGCAAACGCCGGCGTAGCGACCGGATTGGTCTCGCTCCCGTTGCGCTATATGCATACCCCGGGAGAAGTCGTCGATCTCCAAGTCGTCGAACAATGCGTAAAACTCCTCGTCGAGTTCGCAAAACTCATTCAGCCGGGACAGGATTTCGCCTGGTAAGAAATAAAAATGCAGAAAAGAGCGTTCCCGTGAAATCCGCGGGAACGTTTTTTTTGCGGGAACGCGGAGGCGGGAACGGGTTTTTAGGATTCACAGATTGGAGGATTTAAGAGATTTTTGTTTTGGGGTTGCGGGAACGGGAACGGTGGGACTCCCAAAAAATCTCTGTGTTTCTGTGTTAAAAAATAAAGCGCGCGTTCCCGTCGTTCCCGTTCCCGTGGCGAGCTTTTTTTAACTGCGGGCAGGCGGGGGGAATTCCCGTTTGTCAATTTTTGGGTGTCAATTTATAATGTTCTGTGTAGTGATTTTTTGAAGATATGAGCAAAAAAAATATAGTTGTTCTTTGCGGTGCGATTTCGCCGGAGCGGGATGTTTCCATCAATTCCGGCAAATCTTGTCTTGAGGCTCTGCGTGTTAATTTTCCTGATGCGACTTTGCGTGTTCTTGATGAAAATGCCGTTCCCGCGGATTTGGATCCGGCGACGGATGTGATTTTTCCTGTGATCCATGGTGACTATGGTGAGGACGGCGGGATCCAGCGCGATTTGGAGGCTCGCGGTTTTTCGTATGCGGGTTGCGGTGTTGCGGCGAGTGAACTGTGCATTGACAAATCGAAGACAAAGGCTTTGTGGCTTGCCAACGGGATTCCGACGACGCGCGGCGTGGCGTTCCCGCGAGATCGCGTTCCCGCGGCGAAGGTTTTGATTGAATCTTTGGGTGAGGAGATTGTCGTCAAGCCGGCGGACAAGGGCAGTAGTGTCGGGCTTTTTTTGACCAAGGGCGAGGCGGAGTTGCAGGCGGTGCTTGACGGGGATTTGTCGGCGAGCGATTTGTGGCTGGCGGAGCAGCGTGTTTATGGGCGCGAATTGACGGTCGGTCTGCTCAACGGCAAGGCGATGGGGATTGTCGAGATTTGTCCCAAGGTCGGCGTTTATGATTTTAAAAACAAATATACGAAGGGCAGCACGGAATACAAGTTTCCTGCGGCGATTGATGAAGCGATTGCTGCGAAGATCCGTGCGGGGGCGGAGCGGATTTTTGAGCTTTGCGGCTGTCGGGATTTTTCGCGCGTCGATGTCCTGCTGCCGGAGGACGGCAATTTTGTCTATCTCGAGGTCAACACGATGCCGGGGCTGACGGGAACGAGTCTTTTGCCCAAGAGCGCGTCGTGTGTCGGACTGGATTTTGCGGCGCTCGCGAAGGCGATGATCGTTCCCGCGCTTGAACGTGCGGGTGTCTGAAATAGAGGAGAGGGGAAAATTTATGGAAGATTTTCAAAAATACAACTATGAAACGTCGGCGGAGCTTTTGGCGCTTTGCGAGCGGGAGTTTTTGACGGTGTCGGAGCTCGCTTTGCGGCGGGAACAGCTGATTTCGGGCAAAACTGCCAATGAGATTTTTGAACGGATGCGCACGTATTACAAAACGATGCGCGAGAGCATCAGGAACGGTCTTAAGATCAGCTCGCCGTCGCCGAGCGGCTTGTCGGGCGGGGACGCTCAAAAGCTCTTGAATTATGCGGACGGCGGGAACGCGCTTTTGGGTGTCGATTTGACGCGTCTGATGGCTTATGCGTATGCGGTTTTGGAGACTAATGCGCAGTTTGGTCGCATTGTCGCGACGCCGACGGCGGGCTCCGCGGGGATCGTGCCCGCGTGTCTGGTGCTTTTGGAAGAGAGCCGCGGGATCGACGAAACGCGTCTGACGCAGGCGCTTTTTACGGCGAGCGGGATCGGCGTTTTGATCGCGTCAAAAGCTTTTGTCGCGGGGGCGCAGGGCGGTTGTCAGGCGGAGGTCGGCAGCGCGTCGGCGTTGGCGGCTGCTGCGGTAACGGAGTTGCTTGGCGGGAGCGCGGCGCAGGTCTGCAATGCGGCGACATTCGCTTTGATCAATTCCTTGGGGCTGGTTTGCGATCCTATCGGCGGTTTTGTCGAGATTCCTTGTGTTTCGCGCAACGGAATGTTTGCGGTGCACGCGTATTTGGCGGCAAATCTCGCATTGGCGGGAATTTCGCCGCGTGTGGATCTCGATGATGCGATTTTTGCCATGCGGGATGTCGGGCGGCGAATGCCGGTGGAGTTGCGGGAAACGTCCCGCGGTGGCTTGGCGATTTCGCCCGGAGCCTGCCGGCTTTGCAAACGCGATTAATTTTTTGCGGGAACGCCAAAAAGATGATTTCGGACCATGTGGCGCAGATAGCGCGGGAGATGAATTTGTCGTTGTCGCGCGTGTCGGCGACGGCAAAGCTTTTGGAAGAGGGTGCGACGGTGCCGTTTGTGGCGCGTTATCGCAAGGAGCTTACGGGCTCGATGGATGAGGTGCAGATCTCGGCGATCAGAGACCGGATGGAGCAGTTGCGGGATTTGGATTTGCGTCGGCGGACGATTCTGCAAACCTTGGAAAGTGCCGGGCAGTTGACGGATGCGTTGAAAAATGCGATCGCCCGCGCGGGAACGATGACGGAACTGGAAGATATTTATGCGCCTTATAAACCCAAGCGCCGGACGCGCGCGATGGTGGCGCGGGAACGCGGTTTGGAGGCGCTGGCGGATTTTATTTTGAAAAATCAGGACGCCGATCCCGAAATCGAGGCGGCAGCCTTTGTCGATCCCGCGAAGGAGGTGCCGGATCTCGCGTCGGCGTTGGCGGGAGCGCGCGATATTATCGCCGAACAAATCGCGGAGGATAAGACGGCTCGGGAACGCTGCCGCGAGCTTTATGAAAAATACGCGGTCTTGCGTTCGGAGGTTTACAAGGGCAAGGAGGCGGAGGCCGCCAATTACAAGGATTATTTTGAATGGTCTGAAAATCTGGCGGGAGCGCCGTCGCACCGGATTTTGGCGATCAGACGCGGTGAGCGCGAGGGCTTTTTGTTTTTTCGCATCACGGTTGATGAAAACGAGGCGTTGGCGCGTCTGGGTAAAATTTTTGTTACGGGAACGGGCGGGGCTGCGGCTCAGGTCAAAATGGCGTTGGAAGATTCGTGGCGGAGGCTTTTGTCGCCGTCCCTGGAGACGGAGGCGCGCCTTGCGTCCAAAAACCGCGCGGATGCGGTCGCCATCAAAGTGTTTGCGGACAATGTTTCCGAAATGCTGATGGCGCCGGCTGTCGGGCAAAAAAACACCTTGGCGCTCGATCCCGGTTTCCGGACCGGCTGCAAGCTGGTTGTTTTGGACGCTCAGGGAAAGTTGCTTTATCATACGGTCATTTTCCCGACGGCGGGCTCGGCACGGCAATATGAGGAAGCGGCGGCGGATTTGCGCCGTTTGTGTGCGGAATACAAAGTCGAGGCGATTGCGATCGGCAACGGCACGGCTTCTCGCGAGACGGAGGCTTTTGTCCGCAAAAGCGGTGTTCCCGCGACGATTCCCGTCGTGGTTGTCAGCGAGAGCGGCGCATCGATTTATTCGGCGTCGGAGGTCGCGCGCGAGGAGTTTCCCGATCAGGACATCACTGTGCGCGGGGCGGTTTCGATCGGCAGGCGGATGATGGATCCGTTGGCGGAACTTGTAAAATTGGATCCCAAAAGTATCGGCGTCGGGCAATACCAGCACGACGTCAATCAGATTTTGCTCAAAAAATCTCTCGATGACGTGGTGGTTTCCTGCGTCAACAAAGTCGGCGTCGAGGTCAACACCGCCTCAAAGCAGCTGCTGACCTATGTTTCCGGACTTAATGCCGGAATCGCGGCGAACATCGTCGCCTATCGCAACGAGCACGGCCCGTTCCGTTCCCGGCGGGAACTCTTGAATGTGCCGCGGCTTGGAGAAAAGGCTTTTGAGCAGTGCGCCGGATTTTTGAGGATTCGCGGCGGGAACGAGCCTTTGGACGCGTCCGCCGTTCACCCCGAGTCCTATCCGCTGGTCGAGGCGATGGCGCAAGATCTCGGTGTCGATGTCAAAACGCTTTTGAGCGACGCAAAAACGCGTTCCCGCATTTGTCTGGAAAAATACGTCAGTCCGACGGCAGGTTTGCCGACCTTGCAGGATATTTTGCGGGAACTCGAAAAGCCCGGCCGGGATCCGCGGCAAAAATTTGAGGCTTTTGCCTTCGCCGAAGGCGTCGCCGCGATTGAAGATTTGGCGCCGGGAATGCAATTGCCGGGGATTGTCAGCAATGTCGCCAATTTTGGCGCTTTTGTCGATATCGGCGTTCATCAGGACGGTTTGGTGCACGTGTCGCAGCTGGCGGATTTTTTTGTCTCCAACCCAGCCGATGTTGTCAAAGTCGGACAGCGCGTGACGGTAACGGTGCTTGAGGTGGACCGGGAACGGCGACGGATTTCCCTGTCGATGAAAAGCCGTCCGGAGGCGGGAACGTCGCGTTCCCGAAAAACGCAGACTCGCGGGAACGGCAACAGAAATTCCGCCGGCGCTTCGGACGAAAAATTCGGCAACAACCCCTTTGGCAGCCTGGGCGATATTTTTAAATAGTCGGGTTTTTTAAATAAACATTTGAGAATTGAAGACGACTGTTATAGAATTTTTTTAGTATGAGCGAAGAAAACACTGAGGTAGCAGAAAAACTTTCCATCGGGGCGCGTTTGCGTCAAAGACGCCGCGACATGGGGGATATTTCGGAACAAACTGTCAACGAGGCGACTCATATTCGAGCCGATTTTATTCGTTTTATGGAGGAGGATCATTTTGATCTTATCCCCTTGGCGCCGGTTTACCGCATCGGTTTTTTGAGGATTTACGCAAAGTTTTTGCATTTGGATGCGGACGAACTTGTCAACGAATATAAAAAGTTGGCGAAACTTACGGGCGGGAACACGCGCAAGCCTGTGGCGGGCGTTCCGTTTGACGTCGAGATCAGCGACGGTTCGGAATATGCGGATTCGGAAAGAAAAAACGCCGGATTTTCCAAAAAATCTCTCTCGTCCGTTTTGAAAATTTTGGCGGGCGTTGTCGTCGCAATCGTCGTGGCGGTGATCATCGTCATGGGCTTTTCCAAGATCAGCAATTTGGCGGAAAACACCAATGAAATCGTGGCGGACGATGTTGCGGCGGAATACGAGTTCGTTGTCGTGTCGTCGGCATCTCAGCGTTTGCGCATCAATGAAGATTATCAGGGCTGGGATCGCGACAACAATCAGCCGATCGCCGGCAAGCTCATTTTTGAAGAACAGGTTATCCCCGGCAGCAAGCGCACGCTCAAAGCTCATGGCAAACTTTATGTCCAGCAGGAAGTTCCCGGATCGGTGACGATTGAAATCGACGGCAAAAATCATAGTAGCAGCAAGGGCAATGCTTTTACGGTCGATCCTGCAAAGGCGGACTAAGTGAAAAATATTTTTACAGAAATTAAAATTATGGAAACAGAAAGAAAAATCAAACGTGTCGGCATTCTTACCGCCGGCGGATTGGCTCCCTGTCTCTCGGCGGCGGTTGGCGGTCTGATTATGCGCTATACCGAGATCGATCCCGAGATCGAGATCGTCTGCTATCGTGGCGGCTACAAAGGCCTTTTGCTCGGTGACAGCATCAAGGTGACGCCGGAAATCCGCGAAAAAGCGTTTACATTGCTCAGTTTTGGCGGATCGCCTATCGGCAACTCGCGCGTCAAGCTCACCAACATCAAGGACTGCGTCAAGCGCGGCTTGGTCAAGGAGGGCGAAGATCCCCAAAAAGTGGCGGCGGACCAGCTCGTAAAGGACGGCGTGCAGGTTTTGCACACTATCGGCGGCGACGACACCAATACGGCTGCGGCGGATCTCGCGGCGTTTTTGAAAAGCAACAATTATGACCTCACCGTCATCGGCTTGCCCAAGACGATCGACAACGACGTCTATCCGATCAAACAGTCGCTCGGCGCATGGACGGCGGCGGAACAGGGCGCGATTTATTTTGGCAATGTCGTTGCCGAAAACTCCGCCAATCCCCGCATGCTTATCGTCCACGAAGTCATGGGACGCAATTGCGGCTGGCTCACGGCGGCGACAGCGCTCGAATACCACAAACGCGTCTATGCCAAGACTTTTGTACCGGAAATCGGCTGCGTCCATCCAAAACGCTTTGACGTGCACGGCATTTACATCCCCGAGATGAAAATCGATCTCGCAAAAGAGGCGAAACGTCTGCGCGCGGTGATGGATCTCTATGATTGCGTCAATATCTTCATTTCTGAAGGCGCCGGCGTCGAGTCGATCGTCAAGGAAATGGAGGCGAAGGGTGAAGAAGTGCCCCGCGACGCGTTCGGCCACGTCAAGCTTGACGCTGTCAACCCCGGCAAATGGTTTGGCAAACAGTTTGCGGATATGATCGGTGCGGAAAAAGTCCTGGTTCAAAAATCGGGCTATTTTGCGCGTTCCGCTCCCGCCAATTCGGCGGACCTCACACTCATCAAAGGTTGCGTCGATCTCGCTGTCGATGCGGCTTTGCGCGGCGAATCCGGCGTCATCGGACATGACGAGGCTGCCAACAACCGTTTGCGCCCGATCGAGTTTGAACGCATTAAAGGCGGCAAACCGTTTGATTTGTCGTTCCCGTGGTTCCGCGATCTCTTGCGCGAAATCGGACAGGCGCAATAAACGCCTCGCGACAAAGAGAAAAGCCGTTCCCGTCAAATCTGGCGGGAACGTTTTTTTTTGCCGGGCCGATTCGTTCCCGCGCGACGGAAAATATTTTCGGGAACGCCGTTTCAGGCTTTTGCGGGAACGCGCTTTACGGCGCAGGAATTTTTTTCAGGAATCTGCTTTTGCGGGAACGACAAAAATATTGCATTTGTGCTATAAAAATCTTAGAATTGAAGGAAAGCCCAGGTGGTGAAATTGGTAGACACGTAAGTTTCAGGTACTTATGCCGCGAGGTGTAGGGGTTCGAGTCCCCTCTTGGGCACCAAAATTTTTTAACCCCCTTGTTTGATATGACTGTTTGGCAGATTTGGTTGGCTGTCGCCTTGATTTTTGTGGTTGTCGAGTTGTTCACGATGACCTTCGCCTGTTTTGGCATTGCCTTTGGCGCGGCGACGGCGTCGGTGTTGGCTTATTATGATTTTGGGCTGACGGTGCAGTTGGGCGGTTCAGCTGCGGGAATGACACTGTTCTTTCTTGTGCTTTTTCCGCTTTCAAAAAAATGGCGTCGCAACAAAAGCTCGTCGGAGGCTTCCAATATGGATGCGCTGATTGACCGGACAGGCGTCTTGATCGAGGGTGTCGAGCCCGGGAAAATGGGGCGCGTGGCGATCGACGGCGATCGCTGGCAGGTTCGCGCGGGAACGGCGATCGCGGCTGGAAAATCCGTTCGTGTCGTCGCTTATGACAGCACGATTCTTGAGGTCGTTCCCGTCGAAAAATAATTTATAGAAAACTTATACAGGAGAAAAAATTATGGATTCCAATATTGTCATTGTCGTTATTATCGCCGTAATCGCCCTGATCACCATTTTGGCGGGGATTCGGATTGTCCCGCAGTCGGAGACGCGCGTGATCGAGCGTTTGGGCAAGTTTAACCGCATTCTTCCTCCGGGCATCAATCTTATTATTCCGTTCGTCGATCGCCCCAAGACGATTTTTACGCGCGCGGTCGAAGTTTACAACGGTCGTCCCTATGCGCGCATGTCGTCGTCGGAGCGCATCGATTTGCGCGAGCAGGTATATGATTTTCCGTCCCAACAAGTGATCACCAAGGACAATGTGACGACGGAGATCAACGCTTTGCTTTATTTCCAAATCGTCGATGCCAAGAAGGCGGTCTATGAGATCGACAATCTGCCCAACGCGATTGAAAAATTGACGCAAACCTCGCTCCGCAACGTGATCGGCGAATTGGAACTCGACGAGACGCTCACGTCGCGCGACACGATCAATTCCCGACTGCAGTCGATTCTTGACGAAGCCACCAACAAATGGGGCGTCAAGGTCAACCGTGTCGAGTTGCAGGACATCACGCCGCCGGAGAGTGTTCGGGAGGCGATGGAAAAGCAGATGCAGGCTGAACGCAATCGCCGTGCGCAGATTTTGCAGGCGGAAGGTGAAAAAAAATCGCAGATTCTCCTTTCTGAAGGTGACAAGCAGTCCAAAATCAATGTGGCGGAAGCTGCCAAGCAAAGTGAGATTTTGAGAGCCGAGGGTGCCGCCCGCGCCAAGATTTTGGAGGCGGAGGCGGAAGCGGAAGCGATCGCCCGCGTCGCCGAGGCTGTCCGTCAGACTCAAACCGATCCCGCCGCCTATATGCTGGCGATCAAATATATTCAGACGCTCAATGAAATGACGAAGGCGAAGGATGCGCGCACCGTCTATATCCCCTATGAAGCGACGGGTATGCTCGGTTCTCTCGGGACAATCCGGGATATTTTCAAAAAGGATTAACGGGAACGAAAGTTTGAGTTCTTGTGGTCGATTTTAAAAAAGAATTAAATCCGGATCAATACGCGGCCGTTACCTCTTCGGGCGACCGCGTTTTGGTTTTGGCTGGAGCGGGTTCGGGCAAAACGCGCACGCTCACCTATCGCGTCGCGTGGCTCTTGGAGCAGGGCGTCAAGCCTTGGGAAATCCTCCTTTTGACTTTTACCAACAAAGCCGCCAATGAAATGCTTTCGCGCGTCGAAAGTCTTACAGGCGTTTCGCGCCGTTCGGTCTGGGGCGGCACTTTTCATAGCGTCGCGTTGAGGATTTTGCGGACGCATAGCGAAGAGGCGGGGCTTAAGGAAAATTTTACAATCCTTGATGCGGACGATGCGGAAAAGCTTTTTGCCGGGATCATAAAAAAATTATCCCCGGAGACTTTTAAGGGCGGCAGGCGTTCTGTCAAGCCCGCCGTGTTTTTTAACGCATTGAGCTATATGCGCAACACCCGCATCGGTTACGATGAGACCCGCAAGATCTTTTTCGATTGGCTTGGCTCCGAGGGAACGCGGATTTTGGAGGATTCCCACAAGATTTATACGGAAGAAAAAGCCCGTCAGAACGTGATCGACTTTGACGACATTCTGGACCTCTCCGTGCGCTTGTTTCAAGGATTTCGGGATGTTCGGGAATTTTATCACAAAAAATTCAAATATCTCCTCGTCGATGAGTTTCAGGACACAAATGTCGTTCAGGCGGAGCTGATCGATCTTTTGGCGGGAACGGAAACGCGACTGATGGTCGTGGGTGACGATGCGCAATGCATTTACACTTGGCGCGGCGCGAGTTATGACAACATCGTGCGTTTTCCGGACGATCACGCGGGAACGCAAGTTTTCAAGGTGGAGATCAATTATCGTTCGACGCCGGAAATTCTGGCGTTTGCGAATTCGATTTTGGAGGCTCGCCGGGAGTCGCACAGTTTTGCCAAGGAACTGCGTCCTGTGCGGGAGCACCAGGAAAAGCCGCTGCTGGTTTCCGTTTTGAACGCTTTTGACCAGGGAGATTATGTGGCGCAGCGCATCCGTTCGCTGATTGAAGACCGCGGGGTGTCTCCCGGAGACATTGCGGTGCTTTATCGTTCCCACAGCCACGCCAAGGAAGTTCAGATGTCTTTGAGCAAACTGCATCTGCCTTTTGTCGTGACGAGCGGCGTTCAGTTTTTTGAACAGGCGCATGTGCGCGATTTCTTGGCGATTTTGCGTTTCTTGACCAATCCTTACGATGCGGTGGCGTTCCAGCGGGTCACGACTTTGCTGGAGCGTCTTGGTCCGGCGACGGCGCAGCGGATTTTGAAAAAAGCATCGGCGTTGGCGACC
Source organism: Opitutales bacterium (assembly GCA_024697185.1). Classification (GTDB taxonomy): domain Bacteria; phylum Verrucomicrobiota; class Verrucomicrobiia; order Opitutales; family UBA953; genus Spyradosoma. The sequence goes on along the minus strand of JAILGB010000025.1, from coordinate 64,650 downwards.
AAGGAAAAGCATCATCTTTTTTACGAACTTTTGAACGAGGCTGTTTTAAAAATCGTTCCCGCGCCGGCTCTCGACGATTTTAAGGATTTTGTCCTGACGCTGCACAATATGTATGAAGGCTTGACGGGAACGAAAATCGAGGCGGCGGCAATGCCTGATGCGGATCCCGTTCCCGCAAATGAAGAGGCGGATTTGTTCGCCTTGGCGGATGAGGCGGCGGGAACGGACGGGGAGGGCGTTCAGGAAATCATGGAGCCCAGGATGGTCGTCGCCATCGGCATCGAAGGATGGTATGGCGACTTTGCGAAACGGATTTATCCGAACTGGCGGGAACGCTGTGACGATTTGAACAGCTTGATCGACTTTGCCTCCAATTACGAGACGCTCGCCGATTTTCTCGCACAAGTCAGCCTGATGGACTCCGGGAACACGCGAAGCGACATCGAGTCGCGGGAACGCGATTTTGAGGAGCCCAAGGTGCGCTTATCGACGATTCACCAGGCGAAGGGACTCGAGTTCCCGTATGTCTTTGTTTTGTCGTGTTCCGATGAACTGTTCCCGTCAAAACGCTCGCTCGAAGAAGACACGGTCGATGAGGAGCGGCGGCTTTTTTATGTCGCCTGCACGCGCGCCAAGGATGAATTGACCTTGGTCTATATCCTCGAATGTCCGAGATTTAGCGACCAGATGACCTACGAGTTGAGCCGTTTTGTCCGCGAGGCAAATCCCGAAACCTATCAGCGGCTCGGTCAGATTGTCCATTATTCCCACGACTTTGGCGGAGGCAAATCTTACAATTATCGTAACTGGGACGGGATCGATGAAGACGGCGGCGACCCGTTTTAAAAAAAATGATAAATGACAAAAGACGAATTTTCTTGCGATTTATTTTATGCGGGAATAGTCTATAAGTGTTTTAACCCCGATTTTTAGTATAATTATGGCAAAATCTAAAGTTGTTTGTGTAATTATGGGCGGAGGGCGTGGCACCCGTCTGTATCCTCTAACCGCAGCTCGTTGCAAACCTGCCGTTCCCTTGGCGGGCAAATATCGTTTGATCGACATCCCGATCAGCAACTGTTTGAACTCCGGATTCAACACAATCTGTGTGCTCACGCAGTTTAACACCGCGTCGCTGCATAGTCATATTCAGCGCACTTACAAATTTGATTCCTTCGGCAAAGGCTATGTCGATATTCTTGCGGCAGAGCAAAATATGGAAAGCGAATCCTGGTATCAGGGAACCGCCGATGCCGTCCGCCACAATCTTCAACACTTCAATCTCCAGCCTAACGACTATGTTCTGATTCTTTCGGGAGACCAACTTTTCCGAATGGATTTTAAGAAAATGCTCGATCAGCACATCGCGGAAAATGCCGATGTCACAATCGCGGCAAAGGCAATGCCCAAAAAAGAAGTTTCCGCTCTCGGTGTCATGCGCGTCAACGAAAATTCGGAGATTGTCGAATTTGTCGAAAAGCCGAAAGACCCGGCAGTCATCCAATCGCTTGTCGTTCGCGGCAAACTGCGTGAGGCGCTCTCGGACAAGAGCGATGCGGAATACTGCCTCGCGTCTATGGGCATCTATATCTTCTCCGGGAAATTCCTTTGCGAAGCCCTCGACAACGATATGAAGGATTTCGGCAAGGAAGTCATCCCGGGCTTGCTTGGCAAGAAAAAACTCGTTGCCCATGTCTTTGACGATTATTGGGAAGATATCGGAACCGTCCGCGCGTTTTGGGAGACCAATCTTTCGCTGACAGACGATGTTCCCCCGTTCGATTTCTTTGACGATGTCGCACCGATTTATACGCACGACCGTCTTTTGCCGCCGGCAAAACTCAACGGTTGCACGATTAAACATGTCGTTATGGGCGACGGTGCCATTATCAGCAATTCCAAACTTAATCGCTGCGTCATCGGCGTCCGTTCCGTCGTCGATTCCGGTTGCGATCTCAAAAACGTCGTTTACATGGGCGCCGACTATTACGAAAACATCAACGATGTCGCCGAATGCCGCAAGACGGGAAAACCGATTATCGGTATCGGAGAAAATTGTGTGATTCGCGACGCCATCATCGATAAGGGCACTCGAATCGGCAAAAATTGCCGACTCTCCCCCAAAGGCGTCAAAGACGGTTTTGAGACTCCGGAAATCTATGTGAAGGACGGCGTGCTCATCACCAAAAAGGACGCGATTATTCCTCCGGGAACAGTCATCGGCGAAATCGACGACTAAGCGCGTTCCCGCCAAAAAACAAATCGTTCCCGTGAGAAAATCCTCGCGGGAACGTTTTTTTTGTCCGCCTAAAAAGTATTCGGTAAATTTTCGCGGGAACACAAATTTTAATCTATAATGGCTTTATAAGAATGATCGGCGTTCCCGCCGCAACGATAATTTTTAGCAATGTTTTTCCGAAAAATCGCAATTGTTTTTTGTGCTATTTTTTCAACGCTTTGGGCGGGAGCGGCCGAAGATGAAAAAAATGCGGATCTTGTCTGGTATTTTCCGGGTTGGCTCAGGACAAAAGATTCCGAAGGCGCCATTTGGAAAGCTTTTTCTGAAACCTTCCCCGATGCGGAACTTGTTTTTAAAACCTGGGACGGGAACGGGCTTTGGGCTTCCTCGATAAAAAACGCCGATGCGGCGGCGCTTCTGTTGGCGGAGGAAATCGTCCGAATGCCGGGCTCTGAGCGTTCCCGCCTGATATTGGTCGGGCACTCGCTCGGCGGGCGGATAGTGGCGCGCGCAATCGCCAATCTCGGCAGACAGGGAATAAAGGTTAAAAGCGCGATTTTGCTCGCGGCGGCAATCCCCAATGACGATCCCGATCTCAACGACGCGGGCAAGGGCAGTCTTTTGCCCGTAATCTCAATCTGCAATCCGGATGATGTGACTTTAAAATATCTTTATACCTTGGGCGGAGACGAAGAGGCAAGTGCTGCGGGAGCCGGAGGGACGATAAAAAAATTGGACAATTTTGTCGAAATCGCCGTTCCCGATGATATCACAGCAAAAACACCAATAGAGGCGACATGGGGAAATTTTGAGAGCTTAAAACGGATTGCAAACCATTATGCCCCATTTTATTTTCAGTATCTGAAACAAGTTTTAAACGGCGAACAGGAAAGCGACGGACGCATAATGGTGCCGCAGGATAATTTGAATTTGGAATTTTGCGTTATCGACGGGGAAATTTGGTGGAGGGTTTTGGACCGGCATGAAGGCTGGAAACTTGAACAACACAAAATCACCGGCTATTGCCGAATTCTCGATCCGCAAAAGCGTCGCAGGGCTTGGGGCGCCAAAAACAAAATGACCCAAGCTTTTGAAAAACTCAAAGCAAAATAAAGTTTTCCGATTGCGAGACTGCGGCTAACTTAAAAGGAAGAAACGAACTTGCCACGCCCGCCAAAAGATTCGTTCCCGCGAGGTAATTGTTAGCAAAGTCAACGTTCCCGTAAGAAGCGACAGAAAGCCGTCCCGTCGCGGAGAGCCCCCCGTTCTCTTTTTTTATATATGATTTCAAGAAATTTATCCACCTTTTAACATTGTTCCTAAAAACAACAACCATGAAAATTATTTGCATCGTTAAGAAGATTTTTAGCTTTTAAACGAACATTTTCATCAGAATCATTTACAAAAAAAGGAAGAATAGAATCTGAATATAAAAATTTTAAATGGGATTTTTCAAATGCCTCCAAATACGCAATTTTCAAAAGAGGATCGTTTTGAGAAATAATCTGACGGCAGAATTTCATATGTATTTCTTCTGTAAATTCAGGATGAAAAGCAAGATTCTTTATCGCCCAAATTTTTTTATCACTTGAAATCGAACTCGGAATAATATCCAAAACACATTTGTTTTTTGAACTTTTTTCCATTTCTTTTTCAACAAAATTAAAAATATTTCCTAATAAAATAAAAGGATACGAATTGCTTCCACGTTCATACCAATACTCGCAATGTTCAACCGCAAAACATAAAACAATTCCATCCGTTGGATCAAAAAAAAGTTTAACTACTCCGTCAATTTTATATTCTGTCGATCCAATTTCAAGCATTTTTAATATTTCTTTGTTTATCTCATCAATGTCGACAAAAAGACAGCCCAATTTTTTATCCAAAGGATCAAATGAGGAAATCAAAGGTTCTGATAAAATAACGGAATAGTTTTCCGAATAAATCTTCCCGAAAAAAAATGAGAATAGAAAAAATACTATAAACTCTCTGAATTCCTATCAATTTTTTTTATTAAATCTTTAGTCGGGAAAAACCTAAAAATAAGTTTTTTAACAAAAATTAAAATTGCTCTATGCTTATAATTATTTTCCATAAAGTAGAAATTTTACTTAGTCGATAAATTTAATTGCGCCTATAATTCCTCCGACAATTGCAGCAACAGGAATCGTTATAATTTCTTCTGGAGCCAATGCTTGTGGACCTGCATTTCCTGCAATTACAACAGCAACAATTGATACCGTCACTCCTGATAAAATCGCAATCCATATTGTATCATCATTTGATTCTATTGAATATTGGGGTTCTATAATATATTTATTTGCAAGTTGATCTGCAAATCTAGGATAAGGGAAAGGCGAACAAGGCGGATCACCATCGTCTTTACAAACATCTTTCCATTTTTTAAGTTTATTTTTTAGTCCATTTTGGAAGTCTTTTATTTCCTTATAATGACCACCCGGTTTTGTTATTCCATGTGCATGGATAAACCCACCTTTTCCGTCTTTTATTGGATCGTATTTATCTATTTCTTTTTTTAAAGAATTTGAAAAACTCTCAATTTTTTGAATTAGTTCTCGACATAGTCGTTCAATGTATTTTAAACCTAAATAATCTGTTTTAAAGAAATCATTTTTTAAAAAGCAATACAAATTCAGCCCGCCTTGTTCTTCGATTGGGTCGCGGGAGAGCCAGCGACCAAGGATTGGGGAATAATGGCGGTAGTTGTAATAGACAAGGGCGAGCTCGGAATCGTAGATTTCGGACGACCACTGGAGCGGATTCGCGGGAATGGTTGTTCTGGACGGCGTTCCCGCCGGCGTAAAGACTATATCGCACGTCTTTTGGGATTTTTTATACATACAACTTTGTGTTTTAATCTTCTTCCAATACTTCAATCTCTGCATTTATGTTGCAGTAGTTCCGAACATCTTCCGATAAAAGGCTAATTTCTTCTTTAACTTTCTGGTATTCCTCTTTGCTATATTCATCAATGGAAATTTTCATCAATCCGAGATAAGACTCTCGGATTTGTTGTAGCGCAATATCTACAGCTTTTCGGAAACATACTTTTGCACGTTCGAAATCCTCTAACACGGCATAATAGTGATTTCCTAATTCAATTTGATTAGCAACGGAGTTTGGACTCAGTTCTGCCGCAACCTCTAATGTTGATTTGGCAACATCTTCAACAAAAGCATCTGAAGGAACAAACCAAGCGCAAACGTATTTTTTCAAAAGCAAATCAGTGTCATATGGAAATTCTTCCAGTGCTTTTAAAATCATACGCTGTGCAATAACATAGTTTTTCTCTTTCATCTGCAAAGAAATCTCTTTTTTTAACTCAATATAGTCTGCTTTTTTCATTTCAATAGTTTTCTCCAAGGCGTTTAGCTTGCTCAATAAGTTTTGTTATTGTCTTGGCTTTTTGTGATTCGGCTCCCTGATTGCTAGCTGCCAAGTTCTGTTGTCGAAAGCATAAGATTTTCTCATTTTTTGTACCTAAAGCGGACTCCCAAACAAACGGAAATATGTTTCAACAACTGAAACTATACCAGCTCCCAATTTGCTTTTTTTTAGGGTTCTCTTTGCATTTCTTAAAGCATTAATGATTGGTCGCGGAAGAAGAAATTCCCACGAGCTGATTTTCTCTCCATCTTCTCGCTTAAAAAGTGGAGGATTGAATAATGGCTCTTCCTGCAGGGTACATGTGGCAAGAGGACGAAGAAAACCAATCAATGCCAGAAGCACCTGAAGCATTGCAACAACTATCGATGAAAGAATACAATCATGTACCACTTCGCCCCCTAAATACCAAAAAATTCCTCCTAAGAGAAGTGGTGGGAAAAAAACGGAAAACACAGCAAGTCTCACACTCCATTTCCATGAAAGATCGTCATCATAATCCTTCCGCCTTAGCTTACTTTTTATCCAAAAAAAAGCTCCAAGTACAGCTGTCGAGTGCATCCAAAGCCAATTTGAAAGAAATAAAAGAAATGCTTGATAAATGTAAGGTACGACAGAGGTCGGATTTGCATAGATCCCTGCAAAAACTACAAATCCAATGTTTACAATCAAGCAAAACAGGGTCGATTCCGTATCAACAGCTCTCATATTCTAATCCAAAAGTGACGGGAAAGGATTCTTAAAACTAATACATTATATTTTTTAGGATTTTAGTACAGATTATAAAACAAGCTATTCAGGAATAATGACCACTGGAGTGAATCCGCGGGAACATTCCCCGTCGGAACCCATGTTCCCGGGAACGGAGTCAATTGCTCCAACGACGGATCTTGATCAGACATAAATCACCTGTTTCTATTGTTTTTAACAAATCGCTATTCCGGCGGGGTTGCCGGAAACCTCATTCAGTATCCTCACAAACACCACCCAAGTCAAGCACTTTTCCCGTTCCCGCCACGTCAAATAAAAATCGTTCCCGCGTTCCCGTTAGGACGGCGGGAACGCGCGGCTCTGTGACTTTGTGTTTAATGTTTGTTCCCGTTTCCGCGCTTCCGTGGGTTTCTGGATTTTGGATTTCGCGGGAACGTCGTTTTTAATTTATAATGAATGGTATGGACGACTTGCATAGTTCTTTTCCGCAGAGTAAGCGTGTTTATGTTGAAGGCTCCCGGCCGGATATCCGGGTGCCGATGCGTGAGATTTGGCTTCATCCGACATTGACACGTGCAGGGGCGTTGGTGCGTGAAAATTTGCCGGTGCGTGTTTATGATACATCTGGCCCTTGGGGTGATGAAAGTTTCCATAAGGATATCCGAAAAGGGCTTCCCGCTTTGCGCTTGCCGTGGATTTTGGAGCGTGGGGATGTTGAGGCTGTTCCTGCGTCCTATGTCTCTCCAGCACAAAAAACGGCTTGTCATGTGGAGCAGTTTGATCGTGGCGACCGCAAGGTTTATCGGGCGAAATCGGGTTGCCGCATTACGCAAATGGATTATGCGCGGCGCGGGATTATTACGCCGGAAATGGAGTTTGTGGCGATTCGTGAAAATATGAAGCGGCAGGCTTTGTTGTCGGCGGAGGATGCTTTGCCGGCGCGCAAGCGTTTGGATTTTCAGCATCCCGGTGAAAATTTTGGCATGTCGATTCCCGATGAGATTACGCCGGAATTTGTCCGTCGGGAGATTGCGGCGGGTCGGGCGATTTTGCCTGCAAATTTGAATCATCCTGAGGCGGAGCCGATGATTATCGGTCGCAATTTTTTGGTCAAGATCAATACGAATATCGGGAATTCGGCGATTGCGAGCGGGATCGAAGAGGAAGTGGACAAGATGCGCTGGTCCTGCAAATGGGGCGGCGATACGCTGATGGATCTTTCGACGGGAAAAAATATTCATGCCACGCGCGAATGGATTTTGCGCAATTGTCCGGTTCCCGTTGGAACGGTACCGATTTATCAGGCGCTTGAAAAAGTCGGTGGCAAAAGTGACGAGATCACTTGGGAAGTTTATCGCGAAACGCTTATTGAGCAGGCGGAGCAGGGCGTTGATTATTTTACGATTCATGCCTGTGTCAAAAAAGATTTTGTTCCCCTGGTCGCCAATCGGGTGACCGGCATTGTTTCGCGCGGCGGTTCGATTATGGCCAAATGGTGTCAGAAGCATAATCGTGAAAACTTTTTGTGGGAACACTGGGATGAGATTTGCGAGATTCTTGCGGCTTATGACATCGGTGTTTCGATCGGTGACGGTTTGCGCCCGGGATCGATCGCCGATGCGAATGACGAGGCGCAGTTTGCGGAGCTCAAGGCACAGGGTGACTTGACGCGCCGGGCTTGGGAGCATGGTGTCCAGGTGATGAATGAGGGTCCGGGGCATGTTCCCACGCAAATGATTCGTCGCAATATGCAAAACCAGCTCGACTGGTGCAGCGAGGCGCCGTTTTATACCTTGGGGCCGTTAGTCGAGGATATTGCTCCCGGCTACGATCACATCACTTCGGCAATCGGCGCCACTTTGATCGGCTGGTACGGTTGTGCGATGCTTTGTTATGTGACGCCCAAGGAACATTTGGGGCTGCCCAATCGCGATGATGTTCGCGCGGGTGTCATCGCTTTTAAAATCGCGGCTCATGCGGCGGATCTCGCCAAGGGGCATCCGGCGGCGCAGTTGCGCGACAATGCGCTTTCCCGCGCCCGCTTCGAGTTCCGTTGGGAAGATCAGTTCGCTCTCTCTCTCGATCCCGAACACGCTCGAAAACTGCACGATGAGGCTCTTCCTGCCGATGCGGCAAAAAAAGCGGCGTTTTGCTCCATGTGCGGACCGGATTTTTGCTCGATGAGGATTTCGAGCGAGTTAAAGACCGACGAATAAGATTTTGAAGGGGGCGGCGCGGGATGTTTTACCGGACTCTTTTCAGTCTCTCTTATCGTCGCGGGAACCGCAAACGTTTGCTTTGGGCTGCGCTGGCTGCAGTTGTCGTTCATTTTTTGATATGGCTGATTGCGCCCAAGACGATTGATGTCTTGGTGACGCTGACGCCTGTAAAGCGGACAAATCTTGATTTGATCAAGGCTGTCGATTTGCCGGAGGAACTGTTGCCGGAGGTTTTCAAAAAACCGAAATTCGTTCCCGTCAATTCTGAGGCGAAATCAAAAAAACCTCCGGAAGAGACTTTGAGAGTCTCTTCTGCCGATCAGCGCGCCGCACAGGAAAATCCGGATATCAATTCTTGGAGGCGCAGTCCGGAACTTGACGGAGAAAAAGAGGAGTCTTTGACCGTCAACGACCGGCTGTTGCCGCGGGAATTTTTGCCGCCGCAAGCGGAGATCTGGCGTTCTGTCTATGCTGCCGGTGTGAATCCCGCGCAAGAAATTTCAGAAGAGGCGGATGAAGCCAAAATTGCCGAAGGCATTAAGGCACTTGTGAGCGATACGGGAACGGTAAAAATCGGAGAAAGTCCCAAAAAGGCGCCCCAACTGATTGAGGGCGTTCCCGCGCCGACGACCCAACCGAAAGTTCTTCCCGCTCCGGGACTGAAATCGCTGTTGATGAAATCCAACACGCGGACAAACGAGATCGGGACGATCGCTATCGACGCGCGTTACAGCGAATACGGCGAATATACGCAGCGAATGCTCGAAGCCATCGAAGCCTCCTGGTATAAACTTTGTGAAAACAAGATCACGGGAGCGCGCGGGCATGTTGTCGTGCGTTTTTGTTTGCGGAGCGACGGTGTGATTTCGAGTTCGTCAATTCTCGAATCGACGGCAGGCGAAGTTGCCGCTTACGCTTGTCGGGACGCTATCGAGTCCCGCGCGCCGTTTGAGGAATGGTCGCAGGAAATGATCGAGCTTCTCGGTGAAGAGGAGGAGACGGTGATTTCCTTCCATTATCGTTGAGTCCGCGGGAACGGCGTTTTTAGCGCGCCATATTGAAGGAGCCGCCTTTGCCGAGCTCCGGGCTTGTGGCGTTTTCGGTTTTGCCGTTGTCGTGATTGAATCTCATCGAGAGGACTTGGGTGACACCGCGTTCCTGCATCGTGACGCCGTAGATCATGTTGGCTGCGGAGACGGTCTTTTTGTTGTGGGTGACGACGAGGAACTGGGAGTATTTTGTAAATTCTTTGACGATGTCGGTAAAGCGTCCGACATTGGCGTCGTCGAGCGGAGCGTCGAGTTCGTCGAGCACGCAAAACGGCGAGGGCTTGACCATGTAGATGGCGAAAAGCAGGGCGACGGCTGTCATCGTGCGCTGCCCGCCGGAGAGCAGAGAGATGCTGCGCAATTTTGTTCCTGGCGGGCGGGCGACGATTTCGATGCCGGATTCGAGAACATCGTCGGATTGCACGAGGGTGAGATCGCTTTCGCCGCCGTGGAAAAGCCGTTCGAATGTGAAGGCAAAATTTTTGCGGATCTGTTCGAAGGTTTCGGTGAAAAGTTTTTGGGAGGTCGTGTTAATTTCGTCGATGGCAGCCGTAAGTTCGTTTTTGGCGGTCCAAAGGTCGTCGGATTGTTTTTTTGTGAAATTAAAGCGTTCCCGCACTTCGAGATATTCGTCGATGGCGGCGTGGTTGATGGCTCCAAATGCGCGGAGGCGTTCCCGCAAATCCTCGATTTCTCGGCGAAGCGGCTGCCAGTCGGTCGAGTCCATCGCTGCCAAGTCTTCTTCGCCGGGCTCGACATTGAGATGTTTTTTAGAGGGCGGCTCAATGTTCCCGTCCGGATTTTCCTCGTCGCCGTCTTCGAGTTCGGCGAAATTGATTTTGCTTTCAAAATTTTCGTCCGCGCGCCACAGTTCCCGTTTCCAATCGATGGAGGTGATATCGGTCTGGTAGTCACCGGAGATTTTTTCGGCGATGTTTTTGCACAACAAGGTTTCTTCTGAAAGTTTGATTTCGCGGTCTTTAAGGGTGTTTTCGTTTTTGTGAACCTCTTCGCGTTCGGCGCTCATGGACTGGTCGAGCGTTTCGATGGCGAGGTCGGCATTGCGGCAATCGTTGCGGATGTTTTCGAGAACGGCGTTCCCGTTGTCGAGCTGTTCTTGGAGTTTTAGGACGGCTGCCTTATCTTTTTCGATTTGTTCGCTGTAGGCGTCACGTTGGTTTTGGTTGTTGCGTTTTTCGTTTTCGCGGGTCTCGATGCGATGTTGCATTTCGGAGACTTGGGAACGGATATTTTGCACTTCCTGTTCGATGAGTTCGAGCTGCTGTTTTTTCTTGGCGAGTTCGAATTTTATTTCGTTGGCGGCTTCCCGGGCGGCATCCGCGTTCCCGCGAAGTGTTGTGATTTCGTTTTCTTTTTGTGCGATTGTCTCTTTGAGTTTGCCGATTGTGGATTCTCCGGATTCGAGGAGATTTTTGGCTTCGCTCATTTTTTGGGTGTTGCGTTCCCGTTCCCGCTCCAAATCTTCGAGTTGCGCCGTCATTTTTTCGAGAGCGGCGATATTGTTTTCGAGTGCCGTTGCGGCGTTGCGTTCGTCTGCGCTGACGGCGGAAAGTTCCTGGGCGACGCTTGCGGCTCGTGTCCGCAGGGTTTCGACGAGCGTTTCGTTTTCGTCCATTTGCCGTTGGATCGCCATTGCGCTTTCGTTGGCTTCGGTCAGTTTTTCATTTTCCGCCTGCGAGAGTTTCGCCAGCGCGGCGATTTCCGCCTCGCGCCGGAATGACGAGACGCCTGTCTGTTTTTGTCCGGAGGGTGTCTTTAGCGTTCCCCGCCGGTCGATCAGTTCGCCGTTGAGAGTGGCGATGAGGACAAAATCGAAATCGGGGCGTTCCCGCCAGAATTGGAGGAATTGTCCGCTGTCGTCGCAAATATAGCAGCGGTCCAAAATTGTCCGGACCTGGTTTTCGAAATTTGCATCGCGGACTTTGACCAGACGGTTGGCGGGAACGATAAATTCCGGCAGATTTTGTTTGTCGTTTTGTCCGGGAATGTTTTTGCAGAGTTCCGGCAGGGAGATTTGGACGGCGTCGAGATTTTTCCCGTTGAGCGTTTCGATCAGTCGTGTGATCGGCGTTCCCTCGGGAAGGCAGATTGTGCCGCTGTTGCTTTCGAGCAAAAGTTCGATGGCTCCGGCGTAAACATTCTCTTCGATTTCGAGCAGGGCGTTCAAGGTTTTTGCCGTTCCCGCGGGAACGATTTCCGGGATCTCGCCTTTGAGGATGCTTTTGGCGCTTTCGCTAAAGCCTTCAAATTTTGCCTGCAGCTGTTTGAGCATTGTCAGTTGCGCCGCTGTTCGCGCGACCTGGCGGTCGAGGGCGGTGATCTCCTGTTGTTTTTCTCTAAATCTTATGAGAAGGTTTTTGGCTTCCTCCTTAGCGGCTGCGATTTCGCTTTGGATTTGCGCCTGGCTTTGTCGATGTTGTTCGGCGAAGGCTTGGGCTTCTTCGTGGCGGGAACGCAGGGCGTTTTGCTCGTTGCGCGTTTGGGCGATGCGGTTGGCGAGTTCCGTGTGGCGGATTTCGGAGGAGCGCAAATCGAGTTCGAGCTTGGAGACACTGGCGCGGGAACGCGTGATTTCGTTTTCTGCCAACAGCAGTGCTTCGCGGTTTTTGGCGAGGGCGGACTCTGTCGCGTTTAGGGCATTGGAGGCTTTTTCGAACTCATCTTGGCGGGCGCGGAAAAGATTTTCCACAGAACTCAAATCTCCGGCGTGTTTCGCCTGTTCGTCGCCTCCGCCGGCGATGCGGGCTTCAAGTTCGCCCTGGCGGGAACGCATGCCGGCGATTTCCTGTTCGATTCCCAAGTTGCGTTCGTCGAGATCCCGAATGCGCGCGTCGGAGTATTTGATGTTGTTTTCCGTCGATTCTTTTGCAGAGCGTGTTGAGAAAATCTGTTGTTGCTGTTCTTCGATTTTTGCGAGGAGTTCTCCGCGGCGGACTTTGGACTCTGCGAGTGTCTGTTCGCGTTGGGCGAGGGCGTCTTGGAGGGTGTTGAGGCGTTCCCGCAAGGTTTGCGCTTCGCGGGCGAGTTCTGTGACGGCGTTGCGGTGTTCGGCGAAGAGAAAGGCCTGGTTTGCCTTGTCGAGGCAGGTCAGGCGATGGCGGAGGCGTTTGTAGCGCAGCGCCTTTGCCGCCTGTCGTTTGAGGGTGTTGATTTGCCGGGTGAGTTCGTCGAGAACGTCGGTCACCCGCGAGAGATTTTGATCGACGAGCGCCAGTTTTCCGAGCGCTTCTTTCCGTTGTGTCTTGTAACGCGTGATGCCCGCAGCCTCTTCAAAAAGCGCGCGCCGTTCGGCGGGATTGGCGGAGAGCACCTGGTCGATTTGTCCCTGGACCATGAAGGAATAGGAGACGCGCCCGACGCCTGTATCCATAAAAAGCCGCTGAATGTCTTTTAGGCGGCAGATTTTGCCGTTGAGAAAATATTCCGAGGAATCGTCGCGGGAGACTCGGCGCAGAATGGAGATTTCGTGAAACGCCGTTCCCAAGTCTTTTTCGCAATCGGCAAAAACGAGTTCGACTTCGCAAAAGGAGAGGGCTTTGCGTTTGTCCGTTCCCGAAAAAATGACATCGTGCATGTTCCCGCCGCGAAGGGCTTTGGCGCTTTGTTCGCCCAAAACCCAGCGAATCGCGTCAACGATGTTGGATTTGCCACAACCGTTGGGGCCGACAATCGCAACAATGCCGGGACGCAGTTCAATGCGCGTCCGATCGGCAAAACTTTTGAAGCCGTTGATGACCAATTGTTTCAAATACATGGCAAATTTACAAAAACCTGACATTTACCATTAAAAAGATTCTTCGTTCCCGCCGCAATTTTATTTGAGTCGAGGGCGTTTAATTTTTTTAAAAAACCAAAAATATCATTTTTTTTTGTCGTTCCCGAGTCGTGTCTTTCGATTTTTGTCCGGGAATGAATGATATTGCTCTTGCGGGAACGGGAATTTATAATGAAAGTCCAGTTTAAAATCAAAAAAATCTTTAAAATTTAACAGGAAAACACAGTTATGCCAGGCGTAGGAAAATTATTGAAACAGGCGCAAAAAATGCAGAAGAAAATTGAGGAGGCGAACCAGCAGCTTCTCAATGAGGTCATAGAGGTTTCGATGGCGGGGGGAGCGGTCAAGGTCGGTGTTAACGGACACGGCGAGCCGCTGTCTTTGGCGATTGATCCGGAATTTTTGAAAGAGGAGAAGTCTGTTGTCGAGCAAACGGTTCTCGATGCCTTCAAGGACGCGGTCAAGCGTTCCAAGGATCGCAATCAGGAACTGATGCAGGGCGCGACTGCGGGTTTCGGACTCGGCGGTCAGATGGGGCTTTTGGGCTAAGGCTTTGCGGGAACGTTCCCGAAAATGACTTCCTTTGAAGATCTTTGTGCGCTTTTGCGAAAACTGCCCGGGCTCGGCGCCCGCTCGGCGGAGCGGATTGCCTTGCATCTTCTCTTGGAGGCTCCGGAGACGCTCCCGCCGCTTTTGACAGCTTTGGCGACGGCGGGAACGACGATTTCCCGTTGCCCGCGTTGCGGCAACATGTCGGAAAAAGGCGAGCTTTGCAAAGTTTGCGCCAACGATGCGCGCAACCATTCTGTTGTTTGTGTTGTGGAGACGGTGCCGGATTTGTTGGCGTTTGAACGCGGCGGCGATTTTAGGGGCGTTTATCATGTTTTGCACGGAAGGCTTTCGCCGATTCGCGGGATCACGCCGGAAAAATTGAACCTGGACACTTTGCGGGAACGTCTGGCTGGCGGCGAGGTCAGGGAAGTGATTTTGGCGCTTTCCAACGAAATTGAGGCGGAGGCGACCTGCCATTATATCCGTTCGACGCTGGCGGCGCCGTTCCCGCAGGTGAAGGTCTCGAGAATCGGATTCGGTCTGCCTGCCGGCGGCACTTTGGGCTTTTCGGATCCGGCGACTTTGAAAAGTGCGTTGGAGGCACGAAAAAATTTTTGATGAAAATTTAAATGATTGGCTTATGCAGGAAAAAATTGAATTGAAAATCAAAAAAGTTCACCCGGATGCGGTAACGCCGCGCTATGCGAAACCGGGGGACGCCGGAATGGATTTGACGGCGGTGGCGGCGGAATTTAAGGATCCGCGAAAAATCAAGGTTGATTTTGGGATCCAAATGGAGATCCCAGACGGCTATGTCGGGCTGATTTTCCCGAGGAGCTCGGTTCAAAAGTCGTTTTGCCGTCTCTCCAACAGTGTCGGTGTCATCGACTCGGGTTATCGCGGGAACGTGATGGCGGTTTTTGATGTGCTCGATGTGGCGGGCGATTTGACGGACAAGGAAGCTTTGGTCGCGGCAGAAAAACTCTATGCGCCAGGTATGCGTTGCGCCCAAATCATCATTATGCCGTATCCCCATGTGACGGTTGTCGAGTCGGAAAATTTGTCTGAAACAGAGCGTGGTGCCGGCGGTTACGGCTCGAGCGGCAGCAAATAATTTTTTGAAGAAAATGAAGAATGCGATTTTGGCCTTGTCGCCGTTTTTGCTCGCGGGAACGCTGATTTTATCCTCTTGTGCGTCGGAGAGCAACAAGCCTTCTTCGGATCTGGCGGAGGAAGCGGAACTTTACCGATTCCAGGAAGACGATCCCGCGATTGTCGAGAGAAACGACCCGCTTTGGCAAAAATTGGAAAAAAAAGATTTTCTCGGGGCACTTGAACTGTCGATGTCGTACGGGAATTTCGACCTTATTTATTATTTGGCGGAATGTGTTATTGAGACGACGGAGCTGGAAAACTTTGTGCGGGAAAAATGTCCTGCAGTTCCCGAGCAAACGAAAGATGGAGAGGAGCCGTCGATTGATGACGGACAGCAAATTACGCGGGAACTGCGCTATGTTTTGGCGCGCCGTCTGATGCGGGAGAATCTTCCTTCGCGGGCGCGCGAGTATTTCCCGGAGGAACTTTTGCCCGAGTTTGACAATTATGTCGCCGCCAACAAAAAGGCGTATGATCTGACATTGGGTGAGGGGGAACGCGCCAAGGCTTTTTGGGAGGCGGCGTTGATTGTCCGCGGGAACGGCGATGCTCTTTTTGCGACATCGTTTTCGCCGGAAACCCTTTTGCCCGCGAATTGTGTTTTTGACGGATCCGGCGAGGATTTTTCAGAACTCGCCGTCCGGCGTCGCGCGTCGCGTCTGGCGCTTTATGCGGCGTCCCTTTTGCCGAATAACGATGAGCGGACTGCCCGGATACTGTTGACGGCGGGAACGTGGTTGAGAGCTCGCGATGCGGAAGGCGCCAATCTTTTTTACAAACTGATCGCCATCCGTTGCCCTGATACAAAAATCGGCAAGGAATCGCTGATGCTGCATTGGTTGCCGGCAAATCTGCCATGGAAACGCGAAGAAGTCTGGGACGGCGTAAACGAGGAATAGTCGCGGGAACGCCTTTGCGGGAGTGCTAAATTTATCTCGCGCCCGCGGGAACGCGCTATTATAATCTCATTTTTAACTTATTGTTACAGTCTATCAAAAATGAAACATTTTTTAAAAGAAACGGATTTGAGTGTTGCGGAAGCGGCTCGAGTTTTTGAATTGGCGGCGGAACTCAAAGCCAATCGTGGGAGCGCCGACGCAATCAAACCTTTGGCGGGTCAGTCGTGGGGTTTGCTGTTTTTCAAAAAATCTACGCGCACGCGCGTCTCTTTTCAAGTCGGCGTTCATGAGTTGGGCGGCAATCCCGTGATGCTCAATGCTGAAGACATGCAGCTTTCGCGCGGAGAGACGCCGGAAGACACGGCAAAAGTTTTGTCGCGCTATCTTCACGGGATCGTGATTCGCTGTTTCGGTCATCAGCTGCTTGAAACTTTTGTCAGGGAGGGGACGATGCCGGTCGTCAACGCTTTGTCGGACTTTTTGCATCCTTGCCAATTTTATACCGACATGTTCACGCTCGCCGAGCGCTGGAGTCGTGGTGAGCCGTCAAAAATGGCGGAATCGCTCAAAGGCCGCAAATTTGTTTTTATGGGCGACACCGCCTGCAATATGGGCAACACTTTTGCCTTGGGTTGCGCGCATTTGGGTATGGAGGTCGTGCTTTGCGGTCCCAAAGGCTACGAGCCGCACCAGGAGCTTTACGACCAGTTGGCTGCAGACGGGATCGAGGCGTCCAAATTTACATTTACCACGGATCCCGAAGCGGCGGCAAAAGATGCGGACGTGCTTTATACGGACGTTTGGGTGAGTATGGGTATGGAGACGGAAAAAGAGCGTCGCCTGCGTGAATTTCGCAACTATCAGGTCAATGAACATATTATGTCGCTCGCAAAAAAAGACGCGTATTTTATGCACTGTCTGCCGGCGCACATCGGCGAAGAGGTCAGTGAAGGCGTTTTGAAAGGTCCCCAAAGCATTGTTTTTGACGAGGCGGAAAACCGTTTGCATACGCAAAAGGCGATTTTGGCTTTGCTTGCTGAGATTAACAACAAATAAGTTATGAAGTTTAAAATTTCCGTTCCCGCAACGAGCGCCAATGTCGGTCCCGGATTTGACGTCATGGGAGTCGCGTTTGACATGTTCAACCGCTTTTTCTTCGAGACGTTGAGCGGTCGGGATTTTCCGGAAGGCTATGTTTCTATCGGCGGTTGCGAGGCGGAATTTGCCGTTCCCGCGAACAATCTTGTTTATACGACGCTTGAAAAAACGCTGTCGAGCTACGGTAAAAAAGTTCCGCCCCTGTCGATTCGTTTTGATACGGATTTGCCGATCTGCTCCGGACTCGGTTCGAGTTCGACCTGTATTGTCGCCGGCGTAATGGCTGCAAATCAAATCGGCAATCTCGGTTTTGACAAAAAAGAGATTTTGCGCATCGCGACGCTGATTGAAGGGCACCCGGAC
Source organism: Opitutales bacterium (assembly GCA_024697185.1). Lineage (GTDB taxonomy): Bacteria > Verrucomicrobiota > Verrucomicrobiia > Opitutales > UBA953 > Spyradosoma. The sequence goes on along the minus strand of JAILGB010000025.1, from coordinate 47,161 downwards.
AATGTCGCGCCCGCGATTCTCGGCGGTTTTGTCGCGGCGGTGATCGAAAAAGAATTTATCTATTCGCATTCTTATCCGATTTCGGACCGGATCACTTTTTATGCTTTGATGCCGGATGTCCGTGTTCCGACAGAAGAGGCGCGTGCGATTTTGCCTAAAAATTATGCGTTGAGCGATTGCGTTTACAACCTTTCCCGTGTTCCGATTTTGCTCGAAGGCTTGGAAACCGCCAATCGTGAATTTATCAAAGCGGGCTGCAAGGATCGCATCCACCAGCGCTATCGTCTCCAACTTATTCCCGAGGGTGACAAAGTTTTTAATTTTATCGAAAAAAGTCGTGACGCCGTCAGCGTATATGTTTCCGGTGCTGGGCCGACGATTGTCGCGATTTGTATCGACGACGACGACGGGTTCGGCAACCAGCTGGCGGATTTTTGCGATTCTCTCGAAAGTAATTGGCATATCAGAAAAATGCACATCAACAAATTGGGAGCGACTCTTAAAATTATTGCAGAATAAATGAATATTGTAGTTCTTGGCTCTGGTGCATGGGGAACGGCGATGGCTGTTCACCTTAACGAATGCGGACAGCGCGTGACGCTTTTGCCGCGAAGACTGGAGCAGGCGCTCGAACTCGCGGGAACGCGCGAAAACAAAGCTTATCTTCCCGGGATTTTTTTGCCGAACGATTTGCAGATCGGCTACGATGTCGCACCGGTTTTGGCGGAATGCGACATTTTGATTTTTGCCTGTCCGTCAAAGGCGCTGCGAACAACGGCGGAACACATTAAAAAGGTGATGCCGGCGGGAACGCCGATTCGATTGCTTTTGTCGCTTTCGAAAGGGCTTGAGGCGGGAACGAATTTCAGGGCGGAGCAGGTCTTAAAAGACGTTTTTGGCGATATGCCCGCGGGAACAATTTCCGGTCCTACAAACGCTATGGAGATTTCCAGACATCTGCCGGTCGCGGCTGTTTTTGCCACGGATGCGGACGAGGCTTTGGCGACACAGGTCCAACACGCGTTCAGTTCGCCGACATTCAGGCTTTATCGTTCCTCGGACATTGCCGGTGTCGAGCTTGGCGGGAGTTTGAAAAACGTTTATGCGATCGCCGCCGGCATTTGTGACGGTATGCGGCTTGGAGTTAATGCGAGAGCGTCGCTTTTGACGCGGGCGTTGGCGGAAATGTCCAGGCTGGTAGTCGCTCTCGGCGGCAAGGCGGAGACGGTGCAGGGACTCAGCGGACTTGGAGACCTTGTGGCGACGGCAAGCGCCGATTGGTCTCGCAACAGACAGTTCGGGATTAAAATTGCCATGACGGGAACGGCAAAGGCGCTTGAAGAAATGCAGGCGGGGAAATCTATTGTTGAGGGCTATTATGCCACAAAAAACTTTTTTGCGGTTGCTCAAAAACTTTGCGTTCCCGCACCCATTCTCGAATGTGTGCATGCGATTATTTTTGAAAAAACCGATCTTGAAAGCTCGATCCGCTCTTTAATGACGCGAGATTTGAAACCCAACGAAAAATAGCACTTTTTATATATGGCGCGCGAAAACTCTCATTACAATCCTTACGGAGCGATTCTCAAGCACGAGGAAAGCGAGATTCCGGAAATGGTTGAGGCTGCCGGTAAAAATCCTTTGATTCTCGTTCTTGACGGGATTCAGGATCCGCACAATCTGGGTGCCATATTGCGAACGGCGGATTGTGCCGGTGTCGCTTTTGTCGTTATCACAAAACGGCGCAGCGCTCCCGTAACCGAGACCGTAAGACGAATTGCTTGTGGCGGTGCGGAAAGTGTCCCGATTGTCCTCGCCAACAATTTGAGAAACGCTCTTGAAAAACTCAAATCAAGCGGTGTTTGGATTGCGGGAACGAGCGACCACAAGGCAAGCCAGTCGATTTATTCGGCAAATCTCAAGGGACCGCTCGCTATCGTCATGGGCGCGGAAGGAGACGGGATGCGGCATTTGACGACGGAAACCTGTGATTTTCTTCTTCGCATCCCAATGCTTGGAGCCGTCCCGTGTCTGAATGTCTCCGTAGCGGCTGGAGTTTGTCTTTTTGAAGCTCTCAGGCAACGGGGAGTCCGATAGGCGCGGGAACGCTTGGCGCGACAACGGTTCTTCTTAGAAAAGTTTTCCCGGGCAAAAGACTCGGGAATGATTAGGGGATGTTGCGGGAACGGGAATATCGTTTTTGTTGCTGCCGGAATGTCGGTTAGTTTTCGGGAACGACGATTGTAGAGAAGTCTCGCGAGGCGGGAACGGGTTTTTGCGGCAGCGGGATTTTGAGAGAGTTTTTTTTTCAAAATCTTTAACAAAAAATAAAAATATTGAAGTTCTTGCTTCGGGATCGGATTGTGAAAAAGGGCTGAAATTGACTTTTTTTTCTTCAAGGTGTTCAAGCATCGGGAAAAAGCCGACAATCCCAGTAAATAACATCGTTCCCGAAGGTTTTTAAAAAAGCCGGATTTCTATTACAGCCGCCATTATGTCTAATTTTTATTTATTAAAAATACTGAAGGCTCGCCCGCTCCAAAAATCCTGCCGGCTTTTCTGTTGTTTTTAAATTTCCCCGGCATTTTGATTTCTTCTTCCGAGCTTCCCGTGTTCGGTTTGTGCCTTCCAAAGCCGTTCCCGTCATCATGTCTAAATTCATATTCTCTGTTCGTAATTATTTTCTTCTTCACTGAAATTTGTCGTTGTGGTTTTTTTTCCTGTTCGTTCCTGTGATTTTTTGTTCCCGCTCTTTTTTTTTAATATTTGATTCAGCTTTTGGCTTTCTGCTTTTTTAAGTATCCATATTTGTTTATACTTATTCAATATGAGTTCGAGCAAAAAGATTGATCAAGAAGCAGTTTTGAGTTCTTTTATGCATGTTCCCAATATGCCGGTAAAAGTTGCCCGTTGGCTTTTGGATGCGGGCTATCATGACCTCTTTGAGTTGCAAGGACGTTCCGCCGAGAGTTTGTTCAGGGAGATACAGAAGGTGGATTTTATGGCAGAGAGCAAAATTGCCCTGCCCGCATTGCGTTTGGCGATTTATTATTATGAAAATCGCGATTGTATTGATCGCAAGCTGATTTCGCTTTCCGCTTGGCGTCGATCCGATGATTGAGGGTTTAAAAATAAATGGACTTATCGCTGAAAAAATATTATAATAACCGAAAGTCCTAAATTTTTAAGGGAGTTTTTTTATAAATTAAAAACGAAAATAAAATTAAAACATGAAAACAAAGAAAACAAGCAAGGCGCCTGTCGCCACGAAAAAAACCTCGCGACCGGCTCCTGCCCAAGAAACTGCTCCTTTTTCTGCGCCGGATCCTTCTTTTGAAAAAGCGATCACGGTCGATCAGTTCAAAAAGACCGTAGAGTTTCATCTGCGTTGCACCCTTGCCCGCGACAAAGAGACGGCACGCCAGCAGGATTGGTTTTATGCTGTCAGCTATGCGATTCGTGACTTTATTCACAAAAAGCTTATCGATACGCAGGAACGCTATGTCCACGCCAAGACGCGCCGTTGCTATTACATGTCTCTCGAATTTTTGATGGGCCGCCTGCTCCGCAACAATTTGATCAGCACAAAGCTTTACGGTGTCGCTGTCGAGGCGATGAAGGAACTCGGCCTTGATCCGGAAGTGATTATGGATGAGGAAAAAGACATGGCGCTCGGGAACGGCGGTTTGGGTCGTTTGGCGGCTTGCTTTTTGGACTCTCTGGCAACGCTCGGCCTGCCCTCTGTCGGCTATGGCATTCATTATGAATTCGGTCTTTTCCGTCAAACGTTTAAAAACGGTTATCAGGTTGAAACGGCGGACAATTGGCTTGTCGGCGGCAATCCTTGGCATCTTCGCCGTTCGGCGTTTGCCGTCGAGGTGCCGATTTACGGCAATGTGACTTTGTCTTATGACGAAAACGGCAATTTCCGCCCCCGCTGGATCAATACAAAATCGCTTTTGGCGGTCCCGTGGGATATTCCGATTGTCGGTTACGGCGCCAAGACGGTCAATTATTTGCGTCTTTGGGAAGCGAAAGCGACGCGCGATTTCGATTTCAACAAATTTAACGAGGGCAATTATATTGATGCGATTCGCGAAAAAGCGAGCAACGAGACGATTTCAAAAGTCCTCTACCCCAACGACAAGTCGGCTGTCGGCCGTCAGTTGCGCCTGGTGCAGCAAATCTTCTTCGTTTCCGCTTCATTGCAAGATATTATCCGTCGTCACAAGAAAGAAAACGGCACGCTTGAAAATCTGGCGGACAAGGTCGCGATTCAGCTGAATGACACGCACCCGACGATCGCCATTCCGGAAATGATGCGCCTGCTCATTGATGTTGAAGGTTTTTCATGGGAAAAAGCTTGGGATCTCGTGACGAAGATTTTTGCCTATACGAATCACACGCTTTTGCCGGAGGCGCTCGAACGCTGGTCGGTACCGCTGTTTGAAACGGTTTTGCCGCGTCATCTTCAGATTGTTTACGAAATCAATCGTCGCTTCCTCGCGGAAGTTGAAAAACAATGGCCGGGTGACGACCAGAAGAAGCGCGAGCTTTCGATTATTGAAGAAGGTATGCCCAAGCAGGTTCGTATGGCGACTTTGGCAGTCGTCGCCTGTCATTCGACAAACGGTGTCGCGGCGTTGCATACAGAGTTGCTTAAACAGACGCTTTTCAGCGGTCTTTATGAGCTTTATCCGGAGCGTTTTAACAACAAGACAAACGGCATTACGCCGCGCCGCTGGTTGCGTTCCTGCAATTTGGGACTTTCCAAATTGATTGATGAGACAATCGGCGACGATTGGACGGCGGATCTCGACAAGCTTCAACAGCTTGGAAAATATGCGGACAACGCAAATTTCCGCAAACGCTATGCGGCGGTCAAGCGCGAGAACAAAGTGGAACTCGCCCGAATCATCAAGGAGCTTTGCGGGATCGAAGTTTCGCCCGACGCCCTCTTCGACGTCCAGATCAAGCGTTTGCACGAATACAAGCGTCAGCACTTGAACCTGCTGCACATTTTGACCCTGTATCATCGTCTTTTGAATGACCCGAAGTTTGACATGGTGCCTCGTGTTTTTGTCTTTGGCGCCAAGGCCGCTCCCGGTTATGATTTGGCAAAACACATTATCCATGCCATCAACGCTGTCGGTGCCAAGATCAATAACGATCCGCGCGTCAAAGGAAAAATCAAGGTCGCCTTTATTCCCGACTACCGTGTTTCGCTGGCGGAAAAAATCATTCCTGCGGCGGACCTCTCTGAGCAGATTTCCACAGCCGGCAAAGAGGCTTCGGGAACGGGCAATATGAAACTCGCGCTCAACGGCGCTTTGACGATCGGAACCTTGGACGGTGCCAATGTCGAAATCAAGGAGGAAGTCGGCGATGAAAATATCTTCATCTTCGGTTTGACGGTTGACGAAGTCAAAAAACTTCACTCTAAGGGTTATTCGCCTTGGGATTATTACAATAACGATAACGAGTTGCGTGCTGTTCTCGGATGGCTTGCCGGCGACTATTTCACACCGGAGGCTCCCCATTCGCTCGCTCCCGTTGTCCGCTCCCTGCTCGAAGGCGGCGACCCCTTCCTTGTGCTTGCCGACTATCGTTCTTATATTGAATGCCAGGAACGCGTCGATAAGGCTTTCCGGGATAAAGACGCTTGGACAAAGGCGGCGATTCTTAATACGGCGCGTGTCGGAAAGTTTTCCTCCGACCGCACGATCAAGGAATATGCCCAAGAGATTTGGGATCTTGATCCGCTCACGGAATAAGCGTTCCCGTCGATAAAAAAATAAAAGAGCGTTCCCGAAAGTTGCGGGAACGCTCTTTTTTTGTCGTGGCAATTTTTAATGCCGTCCGTGGCTTTGTTCCTCAGCAGAGGAACAGTATAAGGACTTGTGCCACGAGAATGCGCAGGAACATTGTAAAGGGATAGACGGTGCTATAGCCGACGCTGGGCGCGTCTGTCGAGGAACAGGTGTTGGCATAGCCCAATGCCGGCGGATCCGTATAGGCGCCCGCGATGAGCCCCATAAGCGTAAAATAATTGAGCTTCAAAAAGCGTCGCGCCAGATATCCCATGATTAAAATGGGAAGGACGGTAATGATAAAGCCGCAAAAAACATAGAGGAGCCCGTCGCCGTGAGTGATTGTTTGCCAAAAACTGCTGCCGGCTTTGATCCCGACGGCGGCGAGAAAGATTGCAAGTCCCAATTCGCGAATAAATAGATTGGAAGCGCTCGTCATGTATGCATTGATGCGAAAACGGTAGCCGTAGGCTCCAATGAGGATGGCGACGATAAGCGGTCCGCCAGCTAATCCCAGCTTAAGAGGAACCGACATGCCGGGTATTGCGATCGGAAGAGATCCCAAAGTGATTCCCAAGAGGATTCCGATAAAAATGGCGGCGATATTGGGATGGTCCAGAGCCTTTATATTGTTGCCTAAGACCTCTTCCACACGGTTGACGGCGTCTTGTTCTCCGACGACCAGGAGACGGTCGCCCGTTTGGATTCTTAAGGCGCGGTCTGCAAAAAGTTCCATGCCCTGGCGCAAAATGCGCGTGACATTAACACCGTAAACGGATGAAAAATGCATTTGCCCGAAAGTTTTTCCATTGACTCTCGGCTGGGTAACGAGGATGCGGCGGGAAACGATTTTCCCGGTTTTGATTTTCCAGTCAACATCCTCTACGACTTCTCCGATCAGTGCAATAACGGCTTCAGTCTTGTCTTCCGGGCAGACAATGTTCATCAAGTCGCCTTCGTTTACGACCGTCTTGTGATAGGCGTTGATGATTTTCCCGTTTTTTATGATTCGCGTGCAAACGAATTCATGGTCCAAAAAATCGAGCAGTTGCGATAACTCTTTTCCGACAATACTATGATTGCAAACTTTGAGTGTCATCCGATGCGGTTTCGCATGAGGATTGTTTTCCCGCAGTTTTAACAATTCTTCTTCTTCGTTTTTCAATTTGATTTTGCAAACGAAACGCAAGAGAATAGTTGTTCCGATAATTCCTAAGACACCTAAGGGATAGGCGCAGGCATATCCGGATGCGATGTCGAGACTTTTGGAGACATTCTCGACAGAATAGAGCGCCTCTTGTGCCGCACCCAAGCCGGGTGTATTGGTGACGGCTCCGTAGAGCACTCCCACCATCATCGGCAGATCATTCGGATTGCCGTTGTTAAAGAAAATATAATAAAGCCCTAACATCACCAGCGCGTTGAGCATCACGATGCCCATCGCCACATAGTTCATCTTGAGACCGCCGCCTGAACGGAAGGTGTGAAAAAAGCCTGGCCCCACCTGAAGTCCGATGCAATAAACAAAAAGAATAAGCCCGAAATCCTGCATAAAGGATAAAACGGAGAGCGGGATTGCGTGTTCGCCCACATCTGTCAGCCCTGTGAGCGTGTAAATGTGTCCGGCAAGAATCCCGACAAATAAGACAAAAGTCGCCCCAAGCGCGATCCCGCCAAATTTAATTTTCCCGAGGGTCATGCCCAAGGAAATGACTAAAGCGAAGAGGACGACAGTGTGAGCCACTCCGCTAGTGTTCGTAAAGAGTTCTAAAAACCAGTTCATAGTAAAAATTCCTTTCCATTAAACTCCTTATATTTTGATTTTACAAGCCTTAAAAAGCGGCGAATTTATCTTACAGGAAAAATAAAAAAACATTCCCGTAAAAAATAGCGGGAACGCCCTTTTATGGGAAAGGAACGGTGTTCGCTTCCTCAATTTTTTTGCCGGCGAATACAGCCGGCGAGCAACATCAGCGTTCCCGCGAGGGCTTGAATGAGGAGCACGATGAAAGATGTCGAAAAAGTAAAAATATCGGCATTGGGATTCATGGATGTATAAGCGTCATAAATCTGACTGTCGTTCATTGCGTCAAAAAAACCGCTCCAGCCCCAAAAGGCATTTACAAAAGGTCTGAAAACCCAAACTAAAGCGTCCGGCAATTCGAGGACGATGCCGGAAAGCGGCAGTTGGAATCCGACCAGATAAATCGTGAGCAACGAGGCTTTTTCCGCACTTTTCATCAAAGAGGAGAATCCCAGACAAATCAAAGTCATCGCGAGGCAGACGCCCGCCATGATGGAGAGTTGTTCCGCCCACGATCCCGGGAAGATGCAGATTGTTTTGACAAATCCGCACATCCAAACTCCTTGAAAAATAGCGATGACGGAGGTGAAAATCAGTTTTGAAAAGGCGTATGCGACCGGATTGAGTCCGAGCATCCGTTCCTTTTCATAAAGCGATCGCTCTCCTGCGATTTCGCGCCCGCCGTTGTTGGCGCCCATCAAAGCGAGCAGAATCACTTGAAAAAGCACCAGACCCGTGGCGAGCGTCGCCACTTGGCTGTTTGACAATTTGATGCGAATCGCCTCGTTGACGGCTGAGATTGAAAATGTCCCCGAATGATTTAGCGGCAACTGTTCGATTGACGGCAAACCGTTCATCGCAAAAAGCGCCACAATGCAGGGAAACCCGAAAGTGATCGCCAGGGTTAAAGATAAATAGCCTTTGTCCCGAAAAAAAAGTTTTGTCCGGCGCGAGAGCAAGGATAAAAGTTGCGTACCGATGGAAGGAGATAGGGCGCTTTTCCCTGTTTGCGAGGGCAATGACTGATCCTTCCCGTTCAAATTGCGTTCCCGCTGAAATTTTTCGTAAAGATTGGTCCAAAAATCAATTTCCTGCGAGTTGAGCACCGAATACAGTTGGAGATAATTTTGGATTGAAAAATATTTTAAGAGCTCCTGTGGAGAGCCTTGGAAAACGACACGACCTTTCAGGACGACGGTTACAGTGTCAAATTTGTCCAATTGTGTCAGGTTGTGAATAATACAGACGATCGCCTTCCCCTCGTTTTGGACGAGTTCCCGCATGAGCGCGAGCATTTCGTTTTCAGAGTTGGGATCGAGTCCGCTTGTAACTTCGTCGCAAACGAGATAGGACGGGCTGAGCACCAGTTCCATCGCCAAGCCGAGCCGTCGCAATTGCCCGCCGGAAAGCGCTGCGATCCGCGTTCCCGCCCGATCGGTCAGTTTGACAACTTTTAAGACGGATTGCAGACGTGTTTTCGCCTTGGCTGCGGGAACGCCGCCTATTTTTAAAATGTATTCCAGGGATTCGCGAACCGTCAGATTTTCATACGCCAAGGTAAATTGGGGCACAAAACCGATGGCGCCGGCAAGTTCGTCTGAAGCTTTGATTTCAAAATCATCCAAAAAACTCGTTCCCCCGGAGTGGTCGATCATCCCGAGAATCGCCTTCATCAATGTCGTTTTGCCACAGCCGCTGGGACCGATAAGCGCGTGCATCTTTTGAGGCGCGAAAGAAACGGTGGCTTTTTTTAAAATCTCATTCCCGTCGGGTGTGACGACGCTTAAATTTTGGGATCGCAGCATAATGATTAGTCTAATATTCCCCATTTTAATTTTAAAGTTAAAAAAATTGATAAAATTTGTCGATTGTTATACAATGATTCAAAAAGGGAAATTATAAGGAGCAGATGAATATTGCACTGACAGGAGGAATCGGTTGCGGCAAAACTTCGGCATTAAAGATTTTTGACCGGCTCGGTTGTTTGACAAGCAGCGCAGATGCTATTAATGAAGAAATTCTCAATAGGCGGGAAACGGTCCTTTTTGTTAAAAATAATTTCGGTCCGCAATATTTGAACAACGGCAAAATCGACAAACAGGAGCTGGCTCGCTTAATTTTTTCCGTTCCCGAAAAACGTAAAATCTTGGAAAATTTTTTGCACCCTCAAATCGCATCGGAAGAAAAAAAAGTAATGGAAGACGCCGAACGGCAAAATCGCCCGTGCGTTTGTGAAATCCCCCTGCTTTTTGAAAAAAATCTCGAATCCCAATTTGATCTCACTCTTTGTCTCGCCGCATCGGAACAAGTCCAAATCGAGCGGCTTAAAAATCGCGGCCTCCAGTCTTCCCGTGCGCGGGAACGCATCGCCGCCCAACTGCCGGTCGAGGAGAAAATGAAACGCGCCGACATTGTCATTTTTAATGACGGCAATCTTGAATTTTTAGAACAACAAATAAAATCCGTCCTCCCTAAATTTTTTGAGGACCAACACAATTAAGGAATAGAAAAATGGAAGAAGAAACACCGACACCACAACCCAAACGCAGCCGCGGACGTCCCCGTAAAATCGTGGCGGAAACCCCTGCCCAAGAAAATCCTGCGATGCTTTGCGACGAAAAAAATATTTGTGAAAATCTCGAAAGCGAGCTGAGTATGGCGGAGTCGCCAGAAATGCTCCTCGAAGCCGCGCGCCGCCTGGCGATGAGCGCCTCTCAAAATATGAAAAAAACAATCGTGGAAGAAAAAGCGCCCGTTCTGGAAAATAAAAGCGTTGCCGATGAAAAGCCGCAAGCGAGCGCCCTCAATCCGCGCCCGCGACAAGAAGGCGTTCCCGCGGAAACCTTGAAGCCGGAGCTCCATTATCCCAGCCCTGAAAATGTTCCCGAGCCGCGCAAATTGCCTGCTTGGGCGCTCCGTGCGCCTTCCGCCTCCCAAACAGTTTCTCGTTTTGCCCCTCGCCCGCAAATGCGTCCGGCTGGCGTTCCCGCGGGAACGGCACCGCGCTTTTCTTCGGGCGGACCGGCTAAGAAACCTTTGAGGTTTGGAGCTCCTGCCGTTACCGCACCCAATTACACAAAGCTGGCAAATCGGGATTCCACAGAGATTCCCGCCCTCAAACTGGGGGAAAAATTTGACCTTAACAACCTCAACAACGAAGAATATTTGAGCAAGTTGGCACAACGAGCCGCGCATACCAAAAAAATCATGCGTCGCGAAGTGCCCAACGCCAATCCTAACGATCCGTTTGCGCGTGCCGAAATCACACAAATCGTTGAAGAGCTTGTCGATGACGTTCCCGCAGAACCGTTGGCGCTGGCGGAATTTTACGGTCTGCATCCCGGAAAGTTGAGAGAGTTCGCGGAGGCGTTAAATGTTAAAAATACCCAAAGCCTGAACCGCAGCAATTTGATTTTGAACATTCTTAGGGAAGCCTATATCGCCCGTCGTCCGATTTTGATCACGGGAACGCTCGATTTACTCGAATATAACGGGAACGGGCTTTTGCTCTACGCTTGCGAAAATTACGAACGCGTCGAATTTTCAGCCTTCGTTCCCGCACTTTTGATCAAAAAATACAATTTGAAGCGCGGTCATCGCGTCAAGGGTGTCGCGTTCCCGCCGATGCCCGGTGAGACGGCCCCGATGATTGTAAGCATATTGGAAGTCGAAGGATGCGATCCCGTCAAAGTCGCGGAATTGCCGGATTTCTCCTCTTTGACGCCCGTTTATCCGGATCGCCGTATTCGTCTCGAATCGGAAACCTTGAGCGAAAAAAGCAATCTGGCAATGAGAGTTATCGACCTGATTTGCCCTATCGGATACGGTCAGCGCCTGATTATCAACGCGCCGGAGGGATTTGACAGGGTGCCGATCATGAAAACGCTCGCGAGAGCGCTTTCGGAAAATGCCGCCGATGCGGAAATCACAACATTGCTCATCGACGCGCATCGCGAAGACATCGCCCTGTTCAGAAAAGAGGAGAAAAAATTTGCCATTGTAGCCTCCGACAACAGCAAACCGGACGAGACGCACGTCCATATCGCCGAAATGACGATCGAACACGCCCGCCGTCGCGCCGAACTCGGCAAACACACGATCATTCTGCTCGATTCGCTGACACGTCTTGCCCGAGCCTACAACAATTTGCGTTCAAACGGACAGAAATTTGTCTCCGGCAGTATCGATATTTTGACGCTTACAAAGCCCAAAAATCTTTTTAGCGCCGCTTGCAACTATAGCAACGGAGGTTCGATTACGATTATCGCCTCGCTTACGACCCATTCGCCGGTCAAGGCCAAGGAAATCGTCTTTGAAGAGTTTGACGGCACGAGCAACGCCAAGTTGACACTGGTCAAAAAGGCGGAGTTCCCGCAAATCGACATTGCCAACACTTCCAATCGTCGCGAAGAGCTTTTGATGAGCGAAAAAGAACTGGCGTTGGAAAACCGCATCCGCAAAAATACGGAAGAAATGCCGGTTGCAGAGGCGCTCGAAGCTTTGCTGAACGATATTCGCGGAAGCAAAAACAACGAGGAGCTGATCGCAAAGCAATGAGCCTGATCCTTATCGCCTATCTCGTTTTTTTGGGCGCGAAAACGGCGGCGCAACTTTCTTTGTCCTGGCTCAATCGCCGGGAAATGTTGCGCCATAAAGACGCCGTTCCCGCAAAATATGCGGACCATGTCAAATGGGAGGACTATCAAAAATCCGTAGCCTACTCGCTCGAAAACTCCAAATTTTCCCTGCTGACAAAACCTTACGATGTCGTATGGGAATTGCTTTGGGTTTTGGGTCTCTATGCCTGCATCTACGCCTGGGCCAGCCAATGGATCGGCTTGGACGCGGGAACGGCAGGCTGGTCGGCGACCTGGCGCGAAAGCGTTATTTGTGTCGCGATGATTTTTTTGATGTCCCTGACCGATTTGCCGCTCGATCTCTACGAGACGTTCAAAATCGAGGAAAAACACGGCTTTAACAAAACAACGCCGCGTCTTTGGGTTTTTGACCAGCTTAAGGGATGGGCTTTGGAATTTATAATCGGCGTTCCCGTGGCGTCCCTGTTAATCGGTTTTTATCATTTGTTCCCGGATACTTGGTGGATTTTTGCACAATGCGCGTTTTTTGTGATTCAGCTCTTTTTGATGGTGCTTTATCCCAAGCTGATTTTGCCACTTTTTAATAAGCTGACACCGCTCCCCGAGGGCGAACTTAAGACGGAACTTGTCGCTCTCGCCGAGAAAGCCGGATTTGTCGCCGACAAAATCGAAGTTATTGACAGCTCCAAGCGCAGCGGACACTCCAATGCCTATTTTTCAGGATTTGGCAAATGGCGCCGCATCGTCCTTTTTGACACCTTGATCAAACAGCTGGAGCCGAAGGAAATTTGCGCGGTGCTCGCCCACGAAATCGGACATTCTAAAAAGGGACATATTACAAAACACCTTTTCCTTTCTTTCTTTTTGGGATTTTTGGCATTCGGACTCGTGGCAGCGATATTGCGATGGCCGGCGTTTTTTGAGGCCTTCGGTTTCGAGTATCGCCAAAATCTGATGATCGTTCCCGCGTTTTTCCTCGTCAGTGAATTCGCATCGCTCATCGCTTTTTGGATTTCGCCGCTTTCCGCCTTTCTCTCGCGCAAGCACGAGTATGAGGCGGATGCATACGCCAAACAACTTCTCGGTAACGGCGAAGCTTTGGTCTCCGGCCTCAGAAAGCTGAACAAGGAAAACCTCTCCAACCTCACGCCGCATCCTTTTTATGTGAACTTTTATTATTCTCATCCGACGCTCGAACAGCGCACGAAGGCGCTCCGGAGCAATTAAATTGAGAAAATCAAAAAGATTTTTTATAATATCCCTATGAAAAAGAGCTTACAGGAAGCACCGGGTCTCTGCCATCGATTGGATTGGAAGGAGATTGATCCGCTTTATTTGAAGACGATTATAACGCTCGCTCGCGATGAGGATATCGCGGGAACGGGATTGGTCGATGCGATGAAACCGCAAAAAGCGGGCGATGCAACGACGGAGGTTTCCGCGCCGCCCGCCACGACGGCAAAAGCCAATTTTGTTGCCAGAAAAGCCTGCACTCTCTCAGGACTTTATATGCTTGAAGACATTCTTGCCGTCTATGGCGGGAACGTCAAAGTGACAGTTCTGGCAAAAGACGGCGATCGCGTTCCCGCCAAGACGGTTGTCGCGACGATCGAAGGCTCTGCGACGGAAATGCTGATGGCGGAGCGGATCATGCTCAACTTTTTGCAACGGATGAGCGGGATCGCGACGATTACATCCAAGTATGTCGATGCGCTCAATTCGCAACACACACATTTGCTGGATACTCGCAAAACCACGCCCGGACATCGCGTTTTGGACAAATACGCTGTCGGTTGCGGCGGTGCCTGGAATCATCGCATCGGGCTTTTTGATCGCTTGATGCTCAAGGACAATCATCTCGCAGCAGACAATGCCGGAGCGGGAACGGCCCTCGAAGCCCTCGTCCGCCAGTCAAAAAATCTGCGTCCGGATTTGCTTTGCGAAGTCGAGGTCGATTCTCTCGAGCAGATCCCACCGGTTTTAAAAGCGGGAGCGGATATTATCCTGCTTGACAATTTTTCAATTGACGACCTCAAGACGGCTGTCGCAATGATCGGGGACGAAGCCTGGACGGAAATCAGCGGCGGTGTCACTCTCGAGTCTCTTCCCCTCTTGGGCACGGTCGGCGCGGATTTTGTTTCCTGCGGAGCCCTTACCCACAATGTCCCGTGGATTGATATCGGTCTCGATTGGATTTGATAAATTTTTTAACATTAACTTCTAAAACAAAATATAAAATGTCTAACGAAAAAAATAACGGTGGTTTTTTTAGCACCCTTTTAAAAATCGTCATCGGCGTATTTCTGGCGATTCTTATTTTTATGGCCTACCTGCTCTGCGAACAGCGCGGCTGGATCAAAACAGATCTCGCCAATATCCTCCTTTCAAAGGTGGAGGACGGCAAGGCGGAACAGGAAGCTAAAGCTAAAAAAGAAGCGGAAGCCAAAAAACGCGCCGCTTCCCAAGATGAGATTGCCGCAGCAATCGAACAGGTGAAAAAAGAGGAAGAAGCACGTCGTCAGCAGGAACGCGCAGCCGCAGAGGCCGAAAAGCAAAAGGCTGATGCCGCCGCGGCAGAAGAAAGCACCGATAGCGACGATGCAAGTCCCTCCGCTGACGATCAAGACAGTTCCGACGAAGCCGGTGACGATTCGAGCTCCGACGACACCGACACTGATAGCGACGGTGCCGACGAGGCGGCAAGCGATGAGCCCGCGCCGGAAGCCGTTCCCGAAAAGAAAAAGAAAATAACTATCAATTACGCCAGTATCCGCCACAAAAAAACAACGTGGCCGACAAGCATTAAAATTACAAAGGCGGGAACAAAGATCAACATTTTGGATAATAACGGGAAAAAGGTCGGAGAAACGACAATCCCCAAAAATACAAAGGTTTTCATCCTTGATATGACCGACAGCGGGCTGTTGACGGTGCGCAACGCTAACAACAAAAATCAAACATTTAAAATCCACGCATCGCGCACCAATTTCAAAAAAGCCTATATCGCCCAAATGACGGAGAAACCCAGCTTGGCTTCTTCATTGTCCGACAGCGACTCTTCTTCAAGCGACGACTCCGACGATAGCGGAGATAGCGAAGAGGAAGGTGGCGACAGCAGCGACGCAAGCGACGAAGACGATGATTTCTTCGACGACGATTTTTAATCCATCGCTTTAATACAATAAAAAGCGTTCCCGTGATTATTCCCACGGGAACGCTTTTTTATATGTTGTGATAGAAAAATATTTTGAGAAAAAACGAAATACCCACCCTCACCCGTAAAAACTTGACCGGAAGGAACAACGATCTTCTGTTGCGATGATTATTTTGTAAAAAAATAATATTACGAAATAAAAAGTTCCATAAAATTCCCGTCTTATGTCAAAATTATCGGGAACGACAATCAGGTGCTTCTTTTGGATTTTTATCGGGAATGTAAAAAAAATACAGCTATTTTAAGGGGATGGAATTCTGGATTCCGAAAATTTGAGAAAAACATCTGCTAAATCGAGACGGGAACGGCATTTTTAAGGGCTAAGATTAAGATTTCAAAGCTCGAAAAAACTCGATTTGACTAAAAAAAGAAAAATATTCAACTAAAAAGGAATGTCTTGTTTTTTCGTCTTTATTATTTTTTGAAAAGAATAAGGTTTTTTGATTTGATTTTTTATAATAATAAAGAAATAAATAAAATTTTATGTAAAAAATGTCCCATTTCCCTCTAAAAGTTTTATTTTTTTGGAAATTTAAATCAAAGGAGGGTGTTTTATTCACTTTTTTTTGTGAATAATGTGTTCATAAAAATTTATTGAGGGATTTAGGGGCTAAAATTAGACTTGTTTGTAGAGTGAAACCTCAGCGTGAACTATTTTGCGCTCATAGAAATATATCTTTTTTAAAATGAAAAAAAACTTTGAAAACCCTTTATTTATCGCTGTTTCGGCTAATTTGTCACGAGAAAGAGGCGCAACTGCCTGTCTTGCAGAATCTGTTTGCGGATTTTTTTCGGTAAATCCTGCTTTTGCGACAAAATAAGACGAGGTTGTTAACCGAAATAAGCGTTTTTGTGAATAAACATCATTGTTTGTGAAGAAAAATGAACGATTTATCATCCATTTGGCTAAGTGTTTTGGACAATCTTTCTTCGAGAGGGTGCAATTATCTTTGCAATATTCTTCGTGATTTTAAGATTGACTCCTATGATTCCGAATCCCGCACCTATACTTTTAAGGTTTCTTATTTCCAGTCGGTTTGGATTGACAATAATGGCGGTCTGGAAATTTTAAAAGACGCGTTTGTTTCCGTCTTGGGGGATTCCACGATCAATTTGAAGTTTGAAGAATGTGGCGATTCGGAAGAGGAAAAACCGGCAGCCTGGCCTGAAGTGCCCAAAAAGTCTTCTGGAAAAAAACCGATTTTGAAGGAGGATGAAAAACCTTCTTTGCCGACATCGATTAATCCGGACAACACCTTTGAAACTTTTATCGAAGGCCAGGAAAACGAATTGGCTTGCGCCGCGGCAAAGTCGATTGTCGAGGAGCTTTATGACCGCCAGAGCAGCAATCCGCTTTTTATCTACGGTCCCTCAGGGATCGGCAAGACCCACTTGCTGCATGCGATTGCCAACGCCGCTTATAAAAAATATGCTGGAGTTCGCATTCTTTATGTTTCCGGAGAATCTTTTACCAACGATTATATTAACAGTCTCGCCGAGCGCAAAACGAACGAATTTCGCGATCGATACCGCACGCTCAACCTTTTGCTTGTTGACGATATTCAGTTTATCGCCGGCAAGGAGCAGACAATGGAGGAGTTCTTCCATACCTTTAACACGCTTTGCATGAGAGGTTGCAAAATTGTCCTGACTTGCGACAGGGAAGCCTCCGCGATGGTTTTGGACGATCGTTTGATTTCGCGCTTCAAACAAGGCATCACCGCGGACATCCACCCGCCCCGCGAAGTTGTTCGTGCGGCGATTTTGAAAGATAAGGCGCAACGGCGGAACTTCAGTTTCTTCCCCAATTTCAAGGAAGCCTTCGATTTTATCACTCAAAAGATTACTCGCAATGTTCGCAATCTTGAAGGCGCTTTGAATACGCTGATCAATTATGTCCGTTTTCGCAAAGTTAACACTTTGAATCAGGCGCAACTTGAAGAAGTGCTCGGCAGTTTTGTCTCTTCCGACTCGACCTCCTCCATCAGCATTAAAACTGTTCAGGATGAAGTTGCGAAATTTTACAAACTTGAAATCGGCGATCTCTGCGGCAAGTCCCGCACCGCCAGTATCGCCTACGCCCGACAAGTGGCGATGTTCCTTTGTCTGGAGCTTACCAAAAGCACTCAGACTGCAGTCGGACAAGCTTTTGGCGGGCGCGATCACGGCACCGTCATCAACGCTCGAAAAAAAGTGAGGGACACTGTCGAAACAGACGCGGAGCGGCGCAAAGAACTCGAAAAATTGCGCACTCTTTTAAGGCATTAATCTTCAAAATAAATTTTTTGTCGCGGGAACGCCGGTTCGGTTTTATTAGTTTGAGATAGTTTTATGACAGGCCCGGCGTTCCCGCGACTCGATTTTAAGCGGGCAGTCCTGCAAAAAATAATTTAACGTTCCCGTGAATCTTTTTTTAAAAGAGTTAAAGACCACTATCGTTCTTGCGTTCCCGATTATTGTCGGTTTCCTTGGACAGGGGCTTTTTATGCTTGTCGATACTTTTATGATCGGACAACTTTTGGGGGAACGCGCTTTGGCTAGCGCGACTCTCGCCAACAGCCTTTTTTGGCTGCCGATGATGATTTGTATCGGGCTTTCGATGGGGCTGCCCGTTTTTGTTGCGCAGTTGCGCGGCAGAGAATCGATGCGGCACGATTTTGTCGCCGCACGGGAACGTGTCGCCGCCGGTGAGGCGAGCATTTTGAGGCATTCGCTGCTGGTGCAAATCGTCGCCAGCTGCTTTTTCGTCGCCTTGTTGTTTTTGTTTGTCCACGCCTCACTCTTTGACAAACTGGGCCAGCCTCACGAAGTGTCGGCAATCGCCGAAAGCTACACGCTGATTTTGGCGCTTTCTTTGCCGGCGGGAACGGTTTTTGTCGCGGTAAAATCCTATCGGGACGCGACAAAAAAACAGTGGCGCGGGATGTTTTGGACTTTGATCGGGATCGCTCTCAACATCTTTTTTAACTATGTCTTGATGACGGGAGCGTTGTTTTTTCCGGAAATGGGTTTGAACGGCGCGGCGGCGGGAACGCTGATTTCGCGGACGATTTCTTTGGCGGGGATCGTTTTTCATGGGGATTTTTCTTTGCGGTTGAGGGAAAAATTCAATTTCAAAGAGACGTTCCGGATTTTAAAATTCGGAGTTCCCTGTTCTGCCCAGGGTATTTTTGAAGGCGGATTTTTTATGCTTTCGCCCTTTTTTATGGGTTGGATCGGAGAGTCTTCGATTGCTGCCAACGCGATAGCCATCACGATTGTCAGTTTTGTCTATATGGTGCCAGCCGGTCTTGCACAGGCGATGTCCATCAGAGTCGGCGAAGCCTTTGGCGCGCGGCAATTGCAAAAGATCTTCAATATTGCCGCCGGCCTGCTCGCATTGACATTTGTGTTGATGATTCTTAACGGGAGTGCCGTCATTCTTTTTTGTCGGGAAATCGCCGCCGTCTTTAATCTGACGCCCGAAGGAACACAACTCGCCGCCGGGTTTCTGATGATTTCAGGCTTCTCATCATTGTTTGACGGATTCCAATGCGTTTCGTCCGGAGTGATGCGCGGCATGGGCGATGTAAAAATCATCTCGTATGCAACTTTTGTCGCCTATTGGCCGCTTGCAGTCGGATTCGGCCTGTTCCTGGCGTTCCCGCTCGGTTTTGACGGGAACGGCATTTGGCTGGGGCTTGCGGGCGCTCTTTTTGTGCTGTCGATATTTTTTACGGGACGCTGGATTTCGCAGTTGCAAAAACAAAAGCGTGCCGGAATCGCGTTCCCGTCTTAATTTTTCGCTTGCAAGCGGCATAAAAATCTAAGAGAATAAAATCAGTTTAAGAGGAAAATTGCTTTAGAATTTATTGCAAATCTCTACTTGAACGAAAACGATATTGATTTTGTCGTTATTCCCAACATTTTTATTTTTTTTATGAGCAGCAAGGCACACCCGCCTCAGTTTAATGATGCAAAATGGAAACAATTTTTGCCGGAACAGTTGTTGAGCGCCGGTAAAAATATGATTGCGTTCGTCAATCATGTCCAGTGGTCGGATCCGATTTTGAAAGGTTCTTTGACGGACGGAGAACGCAAGATAAATGTGGAACTCAATTTTGAAGACCTTGAAGCTCCCGTTGCCAAATGCACTTGCGGGCTGACAGAAAAACATCCGCTTTGCAAACACGCGATCGCTGTTTATTTTCGCTATTTTGAACGTATGTTGCAGGCGCAGACCGCCATTCTCTCCGCAATGGGGGATTCCAAAGAATCTTTGCCGGTGGCGGTTCCGATCGGCGCCAACAAAAACATCAACACTAATTTGAAGGCGACAAGCGCTCCCATCGCGCCCCGCTCCGCTGCGGCAAAAAAAGCCCTGGCCTCGCTCAAGGAACGATTTAATAAAAGCGATGTGAAAAACGGGAAAGTTCGCTCGGATGCAAAATTTTTGCAAAACGATCGTGCGGCGGCAGCCCGAGCCAAGAGCACGCAGACGCTTGCCAATTATCGTCCCGACAAGCCCGTTCCCGCACCTTGCGTTCCCGACGCCCGTGAGATTGAAGAGATTCGTCGCAAGATAGAACTCAAAGAGCGCAAGGAACGCAAAATCGAAAGCGATCTCGATTTTGAAATTTATGAAGACCACAGTCAAAACCGCAACCAATGGCGCAAGCGCTCCACTTGGGTGCGGCCGTTGACGGAACATGAAATCATTTATGACTGGGTAAAGGATCCCCGTCACTATCATGATGTTTCAAAGACGCCCGAGCACCGTATTATTTTCTTGAACACAGAATTTCGCATCAAAGTTGACGGTGAGCACGACTGGCTGATGATTATCGCCCCGGATGTCGATTCTTTCAACTACAACGAAGTTATCGGGATCTTAAAAGAGAACAATTTCATCTTGGAGGAAGGTCGCTGGTATCTGAACGGCGAACATGAGATTTTAAACTTTTTCTCACGCGGCTGGAAGCGCCTGGAACAAATCGCCCCGTCGCGTCGCAGCGTCAAGTTTTCCTCGATTATCAACTCCATTCTCTTTTGCAACAAACTTTCCCTGAGCTTTAATCCTCTTTTTGAATCGGACAGTATCGAGCTCAATCTCGCTATCGACACCAAGGGCAGCAGCGTGCTTGATGTCGAGCGGGCTTTGGCGTGTTCCCGTCCTTATGTTCAAAATGGCGAAGGGCGTTATGTCGTCATTACCCAGCGTGTCATTGACCAGCTCGAAAATATCAAATTGGATCTCGATCTCGATATTTCGAGCTCCTCTGCGGAAAGCAAGTGGACGCGGCGTTTGAAGTTCAGAGAGCTTCCCGTTTGTGAAGCGATCATGCGAAAACTCGGGATTCTTGAAGACGACGCCGGCGAAGGCGCCGAGGACGGAAAAAACGAGGATCTCCTGCCGGATTATTGGAAAAAAATCACGGAGCCGCTCCGCAATCCCCAAATGCTGCCGCCCATCAATATTCCCCAAAAACTCGACAGCATGCTCCGTCCTTATCAGCGCATCGGCGCCCAGTGGCTTTCTTTCCTTCACAAAAACGAATTGGGCGGTTTGCTTGCGGACGAAATGGGACTTGGAAAAACCGTCGAATCAATCGCCTTCCTCGCCGCCGACTATCAGGACGCGCAAATCGCCCGTGAGATTGTCCGTCAAAATGAAGAAAATCCCGTTCCCGAAACTTTGGATTCCCCGGAAAAAACAGAGAAAAAAGTTTTAAAATCCGTTTCAAAAAATTCAGATTCCGCAGAAAACTCGCCGGCTCTCAAAATCGTCGTTAAAAAGAAGTTTTTAAAACTCCAGCAGGCGGCGGAGGAACAACGGATTTTGAGGATGAAAAAAGAGCAGCGGGATTTGGCGCGAAAGGCTGCACCCCGCTCTTATCTGATTGTGGCTCCGGCGGGACTGGTTGAAAACTGGCGGCGGGAAATCGTTCGCTTCGCTCCCAAAATCCCCGTCTATGTTCATCACGGGAACGCGCGCGACCAACTTGACCTGCGGGCGTTCAAAGACGGTGTCGTCCTGACTTCCTATTCGACGCTCACTCGTGACGCACTTTTCTTTTTTGAACGCGAATGGACAATCATCATCGCCGATGAGGCGCAACAGGTAAAAAACCGACAATCGAGAAATTCCAAAACCTTGCGGGATCTTCGTGCTGAAACGCGCTTTGTTCTCACGGGAACGCCGGTTGAAAACTCGACGGATGATTTGAGGACCCTTTTTGAATTTTTGCTGCCGACCTATATTCCCAAGGCAGAACACAACACGCGCAGCATGCCGCTTGCCGAATACCAGGAGCGCTATGAGCATTTGACGCGCCGTTATGCGGCTCCCTATATTTTGCGACGCACCAAGGATCTTGTGGCGCCGGAGCTTCCGCCGCGCATTGAACAGCTCGTTTGGTGCGAATTTGACAACGAGCAGGAAAAACTCTACAAATCCTGGCAAAAGCAAACGCGCGAAGAATTTGATGCTCTCGAACAGACGGGTGCCAACGAAAATGTGCTTCGCCTGACCGCTTTCGCCCAATTGATGAGACTCCGGCAGATTTGCACAGAGCCGCGCCTTGTCGATTCGGAGTTCAATGAGGAAAATTCGACAAAGCTCAAAGCGTTTCGTGAGATCCGCGACG
The DNA here is from genome assembly GCA_024697185.1 of Opitutales bacterium. Lineage (GTDB taxonomy): Bacteria > Verrucomicrobiota > Verrucomicrobiia > Opitutales > UBA953 > Spyradosoma. The sequence goes on along the minus strand of JAILGB010000025.1, from coordinate 25,109 downwards.
AAGCGATCGAAGGCGGCCACCGCATGCTTGTTTTTTCACAGTTTGTCTCGGTGCTCGCCTTTATCAAAAAAGCGCTTGATGAGGACGGTATCCGCTACGAATATATCGACGGTTCGACACAAAACCGGACAGAGATCTGCGATCGTTTTAACAAGGACGCTTCAATCCCGATTTGTCTGATTTCACTCAAAGCCGGCGGCGTCGGTCTCAATCTTACGGGAGCGGACATGGTGATCCACTACGATCCGTGGTGGAATCCTGCAGCGGAAGCCCAGGCGACAGACCGCGCGCACCGCATCGGGCAAACTCGCGTTGTCACCGCTCTCAAACTGGTGACGGCAAACTCTATCGAAGAACGCGTGCTCGCCTTGCAAATGCGCAAACGCGCCCTGCTCGATTCGCTGTTCAAGGCCAATCAGGATCTCGGCATGCACATCTCACTTGCCGACATCAAGGATTTGTTAAACTGATTTGTTTTTGAGGATAAAAAATGGCGGGAACGCGAAAAATGCCGTTCCCGCCAATTTTTTTCGTTCCCGAGCCTTAGGAGAGACGGTCGCGAAAATCTTCATAGCCGAATTTTTTTATCAGGCGGTATTCGCCGCTTTCGGGAACAAAAGTCGCGATGGCTGGGCGGATAATGCCGTTAAAGGTCGTATTCTTGACCATCGTATAATGCGACATGTCGAGCAAGGCGATGCGTTGTCCCGGCACGAGCGGCTGCGAGAACGAATAGTCGCCGATGACATCGCCCGCCAGACAGGTGCCACCGGCAAGGCGGTAATCGTGCGCAAATTCACCCGGCGTTCCCGCTCCGAGAACATCGGGACGATAAGGCATTTCGAGCGTGTCCGGCATATGCGCCGCCGCCGAAGTGTCCAAAACTGCAATGTCCATCCCATTGTGAACAATGTCCAAAACGGTCGCCACTAAAATCCCCGTGCGAATGGCGACAGCCTCGCCGGGTTCGAGATAAATTTGGATTTTTTCACCCCAACGCTTGCGGAAAGCGAGCAAGGTTTCACAGAGCAGATTGACATCGTAAGTGGGATGGGTGATCCAATGGCCGCCGCCAAAATTGATCCATTTCATTTGAGGAATCAAATCGCCGAATTTTTTTTCAAAATGCACGATCGTTCGCGCGAGCACGTCGGCGCCCTGCTCGCACATGGTGTGCATGTGAAGCCCTTCGAGACCGTCGAGGTCGGAGATGTTTTTTATTTCCCCTCGAGGTGTTCCCAGTCGCGAACCTTTGACGCAAGGATTGTAAATGTCATGCTCGACTTCCGCGTATTCGGGATTGACGCGGAGACCGCAGGAAATTTTTCTGCCGCAGTTTTGGACCGTTTTTTTGTATCGCAACCATTGCGCCGGAGAGTTGAAGGAAATGTGATCTGCGATTTTTACGATTTGCTCCATGTCCGCCGGCGGGAACGCCGGAGAATAGACGTGATGTTCTCCGGGAAAATAATCGTTGCCGAGCATAAGTTCGTGGAGACCGCTCGCCGTCGTTCCCGCGAGATGATGCGAAAGCATCTCAAATTCGCTGAATTGGGCGAAACCTTTGAGCGCCAGCAAAATATGCGCTCCCGTGCGTTCGGCGACCGAGCGCAGTATGCGGCAGTTGTGTTCGAGCAAATCGCGGTGCAAAAGATGACACGGCGACGGCACGCGCTCGAGGTCGAGTTTTGAAACAGCGTCTATAAAATTATCCATTTTTCTTCAAAAGTTCTTCAATATCGGGAACGACGATCAGGCGGGCGCCATGTTCGTTGCGCTCAAAATAGGGATCGGGTTTTGCGACAATGTCAAAGGGTTCTGTCGGCAAATTGTCCTCATCGAATTCCATGTCATCCAAAGGGTCGATGTCGTCAAAAATCATCGTCATCCGGCGCGGCGTGTCCGCGAGTGTCGCCACGGCGTTCTTGACGCGATTTTTTTTGACGAGTTCAAAAATGCACGGGTAGCACTCGTCCCTGTAAGGTTTTTTGAACGCCTCAAACCAGGCGGATGAAATGTCGCCGCGATTGGCGAAAAGCACGACATCGGAAAAATGAATGAGCGCTTTGTAAAAGTCCGCCGTTTCGGGAACGGCTTTTGCGAATTTTGAATCGACGACGAGAATCACCCGCACCAGACTCCACGCATAGCGCTTCACCAAATCCGCAAAAGCCTCGATCTGACCGATCGGATCGCGTCTGCCGTTGAGGACAAAAAAACCGTAATCTTCGGGCTCAAAATTGTTTTCGAACTCGATCGCGGGAACGCCTTTGGGCGAATCCGCGGGAACGAGTTTCCAGGAACGCAGATCGAGCGCCGGCATTTTTTGGAGCGGTTCGTCCGCCGTTTCATCGCGTTCTTCTTCCGGCAGCCAGACCGTCACTTTCGTTCCCGAGCCCAGCCCGTAGTCCAACAAGTCCGCCAAAATCGCCCGCCGCCCGCAATGCGGTGTTCCTATGAGAAGATAGACATTCATAAACAAAATTTTATAAATTCATTTTGATTGTTCCCGCAGCTTTTCTCAACACTCGAATTTCCGACGCGGGAACGCGCATTCTAAAATTGCTTTTCCGCCGTCCTTTCATTATTATTAGATGTATCAAAACCCCGACTTTTTATGGCAAAAATATTCTTGAAGAAAACAAGAAATCACAAACGCGGATTTTCTCTGGTTGTCGCCTTGGTTATGATGGCGTTGATGTTGCTGATCGCAATATCTTTGGTCTCCTTTGTCGTTCTCGAGACACAGATTTCCTCTTATCGTATCCGCCGTTATCAGGCGCAGACCAATGCGATCTCCGGTCTCCGCATCGCTCTCGCCCAATTGCAGATGTTGACAGGTGACGACCAGCGCGTCACCGCCACGGCGGACATTCTCGGCAACGGCGGCTCCCAAAACCCCTCTCTCCCGTCGGGAACGCCTTACCGCGGCAAAAAATATTGGACTGGCGTTTGGGCGACGGGCAATCTCGACAAAAGCGACAAAACAAAATTGCACGACTGGGACTATGCCGCTCCCGACAACAAACCCTTTCTCGGCTGGCTTGTCTCCAACTATGACAGCGAAAGCGGCCGTTTTGAGCCCTACACGCTCCCTGTCAACAAAATGACCGCCACAACCTTTGACAAAAGCCTTGTTTCAAAAGCGATTAGCGCCTACAGCGTCGAAGACGAATCAAACGAGCTCATCACCCTTGTTGGCGCGGGAACGCTCGGGAAGAAAAATGGATGGGAAGACAACATCGTCAAAGTCAGACGCGTCCCCATCGAAAAAATCACGAATTATCAACACCCGCCAAAAACAACAGGCTCTTTCGCCTATTGGGTCGGCGATGAAGGCGTCAAGGCACGAATCAATCTCCCGGACAATTATGACAACAAAGCCTCTTCCGTCGATGAGTGGTACAAAGGTTTCAGATCCACACCTCAAAGACTTGCGGGTGAAGCCATCGACACATTCGGCGATTTGAAGGAAATCTGGACGCAAGATCTCAGCAACAGCCTTGAAGTCGGAGCGACAAAACTTCCCTATGTCGTCACGATCGGTGACTTGGCTGAATATCTCGATAAAACAGATGCCGCCAGTTTGCGCGATTTTAGAAAATACTATCACGACATTTCATTTTATTCAAAGGGCGTCGAGAGCGATGTTTACAACGGCGGACTCAAGACAGACCTCTCCCTTGCTTTTGAAATGCCTTGGAACGCCGGCGAAAATTTTGAAAAAGGTTTTCGCGACTATCCGCAATTCCACGGATCGGGCGACACCAACAAAATGAATCTTTTGAGCCATTTCAACGTTCCCAACGACAATACGACGAGCTGGTGGCTCAACCAGCCGACCGACGGCTTGGGTTTTGTTTATGAGTTTGACACCAAAAACAACGCCGAGTTGGGACACCGGAGCGGCCAGTCGAAGAGCATTGCCATCTTGAGAGGCCCGACCTGGGATGTTTTCCGCAACTATTATCGTTTTTACAAAAAAGAAGTCGAGACGACCGGCTATCGCGGTTTCAAACCCGCTTCCGACACTTCTTTTACGGCGATGGGCATCCGTCCCTACACCTATGTTGACGGCAGGGAGAGTCCGAATGCGACATCCGTGAGCGGCAGTGGAAAAACCTACAACGGATTTTTCTCGCTCAAAGGTTCCGTCGGTACGATGGCTTTGCGCGGACAGCAAGACACCGGGCAGCGCTTGGTGACGCCGATGATTGACGGAGACAGGATTGTCATCCCCCAGGCGATGCGCATCGCCCCCGTCATTTTGCGCTTTGTCTTCCGCTTTTCATTGGTGTTCAACCAGGATACCTATGCGCTTTGCATGGACCCGATGATGGTGCTTTACAACCCCTATAATGTCCCGATCGAATTTTTCGGTGTAGGCACATTTTTCACCAAATATTATCCGGTCTCCTTCAATTTGGTTCGGACAGACGGACAACAATGGCCGGAATTCGGCTATTATGATCGTCAGAAAACAGGACTTTTCAAGGTGAGCGGCGACATGCCTGTTGACCTTTATTATTACACCAACAACGTCTATATGGTGCGCTCACACGCTTTTCGCTTTTTTGCGGGAACGAACTCCCTCGACCGTGCACCTTCGGGAACAATCCGTTTGCAGCCCGGAGAAATCAAGGCTGTCTTCCCTGCTTCAAAAGAAAGACCGAAACTTTCCGGCATGGGCACGCGAGAAGTTGTCGCCAGTATGGGAAAAACAACCTTCGAACTTTCCTCCGTCGCCGGCTATGCTTTGCCGTTTAAAAACTATATCGGACACGAGACGAGCGCTCTCACGGAAGACGAACTCGAAAACTTGCGCAGCGCGACCTTCCGCGTTGACTTGCGGGGTTCTTGGGGCGAATGCGACATGTATTCCTTCTATCTTTTTTATCCCAAGGGCTCAAACGATCAAAATCTGACGACAGTGGACGCTTTGACGCGCTTTTGGGCTGCGACAGCTCTTGGCGACGACAATGACGTCGGAGACGAAAGCCTCATTCAGAGTTTTTCGTCACATCGCTTGACGCTTTATCCCTACGCCCGCAAAAACAATTTTGTCGGCAAGACATTTTCCGCAAGCGGCGGTTCCGGCTGGAACGCCAGTGTTATCAAACAGCCGATCGCGGATATCAATATCTACAAGGCACCCGCGAGCTATACGCCTCTCGCGTCGCCTCTGCTGACCAATGTCCGTCCTTGGGTTTGCGAGCCGCGTAATTTCAACTCTGCCAACAGCAACATCATCAACGGCACGGAAGTTGAAAACTTCTCAACAGCCGGCGTCGGATGGGTTTCTGAAATCCTGCCGGCGAAAAATGAATTTTCTCCGATTGAAAATGTCGGCGGGAACGCGTTTTGGGGCGACGACATTTCAAGTTCTGACGGACAAACCAATGTGGTTCTCTTTGAGATCCCGACCCAGCCGATGACTTCCTTGGGACAATTTCAGAGTGTTGACGCGTCTTGGTGCGAACAGGAAACGAGCTACATTGTCGGCAACTCCTATCCGCCCGTCGGTCTTGATCTCTCCAACCGCCAATCCGGCGTCAAAGCTCTCTACGATGACACCGACATCACGACAAAATTCCGCCAGCCTTTTGCGGACCATTCTTTTGCCGCCAATCTGGCGATTTGGGATCGCTATTGGTTCTCGACGATAAATTTTGGCGATCGCGACGGCCAAATCAAACAGATCAACGAATTCGCCCGCAATATTATCGAAAACAAGGAAAATTGTCTTCCCAACAAGCGCGTCGAGTTTATTCGTTCCCGCGACAAGGCAAAGTTCGCCGCGGAAGATATTGAAAAAGATTTCTTGGATCCCAACAAAGTCACCCGCAATTTCTATTACACGGGTATGTTCAATGTCAATTCGACTTCAAAGGAAGCCTGGAAGGCTATGCTCGGCTCCTTGCATGAGCAGTATTTGAAGATTGACGGCGCATTTTCGGAGGTTCAAAACTATCCGATCGTCCGCTTTGCCAACATTATCGGTTCCAAGCTCGGCGGCTATGTCGGCGGAGCCGGATCACAGTCGCAGATCAACGACTCCTTCGGTGACGAAGGTGAAGTCTGGCGCTGGTATCGTTCGCTTGATGAAAAAGAATTGGACTCCCTCGCGGAAAAAATAGTTGATGAGGTGCGGGAACGCGGTCCGTTTATGTCTTTGGCGGACTTTGTCAACCGTCGCGCCTATTCCGCCAATCTTGAGCACGCGCGCCGCGGCGCTCTCCAGGCGGCAATCGACAAGACGACCCTCAACAACGGGAACGACATTGCCGAAAGCACCCCCAACGTGTCGGAATACAAAAACTTGATTCCCGACAATGCCAAACCTTCGGGGCGTGCCGGCGGTCCCGGTTATTTGAGTCAGGGCGATATTCTCTCCTGCCTTGGCGGCGGTATGTCGGTCCGTTCGGACACTTTCACGATCCGTGCCTATGGCGACGTTGTCGGTCTCGACGGCAATCCGGTGGCGCGCGCGTATTGCGAAGCCGTTGTTCAGCGCACCCCCGAATGGATGGAGGAGCAGGACGATGAAATGCTTTACAGCCCGGACAAATACAGTTTCGACTCGCTCGTTTTCAAGCGCAACTACCGCAACGAAAAACCGGATGCGACCCACGTGTTTTTTGAAAAATTTGAGCGCAACACCAATTTGAAGGCGGTTAACCGTCTTCTGGGACGTCGCTACCGTGTTGTTTCCTTCCGCTGGTTAACGCCTAACGAAATCTAAAGTTATGGAACGCACAGACGGCAGAAAAAACGACCAGTTGCGCCCGATTTCTTTCGTTCCCGGCATCGCTCCCAATGCGACGGGATCGGTTTTGGCGATTTGCGGGAACACCCGTGTGATTTGCGCCGCCTCCCTTGAAGCGAAAGTGCCCTCGTGGATGAAGGCGCAGGGCGTTCCCGGCGGATGGCTGACGGCGGAGTATTCCCTCTTGCCCTATTCGACTCTCGAACGCAAAGCCCGGGATATTTCCCGCGGAAAACTTGACGGCCGCACGGTCGAGATTCAACGCCTGATCGGACGTTCCCTGCGGGCAGTGCTCGATTTGTCAAAACTCGAAGGTTATACCCTTTGGATCGATTGCGATGTGCTGCAGGCTGACGGAGGCACGCGCACAACATCGATTTCCGGAGCCTATATCGCCGCAAAAATCGCCGTTCAACGTCTGATAGCCCAAGGCAAACTCGCCGAAGATCCGTTCACCGACTCCGTCGCTGCGATCAGTGCAGGAATTTTTGACGGGAACGCCCTGCTCGATCTTTGTTATTGCGAAGACAAGGATGCCGCCGTCGATGCCAATATCGTAATGACGGGAACGGGATGTTTTGTCGAAGTCCAGTCCACCGGCGAAGAAGCGACTTTTTCACCCGACGAACTCGCCGCGCTTATCGCACTCGCGAAAAAAGGCATCGGCGAAATTTCGGAATTGCAGCAAAAAGCGATCCTCACGGGAATGGCGGATTAAAATTTGAGAACTGACTCCGACAATTTTTTGAAATTGCGCTTTTAATTCAAAATATAACAGAAATTGAAAGTGAAACAATTACAACTGTTTATGGCGATTCTGGCTGCAATGCTAATCTAATGATAAAAAACTATACTTTTTACCTTGGAGATTCTGTAATAGCCCCTATTGAAGGAGAAGATCCCGATTATCCCTTCCCTTCGGCTCGAACACATTCTGTTCAAAGTCTCAATCGATAAAGAATAACTATGAAATCGATTATAATTTTTATTTTTCTTTTAATCTCCCCTTGCGTTTATGCAGACACAATAAAAGATAAAATAATCCCTATTAAACAGGGATCTACACAATATTTATTGATGCAACACAACGATAAGCGATGGGTCATTTGTGTTTCGTATGGCTCTTATGGGAATTCACTTGCGGCGCTCTATTTTCAAAAAAAGAATACGCCTGAAACTGCATTGGAAAATTCGCTTTCCCATTATAAGACCAACAAGAAAGAAATTTTTCTTACAGAAACCGCAAAATGTTTGAAAAGTCTTTGGAATTCTGTTGGCGTGGATATAAATCCTTATGCCTTTGAAGATTTAATTGTTTCAAAAAAAGAACTTTTTTCTAAATTATTATTTGGGAGAACGCCATTTTCAATTACCGATGATGGATATTTTAAAATTTCTGGAGTTTTTCCACAATTTTGGTGTAGCAATAGAAATTATGGTTTATGGGAAACGAAAAATACTTTTGATTTCTTTTACAATGATGATTTAAAAACATGGATAAATGCAAGCGATGGTTTAAACGAACCGATGCCAATGTTTTTAAATGTAACAACAGAAGATTGGATCGAATATGTCATTGAACAAAAAAATCAAATCAAAAAGAAAGTCCTACCGCTCCCTGATAAATACGATTCAAAACGCGCAAACAAATTATTTAAACAAAATATCAAACAAAAAAATGAAGCCATCGCCGCGGGAACGGCGGATTAAAATTTGAGAACTGACTCTAACAATTGTTATAATTAAAAAATTATGGAACTGCCTATTTTGAAAATCGCTAACCGGCTCGGCATCGATGAAAGCCATGTGGAGCCCTACGGTCGAGACAAAGCGAAAATTTCGCTCGACGCCTTGAACACCGGCAAAAGCGGAAAATTGATTTTGGTCTCCGCCATAACCCCGACGCCCGCAGGCGAAGGCAAGACGACAACTTCGATCGGGCTCGCCCAAGGTATGCAGATCATCGGCAAAAAAGTTTGTTTGGCACTGCGTCAGCCGTCGATGGGACCTGTTTTCGGCAGAAAAGGCGGCGCGACCGGAGGCGGCAAATCCACGGTGCAGCCTTCGACGGAAATCAATCTGCAGTTTACCGGCGACTTTCACGCCATTACCGCCGCGCACAATCTTTTGGCAGCGGCAATTGATAACAAACTTTATTTTCGCATGACGCGTCTCGACCCGCGCCGCATCACCTGGAAACGCGTGATTGACATGAACGACCGCTCCTTGCGCAACATCGTTGTCGGTTGCCAGGGGAACGGACTTCCCCGCGAAAGCGGATTTGATATCACGGTCGCGTCCGAGATCATGGCGATTCTCTGTTTGGCGGAGAGTTACGAAGATTTGCGTTCCCGCCTGGACAATATCGTTGTCGGTTTTGATGCGGAAAACAAGCCGGTCTTCGCCAAGGAAATCGGTGTCACGGGATCGATGATGGCGATTCTCAAAGAAGCCTTCAAACCCAATCTCGTCCAGTCGGTGGAAGGCGTTCCCGCATTTATTCACGGCGGACCGTTCGCCAATATCGCCCAAGGATGCAATTCCCTTATCGCGACAAAAATGGCTCTGACGCACGCCGATTACGCGATCACGGAAGCGGGCTTCGCTTTCGATCTCGGCGGTGAAAAGTTTTTTGATATCCAGTGCCGTAATGCCGGCTTCGCTCCCGATGCCGTCGTTCTCGTGGCAACGATTCGCGCACTCAAAATGCATGGCGGCAAAGGACTTAAGGAACTGACCGATCCCGACACGGAGGCTGTTCGCCGCGGACTTGAAAATCTCGAAGCCCACATTGAATCCGCCAAAAAGTTCAAACGCCCCATCGTTGTCGCCCTCAATCGTTTCCCGACGGATACGGAGGAAGAATTTGCCGTTGTTCGCGACTGTTGCGCGCGTTACGGCGTTCCCGCCGCCTATGCCGGCTCTTTTGCCGAGGGCGGCGCGGGCTGTGTCGATCTGGCGAAACTTGTTTGCGAAGCCTGCCAAGAGAAAAGTGAGCCCTACAAAGCGCTCTATCCGCTCGATATCCCCGTCAAGGAAAAGCTCGAGACTATCGCCCGCGAAATCTACGGCGCGGACGGTGTCGTCATTTCGCCTAAGGCACTCAAAAAACTTGAGATGCTCAATGCGGCAGGAGCGGAAAATCTGATGATCTGTATGGCGAAAACCCAAAATTCGATTTCTGACGATCCCGCAAAACTCGGTCGTCCGCGCAATTTTAAAATTACAATCCGTGATTTTGAAATCGCTCTCGGGGCAGGATTTTTGGTGGCGCTCACCGGTGAGATTATGCGAATGCCGGCATTGCCCAAGGCTCCGTGTGCGGAGACGATCGATCTCGCTCCCGACGGCACGATTACAGGAATGTTGGGCTGTTAGTTCGGACAATGTGGCCTTTTTTTCTCGCGCTAAAACAGCTGTTCCCGCCGGATAAGCCCCTGCGGCTGTCGGCGTTTGCCGTTGTCTCCATCATCGGTGTGGCGGTCGGCGTCTGCTCCCTCCTCGTCGTGCAAACGGTGATGAACGGCTATGCCTGCGAGCATCGCGAAAACATCCAGCGGATGTATGGCCATGTCGTCGTCAAAAATCCCTCAGGGCACGCCGTCGGCAATTACAAGGAACTCGCGCAGACGCTCGGCGACGTTCCCGGAGTCGTGGCGGTTTCGCCCTTTGCCGAAGGTCAGGTGATGGTCAAGCACGGCAATATCCCTTCCCTGCCTTTTGTTCGCGGGATTGATATCGACCAGGAAGACAAGGTCGTTCCCGTAAAAAAACTGATTGTCGCCGGCAAAGCGGATGATTTGGATGACGATCGCGTGATTGTCGGCAAAGTCCTGGCGCAGGAATTGGGCATCGAATGGGATATTGACAGCGAGGGAAAAATCTTCGTTCCCGCCGGACAGACCGTCGAGGTCTATTCGCCAACGATGATTGACGATATCGACGAGGGTGAAATGCCCCTGCCGGTCGAACTCGAAGTCTGCGGCATTTTTGAATCGGGCTATTATCCCGCAGACCAAAACACGATTATCGTCACGCTGCGGCGCATGCAGGATTTTTACCATCTCGGCAAACGCGTGCACGGGCTCCGCATACGCATCGACGATCCCGAACGCGCCGTCGAATACCTGCCGCGCATCAACAAGGTTCTTCCCGCACAATTGCGCGCCATTTCCTGGTTGCAGATCAATTGGAATTTTTTGCAGGCGGTGCAGTTTGAAAAGACGATGCTTTTTTTCCTCATGTTCATCGTGACGATTGTGGCGTCATTTTCGATCGCGAGCACCTTGTTTAGCGCGGTTATCAAGCGTTCCCGCGAAATCGGCATTATCGGCGCGCTCGGCGGCAGACCCTGGCAAATCCTCGGCATATTCGTCTTCCAGGGTGTTGTCGTCGGTGTTATCGGCTATGCCTGCGGTTGCGGACTGACTTTTTGGATCGTCGCCTGCCGTGACAACATCGTTCGTTTCATCAATTCGCTTTTCGGTAGCGGCGACATGATTCAGACCCAATATCTTTTCTCTCAAATCCCCGTCCATTACAGCCTCGAAGATTTTGTCGTCGCCGGAATTTTTACGATCGGGATCACAACTCTCGCCGCGCTCGTTCCCGCGATTCTCGCGGCGCGCAAACGTCCCGCCGAAGCAATGCGGACAGAGTAGTTTTAACCTATGAAAGCTCTGATCTTCTTCATTTTTGCCGTCTTGGCGTTCCCGTGTGCCGTGCCGGCGAGAACGGTCGAGCTTTTCACTGTTTTCGATTCTTCCGACCTGTCGCGCGATTCCCATTTTTATGTTAAGTCAGGCGGCAATTACCGCAAACTCATCGGTGAAAACGCCGCGTTGCCGACTAAAAGCATTTCCATCGATGTCGGTGACGAAATAGAGATTTTTCTCAAGAACGAGTCCGGCGACTATCTTCTCCAAGGCTCCGCCGTCGTTCCCGCGGACTTTGACAAATGCGGCTTGCTTATTTTCCCCGAAACAAAACGGCGACCCTTTACCGCAAAAATTTTTGATGCCGACAAGAAAAAATATGCGGCGGGAACGGTTTATCTGATCAATCTGACGGAAAAATCTCTGCGCGGCACAATCGATCAGCTTGAGGATGTTCGCATTGTCGTTCCCGCCGGCGAAACGGAGACTTACCATTGTCTCTCCAAGCCCGGCGAAGATTTGACAGTTCGCATTGTCGCCGCAGCCGACAGCAGGGAAAATGTCAAACGGACTTGGCGTTACGGGAACAATCTCCATGTCGGCATGACCGAGACTTATCTCATCATCGTCGCGGGAACGGGAACAAAGCTCTACAACGGAAGGGATCTCAACGAAATTCTCATCCTGAGGTGGAGCAAATAGGCGTTCCCGAGCCAATTGTTCTTGACGGAGCCGCCCGCGGCGTTCAAGATTAAAAAAAATGTAAAATTTATTTAACAATCATCAATAGAAAGGAACTCTCGCCATGATTCATGACCACAAAACTCATGAAGAAACATTTTTTGAGAAAATCAAAAGTTTTTTGAGCCGCCGGCGACCTGCCTATGATGATGTGTTCAATCCTGACGAAGACGTTCCCGCCAGCGCGACCCATCCGGAGGAAGAGGAGGTTGACGAGTCGGAAATCGGTCGTGAACCGGGTATGCTCCCGGAGGAATCGCCGTTTGAAAACGCCGACGAAGTGCGTTTCCGCGTCATTTCCTACACGAGTGAGGAATTTACGCTGGATGAATTTGAAGACATTGACAAACTGCCGATTTTTGCAGAAAAAAAAGACGGTGTCGTCTGGGTGCAGGTGATGGGTCTTCGCGAACCGGAGGTTGTCAAGCTTGTCGGCGCGATTTTCGGAATCCCTCCGCTCGCGCAAGAGGACGTCTTGAACCAGTGGTCCCGTCCCAAATTTGAAGAATACGGCGACGACATCATTATGGCGATTACGCGCGCCGTCCGCCTCAACGACCTTGAAGAGCTCCAGCCCAAGGGACAGCAGATCGCCTTTGTCGCCGGCGGTCACTTCCTTGTCTCATTTCACGAAAAACGCGAACGTATTTTTGAGAACATCGAAAAACGCATCGCGACCAACTCCGGCAAGATTCGCAACTGGGGTTCGCCCTACCTGCTCTATGTGCTTGTTGACGCGCTCGTGGACCGCATCCTGGTTTTGACGGAGGAGATCGAAGACTCAATTTCCGAGCTCGAGGACAACGCGATCGAGGCAAACGACAATGACAAGGGCGGCGAAGACATCCGCTCGATTTATCATCTCAAACGCCTCGTTATCCGTCTCGGCAGAATGATCAAGCCGCTTTCGGGTATGGTTCACAAGCTTCGCACCATCGACCATCCGCTTTTGCCGAAGGAAATGGACATGTATTTTGACGACCTTGACGACCATGCCCAACGCTCTTTTGACCGGCTCGACCATTCGCGGAACGTTTTGCAGGAACTTCAGGATTTTTATCAAAACGAACATAATCGCCGCACCAACGAGATCATCCGGCTTTTGACGACGATTACGTTCTTCTTTATCCCGATTACCTTCGTGACGGGATTTTTCGGGATGAATTTCAATTTCCCCGCCTGGCTCAGCGGCTCCGTCTGGCTCCTTGTCGTAGCCGTATTTTGCGCCGTGTTTATTGCCGCGTCCATTTTCTTTTTCAAAAAGAAAAAGTGGTTTTAGTCTTCCCCTCCCGGGAACGCCGTTTGCAGGCGACATTTTCATTTTGGCGGGAACGCCGGATTTTTTTCGCGGGGCACTTCGTTCCCGCTGGATTTTATCTTTAAAGTTCCCGCCCGCGCGCATATAATGTAAGTATTATGGAAAAAATAACCGCCGTCATCGATTTCGGATCCCAATACACACAATTGATTGTGCGCCGCGTGCGCGAATTGGGCTTTAAGTCAAAACTCTATGCGCTCGAGGATCTCGAGCAAATCAAGGATCCGGGAGCGATCATCCTCTCGGGCGGTCCCAAAAGTACGACGGATGCCGACGCGCCGGACATTGATTTCGCCTGGCTCAAAAGTTTTGGCGTTCCCGTGCTCGGCGTCTGCTACGGCATGCAGTTGCTCAACATCAAGCACGGCGGCAGCGTCCGCGCCTCCAACAAGCGCGAATACGGTCCGGCGGCTCTCGTCCCTGTCGAGCCTGTCGATCCTCTCTACGCCGGCGTCACAAGCGGCTCGCAAGTGTGGATGAGTCACTCGGACACCGTCGATCATCTCGCGGAAGGCTGCCAGATCATCGCCAAAAACGCCGAGGGCGTTCCCGTGAGCTTGCGTTGGGCTGACAAAATGTGGGGGATTCAGTTCCATCCCGAAGTCACCCATTCGCACGAAGGACGGACGATTTTGAAAAACTTTTTGAATACGGCGGAAGGCTTGGCAAAATTTGATATCGGCGATTTCAAAAAACAAATGATTGCCGAAATCCGTGAGCGCGTCGGTGACAAGCAGGTCGTCTGCGGTGTTTCCGGCGGTGTCGATTCCACCGTTCTCGCAGTTCTCCTGCACGAAGCGGGCGTCAAAATGCGCGCGATTTTTGTCGATAACGGTCTGCTCCGCAAAAACGAGGCTGCAGAGGTCAAGGCAAACTTTGAACGGATGGGCGTCGCGATTGAGACGGTTGATGCTTCGGAACGCTTTTTGACCGCCCTCGCCGGCGAAGCCGATCCCGAGAAAAAACGTCGCATTATCGGCGGACTTTTCATCGATGTCTTTTGGGACGCTGTCGGCAATGCCGAGATGCTCGCGCAGGGAACGCTTTATCCCGATGTGATCGAGTCGGCGTCCAACGCCAAGTCCAAAGCTTCCGTCATCAAGACGCACCACAATCGCGTCGAACGAGTGCTCGAACTGCAAAAACAAGGCAAAGTCCTCGAGCCTTTGGCGGAACTCTTCAAAGATGAAGTTCGCGAACTCGGTGCGTCGATGGGCATTCCCCACGACATTCTCTGGCGTCATCCGTTCCCGGGACCGGGCTTGGCGGTGCGCTGCCCGGGCGCCGTTTCGCGGGAACGCCTCGACATTATTCGCGATTGCGACGCCATTTTCATTTCGACCCTCCGCAAATACGGCTGGTATGACAAATGCTGGCAGGCTTATGCCGGATTGATTCCCGTTAAAACGGTCGGCGTCAAGGGCGACGAACGCTCTTACGAGTTTGCAACCAATCTCCGTGCCATCGTCTCCGAAGACGCAATGACGGCGGACTGGGTCGAGCTCCCGATCCCGCTTTTGCGCGAAGTTTCAAACCGCATCCTAAACGAGGTCAAAGGCATCAATCGCGTTCTCTACGATATCTCGACCAAGCCGCCGGCATCTATCGAGTGGGAATAAGACAAAATTTTTGCAGGAAGCCTCAAAAATGAAAAATAAGTTTTTTGCGCTCGCCCTTCTCGCGCTCTGTTTCGCGGGAACGCCGGTTTTGACGCAGGCGCAAGCCGTTCCCGCTGATGCGAATCACAGTGAAACATCCTTGCGTCGGAACTCGCACTTGTCGGGAGAGAGAAAGCCTCGTCCGGAAGATCCGCAGATAAAACAAATCAGCGATGCGTTTAGAACCTATTGCCGTTTTAACGGACCGTTTTTGCCCAAGAAAATGTCTATCGATTGCGGCGCGCCCGTCGTTTTGACGCGCGATCCCAAAAACGGTTTGCTGACCGTTCCCGTGACGATCAACGGCATCGGTTGCCGCATGCTGCTCGATACGGGAGCGACGCATACGACGCTTGATGAAAATTTTGTCAAGGAACATATGCCCGAGATGAAAAGCATCCCGATCATGATCAGCGGTCCCACCAATGTCAAAGGAAACCGTCAAAAAGAAGCGGGTGTCGTGGAAGAACTCCGGATCGGCAATTCGAGATTTCGGGATTTTTGGGTGATGAAGCACGACCTTTCGCCGATTCGTCACAATTTTTCTGCCGGAGAAGTTGTCGGCATTATCGGGATTTCCACTTTGGGAACGGCGCCGTTTTATTTGGACGTCCGCGAAAAAACACTGACATGGACGCGAATTCGCCCGACAGGTTTCAGCCCCGTTAACGGCACCCTCGAACCCAACGGTTCGCTCGCACTTTTTGCCAAAAACAAAGATACGGGTATGATCATCCCCTTTAAAATCGATTGCGGTGCAAGCTTTACGCTCGTCCCCAAAAAATACTGGAGCGATGAACCCACCCGCACGGCGTTGCTCTCCGTCACCGACATCAACGCGCACGGACAAAATCAGGCCTTGCGCATCGGCATTCCCTCTGAGATTGAAATCGGCGACACGGTAAAATTGGACGCTGTCAAGCCGATGCTCGGCGAAGAGGAGCTCGCCCTCTTCGGAGTTGATCTCCTCCGGCGTTTTGTCCTCTATGTCGATCCGATCCAAAACGAGTATCTGATCAAGATGAAAGAATAGTTTCATGCGGGCGCATTTCGGGACAAGACTGGGTGTTTTGATGGCGACGGCAGGCTCGGCTGTCGGCTTGGGCAACATCTGGCGTTTCCCGACAGAGACCGCCAAGGGCGGCGGTGCACTTTTTTTGCTGATCTATCTTCTCTGCGTCGTCTTTTTTGCGATCCCGATCATCCTCAGCGAGTTTACTGTCGGACGCGAGGGACGCGCCAATCCGGCGGCATCGTTCGCCAATCTCGGCGGCGGCAGATTTTTTTATGGAGTCGGCCTGCTCTCCGTGATCGTCTTGTCGATGATCTCCTGTTTTTACATGACGGTCGCCGGTTGGGCTTGCGAATATTTGCGGCTTTCGTTTGCCGCGATTTTTTCACAGGATACGGCGTTTTTTTCGCAGCCGGACCGGATTTTTAACGATCTTCTCGCCAATCCTTCCCGTCAGGCGCTTTGGATTATCGTCTCCATTTTTGCAACCTCCGCGATTTTGTGGAAAGGTGTTCGTCAGGGAATCGAGCTGGCGAGCAAAATCATGATGCCGCTTCTTTTTGTGATTTTGTTGGTCATGGTTTTTAGGGCGGTCACCCTGCCCGGCGCCGTTGAGGGGCTCAAATTTTTCTTTGCGCCGGATTTTTCAAAACTGAATTCGACGATCGTGCTCGCCGCATTGGGACAGTCATTTTTTTCCCTTTCCTGCGGCATGGCGATTTTGATTGTCTATTCTTCATATTTCAGCCGTCGGGAAGATTTGATCAAAACGGCTTCGGGAGTCGCCGTTCTCGACACTTTGGTCGCCATTCTCGCCGGCATCATTATTTTTTGCACGGCATTTGCCGCCGGTGGCGACGGCAACACGGAAGAAGCCTTGCTCAAGGGCGGTCCGGGATTGATTTTTGTCACCTTGCCGTCTCTTTTTAACACGCTCCCGCTCGGCACGCTCTGCAGTGTGCTTTTCTTCACCCTGCTCGTCTTGGCGACGCTCACTTCATCGATTTCGATGTTCGAAGGCGTGCTCGTTTATTTTAGCGAAAAACTTGATCTTCCCCGCAAAAAAGTCATCATCGTGATGAGTCTTGTCTTCGTTGTCGTCAATATCGTCGCCGCGATTTCCTTGACGGAAAGCAATCTTCAATGGCATGAAAAAAGCGTCTTTGACTGGCTCGACTATCTGACTTCAGAATGGATGATGCCGGTCGTGTCGTTCTTCACCAGCGTTTTTGTCGGTTGGGTGCTCGACAAAAAAATCCTGATGCGCTCTTTTGAAGACCGGCCGGATGCCGTTCCCGTCCTTCTCTTCTTTGTCCGTTTTGTCGTTCCCGCCGGCATCTTTTTTATTCTGGCGAGCAAATTTTTCTAAACGCGTTCCCGCAACAGAGCGCGGGGATTATTCGGAAAAATCAAAATCGATATAGAGACAGCGGTGATCGGATCCGAGCCAGGAATAATCGTAGTTGCAGATGATCGCCGGCGTGTTTTTGCGCCGCTTGAAGGCTTGCGGCGAGAGAAAAATCTGATCCAGCTGTCCGCACATCTCCGCAATATTGCGTTCCCGCAAATTTTTATTGGGCGAATACGCATATTTGATGACGTAGCTAAAATTGTCGAGTCGCGGATTGCGCCGACGCCCTTCGTCCGTTGACAAATCCGCAGTTTTTCGCATTACGGCGGGAACGGCTTCGACGGGAACGGCAAACAATTGCTTTTCTCTAAAAATCTTGATTTCCGGCGCATCCGGCGGGGTGTTAAAATCGCCCAAAATCACAAAGAGTTCCGGAGTCGAGGCGGGGCGTTCCCAATATTCTGTCGTGAGGTCGCGCCCGTCAAATTCCGTCTTTTTTTCAAACGGCACTCCGTACTGTTCGAAAATCTTGATCATCCCGGCAAAAAAATCCCGCCGCTCGTGCAGCTCCGCGGGAACGCCTTGCGAGATGAGCGAGCGCAGGACGAGCAGTTCGCGGGAACGGCGTTTGGTGCATTTGGGATCGGTTTTTGTCCCGATCTGGCTTTTGAGATGGACGGGAAAAACATAGAAATCCTCGCCGTCCTGCATTTTAAAACGCGACGAGATGAAGCCGCGCGTCAAAAAGTCGCCGCGCACATTCCACGATGCCGATTTCCACGGATATTTGGCGAGCACGGCGAGGTGGTTGTGGCGGTCGTTGCCAAAGACAAATTCGCAGTTTTCCGCGGGATAAACGACGCCGACAGCTTCGAGGTCCCGGCGCAAGTTTTCAAGCCAGCGCTTGTCACCGATTTCCTGCACGACCAAAATGTCGGGATTGACCCGTTTCAAAACGTGGGCGATCGCGTCGCGCGCCTCCTGTTCCTTGGGCGACGGATCGATGCCGGGAGCGTTCGTTCCCTTGGAGTTGCCGCTAAAGCGGAAAAGATTGTAAGTCGCCACTCTGAATTTTTGCGGCAACACCTCATCGCTCGCTCCCGCGGGAACAAGCCAAAAAACAAAACACCAAGCCAAGCCGAACAAAAGGGTTTTCATAGATAGAAATATTCTAACCAAAGAAAAGTCAAAAAAGCAAATAATAAAAATTCTTGACTCTTAAAAACCGATCTTTTAAATTATAAGTGCGCTTGATTTCTAAGCGTTGTTCTTTATCGATTTGGATTCGGTCTGAAATCACTTGAAAACCCTACGATTGCTGTTTTAAAAATAGCGGTCAAATCTCCCGTCTTCGTTTTTCGAAACGAAGCCTTCTTCATCCTCCCCTATCACTATCAACATTTCATTAAACTATGTTCAGGAAAAATTATCATAATGTCGCCGCCGTCGCCGGCGAATCGCGCACCGCGCTTTATTCGACGCTCTCGCAAAACGAACTCGACAAATTCTTCGGAACTCTTCGCGAAATCGAGTCCGCCGTCCGTCCTCAAATCTCTCGAAACGCCGATGTCTTGCGCGAAATGCTCGCGCTCGTCGAGGCGAATATCAACAGCGCATGGCAGTTGAAAAAAATTACCAAATACAATGCTTCGCAATCGCGAGCCGCCATCGGCATCTCAAAAAAACTTTTGTCGGACTATGAAAAAACCCTCGCCGCCGGCGACGTTCCCGCGACCGTCGAAGAAAAAATAAGCATGGCGGCGGAAGGTTTCAAAATGCCGCCCGCCTATTTGTTCAAAGCCTACGAAAACGCCTTGAAAAACGCCGTTCCCGCAAAAAAATCCCCGCTCGAAGTTTTAAAAAACAAAGTCGGAGCCTCCGTTCGAAAATGGGAAACGACAAAAAATAAAATCCTCGAATCCTTTTGCCCATACGTGAGCTGTTTCGCCAATAAAAATATGCGACGCTCCAATCGCAGTTCCTACAGCGATGATCTGATGCAGGAAATCCTTATTCGGATTTCTGACTGCATCGACAGATTCGATGTCGGCGCGGGCATTAAATTTTCGACATTCATTCACCCGTGGCTCAAAAAGTGTCTCCAGGATATTTCACGCGAGTCCCGAATCGTCAAAATCCCGGAAAATGCGCAAAAGTCTTACGACAAAATCGCAAAAACGATGCTCGAAAACGACTGCTGTTTCAACGAAGCGGTGGCGATTTGTCGTGAACGCAAAATCCTCTCCTCAAACGATTTGAACATTGTCCGGGATCTTCGCGCCTGTTTGGAAATCAAATCGCTCAACGAAAACTGTATTTCCAGCGGCGACGAAACTCTGACCTATGAAGACATCTTCATCGGAGAAGAGGAAGACGAGATGTTTGACCGTCTCGAAGCGCGAGAGAAGGCGGGACTCATTTTCGCCGCCTAAAACGGCGTTCCCGCAAGCGACAGTCTGTGAAATTTTCCCGCGGGATCAGATTTCACAGACTGTTTTTTTGTCCGTGTAAGGTTTGTAAAAGTTGAGCTTTGCCTCCTGTCCGCCGTCGCGTGTGTTGACGACGCCGGGAGCCTTGAGATCGCAAGGCCCGTTCGCGCTGTAACGGCGAATCTTCACTTTGCCGTTCCCGCCGATTTCAAAAGTCGTCATCGACAAAGTGCGGTCCGCGCCGTCGTTCGCGTCCGTCGTCTTGAAATATCCCGTGTAGCCCGCATTCATATAGACAAAATGCAGCGGCAGGATATCGCAACGCTTGTGGTCGTAATGGCGTTCCCGCACCTTGGCGTTGCGCTGGTCGAGATTTTCTTCGATACACGCCGCAATCGGCATTTTCTCGCCCGGCAAGAGGCAGACGCGCGCGCTGCCGATATAGTTGTCCCAGCCGTTAGAATGGTTGTGTCCGAAGAGATAGATGATTTTCAAACCCTGACGGGCGTAGAGATTCAGCACATCAAAAATCAATCGCGCATATTGCGCGTCGCCGTCGTTGTAGGTGCGCATCGAGTAATGCAGCGGCAAATGCGAAATGACAAAAATCGGGCCCTTGAAATCTTCCAGTTTCTTTTGTTGAAGATAAATAATGAGATTCATCGCCGTGGATTCGACCGTCGATTCGTCGTCCGAGATATGCGGATTGCCGTTTGTGCGCCGCAACCCCTGAAACCACATGAAATCGTCCTCATTGATCACAAAAACACCCCAACGCCCGTTCGCGGGATCGTTCCCGCCGCTCGGCGACATCCCGCGCGTGTCTTCGGGATCGTGATTGCCCTGCACCAAGACCGTCGCTTCCGGCGGGAACGACATTTCCGACGCCGACAAGGTCTTTTTCAAAGCGGCAATCCCAGCCTCGCTCGAACGCGGGTTGTTGATGTCGAGCGTATAATCCCCGCAAAACAAAAAGCCGTCGGCTCGCGGATAATCTTTTTTGATCTGTGACAATATCGATGCCACAATCGCACTGCTCTCCTCGTGGGTTTTCCCCTGAAAATCCGATCCGGCGACGACCAAAGCCGTTCCCGCAGCAAACAGCGTTCCCGCAACAGAGACAAAAAACAAAACAAGAGCCAAAAACTTTTTCATAAATATCAGGGGTTCGATAAGTAGATTTTAACACAACAAAACTCGCCCGCAAATCCTAAAAAACGTTCCCGCGAAACAATGTCTCACGGGAACGGCAAAAATTGATTTTTTAAATTAAAGCGGTCTTAAAACGCGAATTTAAAGCCGACAGTGACGACGGCGTAATTTGTTTTTTCTGTTTGCCAGCTTACGCCTGCCACTTCAAATTCGTTTTGCACCGTCGTTCCCATATAGCGCGCTGATGCCGTCAGAGAAAAACGTTTTGTGAATTTTACATCCGCTTTTAGAAACGAGCCGTAAAAAGCGCCACATCTCGTGTCGGTGTCGTTGACAATTCTATGCTGCCAACCTATATAGCCCGAATATCTATATCTCATGCTGCGCACATCCAATCCCGCCATCAATCCGCCGCTGAGCGAAAAATGATCGCCGAGATTAACCGTGAGAGACGGCTGGATTCCGAGCAAACCATCCGCTTGGATATATCGTTCTTCATTTGTAGGTCTCTTTTCGTTGTAAAAACCGCCGCCGACAGCGAAGATCCCGGCGAGATCGAAGGAGAGTGTCGGATCCAATTCAAACTTGCGGCCGGCCGTCATCCAAAGACCGCCGATATTGAGTTTTTTGTCAATATCTTTATCGATTTTATTATTTGCCGCCGCATAAAAGCCTTCTACCGTCATGAAACCGTTGTAAACGGCTTCTTCCACGACCGGAGCAACCGGAGCCGCCACTTCTTTCGGGGCTTCGCGCGGGGACTCTCGCCGGAGACGGCGGCGTTGGGGAGCAACCGGAGCCGCTTCTTCTTTCGGAGCTTCGCCGACTACCACGAATTCCTCTTGATCCTGTGCCGTTTGGGAGTTCTTTTGAAGAAGCGAACGCGGGACTTTGACTACTACGAATTCCTCTTGATCCGGTGCCGTTTGAGCATTAAGAAAAGTCGTTCCCGCAAACGCGAAAACCGCCATAGATGAGATATATTTATTCATAATTTTGTATCTTATTGAGATTCTTAAAAAATCGCTGTCAAATTTCTGACAACACCAAAATCCTAATACAGAAAAAAAAAAACGCAATATTTTTCGAAAAAATCCCGTTCCCGCCAAAAACAATCTCGCAAAGAGCGCGAACTGCGGGAACGGCACTGCGGGAACGCGGGCTTTTTATTTTTGACATAAAGCCACAACCATTTTTTGGGGAATTCCCGCTATCCCGCATAGCGTTCCCGTAAATCCAAAACAAAAATCTCTTAAATCCTAAAATCCGTGAATCCTAAAAACACGTTCCCGCGACACACCGTTCCCGTTCCTGCGTTCCCGCTGATTTAACCCACGAAATTTTCTAATTCGTGAATCGTTTTTGCAAGGCTTGCACGATGGCGAGATCGGCGGCAGCCCAGTCGAGAGAATTCAGTTCCTCGGGTTTTAGCCAGCGGTGATCGATGTGTTCGAGCAGTTTGAAATCGCACTTGTCCGCGCTGCAGATCCAGGCGTCCAAGGAAATTGTAAAATCCGGGTATTTATAATCCGCGACAGCGACGCGTTCGACGGGAACGATTTTATAATCCATTTCCTCGCGGATCTCGCGTATCAGCGCCGCCTGCGGCGTTTCGCCGTTTTCGATTTTTCCGCCCGGAAACTCCCATTTGTAATCCGTTTCAGCAGCCTTCCCCTTCCCCCGCCGCATGCAGAGGATCTCCCCTTCCACCACAATCACCGCCGCCACAACATTATAGTGTTTGTTCATCTTCTAAAACTTTTATTCCGAGGGATTTCAAATAGTTGAAAGTTGAATCGTAGAATTCCGGCAAACGAGTAGGGTCATTTTTGTTGCCTTTAGGAACAAAAATCACCATGCCTTGTCGTGCTCGAGTAAGAAGAACACGATATGCATTTTTTCTGTAAAGACGTCGTTCTGGCTTATTAATGTTGTTCCACTTGTTGCCACCATTAAACTGATAATATTGCCAATCGCCATTAGAATATCTAAAATCGCCATCCCAAGCCACACAAACCCAGTCGAGTTCCAAACCCTGAACATCAAATTCTGTGGCAACATCTTCCATAAACAACGAAGAGCGAATGTCGTTAACATCATCGAGTAACCAATGCACCACATCGGCTTTTAGTCTTACAACTATTTCTTCGGGACGAAGGCGTTCTCCCGCAGATGAAGCGATGATGCCATAACGTTCACTACCACGCGATTGTGTTCTAAGCCATTGTTTTGCAATATTTTTATCACGAGTTAGAACAATAGGATATTTTTCCAAAGAAGATAATAGGTTTTTTGCTTCAGCAACATTAGACTCTAAAAGATTGTGGACGAAATTCGACACATTTTCAGCCCTAAAAGATCGCATTGAAACTGCCAAATGCAATGCGGGTTCTATGGTGATTCGGTTTTTGTTCTCGATTGATTCTAAAACTCGCCCCTCAGAATATTCTTTTTCAGTAAGACGGTCAGAAATATAGATATGCCAATGCTTATAGTCTTTGTTTAACGCTGCTATCCATTCACCAATACCAGCTTCTCCTGTATTGATTTCTTGACCGCCGCCAACCAAACAGACGATCACAGCCCAATCTTGATGACGATCTAAGCACGAAATAAGGTATTCTGGTTCTGAATACGGAAATCCTGCAACGCCCTTTTTGCGGGACATAAAATTTGTCAGTTGAGCCTGTGTCCATGCTCTTTGTGACTCGTCAAAAATTGCAACATGATCGACGGGAGCGTAGTGTTTATTTTTGTTTTTGACTTTGCGGAAGTACTCTTCATCCATCACAATCTTTCCGTTCTCAATTTTTGCTCCTTGCAGGCATGTATCCCGATAGTGGTGGATCATCTGAATAAATGTCTTAACCTCGCTGGTCGCTTTTGACTTGGTGAATTTATTTCCATTTTCTTTTTCCTTTGCCACCTTGTCCCGCGCCAAAGCTTCCGTTAAAACCTCTACTAATGGGAAATTTCCAGATAGATAAGTTGCAATTTCTCCTTTTTTGAATTGTTCAGTAGCAATGTTGAGCCCTACCAAAGTTTTTCCCGCTCCAGGCACTCCTGTGACAAAACAAATACTTTTTTCGTTGTTCGCCTTACTGCGCTCAATAATTTTGGAAACAAAAGCACTTGTTTTTGAAAGATTCTCGGCAGAATCGTGACGAGAAATTTCTTCCACGGAATGATTGAGATACAAAGAACTTGCCGCTTCGACAATTGTTGGTGTTGGAGAATACCTACTCACAGCCCATTCATCATCCGATGAAACTTTATCGCTGGATTCATCTTTGACTTTTTGAAAAATGGTATCAATTATTTCACTGATGCCATCAGCATTCGTCAAAATGGGGTAAAAAATTCTATCTGAATAAATTTTAAAGTTGTTGTGAGGCAATTCGGCGGCTGTCGATACAAGGATTGGAACTATAAAACGATTGTGCGAAGCCTCATGAAAATTTTTCAAATCAAGCGCATAGTCCCAAACTTGAGCAATGTCTTGTTTGCTAAATTGCTCATTAAAAGCCTTAAATTCTAAAATAAAAACAATGCCATCAATCAGAGCAACAACATCAATTCTTCGCCCCATTCGGGGAATGTTGTATTCAAAATAAATAGACCCTCGATTTTTATAGTTTTTAAGAACTTTTTTTAATAATTTAATTTCCTCTTCCCATGCTCGTTTTTGAGTTGATTCTAAACTTGTATGCTGATTTAGATGTCCCTCACCCAATTCGTAACATATTTTTTCAAGGCTTTCATCGATAAAGGATGAAATCGAAGCCCCGTAATAATATCGTTTGATCAATGGCATAGGGAAGATTCCCTTGTTCCTTTCGCTATTGGGAAATAAGGAAACGGTTGTCTATTGTATTTCGCGCCAAAATTACCCCCTCACCGACTCATAGACTCGCAGGAGGAGCGGGCGGCCGAGGATGTTTTTGATTTTTTCGAAGCGGGAGAAAAGTTTTTCCATCGTGGATTCGGAGGTCGGATATGTGAGAAGCGTGACCGTTCCCGTTCCCGT
>JAILGB010000020.1 GCA_024697185.1 Opitutales bacterium | reverse complement strand
ACCGTCAACGGCGGTGTTCTCGTTGCGGGAACGACTTCGCTCACGAGCGGCGCGATTACTGTTAACAACGGTGCTGGAATGAAAGTTTATGCGACCACGACCGAAAGCGCCAATCTCACGCTCGCAAACGCGGTGACATTTGCCTCGGGTGCGAAACTCCTCGTTGATCTCGGAGGGCTTGCTCTTGAGGATAAGATGACCTTGGATATCATTTCCTCGACGGCAGCAATCGCCTTTGGCAACACGACAAGCGGCACGATCGAGAATACCTGGTTTGAAGTCTCGGGCGCGGCAGGCTGGAATCCCAGCACATTCACTTGGGAAATCGTCAACAAAAACGCCGCGAATATCCTGACCTTGACAATCCCCGAGCCGTCGATGTTCGGCTTGCTCGCGGGCTTTGGCGCGCTTGCGCTCGTCGGTGCACGCAGACGGAGAAAAGCTTAAGATTTAAAAAGAAGGCGCGCTTGCGGGAATGCAGGCGCGCTTTTTTTGATCCATAGATTTTAGGATTTTAGGTTTTTGTTGGGTTCGCGGGAACGGCAGAATTGAGACACAAAGGGAACGAAGGACACAAAGGTTTTTGTTTTGGGTTGCGGGAACGGCGGAGACAGGAATGTCGGGAACAGAAATTTAAACACAGAGGCCTGTGGATAATTTTGTTCCCGCGGCGCGTTTCTTTAAACTTTAATTATCGTCTGAAGATGTCGATTAGTGCGAGGTTGGTGTAGATTTTTTCTCTGCCGATTTTTTGTTCTTCCAAGATTTTTAGTTTTGTCAATTTTTTCAGATAGCGTGTTGCCGTTTGTCGTTTGGCGATGTTTTCGCGGACGAGAAAATCGACTCGGCAGTAGGCTTGTCTGAAGATTGTTTCGATGAGTTCTTTTGAGTAGATTTGCGGTTCTTGGGTTTTTACGGTTTGGCTTGCGTCGTTGACGGCGTTGATGATGTCTTGGACGCGTGCGGCGGTTGAGAGGGCTGTTTCTTTGATGCCGGTGAGCATATAGAGCAGGTAGGGCTCCCAATCGTTTTTTTCGGTGACGGCGCGGAGGAGTTTGTAGTATTTGTTTTTGTTTTCGATGATAAAACGGCTGAGATAGAGGATGGGCAGATCGAGCAGTTTTGTGTGGATCAGGTATAGGATGTTCATAATGCGTCCGGTGCGTCCGTTGCCGTCGTCAAACGGGTGAATGCTCTCAAACTGGTAATGGATCAGCGCCATTTTTATCAGGTCGTCGTGCCCGGTGTAGTTGAGGAGATAGTTGTTCAGGTTTTCGAGTTTGTCCTCGAGCGCGCGTCCGCCTTCGGGCGGTGTATAGCGACATTCGCCTGTTTGGGGGTTTACGAGGGCGACATTTTGTCCGGCGTCTCTAAATCCGACCGATTTGCCGCGCAGTACACTGCAAACATCGCGAATCAGGTGCAGTGAAAAAGGGCGCGTTTTCATTTCCTCAAATCCGTAGCGCAACGCGTTCCGGTAGTTTAGGATTTCTTTTGTCGCGGGATCGATTTTGTCGTCGTCGTTTTGGCTTTTTTTTGCGTGCTCGGACATTGCCTGCAAAAGGCTGCCTTCAAAAAGTTTGTCCTGTGTCGTGACGATGTTTTCGATTTCCGAACTGCATTTTGCTTCCTGCAGCGGCAGCAAATTGATGAGAATCGTCTGGTCCGGCAGCATTTGAACCTTGCCTTTGAGTTCCGCCAACGCTCGCGTCGCTTCCAAACAAAGTTTTAGGACAGCCTTTGTCTCAATGTCGTCATTGGGAGGCAGATCCGGGAGCGTGTTATAAGGTTTTGTAGGGTCAAAAGTCATGATATGTTTATTTTGAGCAAAAAAATAACAGTTTTCAATCAATTTTGAACAAATATGTTTATTTTTTAGCAAAAAATAACAGTATTTGGCGATTTTTGGGCGGATATGTTTATTTTTTGCAAAAATTTAAGCATATTTTGAAAATATGTTTATCGGATAAACATTTCCGCCGTTCCCGCGTTCCTGCCAAGGTCAAACAAAACCTTTGTGTCCTTCGTTTCCTTCGTGTCTCAATTCCGCTGTTCCCGCGGCGCGTTTCTTTAAGCTTTAAGCATTAAGCTTTTCTCCGTCTGCGGGTTCAAAAAATGGAAGCCAATCGGAATTTACTGTAAATTTACAATAAATTCCGATTTGGGCTTAGAAAATTTCATCGCTCATCAAAAATTGCAACAATCCCAGATATACAATCCCATTATTATCTGTGTATGTTTCAATATCGTCGTTTACGATTACAATTTTTCTGAACGAATCTCCGATTTTTCTTAGTGAAGCTGTTTCTTGTTCCCGTTTTGCCTCGTCCGGTATGGCGTATGCTGACTGAATATAATATTTTTCAATTCCGTTTGTTGCGACAAAATCAACCTCATACTGAATATATTTTGATTTGCCGTTATCCGTTTTGCGGGTCTCCACCACGCCGACATCCACGAGAAAATTCCTCATTCTAAGTTCATTGTAAATGATGTTTTCCATTATATGTGTCAGCTCTTGCTGTCGGAAATTAAGTTTTGCGTTTCTTAATCCGATATCGACAGCATAATATTTTTTTATTGTGTCATAATATTTGTTTCCCTTGATGTTGTAACGCTGCGCCTCTTCAAAAAGATAGGCGTTTTGCAAATATTCGATATATTTTTTTATCGTCTCTCCATCGAGTTTTATATGCATGACAGTTTCAAGAATGTTCCTGATGCGTGAAGGATTGCTGAGAGAGCCGACAGACGAACACAAGGCGTCAACAATCGAGTCGAGCGCCTTTCGGTTTTTGATATTGTTTCTTTCCTGCACGTCATCAATATAAGTTTTGCTCCAAAGACGTTGCAAATAGGCGATTTTTTGCTCTTTTGTGTTTTGGTGCAAAATACTTGGAAGCCCTCCGTAAGTATAATATTCCTTCCAAAGAGTTCGTGTGTCTTCTGTTCTGGCTGAACAAAATTCCTTGAACGACAACGGATAAACCCGAACCTCGTCCCCTCTTCCCCTAAAAAGAGTGTTAATATCACTTGAGAGGAACTTTGAATTGCTGCCTGTTATATAGACATCGACATTGTCATGCGAATTTAGCCCGTTTACGATACGTTCAAAATTTTCAAGTTCCTGGATTTCGTCAAGAAAAACATAATATTCCTCGCTGTCATCCTTTATCCGTCCGTAAAGATATTTTTTCAATTCGTCGTGATCAAGAAGCCTTTCGTCATTTTGTTCATCATTCATATCGAAAGACAAAATAATGATATTTTCTTCGTTGACATTTTGCGAAAGTAGCCATTTTTTATAAAGTCGTGTAAGCAACCACGACTTGCCGCAACGCCTGGAGCCTGTAATTATCTTTATTTCGCCGTTGTTTTTCCTGTCGATCAGTTTTTTAAGATAAACCGGACGTTCTACAAGTATTTTCATTTTTCAGTCTCCCTCAATAAAAGTGTTCAAATCGGAATTTACTGTAAATTTACAATAAATTCCGATTGTTGACAAGCGGTTTTTTGAGAATCATAAATGGCGGGAACGTTGGAACGCTGTTCCTGCAATTTAAATCCACTCTTTGAGTTCGTTGAGATTTTTAAGGATTTTGTGGGCGTTTTGGAGGGTGCTTTTGTCCGGGGGGACGAGGTCGGGGATTAGGAATGTTTTGCAGCCGGCGTCGAATGCGGCTTTGAATCCCGTCGGGGAGTCTTCGACGGCGTAGCATTTGTCGGGTTGGCAGTCGAGGGCTTGTGCGGTGCGCCGGTAGATTTCGGGGTGGGGTTTGCCGCGGGAGACTTCGTTCCCGCAGGTCATGGCGTCGATGTAGGGGAGGAGTTTGGCGCGTTCGAGTTTTTTTAGGGCGTAGGCTCGTCTTGTCGAGGTTGCGATGCCGATTTTGAGTTTTTTGTTTTTGCAAAATCTTAAGATTTCCTCCGCTCCGGGCATAACGGGAACGTTGATTTCGGTGACTTGCAGGTATTTTTGTGCGGCGGCGCTTGCGATGGCTTCGGCGGGAACGTCTTTGCCCAAGGCTGTTTTAAGGATGTCGGCGATGTCCGGGGTGCGGTGTCCGACCATTTGGAGGAAAAGGCTCATGTTGATGGAGTAGCCGTGTTCCCGTGCGGCGCTGTCCCATGCCTGTTGGCTGAGTCGCTCGGAGTCGAGCAGGGTGCCGTCCATGTCGAAGATGATCGCTTTCATAAAAAAAATGGGGCGCGCCCCTGTTTTTGTAGCGCGCCGTCTGTCTTTTGTCTTTATGCCAGGGTTACGGTGACCTTGAATGTCTGGGATTCGCCGGCTTCGACAAAATGGAGTCCGTTGCCGTGTTCGGCGCAGTTGGGGGAGCCGAGCCAGGGTTCGACGCAGTAGTAGGGTGCGTCGTCGGTCTCTGTCCAGGTGACGAGTGTTGACCAGGGGTTTGGGACGGGGTTTTCGCCGTGGGTGATGATGATGTTTTCTTCGGAGTTGCGGGGTCCGAAGGTGATTTTGTTGCTTTTGAGTTTTGCGTAGATCAGATCGACGATGGCGGGATCGTCAAAGCTGTAGGGCTGGCGTGCGGGCTGTTGGGCTTTGACGAGGTCGCCGTTGGCGGCGTGGTTGAAGAATTTTTTGGCGTCGGTTTGGAGGATGTAGTCTTTTCGTGAGAGTCCCTTGTGCCAGGGGAGTGTGAAATAGAAATGGTGTCCCGGCGCCCACGGGATGCGGCGGCTGTCGTGGTTGACGAGGGTGAGCTCGACGGTCATGGAGAGTTCCTCGAAGCTGTATTTCACCAAAAAGGTGTAGTTGTAGGGATAAACATTTTTTGCGGCATCGTCGGGGAGGAGTTTTGCGGTGACGGACTTGTCGGTGATTTCGACGATCTCAAAGTCTCCCGTGCGTGCGAATCCGTGTGTCGGGTATTCGTGAATATTGCCTTCGGGATCTTTCCAGACGCCTTTTTTGCCGTCGATATGGCAGCGTCCCGCGAAGGGGAAGAGGATGGGGTTGCCGCCGCGGATGGATTTGAGGTTTTGGAGGTCGCCGTCTTGTGGCCAGTGGATGATTTTGCGTGTCGTTCCCGCGACATTGAGTTCCCAAGACATAAGTTGGGCGCCTTTTTGCATGCAGGCGGTGAATGTGGAGCCGCCGACTTTCCATTCCTGAATGGGTGTTCCGTCTTTGTATTGGAGATTTTGTTGAGCCATAGTGAATTTTGTTTTTTTGTTAAAAGATTTGTTTGAGGGTTTTGAAATGGGTTTTGCAATAGTGCCGGAGGGCGTCTTTGCCGTATTGGCGGAGGATTTGCGTTCCCGCGGTGAGGACTTCGTTGCCGCAGCCTTTGGGGAGGGAAAATCCGCATTGGGCTTCGAGGGCGGCGACGGCTTTTGCGTAGGCTGCTCGCGCGCAAATGGAGGCGGCGGCGACGACGGGGTCTTCTTCCGCATGGGTTCGCATTTGGAGGTCGATCGGCAATTTTTTTTGCCGTATGAGCGACTGCACGAGGGGTTCTGTCGAAAACTGGTCGAGGAGGCCTCGTGCGGGCTTTTCGGGGGCGGCTTCGCAGGCTGCTTGGAGGCTTTTGAAATGGCTGGCGGCGAGCATGGTGTTGAGGGAGCCGTAGGCTTGGTAGAGCTCGTTGTAGCGCTCCATGGTGGCGGCTTTGCAGACTTTGACGGTCGCGCCGGGCGTGTTGCGGATGAGGCTGTCGAGTTTGAGGATCTGGCTGTCGGCGATTTTTTTGGAGTCGCGCACGCCGGCGTCGAGCCAGGTGCGGACGGCGTTCCCGCCGGCGATGACGCAGGCGGTGCAGAGGGGGCCGAAGAAATCGCCTTTGCCGCTTTCGTCGAGTCCGGCGTGGAGCTCAAACCAGTCGGGATGGTTGACGGACTCATAGCCGATTTCGGCGCGTCCGAGGATTTGCGGCTCGACAATGTCGATGACAAAATCTTGCGTTCCCGCGCCGTTGATGACGACTTTGCCGCTTGTGTAGGCGGTGACGTTGGCTTTGCGTTCCCGCAGTTTGTAGGCGAAGCGGGCGTAGGCGACGGCAAAGGGCTCGGCGTCGCCCAGGGAGAGGAGGGTTTGCTGCAGCCGGTCGATTTGCGAAGCGTCCAGCTGCCGCGTCCAGATTTTGATGGGTTTTGCCTCCGGCATTTTATTGTCTCCCCCAAAAAATTCGCATTTGGTCCGCCACGGCGAGCGTGTAGATCGCCGCCGTCGCCGCGCGCAGGACGTTGCGCCCCAAGCGCACGGGAACGCAGCCCGACTGGCGCAAAAGCGCGTATTCCTCTTCAGAAAAATCCCCTTCGGGTCCGACAAAAAAGAGAACGGTTTCGGGAACGGCGTCGGCGTATCGGGCGGCAATTTGCGGGCAGGGGAGCGTTCCGTCTTCGAGGCTGGCGGTCAGCCGGACTTCGTTTTCGGGGCGGGAACGGCGTTTCAGGAAATCGCGGAGCGAGGTCACGGGAAGAATCTGCGGCAAAAAGGCGTTCCCGCACTGTTTGCAGGCTTCGACGGCGATCTGTTTCCAGCGTTCCAGTTTTTTTGCGGAGCGTTCGGGATCGAGCCGGACTTCGCAGCGGTCGCTGCTGAGGGGAAAAATCCAGGCGGCGCCGATTTCCGTCGCCTGTCGCACGATGTCGTCCATGAGGGAGCCCTTGGGCATTGCTTGGGCGAGGGCGATGGCGCAGCGGGGCGCGGGAACGGTTTCGCGCCGTTCGATGGCGAGCGTCAGGGCTTTGGGGTTGTTGTCGAGACGGCGGCAGTGCCAGAAATGCCCTTTGCCGTCAAAGACGCAGACCGGCTCGTTTTCGCCCGCGCGCAGGACTTTGACAAGGTGATGGCTCTCGCCGGGATCGAGCGTGAGCGTCTGCGAGTCTTCGGGAACGGGATTGTCGTAAAAAGCGCGCAACATGCTATTATTGTAAATCGACGGAGGGCAATTGACAAATGTGAATTCGCGGCGGTTTGAAATTTGGGAATTGACAAATCGATTTTTTAGGCTTAAAATGGTTTCTATGATGGCAACAACATTCTTCGCAGCGATCGGAGGCTGGACAATCTTCGTGGTTGTCGCAGTGATTGTTTTGCTGTTCGGCGGGAAAAAAATTCCCGAACTGGCACGCGGTTTTGCCCGTGCCCGTCACGAGTTGAAAAATGCGACTGACGAAATCGAACGCGAAGCCGGTCAGAGTGAGGAGGAGGCCATGCGTCGCGAAGCGCGTCGCAAAATCATCGAGGAGGAGGAGCGCGCCAAACGCCAATCCGAACTCGAGGATAAAAACAGCAAATAATAATTTGGGGTCATAGCTCAGTTGGTAGAGCGCTTGCATGGCATGCAAGAGGTCGTGAGTTCGATCCTCACTGGCTCCACCAAATTAAATTTGCAGAAAGTCCGGGAACGCTTGCGCTTGTTGGCGTTTGAAGGGGACGGCGTTCCCGCGGCGGTTTTTTGGGGGGACGGGGTAAAAAAATTTGCTTTTGATTTTTTAAAATGTTATAATTTCTTAACTATGAAGCAAGAACTTTTAGATAAGGCGTTAGAAAAAATTCCGGATCCGAACATTCTCATCAATGTTGTTTCCAAGCGTGTTCGTGATTTGCATCTTCACAATCACGCTCTCAAGAAGCATGAGCCTTGCAATGTTCCCGGTCCTTTGGTGGCGGGCGTTGAGACGGAAGAGGCGGAAGATATTGCTTTGAAGGAGATTGCCGAGGGCAAGTTGTGGTATGAGTTGCCGCCCTTGGACTAAGGAAATTTCTTTTTTTTAATGATGTATTGAAAACCGGCCTGCGGTGCCCATAGGCGTCCGGGCTGTTTTTTTTAGCAGATGAGCAAACACAAGGACAACAAGCTTGTCGCGGAGGTTCGGAATCCCAAGGCGTCGCGCGATTATGACTTGCGCAAGCGTTTTGAGGCGGGTCTTGTGTTGAAGGGGACGGAGGTCAAGTCTTTGCGGGAGGGTCGCGCGAATATTGCGGATTCGTTTGTGCGCATCGACTATGACAACCGTCCCACGCTTTATCATGCTCATATTGCGGAATACGGTCTCGGGAACACGAGCAACCACAATCCGTATCGTCCGCGTCATCTCCTGCTGCACGCCAAGGAGGTGCGGGAGCTTCGCGAGGCGGTGCAGGCGGGCGGGATGAGCATTGTGCCGTTAAAAATCTATTTTTTTCACGGGCTCGCGAAGATAACGATCGCTTTGGGCAAGGGCAAAAAGCTTTACGACAAGCGTGCGGACATCAAAAAGCGCGAGGCGAAGCGCGAGATTGACCGGGCTTTGCGCCGGCGATGATTTTTGGGGAGGAATTTTTATGATTTATTATTTGGACGATGTAAAAAAGTTGTATAATCTGCCGTTCACTTCTTTGGTTTATTACGCGCAGGAAGTGCATCAGCAGGTGCAGGTGCCGAACACGGTGCAGCTGAACATGTTGCAATCGATCAAGACGGGCGCGTGTTCGGAGGATTGCGCGTATTGTCCGCAGTCGGCGCGCCATTCGTCGTGCAAGCCGGAGCCGTTGATGGCGACGGAAAAGATTGTTGAGGCTGCCCGTCGCGCCAAGGCGGCGGGAGCGGGGCGTTTTTGCATGGGTGCGGCATGGCGCCGCCCGACGGACGGTCCGCAGTTTGACTCGGTGCTCGAGACGGTGCGGCAGGTGAAGGCTTTGGGGCTGCAGGTCTGCTGCACGCTCGGGATTTTGACTTTGGATCAGGCGAAGCGTCTCAAGGAGGCGGGTTGCGACATTTATAACCACAATCTCGACACTTCGCGCGAATATTATCCCAAGATCATCACGACGCGGACCTATGACGACCGTCTGGAGACGATCCGCAATGTCCGCGAGGCGGGAATGGGGCTTTGCTGCGGCGGAATTTTGGGTATGGGGGAAACGATTGACGACCGCCTGAAACTGCTTTGCGAGCTTGCCAATATGGAGACGCCGCCGGAGAGCATTCCGATCAACGCTTTGATCCCGTGCCCGGGAACGCCGCTCGAAGGGCGCGAACCCGTGGATATTTTTGAATTTGTCCGCATTATCGCGGTGGCGCGCATTATCGTGCCCAAGGCCATCATTCGCATTTCCGCCGGCAGGGCCAATATGAGCGAAGAGGCGCAGGCGCTCTGTTTTTGTGCGGGCGCCAATTCGATTTTCTTGGGCGAGCGTCTGCTGACGCGTGAAAATTCCGGGATCGATAAGGATTATCTGCTTTTGCAAAAATTGGGCTTGAAGCCTCTGGATCCGTTGGAGCACAAGCGCAAGATGAGCGGTTGCAAGGGCGACGGTTCCTGCGGCCATTGCACTTGCGGCGGCGAGCATCATCACGAGCATGGGGAAAACGCCGTTCCCGCGGAGCCTGTTCCCGCGGAGGACGTCTCCGCGCTGGATCCCGAGCTCGTCAAGGGGCATGAGGCGGAGATGGACGAAAACGGCACTTGGGGCCGTGCCTGCAACGGCGAGCATCACGGGCATTAACTTGTTGCCCGCAGGAACGTGAAAGTTTATGATTTAAATAAAATTTTGCAGTCATGAATGAACATATAGAATTGATCGATAAGGCGGGCGTTTTATTGGAGGCGCTGCCGTATATCCAGCGTTTTCACGATTCCGTGTTCGTCGTAAAATACGGCGGCAGCTTTATGGATTCGGATGACGAGCGCGTGCGCGGCAGGGTTGCGGCGGACATCGTTTTTCTCAACGCGGTCGGGATCAAGGTGGTTGTGGTTCACGGCGGCGGCAAGGCGATTTCGCGGGCGATGGAGGAGGCTCAGATTGTCCCGCAGTGGAAAAACGGGATGCGGGTCACGGACGCGCGCGTCGTGGAGATTGTCCACAAGACGCTCAGCGGGACGATCAATGAGAATATCTGCGAGACAATCGCCGCCAAAAACGGCGTTCCCTTCGGGATGCCCGGCGAAAATGTCAATCTCTGCAGCAAGCATTTTGAATCTGACGACGACGGCGCGCCTGTCGATATCGGTTTTGTCGGCGACATCAAGTCGGTCAAGACCAAACTGATCAAAAAGGCTTTGAACGAGGGGAAGATTCCCGTTATCTCGCCGATTGCGGTTGACGAGGACGGACAGCTTTACAACACCAATGCGGACGCGGCTGCGGCTGCGGTGGCTGCGGCGCTCAAGGCGCGCCGTTTGGTTTTCATGTCCGACGTTCCCGGGCTTTTGAAGGATCCGCAAGATCCGGAATCTTTGATCCCGACTTTGCGCGTCGGCGAAGTGGACGGGCTCAAGAAGGCGGGCATCATTTCGAAGGGAATGATCCCGAAGGTGGATTCGGCGGTGCGCGCCCTGCATGCGGGTGTTCGCCGCGTGCACTTTATCGACGGCAGGATCCCGCATTCGCTTTTGTTGGAAATCTTCACGCAAAAGGGTGTCGGCACGGAGATTATCCATCCGGACGTTGACGGTCAATATTTCAATCCCGAGATCCAAATCTGAGGCGGGAACGTTGTTTTTTTTTAATTTTAAGCAAAAATCGAAAATGGCAAAAGAAGTGAAAAATGCGATTTCTCCGCGTCGTTCGGAGGATTATCCCGAATGGTATCAGCAGGTGATCAAGGCGGCTGATTTGGCGGAAAATTCCCCGGTTCGCGGCTGTATGGTCATCAAACCTTGGGGTTATACGCTTTGGGAAAACATCCACGACGGTCTGGACGCGATGTTCAAGGAGACAGGTCACGTGAACGCCTATTTCCCGCTTTTTATTCCCAAGAGTTTTATTGAAAAGGAAGCGGAGCATGTCGAGGGCTTCGCCAAGGAATGCGCGGTGGTCACCCATTCGCGTCTGGAGGCGGACGGGAACGGGAAGCTCGTTCCCGCGGGCGAACTTGACGAGCCGCTGATCGTGCGGCCGACGTCCGAGACGATTATCGGCGCGACTTATGCCAAATGGGTGCAAAGCTATCGCGATCTGCCGATCTTGGTCAACCAGTGGGCGAACGTCGTCCGCTGGGAGATGCGCACGCGACTGTTTTTGCGCACGGCGGAATTTTTGTGGCAGGAAGGCCATACGGTTCACGCGACGGCGGAGGAGGCGGAAGAGGAGACGCTCAAGATGCTCAAGGTCTATGCCAAGTTTGCGGAGGAATATATGGCGATGCCGGTCATTTGCGGACACAAGACGGCGAGCGAGCGTTTTCCGGGCGCCGTCGATACGCTCTGTATCGAGGCGATGATGCAGGATCGCAAGGCTTTGCAGGCGGGAACGTCGCATTTCCTCGGGCAGAATTTCGCGAAGAGCTGCAATATCCAGTTTCAAAACGAAGCGGGAACGCTGCAATATGCCTGGACGACATCGTGGGGCGTTTCGACGCGTCTGATCGGCGGAATGATCATGACGCACTCGGACGACGACGGTTTTGTGGTGCCGCCGCGGCTGGCTCCTTTGCATGTGGTGATTTTGCCCGTCTATCGCGGCGATGAGACGAAGGCTGCCGTCGATGAATATTGCGAGAGTCTCCGCCGGGAACTTTCGGAAAAAATTTACGCCGGACGAAAAGTCCTGGTCAAAATCGACAAGCGCGACATTCGCGGCGGCGAAAAAGTGTGGGGCTGGATCAAGAAGGGCGTTCCGCTGCGTGTTGAAGTCGGTCCGCGGGACATTGCGGAAAAGCATGTTTTTGTCGGCCGTCGCGACACGATGGAGAAAAGCAGCATGGACCGCAGCGTGTTTGTGGAGACGATTGCGGAGCAGTTGCAGGCGATCCAGGACAATCTTTTGGCGCGCGCCAAAAAGTTCCGTGCCGACAACATGAAGCTCATTGACAGCAAGGAGGACTTTTACGCGTTCTTTACGCCTCAAAACAAGGAGAAGCCAGAGATCCACGGCGGTTTTGCGCTTTGCCATTGGAACGGCTCGCCGGAGGTTGAGGCGAAGATCAAGGCGGATTTGAATGTGACGATCCGCTGCATCCCGATCGACGACGAGGCGTTCCCGCCGGAGCCGGGCGTCTGTCCGTTCACGGGCGAGCCGTCGCCGCGCCGGGTGGTTTTTGCCAAGTCGTATTAGACGGCGATTCCGCTTAAGTTTTCTTGTCGTTCCCGCAGGCAGAATTGCTTTGCGGGAACGCGTTTTTTTTTAGATAATAGTAAATAAGAATTATGAGAAAAAGCGCTCGTGTTTTCGGATTACTTTTGACGGCGGCGGCGATGTTCGCGGAGGCTGGCGCCACCACGACGATTGTCGGGACACAGGCGGCACTTGACGCCTTGACGGCTGTCGGCTCGGGCGATGTTGTCAAAATTGCGAGCAATACGGATCTGTCGATCAGTTCGACGATGACGGTTGACGGTGCCCTTTACAATTCCGGCACGGGAACGACGCTTATC
Source organism: Opitutales bacterium (assembly GCA_024697185.1). Classification (GTDB taxonomy): domain Bacteria; phylum Verrucomicrobiota; class Verrucomicrobiia; order Opitutales; family UBA953; genus Spyradosoma. The sequence goes on along the minus strand of JAILGB010000020.1, from coordinate 113,929 downwards.
GGGACGACGATCGGCGGTTCGGGAACGCTTGTCGTCGAGTCGGGCGCGTTTGAGCTCAACGGAGCGGCGACGGCCTATGTCGGTCCGGGCGTCTCGGTGCAGGTCGCGTCGGGCGGCAAATTTGTTTTTAACGCGGTCGCTTCGGATTTCAGGTCTCAGATCACGGGTTCGGGAACGGTCGATATCGCCCAAAAAACAAATTTCAGAGGCGCGAACGTGACGGCGGGAACGATCAATGTCGTCGCCGGCGGAACGTTGGTGTCGGCGTCGGCGAGCCGTTTTGCGGGAACGGTGAATCTTGCCGGCGGGAACATTTATTCCGGGTCGGCGTTTCAAAACGGCGGGCAGTTGCTTGTCGATTCCGATTTGACGATCGTCGGCGATTTGAATTGCGCTTCGTGGACTTTGACGACAGATGCGTCGGGCAATGTCACCGTTTCGGATTACGGTTCGCTTGTGCGTTTGACGGCGGGAAAAGTTTTGACGGTCACGGGAACGGCGTATCTGGCGGGAACGCTGCAGTTGGCGGGCTATAGCGATTCGCCTTACGGCAAAGTTTACAAACTGCTCTCGGCGGGAACGCTTGTCGGGGACTGGGACATGATTGCGACGGATGCTTCGACGCTGCTGGTCACGGGCGGTGTCGCCGGTTTGGGCAAAAACGATTTGGGGATTGCCCGTATTGAGTCAAAAAATCTCCGTTCCCGCGACTTTTGCGCCCACAAGGGGGCGGGTTCTTTTATCGATTATCTGGCGGCGGATCTTGCGAGCAACAGTCCCAACGAAGTCTCGCAGGCGGTGGCGCTCGCCGCCGGCGGCAGGGATTTGACGGATACGGTCAATGCTTTTTCGCCGTCGTTTTACGCGGCGCTCCCGGCGATTGCGTTGGCGCAGTCGGTGAGTGAGGTTGATTATTTGCGGCGCATTTTCCCTGTGGGCTTGAGCGCGCCGCATTCGGAGGACGGCATTCATGTAGAGCCCAATCTCCAGTCTTTTGCGACGATGCAATATGAGAGTTCCGTCAACCGCCGCGGCAGATCGTCGCCGACGTTTGACTATCGGAGTCTCGGGGCGACGGCGGGATTTTATTCCTGGCTCGACGATGAGCGTTTGGCGGGTATGTCGCTTTCGCTCTATGCGGCGAGTGCCTGGGCGCACGGCTATGGCGAAGACCAGACGGACGATGCGGCGTTTCGCCTGCGCGTCTTTGGTGGGATGATGCCGGCTTGGGCGTCTTGGAATCTGATTTTCGGTGCGAGCGCGGGCGGGCATTATTATGACATCAGGCGTCCGACGGCTTTGGGGATCAACAAGGCGAAGGAGCGCGGTTTTGACATGGGATTTTTTGCCGCCTGGAACGCCCGCTATGAAATCGGCGGCGATTGGGCGTTGTCGCCGTTTGTGCGGCTTGATTTTAACTACGCCCGCGTTGACACGGTGCGGGAACACGGCTCGCTGTCGGCGCTCGAATTGGGCAATTTCGGCTATGCTTCCTGGCAGACGCGTCTGGGCTTTTCGGCGGATAAAAAAATCGCGACGAGTCACAAAGATTTGGATGCCTACATCGGTCTTGAGGCGGCGGTGATGGGCAATGTTCATACGAATACGAATTTGCGCTCGCATTTTGTGGCGTATGACAATTCCGACACGTCGATCAAGGCTTGCGTGGAGGACGATTTTGCCTTGGAGTTGACGCCGTATTTTAGAGTCCGGCTTCCTCACAAATGGCAGTTTGACCTCAGTTATCGGGTGCGCGTCGGCGATGCCGGCGATTGGACACAGGGCGTATTTGCCGGCTTGAGCACGCAATTTTAAAAATTATGGACAGACGCATAATTGTTTTGGAAGAGAAGATCGCGTTTCTTGAAAATTATGTCGCTCAACAAAACGAGGTGATCGTCGATCAAGGGCGGCAGATTGACAAACTGGTCAAGGCGGTAAAATCTCTGGCGGAAAAAACGGAGGCGATGGGCGATCCCGACTCCGCGCCCGCGGACGCAAAGCCGCCGCATTGGTAAAATGGCAGGTTCGAGAGACATCACAGCGACAATTTTGCCGTCGGCGGTCGATCCCGCCTCTTGCGAACTGCGTGTCTGTTTGGCGGGAACGTGGACTTTGGCGGACGGTTTGGGGGATTTGTCGGCGATAGAGTCTGCGGCGAAAAGCGTTCCCGCGCAAAAACGGATCGACCGTCTGACATTTTCCTGTGACGAGCTGGGCGAGGGCGACTCTTCTTTGATTTGTCTGATTGTCAAAATGGCGACTTGGGCGCGGGAACGCAATGTCAAGTTTGACGTGGCGGCGTTGCCGGAGCGTGTTTTGAAGCTTTACGATCTGGCGACGACGGGAACGCGCTATGTGGCGGCGGAGCGGGAGGAGCGTTCTGCGGGAATTTTTTATAAAATCGGACGATGGGCGGAAAACAGCGCCGGTGATTTTTTTAAGGCGCTTGATTTTTTGGGTGAAACTTTTGTTGCCACGGGACGGTTTTTTCGCGGGAAGGCGCGGATGCGCTGGCGCGACTGTCTGTATTTTATCCAGGATGCGGGGCTTGAGGCTTTGCCGATCATTACGCTGATTTCCTTTATCACTGGAGTTATTTTGGCGTTTATCGGAGCGATGCAGCTGCAGCGTTTTGGCGCGACGATTTATGTGGCGAACGGGATTGCGCTCGCGATGGTGCGCGAAATGGGCGTCGTGATGGCCGGCGTGATCATGTGTGGCAGGACTGGTGCAGCTTATGCGGCGCAAATCGGCAGTATGCAGGCGAGCGAGGAGATTTCCGCCTTGAGGGTTTTGGGGGTCAGTCCGGTCGAGTATCTGGTGCTCCCGCGCCTTCTGGCGCTTTCGCTGATGTTGCCGCTTCTGACGATTTATGCGGATGCGATCGGGATCGCCGGCGGTCTTTTTGTTACGGGAACGATGGGGATTACGGTCGATCAGTTTTGGACGCAGGTGATGGCGACGCTCAATGTCCGCCATCTTGCGTCGGGTCTGATCAAGAGTGTGTTTTTTGGCTGGCTGGTCGCCTGGTCGGGTTGTTATCGCGGGATGCGCGCCGGAAAAAGCGCCTTGGATGTCGGGAGCGCGGCGACGTCGGCGGCGGTGCTCGGCATGGTCCTGCTTTGTATCGCGGACGGGATTTTCGCCGTCGTTTACAACGCTTTGAATTTTTAGAAAATGGAAACTCCGGTTGCAGTTGAGAATTTGACGATGGCATACGGCGAAACGGTCGTGATGCGGGACTTGAGTTTTTGTGTCAGCCCGGGTGAGATTTTTGTCATTGTGGGCGGCAGCGGTTGCGGCAAATCGACATTGATGCGCCATTTGATCGGGCTCCAAAGTCCTAAGGCGGGAACGGTCAAGCTTCTCGGCGAATCGCTCAACGAGGCGTCGCCCGAAAAGATAAACGCGCTTTTGCGGCGCGTCGGCGTGATGTATCAGGGCGGGGCGTTATGGTCGTCGATGACTTTGCTCGAAAACGTGATGCTGCCGCTTGAGGAATATACGGATTTGTCCGCAAAAGAGCGGCGGGAACTGGCGCGCTATAAGCTTTCGCTCGTCGGGCTCGCGGGAACGGAAGATTATTATCCGTCGGAAATTTCCGGCGGCATGATCAAACGCGCGAGTCTTGCGCGGGCGTTGGCGCTCGATCCCGAGATCCTCTTTTTTGACGAGCCCGGAGCCGGTTTGGATCCTTTGAGCGCCAAACGCTTGGACGATCTGACAAAATCAATCCGGGATTCCCTTGGGACGGCGATTGTGATCGTGACGCACGAGTTGGATAGTATTTTTGCGGTGGCGGACCGTGCGATATTTTTGGATATTGCGACAAAGACCGCCGGGGCGATCGGCAAGCCTCGGGAGCTCTTGGAAAATCCTCCGAACGCCGCCGTCTATGAATTTTTAACGAGAGCAGGCAGTAAAAAATGAAAAAAACGAATTACGTATCTGTCGGATTTTTTGTCCTGGGTGCGCTGGCGATACTGGTTTTCAGTATCATTTCCTTCGCGTCGATCAGTTTCGGGAGCGAGGCGCATCCGTTCATTCTTTATTTTACGGATTCCGTCAGCGGGCTTTCCGTCAATTCGGATGTCAAATACAAGGGTGTCAAAATCGGCAGGGTGCGGGAGATCCCGATGCGCTACGGCAATGCCGAGGTTCCCGTGATTATCGAGATCGACTCAAAATATATGGACGAAACCTATATGGAGAAGGTGATTGAGGATCCGGCGCGTTCCCGGGAGTATTTTGCGACGACGGGACTTCGCGGCTCGCTCAAGCTGCAAAACTTTTTGACGGGCATCCTCTATGTCGATTTGGATTTTTACGAGGGCAAGGCGGCGCGTTGGCACGAAGCCGGCAAATATCTGGAAATCCCCACGATCCCGTCGGCGATGGGCGAGGTTACGGCTTCGACGACAAAGATCTTGGCGAATCTCTCCACTGTTCCGTTCGGCAGGCTTGCGGAGCAGACGATTGAGATTTCGGAAAATCTGAATTCGGTTCTCAAGGATTTGGACTTCAAGGGCATCGGTGACAATCTGGTCGGGGCGATGGGTTCTGTCCGGGAGATTTTGGACAATCCTTCGACTCGGGAGCTGATTGACAACTTGGGGATGTTTTCGGCAAATCTCAACAGTATTTCGAGAACGCTCGACACCCATTTGGACCCGACGATTGCGGAGGCTCGTGTGACAATGGAGCGATTTGGGCAGACGATGAAAAAAATGGAGACTCTGCTTGAAAATCTTAACGGTGACGACGGCTCGCGCAACGCCGCCGTCGGCGACGATGTCCGTGCGACGCTCGAGGAGATCAACGAGACGATGCGTTCTGTTCGGGATCTGGCGGAATATTTGAATGAAAATCCCAATGCGATCATTTGGGGAAACAATGAAAAATAAAGGACGAAGATGAGAAAAAACAGTTGTTTTTGGGGAACGGCGATTTTTGCGGGAACGCTTTTTTTGGCGGCGTGTTCAGCCCCCAAGGCGTTTTATGCGCCTACGGTTCCCGCCGCGACGACGGAGGCTTGCGCCTTTGTCAAAATCAACCGCATTTTGTCGCCGCAATATCTCGGCCAACGGCAGATCGTCTATCGTTCGAGCGAAGGCACGCTGCACAGTAGCAGTCAAAATTGCTGGGCGGAGCCGCTTGCCCGGACGCTTGACCGCCAGTTGCCGGAGCGGGTTTCGCTGATCGTCAAAAACCGTCCGCTTAAAACTTTTAAAAGCGTGGATGTGTCGATCAGCAGGCTTGACGGCGTTTTGGACGACTCGGTCGTTCTCGCCGCCGGAATCAAACTCAACGGACTCAAAAACGACGCCGGAGATTCGCAAGCGCCGGACTTTTATTTTGTGGGAAAAACCGTTCCCGTTAAAACAGGCGTCGGGAACGACAAGTTCGCCGATTACTCCGCGGCTGTCTCGGAAGCGATGGAAGCGCTCGCCCAGGCTGTCGCCAACATTGTTGTCAAATAAATATGATCGAACCCAAACCAACCGACAATCCGTTGATGCTCTACAGTGAGGCGACGGGAGAAATCTGTCTTGACCTGCCGTCGCCCTATATTCCGCATGCCGCGACGGGGCTGCTGCATCTGCCGCGCTTTATCGCCAAGATCCGCAAACATCTCACGGGAACGCTCCCGAAGTCCTACCAGCGGAATTTTTGCAAGGGCTTTGACCGTTTTCTCTGTATGCATCTCGGAATCGATCCGCAGCAGGTTGTCGAGCTTGTCAAGATTTACGGGAACGACAATGCCGCGCTCGACAAGGCGCTCCTGGAGCTTTTTCCCAAAGATCTCCGTGTCGCCAAATGGAATCGCGAGCTTGTGCAAAAAGGCATGAGCGAAATGGGGCGGGAGGCGCTTTTGCAGTCGCTGACGAAAATGGGATGTCCCGAACGGGCGGCGGATATCATTTCTTTTGCCGACATGATTGATTTTGACGAACAGAGAATCAAATGATGCATTGCCCGTTCCCGCCGATTTTCCCTTCCGAACTCGTTCGCGATGACGCCTATTATATGACGCTCGCCTACAACGAGGCGTTAAAGGCTTGGGAAGAGGACGAGGTGCCGATCGGCGCCGTCATCGTCAACGGCGAACAGGTCATCGCAAGCGCCCACAACCGGACAGTCGCCGCCTGCGATCCGACGGCGCATGCGGAAATCCTGGCGATAACGCAGGCGGCGAACGCACTTGGCGACTGGCGGCTCAACGCCTGCACGCTCTATGTCACCAAGGAGCCGTGTCCGATGTGCTCCGGCGCGACGATCATGGCAAGGCTCGGGCGTGTCGTCTATGCCTGGGGTGATCCCAAAATGGGCTGTCTCGGCGGCGCTACCGCTTTGCAGGATCTGCCCAAGAGCAATCATCGCCCGCAAATCTGCTCCGGAGTGCTTGAAGACAAGTGCCGCGAACTGATTCAGGCATATTTCAGACTCAAACGCGAAAAAGAGTGATTTTACGGGAACGCGCCTGCGGGAACGGAGCACTCTTTATTTTCTTTCGTTTTTAGTAATTTTAATCTCGCAAAACGGGGGTGCTTGCCGTTTAATAAGAGTGTTGAACCCTAAAAATTCAGATATTTTATGACCTTTAAAAAAATTGCATTGGCATCTTTTTGTATCGCGAGCTCCCCGATCGCCTTGTTGGCAGCGAATGTAAAACCGGTGATTGAAGTCTGGCCGGCGATGGTTCGTCTGGACTATAATCCGCTTATCCAGCTGGATGTGTCATCGAACTCGGAGCTTTTGCAGGAGATTCATCTTGATTTTTCGGGAACGAAAAATTTTAAGGATATTAAGGAGATTACGGTCTATGTCGGCGGCGATGTCGCGAAGGCCGGCAAAAAATTCGCTTCGGTGAAACCGCGTCCCGGCAAACTGGTTTTGAAAGGCAGCGTCCCGTTGGATTCCGAGGACAAGATTTTTGTCAGCGTCCGCCTGGCGGACAAGGTGGCGTCGCTCAGCGACAAGATTTCCTTGTCGGTCAGCCATGTGAAGATCGGCAAGTCGTCAATCGATTTGTCAAACGCCAAGGTGACGCAACGCATCGGCTATACGATCGCGAAGACGGGCGACTGCAATTCCAAAAATTATCGTATTCCTGCAATCACGCAGACGAAAAAGGGAACCTTGGTCGCCGTTTTTGATATCCGTTACGGTCACGCGGGCGACTTGCCCGCCAATATCGACATCGGTATGTCGCGTTCGACGGATTTGGGAAAAACTTGGTCGGCGGTCGAGCCGATTATGACTTCCAAGGGAATGGAGGTGACCAAGGGCGTCGGCGATCCCGGCATCCTTTATGATGCGCAGACGGATGAGATTTTTGTCGCCGGTCTTTGGGCGCCGCAGTCCGGGCATCCGATTTGGTCGAGCGAGTCGGGAACGACATCGCCACAGAAATGCGGACAGATTTTGATTATCAGTTCAAAAAATGACGGCAAGTCGTGGAGCAAGCCGGTCAATATTACGGAAAGCGTCAAGCGGCTCGACGATGCGGATACGAAAAATTGGGCTTGCCTCTTTCAGGGTCCGGGCGAGGGCATTCAGCTGAAGGACGGCACGCTGGTGTTCCCGTGTCAGGTCTGGAATCACAAGGGACAAGGCGGAGAAGGCGCTTCCCGCGGTGTGCTCGTCTATTCCAAAGACCACGGCAAAACTTGGACGAGCTCCAAAGAGACGCCTCATGGCGGATCGGAGTCCACCTGTGTCGAGTTGAACAACGGTACAATCCTCTTTAACTCGCGCGGCGGCGCCGGTGGTCGTCGTGACGGATACGAGACAAAGGATTTGGGCAAAACCTGGAAGAGCACGGAGAATCTGACGAAGGGCGCGGGCGTTTTGCGTCAGCCGGGCGGCTGTCAGGCGGCATCGCTCAAGGTCGGCGGCAAAATTTATTTTTCAAACCCGGACAGTTCGAGCGGTCGTCGCAACATGACGGTCAAAATGACCTCGAACGAGGGACGAACCTGGAACAAAGGCTTGCTCTATGATGCGCGTCCGTGTGCGGGTTATTCGAGTCTTTGCACGGTTGACGGCGAGCACATCGGCGTGATTTACGAGGGTTCGCCCAACAATCAGGTTTTGAACTTTTTGGCTTTGCCGTATGCGGACATTGACAAAGTGAAAGCGGACAAAAAGTCGAAATAGTTTTTAGGGAAGGTCTCAGGCGTTTTTCATGTCGGTCTGCGGTTACGTTCTTGACCGGGTTGTCCACGGAGAAAAATATTGGAGGGTGACTCTGATAACGCGCGAAACGGGCATTCGTGTCTGTCTCGTGCGCTATGCTGTGGGCGGTCGGCAAAAGAAGCCTGCCAAAACTTGCGTTCCCGACCTGTTTGACAAGGTCGAGCTCGTTTTGCCGTCCGCCAAGGCCGGCATCGCCACGGACCTGCTCGTCGCCAAAGAATATAATGTCTTGGAAAAAATGCGCGGGATCGGCAATTACGACAGTTTGTTCTATGCGAGCAACTGGGCGTTTCTGTTGGCGAAAAACCAGTATCCGGCAGATCTTTCGGAAACGGTTTATGATTTGGCGGAGAGGATTTTGATTTTTTTTGCGAGCAAGCCGCTGCCGCAGGCGATTTATTTTAAAGGGCTTTGGCTGCTTGTCAAAACGATGGGTTATCCCGTCAAGGAAGACTGGTTTGAAAATCTGGCTTATGACGAACGTGAGGCCGCGCAGGAAATTTTGACAACGCCGCTCGACGAATTGAAAATCGATTCCAGGATGTTGCGGCATCTCGTCGTCCGTTTGGAGCGTTGGCTGACCTACAGTCACCAGTTTCGCTTTAACGGCGACGGTGGAAAGGATTAGAGACGTGAACTTGAGAAAAGTATTGGATTATTCGCTTGTCGAGGCGCATTTGAAAAAACTGTGGCGGCATCTGCGGGAACAGGAAAACACGGGACCGGTTTTGGATATTGTCCTGCTCGAAGGGGCGCGGTATTTTTATGAACATTTGATGGCATCCGGCGATTTGGGGCACGACTGCCGGATGATCGCCGTCCATTCGTATTCGGGAACGCAATCGACGGGAACGGTGAAAGGTCTTGCGCTTGACGACGATCTCAGCGCCTATAGGACGATTAATGTTTTTGATGATCTTTGCGATACGGGACTGACTTTGGAGGAGACAAAAAAGTTTTTGAAAAGCAAAACGGCGGCGGGAACGGCGTTGAATTTTTATACGCTTTTTAACAAGGCGGAAAGCAATCGTTTCGAACTCTCGTTCCCGGCGCTTGAAATCCCTCCGTTTTTTGTTGTCGGTTGCGGACTTGACTACAACGGGCGTTATCGGGAGCTCGACGGGGTTTTTGAGTTGCTTTTGTCAGAAAAATAATTGCTTTTTTTATCCCAAGATGAAAATATCGCGGGGACATGAAAATTTTTATAATATTAAATTAAAACAGCTATGAATTTTATCTCCAAATCGATTTTAACGGCCTTTGCCGCCGCGGCTTTTGTTTTTTGCGCGCCGTCGCTCGTTGCGAACGATGTTTCCGTCCAGTCTTCCGCGTCGGCGCTGATCCGTCAGGGAATTTTGCCTGTGCGGGTCAAATCGGACAATCAGGCTTTGGCGGGGCAGGTGCGCGCCGCCCTCAATATGCACGGCGCGTTTAGTGTCAGCAATCCGACGACGAGCAGCGCGATGATTGTCGTGACCGCCAATCCCGACGGTTCGATGACGGCGAAGGGTGAGGGTGCGGATCCGGCGTTTGCGGGAACGGTTTTTGTCGTGGGAACGCCGGACAATCCGGACGCCGTGGCAAAACTTTGCGATGAGATCATTGTCGCCGTCGGCAAAAAATACGGCTGGAAACTCAAGCCGCTTTTTTCCAAGACAAAAATCGCGTTTGCCTCCGACCGTTCCGGGCACAAGGAGATCTGGTGGTCGGATTTGCGTTTTGCCGGCAAAATCAAGCCTTTGACCAATCACCGCAGCATTTCTCTCGCGCCGCACTGGTCGCCTGACGGCAAGCGCATTCTCTATACGACTTACCGTTCGGGACCGGCAGATGTTTATGCCGTCGATGTCGCGACGGGCAAATCCTCAAAATTTGCGACTTACCGCAACAGCAACACCGGCGGTGATTTTTCCCCGGACGGGCACAATGTCGTTCTCGCCCTTTCGGCGAAGGGTCCGATGAATATTTACACCAAGCCGGCAAGCGGCGGGAACGCCAAGGCCGTCTGCCCGGACGGCAGCCTGCAGACCTGTCCGACATTTTCTCCGGACGGCAAAACGATTTGTTTTGTCTCCGGGGCGACGGGGCGTCCCAGCCTTTATGTCGTTCCCGCGAGCGGCGGCAAGAAACAGCGTTTGGCGGGAACGCCGATGGAGTATTCGACCGATCCGGACTGGAGCACGGTTTCGCCGACAAAAATCGCTTTTTCGCTGCGGCGAGGCGGAGACAAGATCGCGGTTTATGACACGGCAAAAAAAGAGACGGTCGTCTTGCCGCTCCCGCGGCGTCTTTCCAATCCCCAGTGGTGTTCGGACGGCCGTCATGTCGTGGCGGTCGAAGAGGGCGGGCGCAGCCGTTGGCTGGTTCTGGTCGATACGGAGGCGGCGACAACGCCCAAATGCACGAGACTTTCGCCTGCGAGCATGAAAAACTGCAGCGATCCCGCAACGCTGGTCTTAAAGTAATTTTTTCCCGAAATGAAAAAATATCTGCCTTGGCTTTCCGCGATTTTTTCGCTGTTTGTATTTTCTTCGGTTTTCTACTATTTCTATTCGTCCTATTCGCGTGCGGAGGAACGGATTAAAAAATTGGAGAACCAATACGGAGAGCTGCTTCAAAAATATAAGAAAGCCGAGGAGGATATTGAGTATTATGATCTTTATATCGATCATCTTTTGAAAGACAAGGAGTTTAGTGAAATGGAAGCGCGGCGCCATGCGGGTATGGCTGTCGAAGGTGAAGTGGTCGTGGGTGAGAAAGAGGGGCGATAGCCGTGTCGGAAACGGATTCATTCGTCCTGCAGATTCATGCCGTTCCCAACGCTAAGCGTACGGAGGTTGTCGGGCTTTTGGGGGATTCGTTAAAAATCAAGATCCAAGCGGTGCCGGAAGGCGGGCGCGCCAATCGCGAACTGGAAAAATTTATTGCGGGAACGCTGAATTTAAACAGGCGCGCCGTCGTTGTCGAAACGGGAACGGCAGCCCGGGAAAAACGTTTGCGGATTTTCGGTATTGACAAGGCGCTCGCCCTTAATATTTTACTTGCATCGGCAAAGTAGATTTGTCAAAATTGTCCCTAATGAGGGCGTTTAGCTCAGTTGGTTAGAGCATCTCGTTTACACCGAGAGGGTCGGGAGTTCGAATCTCTCAGCGCCTACCAATTTTTTATCATGGACAAACATACGATTTCCGCACTGGTCGAAAATAAGTTCGGCGTGCTTGCTCGCGTTTCGGGGATGCTTTCCGGGCGCGGATTCAATATCGAAACCTTAAATGTGGCGCCGACGGAAAATCCGGCGGTTTCGCGTATAACGGCGACAATTATAGCGGACGAAGAATCCCTTAACCGTTGTATTCGTCAGCTTGACCGCCTTGACAATGTCATCACGGTTCAAAATTATGACGGTGTCAATTGTGTCGCACGGGAACTTGTGCTTGTCAGAGTGAGAGCGGACGATGCGACGCGGGCGAACATTATCGGACTGGCGGAAATCTTCAGAGCGCAAGTCGTGGACGTCGCTTTTGACAGCCTCGTGCTCGAATTTACCGGCAACGCCAATAAGACAAAGGCGTTTTTAACTTTAATGGAAAAATTTGACATTATCGAATTGATTCGCACGGGAACTCTCAATCTTGAGCGCGGAATGCTCGTCGCGAAATAGACCGTCAACATTTTTTATTACAAAAATATCATGGCAACAAAAAAAACAGTGAAAAAGGAAACGGTGAAGGCTGCAGCGAAAAAGGCTGTTCCCGCCACCAAAACCGCCACAGTCGCCAAGGCTGCGGCTTCTAAAAAACCCGCGAAAAAAGCACCCGCAAAAGCGGTCAAAATTTTTCACGACAAAGACGCGGATCTCTCGTTCCTCAAAGACAAGACCATCGCGATCATGGGCTTTGGAGCTCAGGGACGCGCCCAGGCGCTTTGTCTCCGCGACAGCGGCTGCAATGTGATTATCGGCGTCCGCAAGGGAAAATCCTTCAAGGCTGCCAAGGAAGCCGGGTTTGCGGTGTTCTCTGTCGCCGAAGCCGCCAAACGCGCCGACATCATTCATATTTTGTTGCCGGACGAATCGCACAAGTCGGTTTATGCCGATGAGATTGCGAAATATGTGACTCCGGGCAAAACGCTCTGCTGCTCGCACGGTTTCGCCTATGTCTTCAAAAATATCGTTCCCCCGGCGGGCGTCGATGTCATCATGGTCGCTCCCAAAGGTCCGGGAACGGAAGTCCGTCGCGTTTTTGAAGAAGGTTTTGGTTGCCCGGGTCTCGTCGCCGTTTGGCAGGACGCTTCCGGCAAAGCTCTCGCGACAGCGCTCGCAATCGCAAAGGGCGAAGGCCTGACGCGCGGCGGAGTGCTCGAGTGCACGATGCAGCAGGAAACCTACGAAGATCTTTTCGGCGAACAGAATGTTCTTTGCGGCGGCATTGTCGATTTGATGAAATACGGTTTTGAAACTCTCATTGAAGCCGGCTATCCGGGCGAAATGGCTTATTTCGAATGCATTCACGAGGCGAAGCTCATTGTGGATATCATTTACAACAAGGGCATTGCGGCGATGAACGGCGTCATCTCGAATACGGCGGAGTTCGGCGAATATTTTAACGGACCCAAGATTATCACGCCCGATGTGAAAAAGCGCATGAAAGAATCCCTCAAGCGCATTGAGTCCGGCGAGTTTGCAAAAATCTGGATGCGCGAAGCCTCCAAGGGTGCTCCGGTTCTCGCCAAAAAGCGCGAACAGCTCGCACAACATCCGGCGGAAATCGTCGGCGCGAAGATTCGCAAGTTGTTTGAACGCAAATAATTTTGCGAAAAATAAAAAAGGCGTTCCCGTAAATTTTGCGGGAACGCCTTTTTTTTGTCGCGGGTTTGCCGGTCGTGATGAACGGGGACTTCGGTTTTTGTGAATTCTTGCGGGATTTGTCATTTCAATTTATAATGGAGACATGTTTAAAACCCTGAAGATTTTTTTTGTGGCGGCATTGGCGGCCACCGTTTTTTCGTCGGCTGTTTTTGCGCAACAAAGCCGCGGGAACGCCTCTTCGGCAAAAGCGCACGGCATTATTGTCCGCGCGTCTTATTGGCAGGATGCGCGTTCTAAAAACCAAGAGGCGCTTTTTTACAAGGACGGTCGCGACTATTTGCCGTTTATGATTACGCAGATGGCGTTTTTGAAAGCCTATGCGTATAGCGGTCCTTTGCCGATGATGCTTTATCGCAAGGCGACGGCGGAGGAGATTGAAAAGCGCAAGGAGGAGGGTGTTCCCAAAAGCGACTTGGAATATATCGAATATGCCAAAATTCCTCTGCGGGAAGGGATGAAGGAAGTCGGTGTTTTGATTCCCGGCGATATTCGCACGGCGACTCCGGCAATTTTTGATTTTAGCGAATCCGCGTTCCCGCAAGGCTCGCTTCTTTTCGTGAACATGTCTTCAAAGACAATTCGCGGGAACATTGATTTGGCGGATCGCAACGATCCGGACTGCGGCAAGTATGAAATGCAAAATTTTGAAATTTCTCCGCGCGGTTTGGCGCGTTCCCGCGAAGTTTCGGGACGGGCTATTTTGGAGGTTAAGCTGGCGACATTGCTTGAGAACGTGTGGAAAATGACTTATTCTTCGCAATTGATTTTAAATCCGGAAATGCGTTCTGTTGTCTTCATTATTCCTAAAAAGGACAAGAAAGGCAATGACCGCCTGGATATCCAAAGCGCCTCGGTCGCACCGCTGCCCAAAAAGCTTGTGGAGCGTCCGGCGGAAGATGCTCAGGAAGCGGAGGCAAAGCCCGGCAAAAGGGACCGCAAATCCGAAAAGCCGCAACCCGTGGAAAAATCGCCGAAAAGACAACGCCGTCGCGTTTAGTGATTTTTTAACATGCTTGACGAAGAGTGTTACGAGACGCGTCTTTTGAGGGTTTTTGCCCACGAATCGGCGACGGAAGTTTTTTTGGGCTGCGGTCCTAAGGACGATTTGCATTATTTGCATTTTCAGACAACGCCCGGATTTTGGACGCTGTTGGAATCCGCGGCGGCGGGAAGGCGCTTTAACCGGCCGCAAACGTTCGAGTTGCTTTGTGATTTTATCAAGGCTTACGATGTATCGGTCGCCGCGATCTATATTCATGATTTTGTCAAAAAGACCTATGTTGCCCAAATTTGCCTTTTGAAGCCGGGAGCGGCCGGCGAATCTCCGCGGGTTGTTCTTCTTGACGCGAGGCCTTCGGATGCGATTTTGGTGGCGTCGGTTTTTAAAAAGAAGGTAATGGTCAAAAAAACGCTTTTCACGGAGAGCGAGGCCAATGAAATGCTGATGAATCAGTTTTCGGCGCGCCAGGCAGAGAAGTCGCCGTTTAACATGAATCCGGACGGGAAATAATGGCGGGAACGGCGGTGTTCAAGACGGTTCTTGCGCCGATGCAAGATATTACGGTGCGCCCGTTTATGGCGTTGTTGGCAAGCGAGCGTTATGGTGCGCCCGACTGTTTTGTCACCGAGTTTTTGCGTGTTCATTCGACATCGGGCATCGATGAGGATATTGTGGAGACTTTGTGTGACGAACCGCCATTGGGTGTCCCAATCGTCTTGCAGTTGATCGGCGAGGATATTGAGGCGCTTTTGCGGGTGGCGGGCGAGGCGTTGACGGCGTTCCCGCGAACTGTCGGGATCGATTTGAACATGGGATGTCCCGCGCCGAAGGTTTATAAAAAAGCGGTCGGCGGCGGTTTGCTCAAAGATTTGCCGCATGCGTTTGAAATTTTGCGGGAACTTAGAACGCTCTGTAATGATTTCGGTAAAAAATTGAGCGTCAAATGCCGTTTGGGTTTTGAAAATACGGACGCGCTCCCGCGACTCTTGGACGGTCTTTGCGGGATCGGGCTTGATGAAGTGACGATTCACGGGAGGACGGTGCGCGGGCTTTATCGCGATCCCGTCGATTACAAGTCGATCGCGCTGGCGGCTCGCGTTTTGGGCGAGGCGGGTGTTCCCGTCATTGCAAACGGCGACATTTCCTCTGCGGAAAAAGCACGGGAGATTGTCGGGGAAACCGGCTGCGCCGGCGTCATGTGCGGCAGGCATGCGATCAGGAATCCGTGGATTTTCCGGCAGATGCGCGACGAAAAATGCATTCCGACATTTTCCGATCTCTTCGACTACATTGTCGATCTCGAGGCGGTGGTCAAACGGGAAGGGGACTCGCGGGAACGCGTTGCCGCGCGGATGAAAAAATATTTGAATTTTGTGGGAACGGGAATTGATGCCGACGGAAAATTTTTGTATGGGATGCGGCGTTCCCGCACACCGGAGGAGATTTTTGAAATCGCCCAAAAGTTTTGTTTGGGCGACCGTGCGGAACTGCCGTTCCCGCGGGAGGCTTATGCGGGTGTGATTGCGCGCCCCAATTGTGAATAGGCGATGGGAATGGAGTTTGAAAATTTGCCGGAGGGCATTTATCGCGGCAGAATCGCGCCGACTCCGACCGGATTTTTGCATTTGGGTCACGCCAAGACTTTTTCTTTGGCGGCGGCTCGTTGTCGGGCTGTGGCGGGAACGCTGGTTTTGCGGATTGAGGATATCGATCGTGCGCGTTGCAAGACGGCGTTTGCAAAAGCTGCCATGGAAGATTTGCGAGCGTTGGGAATCACCTGGCAGGAAGGTCCGGATGTCG
This sequence comes from Opitutales bacterium, assembly GCA_024697185.1. Taxonomy (GTDB): domain Bacteria; phylum Verrucomicrobiota; class Verrucomicrobiia; order Opitutales; family UBA953; genus Spyradosoma. The sequence goes on along the minus strand of JAILGB010000020.1, from coordinate 98,060 downwards.
GCGGGAATTTTGCGCCTTATGTCCAGTCGGAGGCGATGGAGTATTTTTTGTCAGTCTGGCGACGTTTGCGTGATGCGGGAGCGATCTATCCCTGTCGGCGTTCCCGCAAGGATGTTGCAGCCGCGGCGCGGGCTCCGCATGCGGAGGATGACGCGGAAGCGATTTTCCCGATGGAATGGCGGCCTGAGGATCCGGATTTTGGAAAAGATTTTGAAGAGCCGGGCGATTGGAATTGGCGTTTTCGCGTTCCCGCCGGAGAGAGTATTTGTTTTCGCGATGCCTTGCAAGGCGAGCAGCGCTTTGTCGCGGGAACGGATTTTGGGGATTTTGTCGTTTGGCGACGCGATGGCGTTCCCGCGTATGAGCTGGCGGTCGTCGCGGATGATATTCGTATGAAGATTACAGAAGTCGTGCGCGGTGCGGATCTTTTGAAATCGACGGCGCGGCAGCTCTTGCTTTATCGCGCCTTGAACGCGTTCCCGCCGGCATTTGCCCACGCGCCCTTGGTTTTGGACGCGTCGGGAAAACGTCTCGCCAAGCGCAACGACGCGCTCTCGGTGCGGGCGTTGTTGGCGCGCGGAGAAAAAATCGTATAAGAATAATCTATGGAAATATCAAATCTTATAAATATTGCTTTTGCACTTGTCACCTGTTCGGGTGTCGTTTTTATTGTTTATTCTTTGCTCAAGGCGAGAAAGAGCGATTCGGGCGACGGCGGGGAATTGGCGGCGGCAGAGGAACGCGCCCGGAATCTGAAGGCGGATCTCGATGCGGAAAAATCCGTCACCGAAAAACTGCGTGCGGAGAAAGCGGACTTGGACAAAGAGCTCGCGGGAACGCGTGTCAAGCTGGAGGGATTGGGCGATTTGCAAAAAGAAGTCGATAGGCTTCGCGAGGAAAACAAAAGCCTGCACCAGCAACTCGCGGGAACGAGGGCGAAGTTGGACAGTCAAGAGGACTTGGAAAAAAAGCAGAAAGAGCTTTCGGAAAAAATGAAATTGGAATTTTGCAAGCTTTCCTCGGACATTTTGAAAAACTATTCGGTTGATTTTAAAACGACGAGCAAGTCGGAGATTGACGCGCTGATAAAGCCGTTTTCTGAAAATGTCTCGGCGCTGAAAAAGCAGATCGTGGAGAGTTTTAAAACAGAGTCGGACACGACAAACACGCTCAAAGGTGAGATTATGTCTTTGCACAAGCAAAGCAAGGCGATTTCAGAACAGGCAAACAATTTGGCGCAAGCGCTTCGCGGGAACGCCAAAATTCAAGGCAATTGGGGTGAGACGCTTCTCAAAGATATTTTGGAAAGGGTCGGACTGAAGGAATCTGTCCATTATCTGACGCAAAACAAAGTCGAAGTCGAAGGACAGACGCGCGGTTTTACGGATATTGAGATTTTTTTGCCTGACAATCGCCGTCTGATTGTGGACTCCAAAGTTTCTTTGACCGCTTATGCCAAATACTGCGAGTCGGAAAATGAGGCGGAAAAAGAAATTCTTAAGAAAGAACACATCAAGTCGGTAAAAGCGCACATTGATGAGCTTTCAGGAAAATATAAAAACGACTTGGGTTTTGTCCTGATGTTCGTTCCCGTTGAGGGCGCTTATCTGCTCGCTTGTGACAGCGATTGTTGGGATTATGCCCTTAAGAAAAATGTCGTGCTCGTCACGGGAACGCATTTGCTCGCAGTCGTCAAACTGATCGAGCAAATGTGGCGGCAGGACGAGAACTCGAAAAAAGTGAAGGAAATCGCGGATCTCGGTGAGAAAATGCTGGTGAAAGTCTGCAATGCCCTGGAGGATTGCGAATCGCTTGAAAAAAGCCTGGGGAAAGCACGCGAATCCATCAAAAACTTTAAGACGAGATTGAACGGGAAGGGCGGTTTGGTGTCGCTGGCGGGAAAGATGAAGAATTGCGGCGTCAAAGCTCCGAATAAATTGGAAACTTTCATCGACGAGGACGAAATTGTCGATGTGACCGAGGAAGAAAGTCTCTAAGGGTTTACGATTGTTTTTTGGCGTTCCCGCGCGCGTGTTTTATTATCGCGGCGGGAACGCCGGAATGTTAAAATTGTAGAGTAGATTTGCTATGAGTTACATTATTCCAAATGTTGTTGAACGAGATGCTCGCGGAGAGCGCTCTTGGGATGTTTACAGCCGTCTTTTGAAGGATCGCATTATTTTTTTGGGAACGCCGATTTATGCGGAAGTCGCCAATGCGGTTATTGCGCAAATGCTTTATTTGCAGATGGAGGATCCCAAGAAGGATATTTATCTTTATATCAATTGCCCCGGCGGTTCGGTGACGGCGGGAATGGCGATTTATGACACGATGCAGTTTTTGTCCTGTGATGTGACGACGTATTGTGTGGGTCAGGCGGCGAGTATGGCGGCTGTTTTGCTCGCGGGCGGAACTAAGGGCAAGCGCAACATCCTGCCGCACTCATCGGTGATGATTCACCAGCCGAGCGGCGGTGCCGGCGGTCAGGCTTCGGATATTTCGATTGCAGCAAAAGAGATTTTGCGTTGGCGCTCGACTTTGAATGCGGTGCTTTCAAAGCATACGGGACAGACGATCCAGCAGATTGAAAAAGATTCCGGCCGCGATTATTTTATGTCGGCGGAAGAAGCGAAGGCTTACGGGATCGTTGATAACGTTCTCGGAAAGTAGAAATATTTTTTTGCGGGAACGCTGATTTTTTTGAAAAAGGGAAATTTTTAAAATGGCGAATTCGGAAATCCCCCACTGTTCTTTTTGCGGCCGTTCGCAATTTGATGTTGGGGCTTTGATAAAGGGGCCTGACGGTCACAATATTTGCGAGGATTGTGCAAAACTTTGCATTGAGCTTTGCAATGGCGGGCGTTTGAAAAAGAATCCGGGAGCCAAACAACTTTCCGCAGAAGAAGAAAGAAAGCTGAAAGAGAGTCTGGAGCTTGAAAAAAAACCTGATCCGGAAGCCTTGCAGTCGATCGCTTTGCGCAAGCCTGAGGAAATCGCCGCGGTTTTGAACGATTATGTCGTCGGTCAGGACATGGCAAAAAAAGTGCTCTCGGTCGCTGTTTACAATCATTACAAGCGTCTCAACGACAAGATTGCCCGGGATAATGGCGTTCCCGCAAAAATGCCGGACGATTTGGAGACGGTCGAGGTTGAAAAAAGCAATATTTTATTGATCGGCCCGACGGGAAGCGGCAAGACTTTGCTGGCGAAAACGCTGGCGCGGGTTCTGGATGTGCCTTTTGCAATTGCCGATGCGACGACCTTGACGCAGGCGGGCTACGTCGGCGACGACGTCGAAAATATTTTGGTGCGTCTGTATCAAAACGCCAACGGCGATGTCAAACGGGCGGAGACGGGAATTATTTATATCGACGAGATTGACAAGATCGGCCGCAAGAGCGATTCGGCATCCATCACGCGCGATGTTTCCGGAGAAGGGGTTCAACAGGCGCTTTTGAAAATTATCGAGGGCACTGTCGCCAATATTCCTCCCAACGGCGGGCGCAAGCATCCGGAAGCGACCTATGTGCAGATTGACACTTCCAATATTCTTTTTATCTGCGGCGGCGCCTTTGTGGGGCTTGAAAAAATTGTCGGTTCGCGCTTGGGCAACAAATTTATGGGCTTTGGCGCGACAAGCAGGGAAAATTTGACATTGACAGCGGAGCAGGTGATGGAAGAGTTGCAGCCGGAAGATCTTTTCGAATTTGGCATGATTCCGGAGTTTGTGGGGCGTCTTCCTGTCAATTCTGTTTTGTCGCAACTGGGAGAAGAGGATCTTGTCCATATTTTGACGCAACCTAAAAATGCGCTCGTCAAACAATATCGCAAACTGTTTGCCATGGAGGGCGTCGAACTTGATTTTACGGACGCTGCGTTGAGAGCGATCGCACAAAAGGCGATCGCCTTGAACACGGGCGCGCGCGGTTTGCGGTCGATTGTTGAAAAATTTATGCTCGATATCATGTATGATCTCCCGAGTCGTAAAAACGGGCTTAAGAAAATCACAATCGACGAAGCCGTTGTCACGGGAACGGCAAAATAATTTTTTGTTATGAAGCATCTGCCCAATATTCTCACGCTTTCCCGAATTCCACTGATGTTTGTCATCGTGGCGCTTTTGTGTCTCAATGTGCCTTCCGGAGATACAATCGCATTGGTCTTGTTCGGCGTTGCGGCTCTATCGGATTGGCTTGACGGCTATTTGGCGCGCAGGTATGCGGTTGTTTCAAATTTCGGCAAACTGATGGACGCCCTGACGGATAAAATTATTATGGTCGGGCTTTTTGTGACTTTGTTGACGCAACCCTGGGGTGGGGACACGCTTTTGCCCCGTTGGTGCGTTTTGCTGGTCATGGTGATTATTTGTCGTGAATTTTTGATCACGGGAATGCGCTTGGTCGCTGCGGCGAACGGGCAGGTGCTCGCAGCGGAAAGCGCCGGGAAACTTAAGACGGTCTTGCAGATGATTTCGGTTTTTTTGCTGCTCGGCGCCCGGGCTTGTGCGACAGATTGGGCGTCGCTCTGGTCGCTTTGCTGTCCGACGCACGATGCGTCCTATGTTCTTCAAATGGCGGAATATTTGCGGGAACTTGGACTTTGGAGTTTTGTCGTCGCGGTTATTTTGACGATTTATTCGGGAACGGGCTATCTCAAACGCAATTGGAATATTTTTAAGCTTTGAAATGATTAGGGCGACAGTATTTACAAAAAAATCGGGACCGCTATTGGTGGTGCTCCTAATTTTGTTTTTGTCCATTTTTGTTTTGGTTGGACTTTCACTTGCGGTTTACGGTTGTCATTTGTATTTGGAAGAAGATGCTTTTGCAGAGCGCGCCGTTCCCGTGCCCTGTAAAATTATTTCTGCCGAGGTAAAAACGTCCTATGGTGCAAAAGGGAAAAGGAGCTATTCTCCGGAACTTGTTTATGCGTATAATTGGAACGGCGAAGAGTTTCGCAGCAACCAGATCAATTGCGGGATGAAGATGAGCAGTTCGGATTATTCGGAACAGTGGCGTTTGCTCAACACTTTGAAAAAGAGCAAAAATTGCTGGGTGGATCCGGAAGATGTGACGGTTGCTTCTTTGGAAAAACCGAAAGCGGGTTTTGCCGGCAGAAAAATTTCCCCCATTATTTTCGGCCTTGTTTTTGCCGCGCTCCCGTTTGTGATTGTCATTGTGGGAATTCGCAGTTCAAAACGAAAAAATTATGAGCAATTTGAGGAGGAAGATGACGCTCCGGATTCGGAGATGGAGTTTGTTGCCCAGCCTCAAAAAAGAAGTCCGATTTTTACTTTTGTTTTTTCGTTGGGGTGGTTGGCGTTTTGTGTTTTTCTCCTGATGGTCTTGTTTGATGATATGGATACGGTCGGGATTTCGCTGCCGTTTATCGTTATAGGGATTTTTATTCTTGTCGGTCTTGTAATTTTTGTGACCTCGCTTTATCGCTTGATAAAGCGTTCCCGCGACCGCGATCGCGGCACCCCGTTGTAAATTTTGCGGGAACGGCGAATTTTTTTGCGAACGAAAGAAAATCGGTCTTTGTTCTTTACGCGTGCGCGCGTGGGTAATATAATTGTAAAAGTTTAATTTAATATTATTATGGCAGATAAAAAAAATAGTAGTTACGAAGCGTCGGACATTAAGCGGCTTAAGGGATTGAAAGCTGTGCGGGAACGTCCGGGAATGTATATCGGTGACACCAATGAAGCGGGCTTGCACCACTGTGTTCGCGAGATTGTCGATAATTCCATTGACGAGGCTTTGGCGGGTTTTTGTACGGAAATTTCCGTGGCGATTCATACGGACGGGAGCGTTTCCGTTGAGGATAACGGGCGCGGCATTCCTGTGGCGGAGCACCCGGAGGAGCATATTTCGACATTGGAGTTGGTTTTGACCAATCTTCATGCCGGCGGCAAGTTTGAAAAAGGCGCCTATCAGGTTTCCGGTGGCCTTAACGGTGTCGGTGCCAAGTGTGTCAATGCGCTTTCTGATCATTTTGTGGCACAGGTTTGTCGTGACGGGCATGTGTATGCGATGGAGTTTTCGCGCGGTGAAGTGGTCAAGAAACTCCATGTTTTGGGAGATACGCCCAAGACGGGAACAAAGATTACATTTCATCCGGATCCTGAAATTTTCACGGTTTTGGAATTTAAATACGACATCATCCTTTCGCGTATGCGGGAGCTTGCGTTTTTGGTGCCGGGCATCAGAATTAGCGTTTCGGACGATCGTGACGGACGTCATGACACGTTCCACAGCGCGCAAGGTTTGGCGGACTATGTCGCCTATTTGAATCGCAACGAGGAGCTTTTGATGTCGAAGCCTGTTTTGATTTCCAACGAAATTGACATCACGGATATCAAGAATCCGATTGTGATTACGGACAAATATGATTTTCCCAACGGCCCGAAGCCGACAAAGATGACGGTCGATGTGGCGATCCAATATAACCGCAAATATACGGAGCTTTGTTTCGCTTACACGAATTTGATTACCAATCCCGAGGGCGGAACCCATTTGTCGGGATTTCGGACGGCATTGACGAGTTCGGTGAAAACTTATGCCAAGGATAACAATTTGCGTAAGGACAAGGATCCCGATTTGAGCGGTGAAGACTTGCGTGAAGGTCTTGTCGCCGTTATTTCGGTCAAGCATCCGGATCCGAAGTTCCAATCTCAAAACAAAACTCGTTTGACGAATCCGGAAGTTGAAGGAATCGTTCGGACGGTTGTCGGGAACGGTCTCAAGCTGGCGTTTGACAAAGATCCCAAAATGGCGAAGGCTGTTGTCGAGACGGCGCTCAATGCGGCGCGCGCTCGCGAAGCGGCCCGCAAGGCTCGCGAAACTGTTCGCGCGGGAGCGCTGACGGGAGCAGGTTTGCCCGGCAAACTTGCGGACTGTTCGGAAAAAGACGCATCACTCTGCGAGATTTATCTTGTCGAGGGCGATTCTGCGGGCGGGTCTGCCAAGAGCGGCCGTGATCGCAAGCATCAGGCGATTTTGCCGTTGAGAGGTAAAATTTTGAATGTTGAAAAAGTGCGTCTCAATCGTGCGCTTGAAAATGAGGAGATCCGTTCGATGATCACGGCTTTCGGCTGCGGTATCGGCGAAGGTCACGAGGAAGGTAAAAATGACGGTAAATTTGATATTACGAAAGCCCGTTATCACAAGATTGTGATCATGACGGACGCCGACGTGGACGGAGCCCATATCAGAACATTGCTTTTGACATTTTTCTATCGTTATCTGCCGGGATTTATAGAGGCGGGATATGTCTATATCGCCCAACCGCCGCTTTATTTGGTCAGCCGCAAGAAAAAGCAGGAATATGTCCAAACGGATGCGGAACTCGCAAAAAAATTGATTGATATCGGATCAGATGAAATCTCTCTTGTCCGAAAAAGTGACGGTCATATTTTCCCGCCGGAAATGGTGAAAAAACTGGTCAAAAGTATGGCGGAACTCGAGAATAAGGGTCGCGGCGTCGTCCGCTTGAACTGCCCGCTTGACGAATATCTCAACCAATACAATCATGACACGAAGGAGCTGCCGCGCTATCTGGCGCGCGTGCGCATCGGGAACAAGGAATCGTTTGAGTATATTTTTACAGAAGAAGAAAAAATGAATTTCTATGTGCGCTACGGAATCGGTGATCTTACGGCGGATTCGAGCATTTCTGAAGTGACTTCGGAAGACGGTCAGAAGTTGCAGCAGCGCATCAATATTTATGAAGTTTATGAAGCGGCGCCGCTTTCTAAGCTTTTGAGGGAAATTGAAGCGTTGGGATTGGACGTCAAGACATTTTCGAAAACGGAAGAGCCTTGCTATGAGATTATCGAAGGTTCTGCCGCCAATGCGGCGGAGACGGTCGCCGAGGATGCCGCAGCGGAAAATTCTTTTGTTGTTGAATCCGACAAGACGCGTCACCCGATGACTTCTTTGTTGGACTTGATTGCACAGGTTCGGGAAATCGGTTCCCGCGGTCTTCGCATCACGCGTTATAAAGGCCTTGGAGAAATGGACGCCAAGGAGCTTTTCCAAACGACGATGGATCCCAAGACGCGCACCTTCCTGAAGGTGAGTATTGACGATGCCGCAGAGGCGAACAATACTTTCACGATGCTCATGGGAGACGAGGTGCCTCCGCGTCGTCGCTTTATTGAAGACAATGCACTGAACACTTCCTATCTCGACGTGTAGGATAAAGACGAAAGATTAACTTTTAGCGTTATTGAAAATTATGGCTGAAGACAAAGATTTAGTTTTGGAAAATATCCAACCTGCGAATATCAAGCAGATTATGGAGACGGCTTACATCGATTATTCGATGTCGGTTATTGTCGCGCGCGCATTGCCGGATGTTCGTGACGGTATGAAGCCGGTTCAGCGTCGCGTTATTTACGCGATGTCGAAAGAGGGAATCGGCTACAGCGGCAAAACGACAAAGTGCGCCGGTGTCGTAGGTGAAGTTTTGAAAAATTATCACCCTCACGGCGATTCGTCTGTTTATGACACTCTGGTCCGATTGGCGCAATCGTGGGTGATGCGTTACCCGTTGATTTTCCCCAAGGGCAATTTCGGCTCGATCGAAGGTGACTCCGCGGCAGCTTATCGTTATACGGAGTGCAAATTGCAGTCGTTGGCGGAAGATCTTTTGGGCGACATCAAGGAAGACACGGTTGATTTCATGCCCAATTATAACGGTGAGACTTTGGAGCCGACGGTGCTTCCTGCGGCGTTGCCCAATCTCCTGATGAACGGTTCGACCGGCATTGCCGTCGGCATGGCGACAAATATTCCTCCGCACAATTGTAAGGAACTGGTCGATTTTGCCTGTGCGCTTATTGACAATCCTTCGATGTCCTTTGACGAAGTGGAGACATATTTGAAGGGGCCGGACTTCCCGACGGGCGGCGTGATCAACGGTTATGAGGGGATTCGCGAATATTTTAGAACCGGTCGCGGAAAAGTTTGCATGCGCGGTGTCGTCGATGTCGAGGAGATCGGTGACAGGACGGCTGTTGTCATAAAGGAAATTCCCTATAATGTCAATCGTGCCGAGCTGGTCAAGCGCATCGCGGAACTTGTTAAGGATAAAGTTTTGACGGAGGTTTCGGATCTTCGCAACGAGTCGTCGGAAGATGACGGAACACGTATTGTCATCGAGCTCAAAAAGGGAACTTCAGAGCGCGTTGTCATCAACAAACTTTACAAACACACGCAGTTGGAAACGACCTTTGGTGTTATTTTATTGGCGCTTGACCACAATCGCCCCAAGCAGATGAACATCAAGGAGATGATGGAGTGCTTTATCGAACACCGTCGCGAAGTTATCAAGCGCCGGACGATTTATCGTTTGCGTGAGGCGGAGATGAGAGCCCATATTCTTGAGGGCTACAAAATTGCCTATCGCAACATGGATGACATCATCAAAATTATTCGCAGATCCTCCAACGACGAAGAGGCGATCAAGACGATGATGGAGCGCTATGGCTTGAGCGAGATTCAGTCCAAGAGTATTCTTGATATGAAATTGCGTCAATTGACGCAGCTTGCTATCGATAAAATCGAAGAGGAATATCAAGCGTTGCTCGTAAAGATTTCCGGTCTTAAAGAAATTCTTTCGAGTGAACATGCGCTTCTCAAGCTCGTCAAAACGGAGCTTCGCGAGGCCAGCAAACATTATGAAGGTGAACGGAAAACGCGTATTCAGCCGGCAGAAGGCGAATACAATCCGGAGGACTTTATCAAAAATGAACCCTGCGCGATCGTTTGCTCCCATGAGGGCTTTATCAAACGCGTTTCGATCGATCAGTTCCGTTTGCAAAATCGTCGGGGCACGGGAACGAAGGGCAATACGCACGACAACGATTTCATCGAGTATGCGTTTTCGACGACGACTCACGATCGCATCATGTTCTTTACCAACAAAGGTCGTGTTTATGTCCAAAAGGCTTACGAAATTCCGGAAGGCTCGCGCACTTCGATGGGGCGCGCACTGACGAATGTGCTCGATTTGCAGGAAGGCGAAACTCTCGCGACACTGATGCCGATCAAAGAGTTTAGCGAAGACCAAAATGTTTTCTTCGCGACAGCTCAAGGGCAGGTGAAAAAGACGGTTTTGGCAGAATATAAGAATTGTAATCGTCGCGGCATCATCGCCATCAATTTGCGTGAAGGCGACCAGCTTGTCGCAGTCCGTCTGACATCGGGCAACGACCAGGTGATGCTTTTTACAGAACACGGGAAAGCGATTCGTTTTGAAGAATCCGAAACGCGTCAGTTGGGACGTTCTGCTGCGGGCGTGATAGGCATGCGTTTGGGTGAGGGCGACAAAGTCGTTGCGCTTGAAGTCGTCGATCAAACGCCGGAATCGTCGGCGACCATTCTTATTGTCGGCAAGAACGGCAAGGGAAAACGCACTTACTTTAACGACAAAGAAGGTGAAGTCTTCAGGACGCAGCATCGTGGAGGTGTCGGCATTATTGCGATCACCAACAAAACCGGCGTGGCGGGAGCTGTGGAAGTGACCGACAATGATCAGGTGATGGTTATCACGACGACGGGACAAAGTATTCGCTTTAAAGTGCGCAAGATTCGCAAAACAGGAAGAACCTCCCAAGGGGTTATCTTGATGAATCTTGGAGCAGAACATGAAGTCGGCGAAATTGCGGCACTTGTCAAAGTCGCGTCCGTTGAGGAAGACGAGGACGCCGAATAAGTGTTCTTGATAAAAGAGCGTTCCCGTGAAAATAAAATTTTGCGGGAACGTTTTTTATTCTTAAAAACAAATCGTCCGGAGAGGGGATTCCGATGGAAAATCAGGAGCTTTTTCGTTGCAAAAAGAAAAGGCCCCTCTTTATAATTTTGGTATGAAAATTTCACGGATAGCGATCGTTTGGAATCGCACGAAAGCGGGTGCGGAGGCTTGTGCGAAGGCCGTAGCCGAGCAGGCTGGCAAACGTGGCATGGGGGTTCTTATGACCAGTGATGTCCCTGTGAAAACGGAATCGCTTGAGGCTTGTCAGCTTTGTTGTGTTATCGGCGGAGACGGAACGATCCTCGGTGCGGTTGCGAGCGCTGTCGCCAACAACACTCCCATTTTCGGCATAAATTTGGGCAAATTGGGCTATTTGGCGAGTTATGAGGCCGCGAATATCGAAAAAGATTTTGAGGCGATTATCCGCGACGATTATCGGCAAGTTTCGCACACACTTTTGGAATGCACGATAGGGGCGGCGGGAACGCCGTTTCTCGCTCTGAATGATATTGTGATCAAGACAAAGGACGTTTGTCGCCTGGCGACGCTTCGAGTGGAGGCTTGCGGTTGCGGAGAGATTAACACTTTTCGTGCGGACGGCTTGATTTTTTCCACCTCGACAGGTTCGACAGCCTATTCCCTGAGCGCCGGCGGGCCTCTTATTCATTCCGAAGCGGAAGTTTTTGCGATGACGCCGTTGAATCCGCATACGTTGACCAATCGCACGATTGTTTTGCCGCGTTCGATGCATCTTCAAGTTTTTAACGAAAACGAAAATGTTCCCGTTGTCGCCGTCGTTGACGGGCGCATTTTGCTGGGATTGCCGGAAAATGAGCGGATTTTCATTCGAGTTTCGACTCAAAAACTAACGATTTTGCAACCGCGCATTTTGTCGGAGTTTGAGATTTTGAGAACAAAACTCAAGTGGGTTTGATGAAGATGAGGTTTTTTATTTTTCTTTTTTCTTTTTGCGTTATATCGGCGGGAACGCTTTTTTCGCAGTCGCATTTTGAGGCCGGCGCGCGTCAGTTGACGCAGGAGGCGGCGGCTGTCGAATTGGAAAAATTCAGGCACGCACGGATGCCGGGGGATTTTTGTCTGATGTTTCAGATTGTTCATCAAAATCGTGACAACGATGACGATGTTTATTGCACGGGAACGCTTTGGGGAACCTGGATCGACGATGTCCCGCATTTGCGATTGACGGTGCGCCGGCAGATTCGCCTCGGAGCGACGTTGGTGTCTCCGACAAAAACCGTGCGGAGAATGCTGATTGTCGGCGGCGAGAATCCGGAACTTTGGGAGGCGGGCGCGGACGGCGTTCCCGTGAAAATCGATTCTCAAAATACCGAAAGTTTTTTTGAAGGGCTTGTCTTGGCGCCGTTCGATTTGCAGACGCCGTTTGTTTATTGGCGAGATTTTAAATATTTGAATACGCGCCGCCTGCGCGGGCGCGTCTCTCATTTTTATGAGCTGTTCCCGCCTGAAGGTTTCAAGGTGGCACATCCGGAAATCGAGGCTGTCAGGATTGCGATGGACCGGACTTATAATGCGTTGGTTAGCGTGGAAACGCTCGGCGGGAACGGAAAGGCAATTAAAAAATTTTCCTTGGGCTCGGTCAAAAAGGTGAGGGAAGACTATATTTTTAAAACATTGGAGGTGCGCGACGAGCGTTCCCGCGACAAGGATGTTTTCGAGGTCAAATACGCCGCTTTGCGTTTGGATTTGTCGATTTCTTATTTTGAGCCGAAAGCCTTGGGGGAAAAGGACCTCGAATTGCCGTCGTCCGTCTTTGAGCGTTTTTGATTTTTTTCTTTACAAAATCCTTAGAATAAGAGAGAATTGATAATACAAATTTTAACATTCATTAACTAATCACAAAATGGGCAATCTCAAGAAAAAACGTCGTCTTAAGATGAACAAACACAAGCGCCGCAAGCGTTCTAAGGCAAATCGCCACAAGAAACGTCTTTGGGGTTAAACCGCGAAAACGGTTCGTGTATTTCCCGGGCGTCAGATTCCTCGGGAGTATCATCTTCAACGAACAATGCCCACGCCAAAAACGTGGGCGCTTTTTTTAAGAATGTTAGGCAAAATCGCAAAATTTTTATTTGGTCCGCGCGAGGCTCAGAAAAACGCTGTTTTGGTGTTTTCGCCGACACAAGCTTTTAAGGGTGAATCCAAGATCGTCTCGGCACTTTTTCGGGAAGGTTTGACTTTTTATCATTTGCGTCGTCCTCGTTGGAACGCCCAGCAGATTACCGCATGGGTCAAGTCGCTTCCAGAATCCTTGCGGGAACGCGTTATTTTGCACCAGCATCCCGAATTGGTCGCGCGATTGGGGCTTGCCGGTTTTTGTGCGGACTCTGTCGGAGATTTGCCGTCGTCAGCAGTCGATTGCGGCTTGAGAATGGCGGTTTGTCGTTCTTATGACGACATTTGCACGGCGCGGCGGCAATGTGCGGCGGTTTTGGTGGGTCCCTTGTTTTTGAACGAAAGTCGTGATAAGACCGTTCCCGCAAGAACAGCGGAAGAATTGGCAGCGACGGTTTTGTATTTTCGCAAAAAATTTCCGAGCAGTCCCTTGCAAATTTTTGCTTACGGCGGAGTCAATTCTTCATCGGCGGTCGCCGCGTGCAGAGAATTGGCCTGTTTTAACGGTTTCGCTTCGATGAGCGGGATTTGGAACGATGGAGAAGCGATTGATAATTTTAAAAAACTTTGCAAGCAATGGTAGAAAAATCGAAGTCGGAGCCTGACATTTTTGAAGAGCCGAAAGCTTTGATGCTTTCATGCCCTGGGGATTTGTTGACGACGATTTGGATTTCGGTGCTTTTGAAACCCTTGAAAAAAAAGTTGGCGGGAACGCGGATTTATTTGCTCGTAAAGGAAGCGAACGCCAGTATTTTTAACAGTCATGAGCGGCTTGACGGCCTTCTGACGATTAACGAGGAGACAAAAGTTGAGGATTTGACGCTTTATCTGAAACGATTGCAGATAGATACGGTGGTGCATATTGTTTATAATCAGCTTCTGTCTGCGGCGGCACTTTCTGCGGGGATTAAAAATACGATAGCGTTTAAAGGCAAAACGACGGATGTGGTGGCGAGCTGTCTTGTTCCCGAGACGGATGATTTTTCAAACGAGCATCCTGTTTTTCATGCTTTCAGGCTCCTTGAGCCTTTGGGAGTCACCGTTCCTGTGGAACAGGAAATTCGTCTCGATCTTTCTATAAGCGATAGTGAGCGTGTCGATTTGCTTGAAAAATTGAAGCGCTATGACATAAATTTTGATTCGCATTACGCGGTCATTTGTTTGGACGCAGGACGTTCCGGACATTTTATTGATGCGCGGATTTTTGCCAAGGCTGCAAAATATTTGCACGGGATCAAAATGGATTTGCCTGTCATTTTGGTGAGTTTTGAGGGCAAAAATCCTAAAGCGTCGCGAAGGATGATCGATTTTGTCGGGCACGCGTCCGGCATCAATTTGGTGAATTTCTCATTGCTGGCAGATCAAAAAAACAAACTGTCTCCGGCTCAAGTTTCAGAACTTTTAAAACATGCTCACATTTGTATTTCCGCGGACAATGCCGTTGCGTATTTGGCGGATTTTGTTTCATGCCCTTTGGTGACTCTGCTTGTTGATTTCCCGGAATATCGCCATTATCCGCGTTCTGTCAAATCGGAGCTTGTTTATACGTCGGCGCAAAAAATTCCATTTATTGAGCCTCGCGGCATTTTCCATTGGCGTGCATCGCAATCCTTTTCTCTTTTGAAAATCCGGGATGCGATCGATTACGTCTTGTCCTTTTAGTTCTTGACTTGTCCTCGTATCGGGGATAGAATAATCGCTACAACTTTGAAAAATGGTCGCGTAGCTCAGTTGGTTAGAGCGCAACATTCACATTGTTGAGGTCGCTAGTTCGAGCCTAGTCGCGACTACCATTTTTAAAACTCGTCGGCAACGGCGAGTTTTTTTGTTGTCAATCGTCCTGAAGGGCGACAAAATGTAAATGGGCCTTTGAAGGGCGCAACGCATTCGCTCGCGATTAATAGTCGCGAGAGGAAAGTCCGGACACCGCAGGGCAGGATTCCTTTTGAAAAAAAGGGCGATGGTTGTAAAGACCGTTGACGAACAGGGTCACAGAAAACAAACCGCCCGCAAGGGTAAGGGTGAAAAGGCGGGGTAAGAGCCCACCGCGCCAATGGCGACAACGGCGGCACGATAAACTCAATCCGGTGCAAGGTAAAATAGGTGAGTGAGCGGCCCGCTTACGACCTCACGGGTAAACCGCATCGTCGGCGACGGCGAAATCTTGAAAAAGATTAGATAAATGAATGCGGCTCGCGGGAACGCAAGTTTTCGTCGAAGAACAGAATCCGGCTTACGCCCTTCAAAGACCTTTTTATATTTTGTTGTTTTTGCCGTTCCCGCGAGAATCGTTTGCCGTTCCCGCGAGATTTTAAATTTGAAGAGCTCGGTGCAAGGTGGGATAATAGATAGTCAATTTATGTCTGAAATTCGCAACATTGCCATTATTGCACACGTTGACCACGGCAAGACGACGCTTGTGGACAAGATTATCAAACAGTCGAAGATGCTTAGAGAAAATCAGGAAATGCACGATTGTTTTCTTGATTCCAATGATCTTGAACGGGAACGGGGGATTACAATTTTGTCAAAAAATATTTCAATCGCCTACAAAGGTGTGAAGATTAATGTGATCGACACGCCGGGTCACTCGGATTTTGGAGGCCAGGTCGAGCGTGTTTTAAATTTGACGGATGGGGTGATTCTTTTGGTGGATGCGGCGGAGGGACCGATGCCGCAGACGCGCTTTGTTCTCGAAAAAGCTTTGCGGCTCGGTAAAAAACCGATTGTGATGATCAATAAAATCGACAAGCCGGACTCCCGGGTGGAAGAGGTGATTGACGCGGTTTTTGATTTGTTTGTCGAATTGAATGCAAATGACGAGCAATTGGATTTCCCGATTTTATATGCTTCCGGTCTTGAAGGATGGGTTGTCAATGATTTGGAAAAAGATCCGCGGACGTCAATCGTGCCGCTTTTGGATGCGATTTTGAACTATGTCCCGGCACCTAAGGTTTTGTCGGGACCGGTGCAATTGCAGGTGGCAACTCTTGATTATTCCGACTACGTGGGCCGTATCGGGATTGGCAGAGTGGCGCGAGGCACTCTCCGTTTGTCAGATTCTGTCTGCGTGATTGATCGTGAAGGGAAAAGCCGCAATGCCCAGATTAAACAGCTTTTTACTTTTGAAGGGCTTGAGCGAAAAAATTGCAACAGTGTCGAATGCGGTGATATTTGTGGGATTGTCGGCATTGACGATATTTATGTCTCTGACACGATTTGTGATAGCGAAAACCCGGAGCCGCTTCCGCCAATCGCCATTGACGAGCCGACGATTTCGATGATTTTCAGGGTGAACGATTCTCCGTTTTTTGGCAAGGACGGCAAATTTGTGACCGCGCGTCATCTTCGCAACAGACTTTTCAAGGAGGCGGAAAGCGATGTCGCGTTGCGCGTCAGGGAATACGGGAACGGCGGAGAAATGTTCGAAGTCGCCGGCAGAGGCGTTTTGCATATTGCGATCTTGATCGAAACGATGCGTCGGGAAGGATTTGAGATGACGGTCTCGCGCCCAAAGGTGATTTCCAAGGAGATTGACGGACAGATTTACGATCCGATGGAAATCTTGACGATTGACACCCCGGAAGCTTTTGCAGGAAATGTTATCACGCTTGTCGGACAGCGTCGCGGTGAAATGATGCACATGGAAAGCCGCGGGAACCGGCAATTGATTGTGTTCTCAATCCCGACACGCGGCATCATCGGTTTGCGATCCAAGGTTTTGACGGCAACCGCGGGCGAGGCGACAATGTCTCACCGTTTTGACAAATACGCACCTTTTAAAGGCGATGTTCCCGCGAGGATTACGGGATCGATGGTCTCGATCGGAGAGGGAAAGTCTGTGGCTTACGCAATCGACGCTTTGCAGTTGCGAGGAACGTTTTTTATCGATCCCGGTGAAGAAACTTATGAGGGTATGGTCGTCGGTGAACACTGCAAGGATAACGATTTGCCTGTCAATCTTCAAAAGGGAAAAGAATTGACCAATATGCGTGCCGCGGGATCGGATCGCAAAATGAAAATCGCTCCCGCGACACATTTGTCGCTTGAACAGTCGCTTGAATACATTGCCGACGACGAACTGGTCGAGGTCACGCCCCATTTTTTGCGTTTGAGGAAATTGAATCTTAGCGGGAGCCGCAAAATCAGTAAGAAAAATTATTCTGAATAATTATAAAAAAGATGATGACGTTAAAAGAAAAACACGATGCGATATTGGCGGAATTTGAGCCCATGGTGGATCCGCAGGACCGTTTCCAATATATTATCGACTGCGCCAAAGATGCGCCTTCGTTTGACGATTCGCTTCGCAGTGACGATCGTTTGGTGCGCGGGTGCACATCGCAGCTTTGGTTGGAAAAAAGTTTTGAAAACGGGCGTTGTCGTTTCCAATGTGACGCCGACGCGATAATAGCCAAGGGAATCGCACTTCTCGTTTGCAATTATTTTGACGGGGCGCTCCCGCAGGAAATTCTTGATGACGATGTTCATTTTCTTGCTTCCGTCGGGATTGATCAGCATCTTTCGCCCAATCGTCGCAACGGCCTTGGCAATTTGGTCAAAGAAATTCACGCGTTTGCAAAAAAATGCTTGGAAAAAGAATAAAAACTTGCATTTATGTCTTAATATCCTCTATAATATAATCTTCTTATGCAAAAAACTAAGAAATCTATCGCAAAACGTTTCAAAGTGACTGCATCCGGCAAGGTTATGCGTCGCTCGCCGAACACGCGCCACCTCCTTCGCAACAAGAGCACCAAGTCTCGTCGTCGCGCAGGGGCAGACAAGCGTGTGGACGAGGGCTTCGAAAAAACCTTCAAGTCCGCGATGCCTTTTGCTTAATCCAATTAAGAGAAGCACTGCGAAACAATTATTAACCGAGCGAAAAAGGTAAATTTTTTTGACGACCTTCGAGCTCTCTAAAAACAGAATCAATAAAACATGTCACGTGTAACAAATTCTCCAGCAACTCGCGCACGTCGCAAACGTGTCTTGAAGCAAGCGAAAGGTTATTTCGGCCTTAAATCGCGCGCTTACACTCACGCAAACGACGCTGTCAATCGCGCTCAAAAATACGCTTATGCGCATCGTCGCGACAAGAAGTCCGATTTTCGTGGACTTTGGATTGTGCGCATCAATGCCGCTTGCCGTCCTCTCGGCATTCAGTATAGCCGTCTTATCGCCGGTCTTAAAAAAGCCGGCATTGTGATTGATCGCAAGAATCTTTCCGAGCTTGCCATCAACGACGCTCCGGCGTTTGCCGCCATCGTCGAAAAGGCAAAAGCTGCTTTGGCGTAAACGAAAAAACCAAAGAAAAAAGGAGCCTCGCGGGAACGCGGGGCTCTTTGATTTAAAAAAAATGAACGACGTTCAAAAAATATTGGAAGAACTTTGCCGTCTAAGAAATTTTGGCAGCAAATTGGGACTTGAACGTATGCGTTCTTTAATGCGGGAACTCGGCAATCCTCAAAATGCCGTTCCCGCGATTCATATTGCCGGGACCAACGGCAAAGGTTCAACCGCGGCGATGTGTGAAGCGTTGTTGAGAGAGCAGGGATTGAAATGCGGACTTTATACCTCGCCACACCTTTTGAGGCTCGGTGAGCGCATTCAGGTAAATAGAGAAATTTTATCTGACGAAAAAATCGCCGCTTATGTGCAGGAAGTTTATCGCGCTGCAAAAATTTTCGGCAAACCAGGCGATCGTGATTTTCCGTCGTTTTTTGAACTGATGACGGCAATCGCTTTTTTGCATTTTTCGCGGGAACGTTGCGACGTCGCCGTTTATGAATGCGGATTGGGCGGGAGACTGGATGCCACTAATATTCTCGAGCCTCAAGTCGCGACAAATGTTATTATAAGTTCAATCGGCTTTGATCATTGTGACATATTGGGAAGCACTTATGCGGAGATCGCGACAGAAAAAGCCGGGATTATTAAGCGCGGCCAAAAGGTTTTTTCGGGTTGGCTGCCCGTTCCCGCATACACGGTGATACAAGATTGTTGCCGTTCCCGCGGAGCGTTTTTTGAGGATGTTTCGAGCTTGAAAAAAACTCTTCCCGAGACAAATCTTTTTGGAGAGCATCAACGACACAATGCGGCTCTCGCTCTCGCTGCCGTCAGTTCTTTTTGCAAGAAAAATGTTTCCGCCGGAGCCTTGTTGAAAATTGATTGGCAGGGACGGTGGCAGTCGATGACGCTTGAAGACGGTCAAAGATTGATTCTTGATGTCGCACACAACGAAGAATGTGCAAAGGCGCTCGATGCGATGCTCGCTCAAACGGACAAAAAAATTGTGGCGATTGTCGGAGTGTTGGGAATCGAACGGGCGAGGGCGATTTTAAAAATTGTGTCAAAATATGCGCGAAAAATCATTCTTGTCCGTCCGGATCAGGAACGTGCCTGTTCTCAGGAAGAATTGGAATCTTGCGTTCCCGATGATTTTAAGGGAACGATAAAATTTTCCTCGCTTGCGGAAATTTTCCCCAAGGCTCGAAAATGCATCGAACAGACGGATGATGGGGAAATCATTCTTGTCGCCGGCTCTTGCTATCTTGTCGGAGAAGCGCTTGCCGCGGTCACAGGAACGCCATCTTTTCAAGTTCATTTGCAAGACAAGATTGAAAATTTGAAAAAATGACTCGTTCCCGCGAAGATGTAGCGAGCACCGCGTCACTTGGTCTATTTTTATAAAATCTATAAATTTTAATTAAAAACAGCCGCTTGTCTTTAGTTTTTTCCATAAATATTAGTTTAGTGCGTTTTTTTTGCGTCTTTCTATTTGACAAGTTTAGGATCTGTTGTATGATATTATAAAAGTCCTCAGTTATGTCTTGGGAGGGCAAAATCGATAATTATTCAAGGCACCTAATTTACAACATATTATAAAAATGAAGACGTTAGTTATTGCCGAGAAGCCTTCTGTTGCGTCAGATATCGCAAAGGTTCTCGGGGCTCGACAAAAAGGTGATTGTTACGAAAATGACGACTATGTCGTATCTCACGCTCTCGGTCATTTGGTCACTTTGGCGGATCCTCAGGATTATGATGCCAACAACAAGCGCTGGACTTATAAGCGTTTGCCGATAATTCCGCCGGGATTCAAACTGAAACTGATCCCGGAAAACAAAGAACAATATCTTCGTCTCGAGCGGCTGATTCGCCGTCCGGATGTCGACTGTTTGGTGAACGCATGCGATGCCGGCCGCGAGGGCGAATTGATTTTTTCTTATATTTATCAATATTCCAAGTGCCAGAAAACGGTAAAGCGTTTGTGGTTGACCTCGATGACGGCTTCGGCGATCGCGGACGGGTTCAAACATTTGAAAATGGGCGAGGAGATGAAAAACCTCCTGGCGGCAGCCCGTTCCCGCGCGGAATCGGACTGGCTTGTCGGGATTAACGGCACGCGGGCAATCACACTTAGGATCGGTCGCGGGCGCGGAGATGTGACGACGGTCGGCCGGGTGCAGACGCCGACGCTTTCGATGTTGGTCAATCGCGAGTTGGAAATTAGGGATTTCGTTCCCGAAAATTATTGGCGAATTGAAACAAAATTTGCCGTTCCCGCAGGCGAATACAGCGGAGTTTATCAACGTTCCGATTTCAAAAAAACCGATGCTGACGAGAAGGGTGACAAAGCGGACAAGGCGGATCGGATCAGAGATAAGGCTTTTGCCGAGCAAGTCTTGGCGGAATGTAATGCCGCGGGAACGGGGATTGTCCATGACGAGAAAACACATGTGACGGAGGTTTGTCCCAAGCTTTATGACTTGACGACCTTGCAGCGTGAGGCCAACAAACGTTTTTCCCTTTCCGCATCACGCACCTTGGAAATTGTGCAGGCGCTTTACGAAAAATACAAGGCGACGACTTATCCGCGAACGGATTCGCGCGCCTTGCCTGAAGATTATGCGCCCACTTGCAAACGCACGCTTCAAATGCTTTGCGGGAACGCGAATCCGACGATTGCGAATTGTGCGAAAATGCCGTTGGAGAAAGATTGGATCAATCCCTTTAACCGTCGTATTTTTAACAATCAGGAAATTTCGGATCACTTTGCGATTATTCCGACGGACCAGGTGCCGCGCGGTCAGTTGAGTGAGATGGAGGCAAAAGTTTATGACATGATTGTCCGCCGTTTTATCGCCGTGTTTTTCCCGCTTGCAGAGTTTGATGTGACGACGCGCACAACGACGGTCGCCGGCAAACACAATTTTAAAACGGAAGGCAAAGTAATGGTCGTTCCCGGTTGGCGTCAAGTTTATGGACGCGACGAAAAGCCGGAATCGTCAATTCCGGCTGCTGTCGAAGGCGAAGTCGCCGCGATTAAAAAAATCGATATGCACGAGGAAAGCACCAAGCCGCCGCCACGCTACAATGAAGCGACATTGTTGGGTGCAATGGAGAGTGCGGGAAAACTCGTTGACGATGAAGAACTCGCGGAAGCGATGAAGGAACGCGGTCTGGGAACTCCGGCAACGCGCGCAAGCATCATTGAGCACTTGATTAAGACAAAATATGTCGATCGGGCGGGAAAAGATCTTGTCCCGACAATCAAGGCGGAGGAATTGATGAGCTTTTTGAAAATCCTCGGTTTTGAAATTCTCAACAGTCCGGCAATGACGGGCGAATGGGAGTATCAGTTGCGAGAGGTTTCGGAAGGCCGCGTTAGCCGGGAAGATTTTATGAACGGCATTATTGATTTGACAAAAAATATTGTTGCAAAATCAAATGATGTTTTGGGCGCAGACACTTGGGAGACCACAGATCTGATTTCGCCGAGCGACGGCTCGCCGTTGTTGGAAAATTTCCGCATGTATCGTTCCAACGATGAGATTCAAGGAGGGCGCGGACGTCAAATCCCGCGTTTGGCGATTTATAAAAATGTGAACGGACATATTCTTGACAAGGAGGAGGTGCGCCAGTTGCTTTCGAAAGAAAAAATCGGTCCGTTTGACGATTTTAAATCGCGTTTCAACCGTCCCTTTACGGCATGGCTCAAATTGGTGGCTCCGGCAGCTGAAAATGAGGCATACAAGGTGGAATTCGTTTTCCCCGATCGAAAAGAAGAAGGTGTTGAAGAGGCGGAAAAGAGCGATGAAGTTGATTTTACGACTCTGCAGCCGATTGGTTTTTGTCCTGTGACCAAGTTGCCGATTTATTCGACTCCGAACGCCTATGAAACAAACCCGGCAGATGTTCGCGGCAAAAATCTTCCGGCGCGCCCTGTGCGCTTGGGGAAAATTTTATTGGGAACGGCAATCAGCGAAGACGTTTGCAAAAAAATGCTGGCTGGCGAGCAGACGGACTATATGACTTTCGTTTCGCAAAAAACGAAGCGTCCGTTTGAGGCACGTTTGAAGTTTGACCGTAACGGACGTTTGAGTTTTGAGTTTAAACCTCGTGAGGCAAAAAGTGTTCCCGCGGGAACAAAAAAAACAACGCGCAAATCAGTAAAAAAATAAAGGGTTTTAATGTCGGCTGTTAAACACGGCCGGCAAAATCTTTAAAGGATATATAAAAATGGAAAAGAAACAGAAAAGGAAATTTTACGACAAGCGCGCCCCGCGAAAACAGATCAAGCCGCATAAGTTTAAGCGGAAAACGTTGAAAAGACGCCGTGTCCGCAAAAATCGTCCGCACAACCGTTCCCATCATTTCGCGCCTTTGACGGAGGCGCTCATCGCTCAGGCTGAGCACGAATTTTGTTCGGGAGCCGTCTGCGTCCAAACGGGCGGCTGGGCTTATTTGCGTTCCCAAGCGAGTTTTGGCAAGATTGACGAAATGACGCCGGAGATGACAGATGCTCTTGTCCATCGTTTTAAAATAAAAAATGCAGAGTGGATTGAAGCGGAAATTTTAAAATTTCCCCGGGAACTTTCGATCCCGCCACGAGTTTTTAAGGTTTTGTCGATTGATGGAGAGAATCCCTTTAAAAGAACAAAGCGGGAACCTTTTTACAAAATGACGGCGGAAGCTCCCAAGGATGAGTTGGTTTTGGATCGGAGTTTTGCTCTCGGCACATTTTTAAAAGGGGAGACAAGGACGCTGTTTTTTGATAGAAAATTGGGCGTGACGCGCCAATTGGTCTGCATCGCACGGGATGCCTGTGAAAAAAATCCGGATTTGCGAGTCATTTATGTTCTGGTAAAGGCTCGGCCGGAAGAGCCCGCCGAGTTGCGACAAAATTTGCCGTCATCGGTCGAAATCTATGCGTCCTATATCAACAGCCCTTTGCAAATTGTCGCCGAGGTTCCGGATTTTGCATTGTCGCGGGCGCAATCGTTGGCGGAACAGGGAAAAGAGACTTTGCTCATTGTTGACGGACTTACTTATTGGGCGAATGCGCTCAACAGCATCAAACTTTCCCAGTCCGGCAAAATACAAGAGGGGGAAGTCAGTCTTTTTTTCAGAAGTGTTGAAAAATTGAGGCAATTTTTGCAGGCGTCCTGGCGTTTGAAAAATGGCGGGAGCATTTCAATTCTTGCCGGGATCCGTCGAAAGTCGGAGCCGAATGTCGTCGATAGGGAATTGGCGGATTTGGTCAGTTCGATTGTATAAAGATATTAGAATTTTAAAATAAGATGAAATCTTTAATTTTTATTTTTCTTCTCGCCGCACTTTTTTCATCGTCGGTGACGGCGGCTCCCGCAACTGTTTACGAAGCGAAGCAGATTGTTTTTATCGGAGATTCGATCACGCAGGGCGGTATTTATCTGAAGGGACCTGTCCCCAGTTATCGTTATCAGCTTTTTAAAAACTTTGTCGATAACGGCAAAGAGTTCAAGCCGATGGGCATGACGCGGGGTGCGCGCAACAATGTCGATGTTTCATCGTTGACGCCGGATTATCGGGGAATTGCTTTTCTCAATGTTTCGGAGGCTGCGGCGAGCGGTCGGGCCTATCAATATGCCGGACATGAAAACGAAAGGGTGTATAAATCCGATCCCAAATCTGTGTTCCCGCCGGAAAACCGCGGTCCCGTGACACTTAAATTGGGGTTGAAAAATCCCTTTGTTCCCGGCAAAAATCAGTTTTATGACGGAACGGAATTAAAGGAATACAAGGGCGAAACTTATCCCAAGGTTTATGGGAAGCAGAAGCCGGACACACTTTGTATTCTGATTGGCATCAACGACCTTTACGATCAGGCTCAGCCCGATAAAAAGATCGCGGAACACGTTCACGAAATTGTTCGAGCCTATCAGCAATATAATCCAAAAATTCGTGTTTTCGTTTTTGAAGTCTTGCCGACGGCTGCCGACAACGGGACGGGAACAAAGCACAAAAACAATTACGGACGCTATAATAAATATTTGCAGTCGCTCAATATTGAAAAAAAATGGAGTACCGGATCTTCTAAAGTTTCGCTGGCCTCTATAAGTCGCGGATTTTATGTGGAGGACGGCTCTATGTGCGACGGCCCTGCCGGCGCGCATCCTAATGCCCAGGGAGAACTTATTGTTGCCGGCAATATCGCGCGCGTTTTGGGAGTCGGGCAGCGCAATGCCGGTTTAAAGCGCGTTCCCGTAGAAAAGTTGGCGCGCCCGACTTTTGAAGTTTCCGGAAAAAAAATTAAAAAAACGGGAACGGGATTTAAAATAAAATCCGCCGCCGGCGATATCGCAAAATGTCACTATCCGCTTCCTCAAAAAGGCAAGGAACATGAGTGCACTCTTGCGTTTACCGTAAAAATGCAAAGTCTTAACAGCCCTGACAATTGCCTCGCCGCATCGCTCGGGAACGGCAAGAATGCCGGCACTCTTTATGTGGGCGAAAAAGGACTTTTTTGGAACAACCGCAACAACATTCTCTATGGCACAAAAGATATTGGGAACGGGGAAAAGTTTTTTACGGAAAATCCTGTCGATATTCGTATTTGTTATTTGAAAGGTGATAAAAAGGGGATTGCTTCGGGCTATTATGTTTGGATGGATGACCAGTTGGTCGGCGAAGCGCTCGAAGGTCAGAATCCAAAAGACGAAAAAACATATTCGAACGCGGCGGTAATCGGAGATTTTGACGAATCGACGGAAACGGATGCGACGATTGACAATCTGGCTGTCGATGTCAAGTCCGCCGTTGCGCCGACGGAGGCTAAAAAATAGAAAATGCGTTGGATCGCCCAACAAGCGGACCCTCAAGCGGTTCATGACCTGGAAGAGGAATTAGGCCTTTTGCCGGCGGTGGCTACGGCTGTCGCTTTGCGCGGCAAGACGATCGTCGAGGACGCGGAACGTTTTTTACAGCCTCGACTTTCGCAGGTGACGGATCCTTTTCGTGTTCCGGGCTTAAGGGCTTGCGCGGAGCGAATTTTAAGAGCGATCGACAATCGGGACAGCATTTCAATTTGCGGTGACTATGACGTTGACGGGATTACCGCGACAACGATCTTGGTCAGTTTTTTACGCGATTATCATTTAAAGCCCCGCTATTTTATTCCGCGCCGCAAAACGGAGGGTTACGGAATGTCGCGCGCGATGGTGGATCGCATGCTCGCTTGCGGACAGCCCAAACTTGTCATCGCCTTGGATTGCGGGACCAATGCTGTGCAGGAAATCCGTTATTTGCGTTCCCGCGGTTGTGAAGTGATCGTTATCGATCATCACAGAACCTTGGAGTCGGACTCGGTATCGCCGGCGGATATTTTGGTCAACCCTAATTCCTCCAGGGCTTCTGCTCCGGAGTATTCTCCGCTTTGTTCCGCGGGGCTCGTTTTTAAAGTGGTGCATGGCGTCGTAAAGATTTTGCGTTCCCGTGGGGACAAGCACGCACTTCAGATGAATCTGAGAGAATATTTGGATTTGGTGGCGATGGGAACAATTACAGACATATCGCCGCTCGTAGATGAAAATCGGATTATGGTTTGGTTTGGGCTTCGGCAGATGCGTCAAACAAAGCGCCAGGGAATTTTGGCGATCCTTCAGGCAAGCAAGGTCGGGGGACGGGCGGAAATCGTCCCGACGGACATTTCCCGCCGAATCGGCCCTCGAATCAATGCCTCCGGACGGCTTGCGGACGCGGCATTGCCTGTTGAGATGCTTTTGAGCAATAGCGCGAGCCATTGTCGCGAATTGGCATTGCAACTTTGTGAAATGAATGCCGCCCGACAAGAAATTGAGCGGCGTGTTTTTGAGGAGGCTAAGCAGCAGATTGCCGATTTGGGATATGAGGGCAAAAAAGGGATTTTGGCTGCAGGCAATTGGCATACGGGTGTGGTCGGGATTGTCGCCGGACGATTGGCGCGCATTTACAACAAGCCTTGTATCGTATTGGGCTTTGAAGGCGAATATGCGAAGGGCTCCGGACGGTCGGTCAAAGGAGTCAATCTTTTGGAACTGCTAAAAAAAATCCCGCAAGATTCTTTGGAGACATGGGGCGGACATCCGATGGCGACGGGCATCACCGCTTATCGAAATAAAGTGGAGCAGTTGCGCAAAGATTTTGAAGCCGCACTCGAAAATTATATTCAAGCCCCGGAATGCAATTACGTTCCCGATGAAAAAATCCAGATAGTCAAATGGCTCGACAAAAAGGACATAACGCTTGAATTGTTTGATCAAGTGACAAGAATGTCTCCCTTCGGCGAGGGCAATCCGGAACCCGTTTTCGGACTTTCCAACATTCCTGTGCCGCAGATGGTCGTGTTCCCGAGTTTCTCTTCTCAAAAAATTGATTCGTTTCGCTTTGAAGTGGAGACCGAACCGGGCGTCAAGGTCACCTTTTCCGGGCACGGGATGAAAATTTTGCCGACAGTCGGACAACGGGTCGATATGGCGATTAAACTTTCGTTCAGCTATTATAACGGCAATCGTTATCCGAAGGTGGATGTCGTCGATTGGAGGTCTTGTTAAATTATGGGGAAAATTAGGATTTTGGAGAGCGAGCATTATTCGTTGCGGAAACTCACAATGGATGATGCGGCGGAAGTATTTGAAATATTGAGCGATCCCGGGATCGTAAAGTATTTAAATCTCGAGGCGCCGAAAAACCTTTCGGACGCTCAAAAAATTGTCGCCGAATATTTGGAGGCTTATCGTGCGGGAACGAAATATCCGTTTGCGATTGTCAGTCGCGGGAACGGAATGTTTTTGGGCGTTTTGTTGCTAAAAGTTGATCTTTATGATGAAGATTGTTTTGAATATACGGCTTATGTAAAACGCGATTTCCAGGGACGCGGTGTTTTGAGCGAAGTTTTTCCCCTGATGTTGAGCTTTGCATTTGAGGAGGTCGGAACAGGGAATGTCCGCGGATTTATTAAGCAGGGGAACGAGGCGTCTGCAAAACTTTGTCGCAAAAACAAGATGCTTTTGGAAAAAATATTCGATGTTCCCGGCATTCCTGAAAAAATAGAAAGTTATTTGATGACGCGGGAACGCTACAATAATTTACTCGCGGGAACGCAAAAAAAATAATAGACTGAATACATAAAACCCCCATTTAAATCTATTGAAATTTATGAACGACGAAATTATAAAAAAATTGCAAGAAATCAGCGCCGAGCTCGCCGAAATCAAACAGATGCTTTCGGCTCGCGGAAACATTGCCGCCGCTTCAACGGCAGGAATGTCGAAAACGATTGCGTCCTCTCAAGAAGATAAAGTTTTCGAGCTGGAAGTTTATGACGGCACGATGCGTGAATGGAAAAGCGGCATGAATGCCGGCAAGGGTGCTTATGTCCGTGTGAAGCTGCTCGAACCCTATGAAGGCCTCAGCTGGGCAAGTTTGGGCGTGCGCTATGTTGACGGGCAGCCGCCAATCTGTCTGCAACAAGCCGGCAACAAAGTCGCCGTGCGCGGAAGAATTAATGTTCGCGAGTATAACGGACGACAGGATTTGACGATTTTCCCCTCTCGAAATTCTTTTGGCGGAGACGATATTTGGGAGGTCGGCGGCTCAGAGACGCAGACCGCTCCCGCAGAAGAAAAAGCGGCTCCGGCAAAAAAAACAACAGCAAAGCCGTCAATCGATGACGATGTCCCGTTTTAATCGATAAAATTTAAATTTTTTGAATATATAAAAATACGTTCCCGAAAATTTATTTGCGGGAACGTATTTTTTTTTGAGTTTATTGCTTGATAAAAAAAAAATTTTAACTATAATTGATGAAGATTTTTATTTTTTTAATTAAGATCCATTAGACACATATGTTAAAAATATCTACAAAAGATGCAGATTGTTTTGAGAAGCTCCGCAAATTTGCTGATTCTCAAGGAAAAAATCAGGAGCTTGTGAAATCCGTTGAAAGCACCTTAAAGTCGGTTCGTTTGCAAGGAGATGCGGCGATATTGGAACTTACAGAAAAATATGATGGTGCAAAATTGACGCCGGAAACATTGCGAGTTAGCAAAAAAGAGATTTCGGATGCGGTCGCGACGATTGAGAGTTCAAAATTGGCTGCAATCAAAGCGGCGATCGATTCTGTAACGAGTTTCCATTCTCGAAACGTCCCGAGCAATTGGCAGGCGCGCAATGCCCATAACGCTGTTGTCGGCGAGCGTTTTTCTCCGATCCAAAATGTCGGCCTTTATATTCCGGGCGGCAAGGCTCCGTTGTGTTCAACCGTTATTATGACGGCAATCCCGGCAAAAGTCGCGGGAGTGCCTCATTTGATTATATGTACACCGCCCAGAAAAGACGGGACGGTCGCTCCCGAGATCTTGGCGACAGCGCATTTTTGTGGTATTTCTGAAATCTACAAAGTCGGAGGCGCCCAAGCGATTGCGGCAATGGCTTACGGCACGGCGACGATCCCGAGAGTTGATAAAATCGCCGGTCCCGGGAACGCTTATGTCGTGGAGGCGAAACGCGCGCTGTTCGGTTTTGTCGGCATCGATCTTTTGCCCGGACCGAGTGAATTGATGGTCGTTGTCGATCGCAAAACAAAGGCGCAGTGGGCGGCAATCGACCTCTTGGCTCAGGCTGAGCACGGCTCCGGAAGAGAGCGTCTCTATATCGTGTCACTCGACGATTCTGTCGAAAAACGCATCTTGGACGCACTTCATATTGAGATTCATCGCTATTCGGAACGTGAAGCATTCTTGCGCGAGTCGCTTGAAAAAAATCTTTGCATTATCAATGCGGATTCTTTGAGGGCTGCCGTCGAGGTGATCAATTTTGTGGCGCCCGAGCACCTCGAGTTGCAAACACGCGGCATTTATGAACGCAGTTTGGCGGAAAGCGTGACGACGGCTGGTGCGATCTTGTCGGGGCATTTTACTCCGGCGGCGCTCGGAGACTTTGTCGCGGGACCGTCTCACACCTTGCCGACCAACCGGACGGGACGATTCGCCAGCGGTTTGCGCGTCGAAGACTTTATTCGCCGTTCCAGTTTTGTTCGCTATGATGAAAAATCAATCCGATTGGCAAATCCGATTGTCAGCGCATTTGCAGGCATGGAAGGCCTTAAGGCGCATGGCGATTCGGTTGCAATCCGACAACTGCCTTCACGCGACAAACAAAAGCGAAAGGAATATTCCAGGCCTGAAGTGCGCAAGCGTCGCCGGACAAAGGCGGAAATGGTTAAAGCCCGTGCGGAAAATTTGAAAAAGTAGAATAATTTTCAGGTTTTTGAAGTCGATTGGAAAAATTTCTTTCCAATCGATTTTTTTTGCGGGAACGCGCTTTTCATTCTATAATTTTTCTAATTATGAAAGCATTATTATTCTCTGGTCAAGGTGCTCAAAAAGTAGGCATGGGCAAGTCTCTCTATGACGCGTCGGCAACCGCTCGCGACATTTATGATCGCGCGTCCAAGGTTTTGCCGTTCGACTTAAAGCAGATTTGTTTTGAAGGTCCGCAGGAGACGCTTACGGAAACGCGCGTTTGCCAGCCGGCGCTTTTTACGCAGGGCTATGTTATTGCGCAATTGCTTAAAGAGCAGGGCAAATTGGATAATCTCGCTTGTGTGCTTGGACTTTCAATCGGGGAATTGACTGCCTATGCTGTTGCAGGAGTTTGGGATTTTGAAACGGGACTCAAGGTGGTCGCCGAGCGCGGACGCCTGATGCAGGAGGCTTGTGACATGACAAAGGGCGGTATGGCGGCAATTATCGGCGGTTCCCGCGAAGATGTGCTTGCATTTTGCAAGGAATTTGATGTCGAGGCTGCAAACTTTAACACTCCGGGACAAATTGTTATTTCGGGCGAGGCGGAAAAAATCAAGGCGGCTTGCGCCAAAAATGCGGAGACAAAGCAGTTTAAGAGAGCGATCCCGCTCGTGGTCGCCGGAGCTTACCACTCGCGCCTGATGGAGCCTGCCCGTGAAAAATTTGCAGCCTTCCTCTCAACGGTGGAGTTCAAAAAGCCGCAGATTCCGGTTTTCACCAACACGACAGGCAAATTGATCGACGATCCCGAAGCGATGCGAGCGGCGCTCGCCAAGCAGGTCGTTTCTTCGGTTCTTTGGGAAGATTGCGTTCGTGAAGCGGTTTCTATGGGCGTCAACGAGATGATCGAGTGCGGTCCCGGAGGAATTCTTACGGGAATGGTCAAAAAGATTTCTCCGGAAACAGAGGCTCGCGGTGTCGCTGAGTTTTCTGAACTTTAAAGTTTTTTTTAACCAAACAAAGAAAGGCGTTCCCGTTATCTTGCGGGAACGCTTTTTATTTGCAAAGATAATTGAATTTTGAGTCTTTTGTTGTCGCAAAATTTAGTTCGAAATTTTATAATGAGAGCATATGAAAACCCTAAAAATTGCTTCTACTCTTTTTATTGTGGCGCTTGGGGCTTTAACGGTTTTTGCGAAGCCGACACAGCGCAAATCTTTTGATTTAGATTGGAAATTCGCCAAGTTTGGAGGCTTTGAAGACTGTCTCGCATCGAAGGATCCCGGAGAAGCGGTGGCAAAACCGAATTATGCGGACGGCCGTTGGCGCAAACTCGATTTGCCGCATGACTGGGGTGTGGAGTCTCGTTTTATGCCCAATCTGCCCAATCAGACAGCGTCGCTTCCGTGGAACGCTGTGGGCTGGTATCGTAAGGAATTTGAATTGAAACCGGCAGAGGGATCGCGCTATTTTATCGATTTTGACGGTGTGATGATGACCCCAAAAGTCTATGTTAACGGTGAATTCGCCGGAGAGTGGAAATACGGCTACAATTCTTTCCGTGTTGATATTACGAAATTTTTAAAATCAGGTAAAAATCTTGTTGCCGTTCGTGCGGAGAATTTGCCGAATTCGACGCGATGGTATCCGGGAGCCGGCATTTATCGCCATACTTATTTTGTCGAATCTCCGGCTGTTCATATTGATCATTGGGGTGTTTTTGTTCACACTCCTGAAGTCAGCGGCATCAAAAAAATAAATGATAAAAAGCCTGCCCGGGAACTGAAGGCTACGTCTGCAAAGGTAGCGACGGAGACAACCGTCGCCAATACGCGCGGGAACGAAGTCGAAGCGGAGGTTGTTCAGGAAATTTATCCGATCCCGCGGGAAAAGGAAGCGAAGCCGCTTGCCAAAAAATCTGCGAAGCTTAAAATTGCCGCCAACGCAAGTGCCGTTGCGAATGTTGAGATGCTTCTTTCTTCCCCCAAACTTTGGGATGTGACTTCTCCGTCGCTTTATGCGCTGCAAACGACAATTCTTATAAACGGCAAAGCGATTGACCGTTCGCTTACAAAGTTCGGCGTTCGCAAGGCCGAGTGGAAGACCGACGGATTTTATTTGAACGATCGTCGTGTTCAGATCAAGGGCGTCTGTCAGCACCACGACCTCGGAGCCTTGGGCTCGGCTGTCCACAAACGGGCAATCGAACGCCAAGTTGAGATTTTGCAAAGCTTCGGCTGCAATTCGATTCGCACTTCCCACAATCCGCCCGCACCGGAACTTTTAGAGATTTGCGATGAAAAAGGAATTCTTGTCGATGCCGAGCTTTTTGATTGCTGGAAATATCTGAAGGAAGGCAAAACGAACGGCTATAATCTTTTCTGGAACGATTGGCGGGAACGCGATGTGCGCAACTTTGTTTTGCGGGATCGCAACCATCCTTGCGTTATTGCCTGGTCCGCCGGCAACGAAATTGAAGAGCAGGGCAAGAAAGATGGACCGGAGATTGCCCGTGAACTGGTGAAACTTTTCAAAAAATACGACTCGACGCGCCAGGTGACGGTCGGCTGTAACGATTTGAGCGCCTCTTGGAACGGATTTGGCAAGGAATTTGATGTTCACGGATTCAATTATAAGCCGAATGACTATAAAAACTTCGCGAACAAAAACAAGCAGCCGTTTGTCGCTTCGGAGACATCTTCTTGTGTGAGTTCCCGCGGATTTTATTCGTTCCCGAACGATAACAATTTCGATCCGTTCTGGCGTCGTAATTTTTGTGACAATATCGCCATGTGCCTTGTGAGCGACTATGGACTCTACGCTCCCGGTTGGGCTTACGCTCCCGATGTCGAGTTCGGAGCCCTCGACGACGAGCCGCGTTGCGCGGGAGAATATGTGTGGACGGGTTTTGACTATCTTGGCGAGCCGACTCCTTGGAATCTTGGCAGAAAACCCGAAAATGATTTTCGCGGCGTTCCCGAAAAAGAACTGAAAAAATTGAAAGAAGAAATGGAGCGTCTCAAAAAGCAGGGATCGCCCGCACGCAGTTCTTATTTCGGCATTGTTGACCTTTGCGGTTTCCGGAAAGATCGGGCATGGCTTTACCAATCCCATTGGATGCCGGATGTCCCGATGGCGCATATTTTGCCGCATTGGAACTGGAAGGGCGTTCGCGACGGGAAGATCGTTCCCGTGATGGTTTATACCTCCGGAGATTCCGCGGAGTTGTTCTTGAACGGCAAATCTCTCGGCAAGCGCACGAAGAAAAAGAACGCCTCTCTGACAGGTAAAGATATGAACGGGGATATGCGGGAACGCTATCGCCTGGTCTGGAATGACGTAAAATATACACCGGGAACCCTTAAAGTCATCGCTTATAAAAACGGCAAGAAATGGGCGGAAGACGAAGTTAAGACGACCGGAGATGCGGCAAAAATTCTTGCGACCGCAGATCGCGAGGAAATTAGCGGCGACGGTTGCGACCTTTCCTATGTTACGATCATCATTGCAGACAAAGACGGATTAAAGGTGCCGACGGCGAAAAATATGTTGAAATTTTCTGTCAACGGGGCGGCTGAAATTGTTGGTGTTTGCAATGGCGACCAGACGGATCAGATGTCGATGAAAGGGACGGAGATGAAGGCTTTTGCCGGAATGGCCCAGGTTATTTTGCGCGGCAAACGCGGGGCGAGCGGCAAGGCGACTTTGAAGATCTCCGGCGAAAAATTGCCGGTAGAAACAGTTGAAATCAAAGTGAAAAAAGCGAATTGAGCGCTTGTTGGGAACGATGAGAGGAAAGTTTCTTTCTTTTGAAGGCGGCGAGGGCGCAGGCAAATCGACCCAGATTCAACTGCTGGGCGAAAATTTGCGTTCCCGCGGATTTGAAGTCGTATTGACTCGCGAACCCGGCGGAACGGAGTTGGGAGAAGATTTGCGAAAGATCATAAAGTATGCGGATTATGGTCGAGAAATTTCTCAAGAAACAGAAGCCTTGTTGTTCGCGGCTGCACGCGCGCAGTTGGTGAGCGAAGTGATCGTTCCCGCGCTTGAGCGCGGAGCTTATGTTTTGAGCGATCGTTTTGTTGACTCGTCGGTAGCTTATCAGGGGGCGGGACGAGTACTGGGTATGACGGAGATTGCCAAACTCAACCGTTTCGCAACGGGAGGGCTTGTGCCGGATTTGACCTTTTGGATCGATTTGCCGGTCGAAGTCGGCTTCGCTCGCGCGCGCTCCCGTCATCCGGAACTTGAAAAAAAGGATCGAATGGAATCGCAGGAACTTCGTTTTTACGAACGCGTTCGGGAGGCGTATGTCAAGCTCGCCGCTCAAAATCCGGAGAGAATTGTTCGTATTGACGGCGAAAAATCAATCGAAGAGATTGCGGCACAAATTGTTTTCTGCTTGAATTTGTCTTAATAATGGATTGTCAAAAGGAACTTCCCGGAGCTCTCGGCTCGCTTCGAGCGGTTGATGTTCTTTTTAAAGCGCTTGCAGCAGGGCGTTTGCCGCATGGAATTTTGCTTTATGGAGGATCGGCGAAGACGCTCGATCTTGTTTGCCAGGCATTGTCGAGTGAGATTTTAGGAATGCCGGCTGTCAAGTCGATTGATTTTCATGCAATCCGCCCGAGTAATAAAATTCGTCGCATCAGTATGGATTCGATGAGCGAACTTTGTCGGGAACTCCAATTGGCGCCGAGTTTCGGTGACAAAAAAGTCGCCTGTGTTTATGAGGCGGACCGTTTGGGGAAAGATGCTGCGAACGCATTTTTGAAAACCCTTGAAGAGCCGCCGGCGGGAACGCATATTTTTTTGCTGACAACGGCAATCAACCAAGTTTTGCCGACGATTTTGTCGCGCACACTGCATTTTAGAATCCCGGGAGAAGATTGTATTGAAGACGAAGACTGGACGCAATGGCGTGCGGACTTTGAAAAATGGATTTTGGGTTTGACTCAAAATGAAGTCAGGACACATGGGATAGATCGCGCTATTTTCAGCGTTTATTCTTTGACGGCGCGTTTTCAGGCTCTTGTAAAAAAAATTGCGGAAAAGGAATGGAAGCATCTGGAGGCGGATTTGTCGCCGAACCTTTCGGAAGATCAGCTCGAAGCGATAAGTGTCGGCAATGAACGCGGAGTCAGACGTCAATTGTTGATTGAAATGCAAGAATCGCTGTTAAAACTGTCGCTTGCCTATGGCACCGCCAATCCGCTGGTGCATCCGGTCGCGCTTTCCTGTTATGAATTGGAACGCGCGGCGAGATTGTTGGAGCTTAACATGCAAGACGGTTCGGTGCTTGAAAACTTTTTGCTAAAATGTTTGAGGCTTTGGTCCGGGAAATAAAAATATGAATTGGCCTAGACATTCGATCAAGACCCAAGAGGCCTTTGCTTGTTTTGTTTGTAAGCAAAAATCCAAACTCGCAAAAGCTTCAGATCCGGAGACAAAAAAATCTCGGGAAAGGAAAGCCTATGCGCCTTTGTCGAAGGAGACGTCAGATTTTGTTTGGGAGACGACACCCGCAGGGCAAAAGTTGCGACATTTGAAAAATGAGAACGGGGAGGTTTTAAATTACAAGGAATCTTTTTGGCGTCGGACTTTGCGGACATGGGGGGGGGCCGGATTGGTTTTTTCGTTAGTCTTCCATTTGATTTTGTTGGCCTTTGCGATTTTTTATATCACACAAAGCATTGTGATTAATGTTGAAGAGGAACCGAACGCGTTTGTTACCGGAGCAGGCGGCGGGAACGACGGCGCTTCGCGGGAACGCCCCCGGCGCGCTGCTAAAATTGATGTCCAGCCCAAACGCATTATGGCGAAAAATACGGCGGGAACGCTTGTTTTGCCAGAAATCGACATGCCCTCCTTGTCGGGTTTCAGCAAGGACGGTTTTGGGGATTTTGCCAGCGGTTTTGGCGATATGGGCAGCGGGAGCGGGGGAGGTTCCGGCGGAGGAATCGGTTCCGGAAAGGGAGTTGGAATCGGGGACGGCAAATCTTTTGTTAGCGGATTTAAAATCATGGGAACGACAATCAAGGCGCAAAAACTTGCGGTTTATTTGGATTGTTCACCATCGATGACACCTTATCTTCCTGCGGTCAAGGCGGAAATTTACGAACTTTTCCCCGATGCGGACATTTATGAATTTAATGCGATTGTCACAGAGGTTCGCGACGGGGAGTTGACGGGCGCCAAGCGTTCCCGCGTGGATAAACAGGCTGCCGTTATGGCAAAAAAGATGGGCGATGACAATACGGATGAAAAAAAATTGTCGATCGCGGGCAGACAGATTTACAAAAAATACGCGCCCAATTTTGCTACGGGATCGGTCGGGGCGTGGCTGGATGTTGTGTTGGAAGGCGGTTATGACGGCTTGATTATCTTTTCGGACTTTGAAGACGGTTTGCGTCAATGGGGCAGGGACGGAGAATTGCTTTTTGCGGACTCCCGCTATCACCCGAAACTTGACGACGATCGAAAAGCCAAGGATTTGCGCTGGCTTGAACGTTGGCTCAAAGTCGTTAAATCCCGCAATAACAAACCGGCTGTTTATTGTTATACAATTACCCGGGAACCTCAGGAGCATTTTAGAAAACTGGTGGAATTGACCGGCGGTGAAATAACGGATGTTTCATATTTGAAAAGGAAAAAATCGTCTAAAAAATCAAAGCGTTCAAAAAAAGCGTTGTCCAAATCCAAAATGCCCGTTCCCGAAGAGCCTGAATTTGAGATAGAGGACTTTGACGAAGACGATGACGACGATTCTTGATCGTAAAAACACTTGCGAGAACATTGTCGGGACAAGACGGCTCTTCGTTTGAAAAAACTTTGGATTTTTTTTATACTGATTTAAGAGTTCCCGTCAGTTGCGGGAACGGTTCAAAACTTAAAAAATGAACGGCGATCTGCTCATAGCTTTATCTCTTTTGGCTGTTTGTGTGCTTTGTTTTGTCATCAATAAGCCACGAATGGATTTTGTCGCTTTGTTTGCGCTTTTGGCTTTGCCGTTGACAGGCGTTGTAAAGTTTCAGGACGCGCTCAAAGGTTTTTCGGACCAAAGTATCATTTTGATCGCCTTGATGTTTATTATCGGTGAGAGCCTCGAGCGAACGGGAGTTTCCTCAAAGGTTGGGGTTTGGATTGTAAAAATGGCGGGTGACAATCCTAAAAAACTGATGGTGTTTTTGATGCTGGCTGTCGGGATTATCGGTTCTGTAATGAGTTCGACAGGGATTGTCGCGCTCTTTATTCCTGTGGCGGTAAATATTTGCCATAAAGTAAAAATGTCATCTTCGAAAATAATGATGCCGTTAGCGATCGCCGGAGGCGTTAGCGGCATGATGACCCTGGTCGCGACCCCGCCCAATATGATTGCGAGTTCGGCTCTCGAAAAAGAGGGGTTTGCCGCATTGAATTTTTTTGATTTTACGCCGATCGGATTGACGATTTTAATCGTTTCGATCGTTTATATGTTTTTTGCCCGCCGTTTTTTGAAAGGCGGAAATTTTGCGGATGAGGAAGTTGCGGGCTTTAATTATGACGACTGCGTCGAGCGTTATGAACTGAGTAAAAAGGTGGCGATTTTGAAAGTCCCGCCCGCTTCGAATGTCTGCGGCAAAAAAATCAAAGATTTGGATACCCGGAAGAACTTTGGAGCTAACATTATCTGTATTGAACGCCGTCGCGGGATAAATCGCGAATTGTTGAGTCCGTATGCGGAAATGGAATTGAGGCCCAATGATGTTCTCTTGGTGGATTTCGCCAAGTCCAGAGAAGAGCTTTTTGAAAATCTCGTCGCCCGCATGTCGGAACAATGCAAGTTGGAAGAACAGACGGACACAAAGGATTATTTTAACAATTTTGACCATGAGCACGGTTTTGTGGAAGTGCTCATCCCGCATACTTCGCAGTTGGTCGGGAGTACATTGGCGGAAAAAGATTTTAGAGGGACGTATGGGATGAGTGTCGTCGGGATTATTCACTCGGGAAAAGCCTATACGGAAAATTTGGGATTCAGGAAACTGGAAGTCGGCGATTCTATGCTTTTAAGCGGTCCTTGGAGTGTAGTCCGCAATCTGGACAAGCATAAGCGGGATATGGTTTTGTTGACCTTGCCGGAAGAGTCCAAAAATGCGGTCGCGGCTCCCGGACGGGCTCCTATGGCGTTGCTGTCTGTTCTCATCATGGTCGGCTTGATGATTTCGGGAGTCGTGCCCAACGCCCTCGCTGCGTTGATAGGAGCCGTTTTGTTGATTTTGTCGCGTTGTATTGATATGGACGGCGTTTATCGTTGTATCAATTGGTCAACATTGCTTTTGATTGTCGGCATGTATCCTTTTGCGACAGCAATCCAAGAGGCGGGCGGGATCGACTTGGCGGTTGAAACGGCTACGAACATTGTCGGGAACGCGTCACCCTATGTTTGGATGGCGGCGATCGGCATCTTGGTGATGATTACCGGCCTTTTCATTTCCAACACCGTTGTTGCAATCATCTTGGCTCCGGTAGCGGTTGAGATTGCTGCAAAACTGCAAGTTTCTCCGGTGCCCTTCGCGATGATGGTGGCGATTATTTGTTCGGCATCGTTTATTACACCTGTTTCGACTCCGGTGAATACTTTGGTAATGGGACCCGGCGGCTATAAATTTTTTGATTTTGTGAAACTCGGTTTGCCGTTGGCGCTCATTGTCTGCGCTATTTCTGTTTTTCTCATCCCTTTCTTTTTCCCTTTTTAATCCTTCCCGACAATGCTTGAAAATTTAATAGAGATCAACGTGGCGTTCCCGTATTTTTGGGCTGCAGTCTTTTTTGTTTTTGGGGCCGTTGTCGGGAGTTTTTTAAATGTTTGCATTTTAAGAATTCCTCGCGGTGAGAGCATTGTCACTCCGGGTTCTCATTGTGCCTGCGGCAAAGCCATCCCTCTTTGGCACAACATTCCGATTCTTTCCTGGATCATTTTGCGCGGGCGGGCGGCTTGTTGCGGGAGGCACTTCAGTATTCGCTATCCGGCGATTGAGTTGTTGACGGCGATATCTTTTTGCACCTCATGGATTTTGTTCCCGTGGGATCTCGCAGTTGCGGCAATGATTTATATTTCGTTCGCGATAGTGTTGTCGATGCAAGATTATGACTCGATGTCGTTGCCGGACTCTGTTTTGGCGTGGTTTATTGTTTCGGCGGTGATTTGTGGCTGTTTTTTGACACAGGATATAAGGTCGATGGCGACCGGCCTCGCTACGGGAACGACAGTTTTGCTAATGATCCGTTTTTTTGCTTCATGTTTGCTCAAGAGGGAGGCCATGGGCGAGGGCGATATTTATCTGATGGCGGGGATTGGAGCCTTTTGGGGGTGGGGCGCAACCTTATTTGCGCTTTTTGTAGGCTCTTTGATCGGTTTGTTATTCTCGTTTGTCGCTTTTGTTTGGCGTTGCTTGAAACGGAGCAAAAAAGTTTATAGCGAGGATGACGGTGCCGTTCCCGAAAGCGGTGTTGTCCCTTTTGGTCCTCCGCTTTTGATCGCGGGAACGATTTATGTCGTTGTCGCTTATTTTTGGGGATATCAGATCTTTTCCGAGACAGGACTTTTGTTCTTCACACGCCTGGGAAATTAAATTAAAATCAATTGTTATGACAGAAGGTTCCATTTGGTCGATGTTCTGGTCGGCGGTAGTGCGATTTTTTAATCGTCCCTGGGTAGCGATTCTTTTTTTTGGGGCTCTGATTTCTTTGGTGGCTTTTTGGAACAGGCCGCCCCATGCGCCCGTTATCAGTCGGGGAAGCAATGCGACCTTTAGTTATCGGGCTCCGTATGCCTTTGAATACAGCAGCGAGATTTTGCGGGAACGCAAGGCGGCGGAGGCGGCTGCCAAGGTTAAGCCGGTTTACAGTATCGACAATCGTGCTGAAAAAGCGGCGTTAAAGGCGTTTCAGATGATTGCCGGCGACATTGTTGAAGATTATGATGTCTTAAAACCGTTGAGTCAGGAAGAAATCGCTAAGGAGATCACCAAGATTTTGGGATTTTCTGAAATAGAGCTTTATCTGAAAGAGCAGCATCTCGTTCCCGAAAAAGACTTTCCGGAGAATCTTTCTTTTATCATTCAATATAGTTCGGATGCCAATATCGCCAAAGAGTGGGTTAATGCCTCTTGTGAAATCTATGAGCGTCTGGCGAAAGAGGGGATCTCTCCCAACGATATCGCGATTGCCAATATCGATAATGTTTCCCAGTTTAACAGAGATTTTGAAAATGCGCTTGAGGATGCGTTGGTGCGCGATGTTTACGGTTATACGGAGACGCGACAAAATTTGCGCCGCAATGTGCGCGCGACAATCGGAATGTTTTCGTCGATAGGTTTGATGGATTCAAATCTGGTTTTTGATCTTGAACAGACGAACGAGGCAAAATCGAAGGCGAAGGACGCCGTCCCGCGTCAAACGATTTCTGTTGCCGAGGGCGAAGCGCTCCTGGTTGCGGACGAGTTGGTTACAGATGAAATCTATGAGCGCTGGCAGGCTTTTCGCCAGGAAATGACAAAGCGGCAGGCTTCTTATGTCGGAGGCAGCAAAAATTTTCTTCCCAATGCATTTTTTGTTTTATTGGTGACGTTGGCTGCCGTTTTGGCGGGCCGTTTGCTTTTGCCGGAATTTTTCAAGAAGCGTGGCATCTCATCTCCTATCGTTTGCGCCGGCGTGCTGATGTTTTTTAATGTCTTGGCGGTCAGACTTGTTTTGGAGGTTATGGATTCGACGATATTGGATGTTGTTTTGCCAAATTCACAGGTGGCGGAGGCCTGGCTCTCGACAACGCCTATTTTTTCGGCCCTTGTCTGCGCTTTGATTGCAGGAGCGCCGCTGGCGATTGTTTCATCCGGTTTTTTATGTGCGATAATTGCGTTAATGCTTGACGGGAGCGCCGAAATCTTTTTCCCGGCATTTGCCGTTTCCCTGATTGTCGTTTATTGGTCGAAGCGTATTGCGAAGCGCACACAGCTTTTAGTTTGCGCTTTTTATGCCGGTTTGTTGGTCGCCCTGATTTTGCTCTTCGTATGGCTTTATGTGAAGGGATCTTTTTTTGCAGACTGTATTTTTGCCGGTGATTTCTTTGTTCTTTTTTCATCGTTCAAAGATTTTTCAATCAATATTGTTGGAGTTTTGATCATGGCGCTGATTTTGGGCTCGCTTGCGGCAGCCTTGATTACTCCGATTGAACGAATGTTCGGTTTGACTTCAAACATCACCTTGTCCGAGCTGACGGATTTCAATCACCCGCTTTTGAGGAGCCTTCAATCTTTTGCGCCGGGAACATATAACCATAGTGTGACGGTTTCTTCCTACGCGGCAAATGCGGCTTCTCGTATC
Source organism: Opitutales bacterium (assembly GCA_024697185.1). Taxonomy (GTDB): domain Bacteria; phylum Verrucomicrobiota; class Verrucomicrobiia; order Opitutales; family UBA953; genus Spyradosoma. The sequence continues at coordinate 57,231 of JAILGB010000020.1, read as the reverse complement.
GGAGCAAATGCTGTTTTGTGCCGTTGTGCCGGCCTCTATCATGATATCGGTAAAATAGAACGGGCATACTTTTTTACCGAAAATCAGGTTCCCGGAACCGAAAATCCCCACAACAAACTGACGCCGGAGATTTCGGCGACAATTATCAGACGACACGTGAAGGCCGGTTTGGTAAAAGCGGACGAATACCATTTGCCGCTTTGTGTCAAAGAATTGATCCAGCAACATCATGGACGCAGCTATGTGGGATATTTTCTGAAAAAAGCTAAAGATCTTGCCGTTTCGACGGGCGGCGAAGAGGCGGCGGTCGATTTGGAAAAATTCCGTTATGACGGACCTTCGCCACGGACAAAAGAGGCGGTTGTCCTCTTGTGTAGCGATGTTGTCGAAGCCGCCTCCCGTTCGCTTAGGGATCCCTCTCCGGCGCGACTTGAATCTTTGGTCAACAAGTTGATTGATGAACGCCTTCAAGAAGGGGAATTTGAAGAATCTCAGATTACAATGCGCGATTTGGCGCAGATAAAAAAATCCTTGATTGAATCGATTACCGAGGCAAACCATCGCCGCATCTCCTATTCTCAGGACGAAGTGAAACGCGAAGTGGCTCATTATTTGGAAAAAGGTAAAAAATAGACATCATGATCGTCCAGGACGAAATTATTAACAGCTGCAAAGGTTTTAAGATTTTAAAACCGGAAATTCGCTCTGTTCTTAAAACATTGCGGCGCGAGCTGCCGTGGGCGTTCCCGCGGGGAATCCTTTCGATCGCATTTGTCGATGACGACCGCTGTTGTGAGCTCCATGAAAAATTTTTAAATGATCCGTCAAAGACCGATGTTATCACGTTCCCGGGAGACGAGGTTTTTGACGTTCCCGTGAGATTGCCTTCTGGAAGAGCCCGGGGGCGAATTGAAGAAGATTTTTTTGCGGGGGAAATCGTTATCTGTGTCGATCAGGCACAGCGTGCGGCCCTTCAATACGGGACGACGCCCGAGGATGAAATCCTGCTTTATTTGGTCCATGGTTTTTTGCATTTGGCAGGAATAGACGATCTCGAAGAGGCCGACCGCAAATTGATGAGATCTTGCGAAAAAGAGGCTATCGAGATTCTGCGTTCCCGAAATATCGCGCCGTTAAAAACTTTAAGGTTCCCGAAAAAATAATTTTTACAGACCTCACTTTTCTGTGACTATGAAATATATTTTATCGTTGCTTACAAGCCTTATTTTATCAAGCGCTTTTCTCGCTGCGGCACCGGCTAAAAAAGAACGTTGGAAATTAGTTTGGAGCGATGAGTTTAACGGATCTAAAATCGAGTCGAAACATTGGTCAAAATGCGAACGGGGCAAGCCCGACTGGAGTAATACAATGTCCGACGATCCTTCATTGTTCGCGTTAAAAAACGGGAACTTGGTTTTGAGAGGCAAGGTCAATCCCGATACGGCAAAAGATCCGTCGCCAGTTATAACCGGAGGCGTCCAATCGCGTGGGAAGGTTTCATTTTGTTACGGGCGCATTGACGTAAGGGCAAAATTCACATGCGCACAGGGAGCGTGGCCGGCATTATGGCTTTTGCCGGATATCCCTAATCGCGTTTGGCCGGATGACGGTGAAATCGACATTATGGAACATTTGAATTTCGATAATATTGTCTATCAAACATTGCATTCAAGATTTATCACAAAGCTTGGACAAAGAAATCCGCGCAATGGGGGAACCGGAAAAATTAATCGGGACGACTATAATCTCTATTCCGTAATTTGGACTCCAGACAAAATCACCTGCCTGATCAACGAAAAGGAGACACTCACTTATCCGCGCTTGCCGGAGAAGGAAAAAGACGGACAATGGCCCTATCATAAACCGTTCTATATTTTACTCGATATGCAATTGGGAGGGAACTGGGTCGGGAAGGTCAACCAGTCTCAATTGCCGGTCGAAATGTGGATTGATTATGTGAGAATTTATAAAGACGCAAACGCAAAATATAAACAAGTGTTAAAAATAAAAAAATAAATTTTTGAAAAATTTAGAGGCTTGAAAAATTTCAAGTTAGGGCATATAATTTAAAAACATTCTAAAAACGAAAAAATTTTTAATTAAAATAAAAACTCTTATGACTATGAAAAATTATGATCAATGGAACGGCTTTGAAGGTCGTCTGTGGAAGGAGGAAGTCAATGTTCGTGACTTTATCCAAAACAATTACACGCCCTATGATGGTGACGAAAGCTTTTTGACGCCTGCCACCGATGCGACGAATAAACTTTGGGGTGCCTTGCAAAAGCTCCAAAAGCAGGAGCGTGCCAAGGGCGGTGTGCTTGATTGCGAAACGAAAGTCGTTTCCTCGATGACCGCTTACGGTCCCGGTTACATTGATCAGGAATTGAAAGATCTTGAAAAAGTCGTCGGTCTTCAAACGGACAAGCCGCTCAAGCGCGCTTTTATGCCTTATGGTGGTATCAAGATGGCGATTAAGGCGGCCGAATCCTACGGTTATGAAATCGATAAGGAGCTGCAACACATTTTTACGAGCTATATGACGACGCATAACGATGCTGTTTTTGCCGCTTATACGCCGGAGATGCGTTTGGCTCGAAAGACACACATCGTCACAGGATTGCCGGACACATATGGTCGCGGTCGCATTGTCGGCGACTATCGCCGTGTCGCTCTTTACGGTATCGACTATCTGATTGAGCAAAAAGAAAACGACAAATTGAACGCCGGCTGCGGAGCTATGTATGACGAAGTGATCCGCGTTCGCGAAGAGATTTCGATGCAGATCAAGGCCTTGAAGGAAATGAAGGCGATGGCCAAAATCTACGGCTATGACATTTCCAAACCCGCCGCCAACGCTCGTGAAGCTTGCCAGTGGCTTTATTTCGGCTATCTCGCGGCTGTCAAAACACAAAACGGCGCGGCGATGAGCGTTGGACGCATCTCGACTTTCCTTGATATTTATATCGAGCGCGATTTGCGCAATGGAGTTTTAACGGAGACGGAAGCGCAGGAAATTATCGACCACATGACGATGAAGTTCCGCATGGTCAAATTTGCACGTATTCCCGAATACAACCAATTGTTCTCGGGCGATCCGACATGGGCGACACTCGAGTTGGCGGGTATCGGCATGGACGGCCGCCATATGGTGACCAAAAACGATTTCCGTTTCTTGAACACCCTCGTCAATATGGGCCCCTCTCCGGAACCCAATATTACCGTGCTTTACGACAAAGATTTGCCGGAAACATTCCGTCGCTTCGCTTCAAAAATTTCGATCGACACGTCGTCCATCCAGTATGAGAACGATCGTGTGATGAAGCCGGTTTGGGGTGATGATTACAGCATTTGCTGCTGTGTCTCCGCAACACAGACGGGCAAGGAGATCCAGTTCTTCGGCGCGCGCGCCAATTTGGGCAAAGCCTTGCTTTATGCGATCAACGGCGGCTTTGACGAGAAACACCGCATCCAATGCGGTCCAAAGATGGAGCGTATCACGAGCGAATACCTCGATTACGATGAAGTGATCGAGAAATACAAGTTCTGGCTCGACTGGATCGCCGATATCTATGTGAATGTGCTCAACCTCATTCACTATATGCACGACAAATACTATTACGAGGCTGCTGAAATGGCTCTTATCGATACGGACGTCCGACGCACTTTCGCGACGGGTATTGCCGGATTCTCGCATGTTATCGACTCTCTCAGCGCTATCAAGTACGCGAAGGTCAAGGTCATTCGTGACGAAGAGGGCTATGCCAAGGATTTTGAAATCGAAGGCGAATTCCCCAAATACGGCAACGACGACGATCGCGCCGACAATATCGGTCTGTGGTTACTCAAAACATTCCTCGAGGATGTCAAGAAACGCCACACTTATCGCAATGCGGAGGCGACAACCTCTATTTTGACGATCACTTCCAATGTCGTTTACGGTAAGGCGACGGGTGCGATGCCGGACGGCCGTCCCGCGTGGGCTCCGTTTGCGCCGGGAGCGTCGCCTTCTTACGGGGCGGAGCAAAACGGTTTGCTGGCGTCTTTGAATTCCGTGGCAAAAATCCCGTATCATTGGGCGCTTGATGGTATTTCTAATACGCAGACGATGAATCCGAATGCTCTCGGACACAACGAAGACGAGCGTATTCCCAATCTGGTGAACGTCATGGACGGCTATTTCCTCAAGGGCGCACACCATTTGAATGTCAATGTCTTCGGGACGGACAAACTCATTGATGCGATGGAACATCCGGAAAAAGAGGAATATGCGAACTTTACAATTCGCGTTTCCGGTTATGCGGTGAAGTTTATCGATTTGACACGCGAGCAGCAGCTTGACGTCATCGCGAGAACTTGCCACGCCCGCCTCTAATTCCTAATTTAACCCGAGCGGCGGCGCTGTCGATTAGCGCTGCCGCTTTGATTTTTTATGAATGCATTTATCCAAAAAATTGAAAGTTTCGGACTCGTTGACGGGCCGGGGGTGCGATTTATCGTTTTTTTGAACGGTTGTGCGATGCGTTGTCGCTATTGCCACAATCCGGAAACTTGGAAAATGGCGGGAACGCAACGTTCTGCCCAAGATTTGCTCGATCAGGCGCTCCGGTTTAAAAGTTATTGGGGCAAAAAAGGCGGCATTACAGTTTCAGGCGGAGAGCCGCTGCTGCAAATTGATTTTTTAATCGATTTTTTTGAAAAAGCCCACCTGAAAGGTGTCAACACCTGCATTGATACCGCAGGCCAGCCGTTCGCGCCCGAAAATGAAAAATGGATGAAGAAATTTGAGCGCCTGATGCGTGTGACGGATTGCGTTTTGCTTGATTTGAAGGAAATCGACGATAAAAAACATCAGGCGTTGACCGCTTGCGGGAACGAAAATATTCTAAAGTTAGCAACTTGGCTTTCCGATCACGACATTCCTGTTTGGATTCGTCATGTGCTCGTCCCCGGAGTGACAGACGATGAAGAAAGTCTTTTCCGTTTGCGGGATTTTATCCGGGGGCTGAAAAATGTCCATCGTGTCGAAAACCTCCCGTACCACTCCTTGGGAGAAGTCAAATATGCAAGCTTGGGAATCCCTTACACCTTGCTCGGACAAGCGTCGCCGACAGCCGAGCAAAAGCAGCTGGCGGATGAAATTTTGGAAGTGGAAAAATATACGCGTTATTTGCAATAAAACTATAATATTTTTAAAATTGATTTCTTGCGGGAACGTTATTAAAATGTCTTTTTTACAGTCATGGATATTCAAGAAATTCGTCAATCTCTCCCCAACGAGGCCCTTTTGAAAATCGAAGGTTTGCCTTACGAAAAGATCGCGTCCGGCAAGGTTCGCGAAATCTTTGATTTGGGTGATAAAATTTTAATTATTGCGACGGATCGCATTTCCGCCTTTGATGTGATTATGCCCAATGGCGTTCCCGGCAAGGGCGTTTTGCTGACAAAAATCAGCCTTTGGTGGTTTGCCCAAGCCGCAAAGGTGATGCCGACCCATCTCGTCCCGGATCACGACAAGGCTATCGCCGAAGTCCTCAAAGACCGCCCGGAACTGATCGCCCGTTCGATGCTCGTGCGCAAGCTGAAACCTTTGCCGATCGAAGCTGTTGTTCGAGGATATCTCGCAGGTAGCGGCTGGAAGGAATATTGTAAAACGGGAGCGATCCTCGACCACAGATTGCCGGCGGGAATGCTCGAGAGCCAACGCTTGCCGGAACCCATTTTCACCCCGACGACAAAAGCTGCCGCCGGACACGACGAACCGATTACCGAAGCCCAATGCGCGGAAATTCTCGGCGCCGATGTCTTTGCTCAGGTCAAAAAAGCGACAATGGCACTTTTTGGACTGGGCACAAAAATCGCAGAGCAGGCGGGACTGATCTTGGCAGATACAAAATTCGAATTCGGACTCGACGAGGCCGGCAATCTCTTTTTGATCGACGAAGTGCTGACGCCGGATTCTTCACGTTATTGGCCGCAGGCAGGCTATGCTCCCGGCAAATCGCAGCCTTCCTTCGACAAGCAGTTTGTCCGCGATTATCTCGAAAGCCTCGATTGGAACAAACAACCGCCGGCTCCGTCTCTGCCCGAGTCTGTTATCGTCCATTCGCAGGAACTTTATTTGGGCGCGCTCGAAAAACTTTTTGCCGTCAACGTCTAATTTTTTCATTATGAAAGCTTATATTATGATGGGTTCCGACTCGGACATGCCCCACGCGGAAAAGATTGCGGCGGGGCTGACAGCCGAAGGCGTCCCGTTTGAATATTTTGTCCGTAGCGCTCATAAGGATCCGATCGGAGTCTATAATTTTGTCAAAGCGCACGACAATGAGCAAAAAGTCGTTTTTGTAACGATTGCCGGCCGTAGCAACGCGCTTTCGGGCGTGGTTGCCGCCAATTCTCAAAAGCCCGTTTTGGCTTGTCCGCCCTTCAAGGATAAAGTTGATTTTATGGTCAACATCAATTCAACCTTGCAGATGCCTTCAAAAACGCCGGTGCTGACGGTGCTCGATCCCGCTAATTGTGCACTCGCCGTTGCTCGCATTTTGAATGCCTGATAGGTGTGAATTTGGTTTTGCTCAACAATACAGCCGCTCACCAGCTCGTTCCCGCAACGACTGCAGCGGCTGTTCATTTATTAAAAATCATAAAGACCGATATCGGAAAAACTTTTTGGTGCGGCGTTAAAAACGGGGCGAGAGGTCTGGCGACCGTCAAAAATATTTCTGATGCGGGCATCGAAATCGATATCGACTGGGAAAAAGCCGTTCCCGCCGCCGCTCCCGCCGTTTGTTTGCTCTTGGGACTCTCACGTCCGCAGACTTTAAAAAAAGTTTTGGCGACCTCCGCGGAGCTCGGACTGCAAAAAATTATAATTTTCCCGACGGACAAGACGGATCCTTCCTACCTCCAAAGTTCCATTTGGCGGGAGGGCGAGGACGAGATCAATGCGATTTTTTGCAAAGCGGCGGAGCAAAATTGTTCGACAGCCGTTCCCGAATGTTTGCGTGCCGATTCTTTGGAGGAGGCACTTTCCTTCGTCCCTGTAGGAATTGTTTTTGACATTTACGAAAACGGCGTTCCCGCCAATGAAATCGATTTTGGCGTTCCCGCCGTCTTTGCAATCGGTTCGGAGCGAGGATGGTCCTCTCGGGAACGTGAAATTTTTAAAAACCGCAATTGGCGCTTCGCCCATTTGGGGGAACGGGTTTTGCGGGTGGAAACAGCGGCGGCATTCGCTCACGCACTCGCGCTCGCGTCGATAAAAAATTGGCGGAATCATCAAGTTTTGCAATAATTATCCTATGGAAAAAACAGATTTGGAAAACTTAGGCTTTCCCGTCGCCGGCATAGGCTGGCGGACATTGGCGTTTCTTGCCGATTCTCTCTTGTTGCTCCTGCTTTTGATAGCCGTTCTTTTTATCGGCTTTGGTGAGCAATGTAATGAATTTGCCGAAAAGCTCATCGCTTTTCAAGAAGACTATCGCAAGATCGTGGCGCTGGGCGATTTGGAAAGATTGCAAAAATTTCAAACGGAAATCCTCGATTTCCGCCAGTCTCCGGTTTGCGAGACTTTAGGGAATGTCTTCACCTATGGCGGGCTCGCCCTCGCATTTTTTTACTTTTTTATCGGCGAATTTTTCTTTGGCGGCACCTCCTTGGGCAAGCGCATTGTGCGGATAAAAACCCTGAGTGTCAATGGCGAGAAATTGACGGCGGTGCAGTGCGGTCTTCGCTCCTTTTGGAAGGCGTTGACATTTATGCCGACCAATTTCATCGTTGTCATTTTGATCATCGCCAACGCCTATGTGCCGTTCTTTAACAAATTGCGCCGCGGTTGGCACGACAAAACTTCTGGAACGATTGTCGTTAATGACAAATATTTTTTATAAGATGGCAAAACTGACGGATATTATCGCTTATTGCGAGGAACGCTTGGAAATGCGCGGCTTTGTCGATTTCCCGGGCGCCAACAACGGGCTGCAATTTGCAAATGACGGGAACGTCAAAAAAATCGCTTGCGCAGTGGATGCGAGCTCCGGCGTAATCGACGCGGCGGTGCAGGCTGGAGCGGATTTGCTGCTGGTGCACCATGGAATGTTTTGGACACCGCAAATTCCGGTCACGGGAACGATTTATAAAAAATTTAAAACATTAATCGACGCCAATCTCGCCGTTTTTTCATGTCATCTGCCCTTGGATTGCCATCGGGAAATCGGGCATAACGCTTTGCTCGCCAAGGCTTTGGGACTCAAAATTCTTTCTTGGGGACTGTCTTATGAAGGGCGGACTTTTGCCGCGGTCTGCGACGCGGACGGCATGGATCGCGAACTTTTGAAATCGCGCCTCAAAACCTTGTTCCCGCAGACATTCAAATCGATCGATTGCGGGAACGAAAAATTATCCCGCATCGCAATTTTGTGCGGCAGCGGCAATACGGCGCTCACCGCGATGCACGAACTCGGCTGTGACACTCTCGTCACGGGAGAGGTCAAGCACGCGGTGTTTGCGGAGGCGCAAGAGCAGGGGTTTAACATTTATCCGTGCGGGCATTATGCGACGGAAACTTTGGGGATACGCGCCCTTGCGGAAGAAGTCGCAAAAACATTTGAAATTCCCCAAATTTTCATTCCCGAAGACTGCGTTTTGTAGCTTGCGGGAACGCATTTTCCCGCATTCGCCCGGGAATGAAAATTTATTCGCGGGAACTTTGTCTTGTTGTTATCATAAAAGCAATGAGCGGTGAACAGACAACCCAGAACCAGCGTCCCGAAATTTGCTTGCACGGGATTGGAGCTTCGCCGGGCATCGTCCGGGGCAAAGCTTTTGTTTTTTTGGCGCGAAAATCTGATCTGCCGTGTTTTAAAATTCGTCCGGAGCGGATTGAGACGGAAGTGCGCCGTTTCCATGCGGCGGTCGCGCAAACCCGACGGCAGATCCAGGCTTTGGGCGATGAGATGCGTTCCCGCGTCGGCGCGCTCGAAGCGTCGATTTTTGACGCGCATCTTCTGGTGCTTGACGATCCCGCCGTCATCAATAAGACAGATGAGGCAATCCGCAATTCCCGCTTGAATGCGGAACATTGCTTTAATTCTGTCGCCGGCAAATATATCGATTTCTTTTCCTCGCTCGATGACAGTTTTTTGAAGGAACGCGTTACCGACATTCGCGATGTCACGGAGCGGATTTTGCGCAACCTGACAGGAAAAACGCTGGATCAGGCTTCCGAATATCTCCAAGATCATATTGTCGTTTCGGAAAATCTGACGCCGTCGGAGACGATTGGTTTTGAAAAATGCCAAGTGCGGGCGATTTTGACGGATACGGGCAATCACACTTCCCACGCGGCGATTTTTGCGCGCACATTGGGCATTCCCGCCGTCGTCGGTCTGCGCAACGCCACGCTTAAAATCGCTCAAGAGGACGACTTGCTGATCGACGGTTCTCAAGGGATCGTTTATATCAACCCTTCGGAAAAGACGATTGAGGTTTATGAGAAGATCGCTTCTCGCCAGTCGGAAATTGATATGCGGATCGCCGCAGACGCCGGCAAGGATGACGTGACGCTCGACGGCCACCGTTTTTATCTCGAAGCCAATATTTCCGGCAAGGAAAATTTAGAATCGCTTGACAAGGCGAAAATTACGGCAGTCGGGCTTTTCAGAAGCGAGGGCATTTTTATGCGCACCAATTCGTTCCCGGACGAAGAGGCGCAGTTCAAGGAATACAGCGCCGTGACGGAAGCGATCCCGTCGAATTCCAATTGTGTGATCCGCACCTTGGACATCGGCGGCGACAAGCATATTTCTTCCTCGTTGATGCCGCCGGAGACCAATCCGTTCATGGGATTTCGCGCCATTCGCTTTTGTTTGGAGTTCAAGGATATTTTCAAAGAACAGTTGCGGGCGATTTTGCGCACTTCGACGCGCAAGAATGTCCGCATCATGTTCCCGATGATCTCTTCGTTGCGGGAACTTTTGGCGGCGAAGGAAGTTTTGGAAGAGGCGAAATCGGATTTGCGTTCCCGCGATGTGCCGTTTGACGAAAACATATCCGTCGGAGCGATGATCGAACTGCCGGCAGCCGTGGCGATTTCGGACGATTTGGCAAAGCATGTCGATTTCTTTTCGATCGGGACAAACGATTTGACGCAGTATATGTTGGCGGTCGATCGCGGCAATTCCAAGATTTCCTATCTTTACGATTCGTTTCATCCGGCAGTCTTGCGGGCTATCGCCAAGACGATCAATTCGGCGCACGAGGCAAAAATCTGGTGCGCGGTCTGCGGAGAAATGGCGGGAACGGCTGTTTTCGCTCCGTTTTTGATCGGTTGCGGCGCCGACGCGTTGAGTATGAGCGTTTTAAACGCGTCGCTTATCCGCTACAATCTCCGCCATTCCAAACTTACTGACATGCAGGCTTTGGCGCATGAAGTTTTGCAGGAAGGCGATCCGCGACGCATTCAAGAGCGTCTGGAGCATTTTTGCAAAAATATCATGAACGCTTGAAGGGGATATTATGAACGTTGATTTGGATCTGGTAAAAAAATACAACGTTCCCGCGCCACGATACACATCGTATCCGACGGCGTTGCAGTTTAAGACGGATGAAAATTTTGAAGCTGTCGAGCTTTTGATGCGGGAGGACATTGCGCGGAGCGGGAACGTCGTTTCAATTTACATCCATATTCCGTTTTGCCGTTCTCTCTGTTGGTATTGCGGCTGCACGACAGTTCCCTGCAAAGGCGATTCTGCTGCGGACGATTATATTGATTGTCTTGAAAAAGAACTCGCTCTTCGTTGCGCCCGCCTTGAGAGTTCCGGCAAGATTCATGTCGCCCAAATCCATTTTGGCGGCGGCACGCCCAGCGCTTTACTCCCGCGCCAAATCGATCGCATCAGCGCCATTTTGCGGGAACGGCTGATTGTCGAGCCCGATGCGGAGATTTCCGTCGAGCTTGATCCGCGAACGGCTTCGCGCGAAATCATCGAGGCTTTTCGTCGTCTCGGCTGCACGCGCGCCTCGTTAGGTGTCCAAGATCTCAATCCGCAAACGCAAGCGGCCATTCATCGTGTCCAGCCGTTGCCCGTTGTCGCCGCCTGCGTCAGAAATCTTCGTGAATGCGGTTTCACTTCGGTCAACTTCGACTTGATTTACGGTTTGCCGTATCAGACAGTCGAGACTTTTCAAAAAACACTGACGGAAACGATCGCTTTGCAGCCGGACCGCTTTTCCGTTTTTAGCTACGCTCATGTGCCGTGGATCAAGCCGCAACAAAAACTGCTCGAAGCGACGGGAGCGCTGCCGGGACCGGATTTGAAATTGGAGCTTTTGAAAACGATTATCGAACGGCTTTGCGCGGCATCCTATGTTTATATCGGGCTCGATCATTTTGCGCGGCCCGACGACGAGCTGGTGCAGGCTTTGCGGGAACGCCGACTGCAACGGAATTTTCAGGGTTATTCTACACACGCGGGCTTGCCGATTGTCGCCTTGGGAATGTCGGCGATTTCACAGTCGGCGCGGGCATTTTCACAAAACGAAAAAGACTACGCTCGCTATTGTGAGCTGATCTCCGCCGGCTCGATGGCGACCGTAAAGGCGTTGGCGTTGACGGAAGAAGATTTGCGCCGCCGTGAGATTATTTCAAAAATCATGTGCGAGCTCCAGCTTGATTTTGTCGCGGCGGGAACGCGCTTCGGTTTTGATTTTAAAAAACGCTATGCGGCGGAAATCGCCAAGCTGGCGCCTTTGCAGGCGGACGGTCTGATTGAACCTTTTGCCGACGGGAACGGTTTTAGAGTCACACAAAAAGGGCGTCTCTTCATCCGTCTGATCGCGTTGCCGTTCGACGCTTATTTTAATCCGGCGGGAACGCCCAAACACGCCAAATCGATTTGAGAAGATGATGAAAAAATTAATGGTGCTTGACGGGAACAGCATTATCAATCGCGCTTTTTACGGGATTCGTCCTTTGAGTGCGAGCGACGGCACTCCGACAAACGCCGTTTATGGTTTTTTGATGATCTTACAACGCTTGCTCAACGAGGAAAAGCCGGACGCACTCTGTGTCTGTTTTGATGTTCATGCACCGACATTCCGCCACAAAAAATATCCGCAATACAAGGCGCAGCGAAAGCCGATGCCCGACGACTTGAGGCCGCAAATCCCGTTGGCAAAAGAAATTTTGGGCGCGATGCGCGTTCCCGTCTATGAACAGGAAGGCTGGGAGGCGGACGATCTGATCGGCACGATCGCGAGCCGTTGTGAAAAATCGGACTGGCGCTGCATTGTCGTCACCGGCGACCGCGACAGCCTCCAACTTGTTTCGCAGACAACCACGGTAAAACTCATCGTTTCGCGAATGGGCAAAACCGACACAATCGATTATACACCGGAAAAATTTTTTGAAGACTACCATTTCGTTCCCGCAAAAATCGTCGATCTCAAAGCGCTTTGGGGCGATGCGTCCGACAACATTCCCGGTGTTCCCGGCATCGGCGAAAAAACCGCGCGGGAACTTCTCGTCTCCTGCGGAGATCTCAAAACGATTTACGGGAATGTCGAAGCGCTCGATATCCGCGATTCGCTCAAAAACAAATTGATTGCCGGCAAAGATTCCGCATGGCTTTCCTATGACCTGGCGACGATTTGCCGGGAAGCGCCGCTCGACTTTGCCCCGGAACAAAATTTGCGCGGGAACGCCGACGATGCCGCACTTTATAAGATTTTCAAACGCCTGGATTTTTCAAAACTGATCAAGGATTGGAACTTGCAGTCTGTCGCGGTGCAGGAACCGGACGAACTCACGCTCGATTTTGGCGGGGACGATGAAAAAGACGCTGGCGGGAACGCGGAGGAAACGCTTCCTTTTGACGAGGAAAAATTTAATGAAGCCGCCGCGGGAACGCCGGAAATTTTTCTCCTGCTCCGAAATGGGATTTTGCAAATTGCCGCGGGAACGCAGTTTTTTGAAGCCGACGAATTGGCGTTCCCGCAGGCATTGAAGGCGATTTTTGCGGGAACGGCAAAACTTGTCGCTTATGACCTCAAATCGATTTTGAGACAATGGATTAAGATTTCCGGAAAATTTGACGGGAACGGACTTTTTGCCGAGCGTGAATTTTTTGACATCGCTCTGGCGGCCTATGTGCTTGATCCCGCAAAAAAAATCGGCGTTCCCGCAACGATGGCGGAGTTTCGGGAAATCTACAAAAGCCAAGAGGAGGCTCTGTCGAAAAAAGCTGCGCTGTTGGAACTTTTTAAGACGGTCGAAATGCCGTTGACTTTTTTGCTGGCGGAAATCGAGGCGACGGGCATTGCCGTCGATTGTGAAAAAATGCGCGCGTTTTCAGCCGATTTGGACGAAAGGGCGGCGCTTTTGCGACAGGAGATCTTTGCCGAAGTCGGTGAAACCTTCAATCTCAATTCTCCCAAGCAGTTGGGTGTGATTTTGTTTGAAAAACTGCAATTGCCGGCGCGCCACAAAACAAAAAGCGGTTATTCGACAGACGCCGAGGTTTTGAAAGAGCTGATGCCGCTGTCGCCTGTTGTCGGCAAGATTTTGACTTATCGCCAGCTTGTCAAACTGAAAGGCATTACGGACGGGCTTGTCGAATCGGTCGCCGCCGACGGTAGGATTCACACGACTTTCAATCAGGCGATCACCGTCACGGGACGTTTGAGTTCGTCGGAGCCCAATCTGCAAAACGTTCCCGCGCGGGGCGAGTTGGGCGGAGATTTGCGGCGGATGTTCGTCGCCAAGCCGGGCTGCGTTTTTGTCGATGCGGACTATTCGCAAGTCGAGTTGCGCGTGTTGGCGCATATTTCCGGCGACGAGTCGATGCGCGAAGCTTTTCGTGAGGGCGAAGATATTCACGGCGTTACCGCCTGCAATGTTTTTCATTGTGCGCCGGAGGCTGTGACGCCGACGATGCGCCGCCATGCCAAGGCCGTCAATTTCGGCATCATTTACGGGATCGGCGAATTCGCGCTCGCCCAGTCGCTCGGGATCTCGCGTGCCGAAGCTAAAAACTACATGGAGAACTATTTTAAAAAATACGCGGGAGTGCGCCGCTACATGGATGAAATTATCGCCAAGGCGCGCAGTGACGGCTTTGTTGAGACGGTTCTCGGCCGTCGTCGCAATCTGCCGGAACTCGCCGCCGCCAACAAGGTCGTTCAAAAACTGGGCGAGCGACTTGCGCTCAACACGCCGATTCAGGGTTCCGCCGCCGACATCATGAAGGTGGCGATGCTTAAAGTCGATGCCGCACTCAAAAAATCCGTTCCCGCAGCCCGTATTGTTTTGCAGATTCACGACGAATTGATTGTCGAAACCCCCGCCGAAACCGTCGAAATCGTAAAAACGATTGTGACGCGAGAGATGCAAAACGCGTTCCCGCTCACGGTGCCGCTTGTCGCCGACAGCGCCGCCGCCTCTAACTGGCTTGAAGCAAAATAAAATGAACAGACTCCAATTTATTACTACCCTCTCAATCGCTCTCGCGGGAACGCCGTTTTTGTCCGCCGCTCCCGATTTCGCCAATCGCCCGCGAGGCGGCGTCAGGTTGGGGATTGATGAATTGGAACGCGAAAATTTTAAGCGGCTCAAAGGACTGCGGATCGGCTTGCTCACACATCCCGCCGGTGTCAATTGCCGCGGCGAGAGCACGATTCAGATTTTACATACGCGCGGACGGCGGGCGGGCGTCAAGTTGGTAAAACTTTTTGGACCGGAACACGGTATTTACGGCGATGTTCCAGCTGAAAAAATCATTCAAAACCAAATCGACGCCAAAACGGGACTACCTGTTTTTTCTCTTTATGGGGCGACGCGAAAACCGACGGCGGAGATGTTGCGCGGACTTGATCGCATCGTTATCGACCTCCAAGACATCGGTTCCCGCAGTTATACTTATATTTCTTGCATGCGCTATGTCATCGAGGCGTGTCTTGAAGCGGGAATCGGCGTCACGATTCTCGACAGGCCCAATCCGCTCGGCGGCTTAAAAGTCGGCGGACCCGGACTGGAAAAAAAATGGGAGAGTTATGTCGGACTTTATCCGACGCCCTATGTTCACGGCCTGACAATCGGCGAACTGGCGAAAGCGGCATTGGGCGAGGGCTGGTTTAGCCTTTCCGCCGCCGCACAAAAACGGATCGGCAAGGTCGATGTCGTCAAAATGTATGCCTGGGAACGCTCGATGCGCTGGCGGCAAACGGGTTTGAAATGGATCCCGACGTCGCCTTATATCAATTCCGTCGAGGCTTGCGAAGGCTATGCGATGACGGGATTGGGAACGCAGTTGGGAGATTTCGGGCACACGGGAAGACTGGACGGCAAAATCGCCTATCCTTTCCGTTTTTTGACCTATCCCCAAAAAAGCGATCGGGAGATGGCGACCCTCGTCAATTCCTTTTTTATCCGCGGGCTCGCTGGATCGGCAAAGACTGTCGGCGACAAGGGCGGCGCATTTTTGGCGATTTCCAACTGGGACAGACTGCCGATTTGTCATTTGAATTTTTATCTCATGCGAAAAGCCTGTGAGTTTGCCCCAAAAAATCCTTTTGCCGCCGCGACAAAAAATCAGCGGGAACTCTGGATCAAGCATGTCGGCGTCGAGGCGCTTTTTAATGATTTTGCCAAAAACGGAGCCCGCGTCAACATTAACGCCTATTTTGACCGCTGGGCGAGAGAGGCGGAGATTTTCCAGGCGCGGATCAAAAAATATTGGCTTTATTAGTCGAACCGCATTTTTATCGCCGTTTCCTCGATTTTTTTTCGGGAACGCGGGGATTTTTGTTGACAATTTTCGGGAACGGGAATAATTTTTATCCCTGTTGCTTTAAAATTATTTTTTTATGAGAATTGGTGCGGATTTAAGTGTTTTCAGTCGTAAGGAACGCAATTCGGAGAAAGAGTTTTTAAGTTGTTTGGAAAAGTCTCTTTCTGACGATTGGCTTTGTTATTATTCTGTGCAGTTTTTGAGCGGCAGGCGCGGGGAGATTGATTTTATTTTGTTTCACAAACCCAGCGGCGGTGTGATTATTATAGAGCAAAAAAATTGCAAATATATCGAATGGGCTAATGGAACATGGTGGGCTCGAATGGATGACGAATCTGAGGAGAAAGACATTTCGAAGCAGTTGGACAAGGAGGTGGAGGCTTTTGCCGAACATTGTAATCGTTATTGTGCTTGTGATTTCAATTATTCGAATCCGAGGATTGCCGGCGTTTTGGCGTTCCCGCAAAAAAAATATTGTGATTATGCCGAATACGGCTATGAGGGGAATGTGCTCTTCTGTGACAGCGATTATGATTCGCTTGAAGAGCAGTTTTTGGAACTGCTCGGCGAGCGGGACGAGTGGGAAATGCCACCGGAATTGATGGAATCGACAATCTCAAGTTTTGTCAAAAAATCCTTCCGCTTTATGAACCTTTCCGTTTTTCAGCGGGAACAATTCAATTCCTATATTAACAAGCAGGAAAAAATATTGTCTGAGCTTTTGCGGACGGGAAAAAGTTTTTCCGTTACCGGTGGCGCGGGAACGGGGAAAACGCTTTTTGCGGAACGTTTTGCCACAATCGGTGCCTATGCCATGAACAGGCGGACCTTGCTTCTGTGTTGGAACAAGATTTTGCACGGGATTCATCGTGAACACACGTGCAAAGAAAGAGATGACCAGCTGTGCTCGGAACGAATCGAGACGCTTTGTCGTGAGATTACAGGGATTAATGATGAGCCCAAAAAGGACGACAGGGATTTTTGGTCAAACCTATGGAGACGCGCTCTTGAAGTTTTAAAATCGAAAAAACAGCGGGAATACGATCTGATTATTATTGACGAGGCGCAACTTTTGAATCCGGAAATTTGGGATATTGTTGAGGAATTGAGACGGGTGAATTCCGGCGCGCAGTGGATTGTCTTTTACGACGAAAATCAACGCTTTAATGTAAAAGATGTTAACGGCGCATCGGCGAGATTGTATAAATTTATAGAGGGAATGGAGGCACATACTCTAACGATGAATTGCCGCAATACGGAGGCGACAGCAAGATTCGCGCGGCTTTTTATCGACGACGGGAGCGAGTTTTTGCCAATTGAAAATCCGGAAGAGGCGGGAGAGGTTTTCAATAAAAACGAAGAGGATCGGAAATATCGGGGCCAAAAACCGGTTGTTTATATTACAGGACCGGAAGGAGACAAGTTGTCGGGCGTGATGAAAGAATTCGTCAAACGATTTAAACGAAACGGCGGGAAGTTTGACCGCACGGCATTTCTTGTAAACAGGACTCAATGGCGAAACAGACTCAAAGATTTTTTCCCCGACAGAAAAAGCAATTGGCCGGACGAACTCTCGCAGATCGGACAAGATGAGGAGACGTGGGACTTTTTTCATTTGTCAAAATTTGTGGGCTGCGAGGCTGACACGGTGATTGTTTTTTTGCCGAGAGACAGCGATTGGCTCAACGATACGAAAACCTGGCTGTATGAGGCGAGTTCCCGCGCGGTTGGGAGGCTGTATCTTTTTCTCTCATATGAAAATTTTAAAAAGATCTTTTATCTCGACCCGCGCAATAAGGAAATATTGAAAAAATACACGCAACGGCAAATCGAATCTCTACCGGCGATAGACTTTCCGGAGTTTTACATGATCGACATCAGCGATAATGTTGACATGTGATAATTACCCGGCGTTCCCGCAATTGCCGTTCCCGTAAAATCAAATCTCGCGGGAACGGTTTTTTTCGCGGGAACAGCGTCGTTCCCGCGAAATTTATTTTTTTGCGGGAACTTTTTTTTCGTTTTTTTTTTTTTTTTGACTTTTTAGATTATACTAAAAATGACGGTGTTTTTATTATAACGCCTCGTCTTTATTATTTTTTTTACCCCATGGACAACGGTATTTGGAAATTTGATTTTTATGAGCGCAAAGTTTCTTTCAAAATTTTGCGTTATGGGCTTTATTTCGTTGTTGTCTTTGCGGTCGTGATCGCTTTGTGGGGATTGGCGAAACATTATCAGACGGACACGTTCGCGGAACACGGTTTGGTCGAAAATCTTCAGTTGGGGCTTTTGTTTTTATCGACAGTCTGCTTTTCCTTTTTGGCATTGCGGGACAAATTTTATCGTCCCGTCTTGTTTTTCCTGGCGGGATTGACGGCGTTTTGTTTTGTGCGGGAACTGGATTCTTTTTTTGATAAACTTTTGCCGGTCGTTACTTGGAAATTTGCCTGGCTTTTTCCGCTGTTGGCGCTTTTTTATGCCTGGTCGCACCGCTACGAGGCCAAAGCGGCATTGTTCAAGTTTTTGGATTCGACAGCGTTTGATTTGCTCTTCGTGGCGTTGATTGTTTTTGTGCCTTTGGCGCAGGCTGTCGGTCACGTTTCTTTTATCAGGGATTCCGTCGGCGATTTCGAAAACATGTCCGATATTCGCCGTTTGATCGAGGAGAGCTTGGAATTGGTCGCGTATGTTTTGATTTTCTTGTCGGCGCCGGAAATTTATTTTTCGCTGATTAAAGAAAAACACTGAGAGCCTCCCGGCGGGAACGTCCTTTTTCGAGGGAACGCCGTCGTTCCCGCGCGGTTTTTGTCTTGGGAAATTGAAAAGAAAGCGGTGCTTCTTTATAATAAATCCCATGCATATTTATTTTATGGGAATCTGTGGCACGGCGATGGGCAACGCGGCTTTGCTGATGCGGGAACTCGGACATCGCGTGAGCGGTTCGGACAAGGGCGTTTATCCGCCGATGTCGGATCTTTTGCGTTCGCAGGGGATTGAGATTCGGGAAGGCTATAGCGCGGAAGCCTTGTTGCGGGAACGCCCGGACCTGGTGGTAGTCGGCAATGTGGTTTCGCGCGGGCATCCGGAAATGGAATGGCTGCTCGAATCGCGAGCGTTCCCGTATGTTTCCTTGCCGGAACTTTTGCGGACGCAATTGCTTTGCAGGCGTCACAACATCGTTGTCGCGGGAACGCACGGCAAGACGACGACTTCGACTTTGGCGGCTTATTTGTTGAAATCCGCCGGCAAAAATCCGGGCTGGCTGATCGGCGGAGTGCCGCGCGATTTGCCGACGGGAGCGCACGCGGGCGAAGACGGCGCGCCCTTTGTCATCGAAGGCGACGAATATGACACGGCCTTTTTTGACAAACGTTCAAAATTTATCCAATACTTGCCGGAAATTCTCTTGCTCAACAATTTGGAATTTGATCATGCGGATATTTTTAGAGATCTGCAGGATGTTCAGCGGACTTTTTCCCATGTGATGCGTCTGGTGCCGCGCTCAGGTTATATTGTCGCCAACGGCGACGATGCCAATATCGCGCCTTTGCTGGAGGCGGTTTCGTGGTGCCCGATTGTCCGCGTCGGAGTCGGCGAGCATTGCGATGTGAGAATCTTGGATTTTAAGGAAACTCCGACGGGCTCGACATTCAAACTGACTTGGAAGGGGCGCGAATGGACGACTGTCCGCTGGAGCCAAAGCGGAATATTTAACGCGCGCAACGCCGCAATGGCGGGAACGGCGGCGGCGCTTTACGGGAACGACAAAAATCCGGAATGGACGTTCCCGTTGGACGCGCTTGGCGAATTCAAAGGCGTCAAACGGCGTCGCGAAATCTTAATCGATCGTCCGGAACTGACAGCGGTCGAGGATTTCGGACACCACCCGACAGCCTTGCGGCTGACCCTCGAAGCCTTGCGGGAACGCTATCCGCAACACAAACTGGTCGCCGCTTTTGAGCCGCGTTCCAATACCGCCGTGCGAAAAATTATGCAGGAGGCTTTTACCGACTCACTCGAAAAAGCTGACCGGGCTCTTATCGCTCCCGTTCATCACGCTTCACAGGGAGCGGAAAAAATGGATACGGAGCAAGTCGCGGGAACGCTGAAGTCCCGTGGCAGAGACGCGCTCGCCGCAAAGGACAATGGGGAAATTTTGACGGCATTGATCGATGAATCGAAAAAAGCTTCACGGGAACGACCGCTTCTCGTCGTTTTTTTCTCAAACGGCGCATTCGGCGGAATTATTCAAAATTTTATTCAATCTTTGTCGTCTTAAAAAAAAACGTTGTTTATAATTAAATTTATGGAAGCGATTCTTGAACATATTAAAAGTATCCGGGTTCTGCCTTATGCAACACTTGATTCGGCGGAAAAAGCCTTGCCGCTTTGCTATGCGCTGATGGCTGGCGGCTGCGATCTCGTCGCGATTACGGCGCGCTCTGCGGATTATACAATGGCGATTCAGACAATCTCGAGCGAACTGCCCGAAATGTTTGTCGGAGTGGCGGATCTTATACGTCAGGAACAAATCGGCGACGCGCATATGAGTGGCGCACGCTTTGTCGTTACGGCGGGCTTTGACCCCCACCATCTCGACCGGGCGGCAGAAGAAGGCATTCCTTTGATTCCCGGCGTGATGACGCCGTCAAATATGCTGCGGGCATTGGGACGCGGCTGCAACTTTATGAATTTTTATCCGGCGGCGGCTGTTGGCATCGAGCTTTTGAATGCCGGCTGCCTGGCGTTTGGTGAAGCCCAGCCGCAATTCCTCGCGACAGGAAACCTCAACAACGGCAACATGAAGACCTGGCTCCAACATCCTTCTGTCGTCGGCATCGGCGCGGCGTGGATTTGCCCGGAAGAACTGATTATTGCTGAAGATTGGGCGGAAATCACCCGCAGAACACAGGAAACGCTCGCGATCGCCCATGGCTAAGATCACTTCCAAAAAAGATTTGGCGGGCCTCTCGATCGGCTCCAATCCGGCAACGCGCAATCGCCCGCTGCGAAAATTGGAGGTTTTCCCGAATCACAGCCGTCGCGATTATCTTGTCGAACTAACAACGGACGAATTCACAACACTTTGCCCGGCAACGGGTCAGCCGGATTTCGCCAAAATAACAATCCGTTATGTTCCCGACAAAAAAATCGTCGAGTCCAAATCGCTTAAACTTTATTTTTGGAGCTATCGCGACGAGGGCGCGTTTCACGAACATATCGTCAATCAGATGCTCGACGATCTGGTCGCCGCCCTTGACCCCAAATGGTGCGAAGTGATCGGCGAATTTAACGCGCGTGGCGGGATCGGGATCGCCGTGCGCGCCAATTACGGCAAACGTCCCGAAAACTGCTGATGGGACTTGAAATCGTCTCCGAAGAAAATGCGCCGCAGACTCCGGGCTGTGGGCGCATTTATCAGTTTTTGGACTATATGCGCAACGAACGGCGCTTTTCCGAACACACCCTTTTTAACTATGAGCACGCCTTGAACACTTTCGCGCGCTGGGCGGAGCGCTGTTCGGGATTTGACGGCAAATGGGACAAGCTCAAACTGAATGTTTTTCGCGCCTTTGTCATCGCCTGTCAAAACGGCGAAGTTTACGGCAAAACAGACGAAAAAGCTTTGTCGCGCAAAACTGTCAAACTTTGGATGACGGCGCTTCATTCTTTTTATAAATTTTTGAGGTTGAAAAAAATAATCAAAGTCTCCCCGATGACGGGATTGATTTTGCCGAAGTTGCCGAAGCGTCTGCCAAAATTTTTAACGGAAAAACAAGCCTTGGCTTTGATGGCGATGCCTGAGGAGGCGCTCAAAAAATCCCTGATCTCGCCGGAAGAGGCGGCGCGCGACGAGGCGGTTTTGACCTTGCTTTACGGGGCGGGCTTGCGCATTGGCGAACTTTGCACCTTGCGTCGCGAGAACGTCGATTTGGAATCGGGCTTGATCAAAGTCTTGGGCAAAGGCAAAAAAGAACGCGTCGTTCCCGCTGGAAAAACGGCGATGACGGCGCTTAAAAATTTTTATAAAAGCATTCCCGCCGCCGGCGAATATGTTTTTGCGGGAACGCTGGGCAATCCTATCGAACCCGGACAAATACGGGAACGGCTGCGCCGTTATCTGAAGCTGGCGAATTTGCCGATGGACATTACACCGCACAAGCTTCGGCATTCCTGTGCGACGCACATGCTCGACAACGGCGCCGATATCCGCATTGTTCAGGAACAACTCGGACACGCATCCCTCTCGACAACTCAGATTTACACCCACGTCACGCTCGCCCGACTTAAAAATGTTCACAAAAAGGCTCATCCGCGCGCCTGAACTTTTTGCGGGAACGACATTTTACGGGAACGACAAAGACGGCGAACTTTCCCGTTCCCGCGATTTTGCTTTTAAGTTTTGCGACGGGGTTTTATAATGAAGAGCATTATGACAATCGAAGAAAAAATCAATTCATTGGGTTTGGTCTTGCCGCCGGCTCCGGCTCCAGCAGGTTCCTATGTTTCGAGCGTTCGCACAGGCAATTTGCTTTTTATCGCGGGAACGCTGCCGATGGTGGACGGCAAACTCGCCTACACGGGGCAGATCGGTTCGGCTCCGGAAAAAGATCTCGATTACGGCTACGCTGCGGCAAAAGCTTGTGCTTTGGCTGCGTTGGCGAATGCGAAGGCGGCATTGGGTTCGCTCGACAAGATCAAGCGTGTCGTCAACCTCAACGGTTTTGTGAACGCGCCCGCCGGCTTTGAAATGGCGCCCAAGGTGATTAACGGGGCGTCGGATGTCCTGGTGGAGATTTTTGGCGAGGCGGGCAAACACGCCCGAGCGGCCGTCGCTTTGCCGGGTGTTCCGCTCAATGCCACGGCGGAAGTGCAAGTCGTGCTCGAAGTCGAATAGTTTTCGCTCTAAAAATCGTTCCCGCGAAGATTTTGTCTCTCGCGGGAACGATTTTTTGTAGCGGCGGGAACGGGAATTTCGTAAAATTAGTGAAAACTTTCATTTAATTTTTGATTTTCATATGACTATACCGCGTTCAGTTGCGATTGTCGGGAGGCCCAATGTTGGCAAGAGCCGTTTGTTCAACCGCTTGCTCGGCCGTCGGGTTTCCATTGTTCACGATATGCCGGGTGTGACCCGCGATTTGATTACGGAACGCGTTCCCGGCGACGACTATTTGCTGATGGATACGGGCGGAATCGGACTTTTTACGGAAGAATCGACGCCCAAGGTGATTGCCGACGCCGTTGAGGAGCAGGTCAATTTTGCCATCACCGCGGCGGAATGTGTGGTGATGGTAACCGATGTCACCCAGGGTTGCACACCGCTGGATCTCGAGGTGGCGGCAGCGTTGCGAAAATACAACAAACAGGTTGTCTTGGCGGTCAACAAAGTCGATAACGAGGACCGGAAAATGGTGCAGGGGGAATTTTATAAATTGGGTTTCGGCACCCCCGTGCTGATTTCTGCGGAACACAATCTCGGTCTGGAATTTTTGCGGCAGGAAATTTTAAAAATTATCGGCATGCCCGAAGACGATGAGGAATTGATCGATGAAGACGGGAATGTCGTTGAAAAGCCGAAGGCGCCCGAAGATCCGGAACCGATTCGCATCTGTCTGGCTGGCAAACCCAATGTCGGGAAAAGTTCGCTCGGGAACTGTCTTTTGAAGGAGGAGCGCCTGATCGTCTCCGAAGTCGCGGGAACGACGCGCGAAGCGATCAAAAAGCGGCTTGACTGGACAGACAAAACGGGAAAAACCTATCATTTTGAACTCGCGGACACGGCGGGAAAACGCGCCAAGAACAAGTTTGACACCCTGGAATATTTTTCCTCGCTCCGGACGGAAGAGGCGTTGCAGCGCGCGGATGTTTGTTTTTTGGTCATAGACGCGATGACGGGTGTCACGCGTTTGGACAAGCAGTTGGCGGGCAGTCTGATCGATCTCGGCGTCGGCTTGGTGATCGTCGTCAACAAATGGGATTTGGCGCGCCAGCATTTCAAAGGCGGTCAGGCTGCCGGCGATTACGCCAATGAAGAAGAGTTCCGCCGCGCTTTTGTAAAAGCGATTCACAAGGAACTCTTTTTCCTGCCGGGTTCACGCATTATTTTCGCTTCCGCCAAGGAAGGCTATCATGTTGAGGAACTGCTGGCGGAAGCGGTCGAGCTCAACGAGCGCATGAATGTCCGTTTGCCGACGGGTCAGGTCAACCGGGCGATCGCAAAGGCGATGGCGATGCAGGAGCCGCGTGTTGTGAGCGGCAGGCGTTTCAAATGCTATTATGCCTTGCAGACAAAGAACAAGCCGATCCGAATCGCGCTTTATTGTAACTCGGAAGAACGACTCGACGAGGCTTACGAGCGTTATTTGAAAGCCAAATTTTATGAGGCGTTCGACCTCGGCGGCGTTCCCGTAAAATTTGACTTTGTCGGCAAAGCTCAAAAAGAGCGTCCCTCAAAGAAGCCCAAAAAAGACAATCGCTAACGGCGTTCCCGCGATATGCTGACCGGCCCTTTCAATCTTTCCCAAACGCGCGAACTTCTTGCGGCTTTGGGCCATTCTCCCAAAAAATGGCTGGGGCAAAATTTTTTGATCGACGGGAACATCGTCAAAAAATCTTTGGATTTGGCGGCGGTCGCAGCCGGAGACATTATCGTTGAGGTCGGCCCGGGGCTCGGGACATTGACGACAACATTGTTGCAGGCGGGCGCGCGGGTTTTTGCCGTCGAACGCGACGCGACAATGGCCGCGCATTTGCGGGAACGCGTCTTGCCGGCGTATCCGGAAAAATTTTCACTGCTCGAAGGCGACGCGATGGACTATCCGCTTGCGGCGTTCCCGCAAACGATGCCTGCGGGAACGGCGTTCAAGATTGTCGCCAACTTGCCTTATGCAATCTCGACACCTTGGATGGATGCCGTTTTGGATTTTGAAGATTTGCCGACGACTTTGGTTTTGATGCTGCAAAAGGAGGCAGCGGATCGTTTTACGGGTTTGCCGGGAACGAAAAACTATGGCGCCCTCTCGGTTTTTTTGGATGCGGTTTATGAACGCGCGCCGGGGCATAACGTTTCTGCAAAATGTTTTTTCCCGCCGCCCAAAATCGATTCCTGCCTTTTGCATTTGCGTTTGAAGGCGTCGCCGCAAAAATTCGTTCCCGCGGCGAAGAAGATGATTCGCGAAATTTTTATTTATCGTCGCAAGCAGTTGGGGGCGGCGTTAAAGCAGATTTCCTTGCCGCCGGGAGTCGTTCCCGCGACGCTGGAGACTTGGCTGGAGCGTTTGCCGCAATTTTCCTGTGCCCGGACGGATCGTCCCGAAAATATCGTTCCCGCCGCTTGGCAGGATTTGAATTCGCTGATAAAAAATGCCTGGAAAATTTAAAAAAATCGCAGAAGCCGCGCTTCGGGAACGCCGAACCTTACTGATGGGAATTGTCAACGCGACGCCCGATTCGTTTTCGGACGGCGGCGAATTTTTGAATCCGAGAGCGGCGGCGCGCCATGCGTGCGAGCTGGTGGAACAGGGCGCGGATCTGATCGATTTGGGAGCGGAGAGCACGCGCCCGGGTTCCCGTCCCGTTGACGAGACGGAGGAACTGTCTCGGCTTTTGCCGGCTTTGCGGGCGATTCGCGAAGTTTTGCCGGACGTTCCCGTGAGTATTGACACTTATCGTCCGAATGTGGCCCGTGCGGCGATTGCCGAGGGCGCGTCACTCATCAATGACGTTTGCGCGATCGGAGCTGCGGATTTGTCGCGGGAACGCGATTATCCTATGGCGCGAGTCGTTGCGGAGGCCGGTGCCACGCTGATTGCGATGCACAACCGTTTCGGGAACGCGGATTACGGGAACGAGTTTATGGGGGAACTTTGCCGGGATCTGCTGGCGGGAACGGAACGGATTTTGGCGGCTGGCGTTCCCGCGGAATCGCTTTGGCTTGATCCGGGTTTCGGGTTTGGCAAATCCGTGGAGCAAAATTTGCAGATGGTCGCCCAGATGAACAAAATCACCGCGCTCGGGTTCCCCGTTTTGCTGGGAACTTCGCGAAAGAGCGCATTGGGGGCGATTTTGGGAAAAGTTCCCAAGGAGCGTGGCGGTGGAGATGCCGCCTGCGCTGCGGTCGGGATCGCCGGCGGAGTCGCGATGTTGCGCTTGCACGATGTGGTGGCGGTGCGCGATCTCGTGATCGTCGCCGACGCATTGAGAAGAACAGCATAGTTTTTGCGGGAACGCCGACAAAAGAGAAAATAAATCCGGACAGCGGTTTTTGGGGTTTGACTATTGTCGGGAAGAGGGGCAAAATTAATATGTTAACCCCCTTATAATTATATGATTCTTGGAAGCTTGAAAAATACAAAGCGGATCGAGGCACTCAATCCGTATTTCAAAAAGGTTTTTGACTATATTCGCACGCATGATATGGCATCGATCCCGGCGGGACGCGTTGTTATCGAAGGCGACGACTGTTTTATCAATGTTGTCGATCATCCCGGCAAAACTAAGGAAACGTCGATGTTGGAAAGCCACAATCATTTTCTCGATATCCATATACCTCTCTCGGCACCGGAAACGCTCGGCTGGATCGCGCGCGAAGATATTGCGGAGACTCCGTATGATGAAAAAAGCGACAGCTCGGTTTATGAAGGTCCGGCAGAAATTTATACGACAATCCAGCCGGGCGAATTTGTGATTTATTGGCCGGAGGACGTTCACGCACCGGCAATTTCACCGGTGCCGTTCCGCAAATTGATCGTCAAGGCGCGCTGTGACTAATCCCCTTTTTTATTAACCTCCAAAAAAATTAAAAATATATGGCAAAAAAATTAGAAGGTCTCATTGCAGCTCCGCATACGCCGTTTAATCCTGACGGATCGGTGAATCTGAAGCTGATCCCCAAACAAATCGACCTCTTGGTCAAACAGGGTGTCAAAGGCGCTTATATTTGCGGCACGACCGGCGAGGGCATCTGTTGCTCCGTCGAAGAACGCAAAAGCGTGATGAAAGCTTGGGCGGATTACGGCAAAGGCAAACTTTTTATCATCGCTCACGTCGGCGCTCTGTCGATTACCGATGCCAAAGAGCTTGCCGCTTATGCGCAGGAACTCAAACTTGATGCGACTTCGATTGTTCCGCCCAACTTCTTCAAGCCGGGTTCAATCGACGCGCTGATCGATTATTTGAACGCAGTGCTTGTCGCAGCGCCAAAACTTCCTTTCTACTATTACCACACCGGCATGTCGGGTGTGAATTTTGATATGGAGCAGTTTCTGATTAAGGCGAACGGCAAAATTAAAAATCTCGCCGGCATCAAGTTCAATTATCCCGATCTTTACATGTACCAGCGCTGTATCCGTGCCTGCAACGGCAAATTTGACATCACATGGGGTGTCGATGAATGGTTTGCGGGCGCGCTCGCCTGCGGTGCGAAATCCGCGATCGGATCGACCTACAATTATGCGGCTCCGCTTTACTACAGAATCTGGGACGCTTATAAGAAAGGCGATCAGAAGGCTGTCGATGCAGGTATGGCAAAAGTCTGCAAAATCGTTGACATCCTCGTTCAATACGGAGGCGTTGTCGGCGGCAAGGCGATTATGAAGTGCCATGGTCTCGACATGGGCGGTGTCCGTCCGCCGTTGACCTGCCTGACACCTGCGCAAAAAGGCGATTGCGTCAAACGTGCAAAACCGTTGATCAAATAAATCGACACTGTAGAAAAAAATGGCGTTCCCGCGGATTTTTCGCGGGAACGCTTTTTTGTAAAAGATTTGCTTTATCATAATTTTATTTGAAGATATTTTAGACAAGAAAAATATTAAAAAATGCTGATATTTTTTAAAAGTTTTTTTGCTTGAAAGATTGTAAAAAATATGCTTTAATAGTTTAAGGGCATTCTATGCCTGTAATTTAATAACAAATCCAAAAAAAGAACAAATCATGTCCACAAAAAAATCGACGGGGAACTCGAAAAAAGTCTCAACGAATCCAGCGGTGTCAGAAGAAAAAATAGAACAATATGCCGCTCTTATTGCAAAAAAACGTGACGGGAACGAGTTTACAAAGCCGGAGATCCGGACGATTGTGGATGCGATTATGAAAGGCGACATGCCAGTGTCGCAACAGTCCGCGCTGTTGATGGCGATTTATTTCAAGTCGCTTTCGGGAGCGGAGATGGCGGCATTTTCCGAGGAGATGATGTTTTCGGGAACGACGATGGATATCGAGTTTGCCAAGATTACGGATCCCAAGGTTTCCAAAACTTCGACGGGCGGTGTAGGAGACAAGGTTTCTTTGGCATTGGCTGTTGTCGGTGCCGCCAACGATGTCGTGGTCCCGATGATGGTTTCGCAAGATGAGAGCACGGTTATTTCTTTGATTGACAAGGTTAAGGCCATTCCCGGATTCAACACGGAATACTCGCATTCGGACTATGCCAAGCTGATCGGAAAGGTTGGGACGGGCATTGTGCGGAAATCCGAGGATATCTCCCCGGTTGACGGCGCGCTGTCTGTTTTGAGAAAAGAGACGGTGACAGACGAAAATTTGCATTTGCTGACCTGCAGTATCCTTTCGCGCAAATATGCGGAGGACAGTGACGGTTTGATTATCGACCTCAAATGGGGCAGCGGCTCTTATGTTCACGATTTGGAGCAAGCCAAGCTTTTGGCGCGTTTTCTGACCCGTGTGGCCAAGGGGATGAAGCGCAAATCGGTCGCGCTCGTTACCGATGCCAACCAGCCGCTCGGAGACATGGTCGGCACGGGAATGGAGATTATTGAGACTGTTCAAATCCTCTGCGGTTGCGGGCTCAATCTGACACCGAAGTCGCGCTATGCGTATTTGGCGAACAGCCAGGAACTCTTGCAGGAATTCGGCAAGGAGATGGTTCGTCTTGCGGGTGTCGCGGGTTCGACGCTTTCGGCGAAACAGATGGTCGAGCGCACGATTCGCAACCGTCTCGGCCTTAAGAAATTTAAGGAAATGATCGAAAAACAGGGCGGCTCGACAGAGTGGCTGACGGATTTGGTCGCCAAATATGATGCGGCGGTCAAGGCTGGAGCAGGCGAAAGTTTTGATTGGTTAAAAGAACAGAAACTTTTCAAGCCGGCGACAAAGGTTAAGCATTCCTGTGCGGCAAAACGCGGATATGTCCATCAAATCAATCCGCTGCTTATCGCTAAGGGCGTTTACGAACTGGCTCGCCGGAAAGACGGCACGCTCGATCCGGCGGTCGGCGTTTGCGGACTTCGCAAAGTCGGGTATCAGGTCAAGCAGGGCGAAGCGCTTTTTGAAATCCGCTACAATGACGAAGCCAATTTGGCGCGAGCCATGGAGTATTTCCGCTACGCCTATCGTCTTGCCCCCAAGCGCCCGGTGGATTTGCCCTTGATCGCGGAGCGCGTCGCATAGCGGATTTGAATCGCTCGCGCGTCAAATTTTTATTTACCGGTCACGGGAACGGAATTATATTTTAAGAAGTTTTAATTCAATTACGATTAGTTTTATGAAAAAGATAACAATGATTACGCTTAGTGCCGCGGCAATGGCTTCGTTTGCGTTTGCGGACGAAGTCCGAACGACGGACGGTTCTGTCTATGTCGGCACTGTCACCTCGCTTGACGCGGATACGGTCAAGCTCGATTCGGCAAGTTCCGCCGAAGCGATTACGATCAAGACATCGGATATTATCGTCTTAAACTCGACGGGGTCGTTTTCGGTGCGCACCAAGGACGGGGAAACCCTGAACGGCAGCATTTCCACACTTGAAAATTCACAGGCAGGTACGGTTTTGATCGGTGCGACAGCTGTCGCTTTGGACGACATTGACTCTTCATGGACAAAGCCGGAAGACAGCCCCGAGGCAAAAGCCGCGGCAAAAAAAGAATATAAGACAACGGTTGACGCCGGTCTCGGCATCACGGGACAGACCGGCAACACGGAAGCCGTCAACGGGAACGCGTTTATCGAGTCTTTGACAGCAAACGATGTCAATTCCCTCAAACTCTATGCAAAATATTACTACGGGAAATCCAAAGATCCGGTGACGGGCGATTGGACAAAATCCTCGGACAATCTGCATGTCGGATTCGATTTCAAATCGGATTTTTACGATCCGTTTTTCTGGTACACCCGCACGGATTTGGGTTTTGACCGCGCCGCCAATACGAAATTTTTTGACACTTCGGCGGCAGGGTTTGGTTGGAACATCATCAAGGAAGACAATTGGAAGCTTTCGGTGCGCGGCGGTCTTTCCTACCGTTATGAAAAATACAAGGATTACATGGGAACATGGGCTGTCGGAGAAACGCACGATTCGACAAATTCCCTCGGCTTGGATTTTGGGCTCAGCCACGAATACGACTGGGAAAACAGCAAAATCGTGACAGAAATCACCTATACGCCGGCTTTTGAGGATTTCACGGGCAATTATTTGATTACCCACGAAACCTATTTCCAACACCAGATGCAGGACGATCCGATGCTTTATTTTCGTGTCGGAGTCAAAAACGAATACCGTTCGCTCATGGTCAACAAGGATCATCTCGATACGTATTATTACGCTTCCTTGGTCTTTTCTTGGAAATAATCGGATAAAAATCTGAAGAAGTGTCGTTCCCGTGAAGACAATTCGCGGGAACGATTTTTTTATTAAAATTGTTATATTGGAATGTTATAATATTTTAATAGGTTTTTATGTTTTACGTTCCCCGCACTCAAAAATCTTATTCTGCAGCTTCAATTTTATCTTGGAGCGAGATTTTGGATTGTCGGGAAAACGGAAATTGGGAAGAGGATTTCGTTCCCGCGGCTTTTTTGAAAAACGGTCGTCGCCTTTATCGGGAGATTCCCCATGCCTATGCTTTGACTCTCGGACTTTGGACGGCGACGATTGTTTTCAGACTGGAAAATATCGGCGATGTGAAGATCCTTTTGTCGGCGGAAAAAAATACGCGGCGGTTAAAATGGCAAAGCCCGGCGGATCTTCCTTTTGAAATGCGCGCAGGTCTTGCTGTGGCCGCCGTTTATTTTGTCGAGGAATTTTTGGCGGAAGAAAGCCCGAAACTCGTGGCGAAGGAGGAGAAGGCGGATAGCGCTCCCGCAGAAAAATCCGTTCCCGAGAAAACGGCCGTTCCCGAGGGAAAATCTCTTGTCGAAGAAAAGAAGACTTTAAAACTTTTCTTTAAGCTCGAGGAGACGCTGCTGATTTTGAGCGCGCAATTTGTTTTTGAGGATGAAAAACGTTCCCCGATCAGCGCATTGTCAAAACTTTCGGACGCCGGAATCGTTTTGACGAGCGAAGACCGGAGGAGTTTGCTGAAACTGGGGAGCTTCGCCCATAAAGCCGGCTTCGTTTTCAATTCGCGAAATCGCGTTTATGAACTTTGCGAAATGTCAAAGATTGAGATTTTCGTTCGCAATTTTTTAAAATCCTGGGAACAGGCGTTTCCCGACATCGACGGCGCGAAAAAATTATTCGGGATTTTTAATCAGGCGGCAACAGAGGTCGATACGCTTGCAAAGTTGAGCAGCGCACACAAAAATTCTTTTTCGCTGCATTATCTTTTGTCGTATAACGGAAAAGTTTTGTCGGACAAGGAAAGCCGGCTTTTGTTGAAAAATCGTGAAGACGGCATTTATCTGCCGGAATACGGCCGCATCAAATTGCGCTCCCGAGATTTGGAGTTCCTTGCCGACTGGGAAGAAAAAGAGGACAAGGAGCTGCCGATTTATTCGCTCTTGTCGCTCTATAACGGCGAGTCGTCAAAAAATCTGATTGCCGACAAAAAATTGACACGTTGGAAAAAACGCTTTTTAAAAGAAGGCGAAGCGCCCGCGGGAACGCCGGATTATTTGCGCCCTTATCAGACGCGTGGCGTCGCCTGGATAAAAAAGATGCTCGATTGCGGCGTGCACCCGCTTTTGGCGGACGAAATGGGCTTGGGGAAGACTTTGCAAATCCTTTCTGTCATCGCCCTCGATCCCAAGAAAACCAAGACGGCTTTGATTATTTGTCCCGCGTCGGTCGTTCCCGTGTGGAAAAATGAGATTCTCAAATTTTTCCCCGATATGCCTGTTTCCGTTTGGGGAACTTTGCAAAAAAACGTTCCCGTCAAATCCGGAGTTTTTTTGACGAGCTACGGCTATTTTCGCAACAATCGCCGTCGCTTGTGCCGTCGTCACTATACTTACGCGGTGCTTGACGAGGCGCAATTCATTAAAAATCCGACGACAAAAATCGCGCATGCGGTAATGGAGATAAAGTCGAAGTATCGTATTGCGCTCACGGGAACGCCGATTGAAAACCGCAATCTTGACCTGTGGACGATTTTTAGATTTTTGATGCCGGGTTTGCTGGGGCGTCGCACAGATTTGGAGGGTGCCGGAGAAGAGGATTCGGAACAGTTGGAAAAGTTGCGCACGCAGATCGCGCCGTTTATTTTGCGCCGCAGCAAGGAAGAGGTCGCGAAGGACTTGCCGGAAAAAGTCTTGAATGTCCTTTATTGTCCCTTGACAGAGCGTCAGCGCGAGTCCTATGAGACGATCGCCCGCCACGGAGTCAACGAATACGGCGATAAAAACATTTCTGAAATCTATCACAAAAAATCGCTTAATTTCCTCACGCTTTTACTGCGCCTGCGTCAGGCCGCCTGTGATTTGCATTTGTTGCGCGGGAACGAACTTTTGCCGGCGGAGGAGGCTTCGGGCAAGCTTGCGGCACTTTCCGAGCGCGTCGAGGAGATTGTCGATAACGGCGGGCATATTGTAATTTTCAGCCAGTTTGTAAAGTTTCTCAATCATGCGGAACATTATTTGCGGGAACGCTTCCCCTCCGTGCCGTTTTTTAAAATCACCGGGGAGACGACGGATCGCGCGGAACCCGTAAAACAATTTCAAGAATGCAAGGGACCCGCTATTTTTCTCATCAGTCTTCGCGCGGGCGGCACCGGTTTGACGCTGACGAGCGCGGAATATGTCTTCCTGCTCGACCCCTGGTGGAATCCGGCAGTTGAAGAGCAGGCGATCGACCGTGTTCACAGAATCGGACAGACACGACGCGTTTTCGTCTATCGGATGATTGCGGCGGGAACGATCGAAGAGCGCATCGAGCAGCTGAAGCAGTCAAAGCGCGAAATATTCAGCTCGTTGATTGAAAACAATATCGATATTTCAAAATGGTCCCAATTTTATCCGACCTTGGAATCGTTGTTCGCACTCAAAGAAGATTGAGTTTTTGACAAAATTATTGTCAGGTCTGTCTTTTTGGTGCTATTATTTAGGCGTAAACCCCAACCCCCTCTAAGTTATGGACGAAAATGCCGAAATTTTAATTTGCGTCGACGGTTCGCAATATGGACAAGTTGTCACGAAATATGCGATTTGGATTTCAAAAAAAACAGGTCGCAAGGTGACGGCGCTTTATGTTTCCGAACTCATCAATTACGATTTGCCGACATTCGGCGATTTCGGAGGCGTTTTAGGAACTCAAAATTATTCCGGAGTGGCGGAACAGTTGCGGGAGATTGAAAACAAAAAAGCGACGGTGATTGCGGATTTCGTGAAAAAAAGTTTTGAGGACGCCGGCATCGGCGACCGCATCCGCTGCGTCCATCGTATCGGAGATTTGCTTGATGTGATCCAGGAAGTTTGCGAGGAAAACAAGAATATTAAAAATATCATTATCGGCAAACGCGGAGAAAACTGCAATTTTGCAAAAGGATTTTTGGGAAGCAATCTGGAACGGATTATCCGGACGACGGATCTGCCGTGTTTTGTCGTCAATCGCGAGTTTATCAATCAGGAACGCTTGCTTTTTGCATATGATGGCGGCGTGTCGGCGGAAAAGGCCCTGGTGTTTTTGGAGGAAAACAAAAAGTTTTTTGACCAGGAGATTCACCTCGTATCTGTCGCCAAGCCGGGCAGGGAAGAGGAAATTTCGAAACGGCTGACAGAGATCGAAAAGCAGCTTTCCGGCGGTAATTATCGTCTGAAGGTGCAGATGCTTTCGGGCGTTCCCGCCGAAGCGATTCAAACTTACGCGAAAACAAACGCCATCACCTGCATTTTGATGGGCGCTTACGGACATTCGAAAATCAGAGAATTCATCATCGGTTCGACAACCACGGAGGTGGTTCGCCGCTGCCTCGTTCCGTTTTTGCTGTTCCATTAAGACAAAAAGTCTCATTTTTATTTCTCGTTCCCGTGAGCATTTTGCCGCGGGAACGATTTTTTTTCGGGAACGCCGTTTTAGATTTTTTTAATGTGTGAAAAATGTTGATATTTTGTCAAAAATTATTCGTTGCTCGCTTCGGGAACGGCAATTAATATAAATTTTGTTATGATTTATGATTCAAAGAAATTTTTGTTAATTGCAGGTCCCTGTTCCCTCGAAAATGAGAATGTTTGCAGAACGGTGGCGGAGGAGCTTTGCCGGATTCAAGCTGCGATGCCGGAATTGACGATTGTTTTCAAAGGCTCTTTTGACAAGGCGAACCGCACTTCGATTTCGGGTCTTCGCGGACCGGGCATTGACGAAGGTTTGGCGCTTCTGTCGATGGTGAAAAAAGAGTATAAGTTGCCGGTTTTGACAGATGTCCATGAAGCGGAACAATGCGTCAAGGTCGGCGGCGTTTGCGATGTTTTGCAGATCCCGGCTTTTCTTTGCCGGCAGACAGACTTGCTCGTGGCTGCGGCGAAGACGGGACGTTGTGTTAACGTCAAAAAGGGGCAGTTTCTTTCGCCGCAGGAAATGCGTTATGTCAACGACAAACTGACCTCCGTAGGCGCAAAAGAAGTTTGGCTGACGGACCGCGGCACAAGTTTCGGCTATCAGAATCTTGTTGTCGATATGCGTTCTTTTCAAATAATGAACAATTACGGGCGTCCGTCGATTATGGATGCGACGCACAGTGTACAGTTGCCGGGCGCGATGATGGGAGCCAGCGGTGGGCAGCGCGAGTTTGTCCCGGCACTCTCGAGAGCGGCGGTCGCCGCCGGAGCCAAAGGACTTTTCGTCGAGACGCATCCCGATCCCGCCAACGCCATCTCTGACGCCGCGACGCAGTTGCCTCTCGCCCAGTTGCACGATCTTTTGAAGGATTGTGTCGCTATTTGGAAAATTGTAAAATAAGCGATTTTTTATGGAAGGGGAAAACACGGATGGCGTTCCCGCGGGAACGAACCCGGAAGGCGGTCTTTCAAAGGAAACGACTGTAGGGGAAAACGGTGTCGCCGAGCAGGCAGGCAGCAGCCTGAAGGTGGTAAAACAGCCGTCATTGGCGACAAAAAAGGCGCAGATGGCCCGGCGCAAGCGTTATGAAAACGAGCGGCAGGAAATCGACCTCCTCGCCAACCAGTCGCCTTCGGACATCAAGGCGGAGCAGTATTTGCTGGCGTCCATTTTGAGAGACGAGGCGGCGGCAGTCGAAGGCCACGGTTCCATTCTCGTCAATTGCCAGGCTCAAAAATTGGACGAGTCGATGTTTTATGACGAGCGCCACAAGTTGATTTATGGCGCGATGTGCAAGTTGTCCGCCAAAAACAAACCGGCGGAAGAGGTGGCGCTGGCGGACCAGTTGGCTGCGGACGGAATGCTGGAACTCGCCGGAGGCTATGTTTATATCGGCGATTTGGCGACCGGAGCCTCTCCTTCAATGATCAGCACTGGGCATTGGTGTTCGATTATCAAGGAAAAATTTTATCGTCGGCGTCTTATCCAGTCGGCGGCGCGCACCATCGAGGCAGCACAGGACGGCGGTCAGGAGATCATGGGGATTATCGAGGCGACGGAAAAAATCTTTTTGAGCATCACCGACACAAACACTCAAGAGGTTTCAAGCACAAACGATCCTGACAAAAACAGAAACATTATCGATCGCACCCATGAAATTCTGTATAATCTGTCAAAAGGGCGCTCGGAGGCTCTGGGTGTCCCGACAGGATTCCCGACCCTCGACGGAATGACTCTCGGTTTTCATGCGGGACAGATGATTGTCGTGGCGGCGCGCCCGGGTATGGGCAAAACGACAATCGCGCTCAACATCATCGAAAACGCACTTTTTGACGAATCTTACCGTTCGCGACTGAAACGGGACGGGGACAAGGATCGGACGCCCCATTTCCTCTTTTTCAGTTTGGAAATGTTGGCGGAGGATTTGATGCAGCGACTTTTGGCGTCGCGGGCGCGTGTCAATTTGCGCCAAGTCATGAAAAGTCAGGCGATGGGAAAAGATGGTTGGGCCCGTTTGATGAAGGCGGGCGAGGATTATCGCAAATGCCAACTCGACATTGACGATATTGGCGGCCAGACGATTACGGAGATCCGGGCGAAGGCCCGCCGTATTCACCAGCGCAAGAAACTCGATATGATCATTATCGATTATTTGCAGTTGATCAACGGGACGGATTCGAGAATGCCGCGCGAACAGCAAATCGCAGAAGCTTCGCGTTCGATCAAGGCGATGGCAAAAGAATTTAAAATCCCGATTATCGCCCTGGCACAGCTCAACCGTGAATCGGACAAGGAGGACCGCACGCCGAGAGCGAGCGATTTGCGCGAATCCGGCTCTATCGAACAGGATGCGGACGTGATCCTGTTGATTGACACGGCAAGGCATGCTGCAGTCAGCAAAGACGTCAAGAGCGACAAGGAACTCGCGGCACAGGAAGAGAGCAATCGCGGTTACGGCGCACGCAAACTGATCATCGCGAAGCAGCGTAACGGACCGACGGGCGATGTGCTTTTCCGTTTTTACGGACAGTTTACACGTTTTATCGAAGCCCCGCATCAAGGCAAAGACGATGATGGCGCTCCCGACGGCTATATTGGAAAATCTACCGACGGGAACACCAATTCCCCCGCAGACAACAATGATTTTTAAATCATAGGTAAAATAATAAAATTCCCGTTCCCGCCATAGGCGTTTTCACATAGAAAACTCTGCGGGAACGGGAACTTTTGTATTTGCGCCGAAAGCTTGAAAAGACTACAATGTTTTCTACTTACTCCAGTTAATTTCAAATATCTAAAACATCATGAGTATCAAAGTTACTGTTTCCCCCACAAAAGAACAGGCGGTCAAGGCTGTCGCAGCAGAGATCGCAGCTCTCATCCGCGCTCGCGCGGCAGAGGGCAAGGAAGCCATCCTCGGCTTGGCAACGGGTTCAACTCCTGTCGTGCTTTACAAAGAGTTGATCCGTCTGCACAAGGAAGAAGGCCTCAGCTTCAAAAATGTGACCACATTCAATCTCGATGAATATTACGGTCTCCCGGGAACACACGATCAAAGCTATCGTTATTTCATGAATACCGAGCTTTTCGATCATGTCGATATTGACAAAAACAAAACGCACGTCCCCAACGGAATGGTGCCGCAAGAACAAGTCGCGGAGGCTTGCGCCAAATACGATGCGGACATCAAGGCCGCCGGCGGCGTCGATATTCAGATTCTCGGCATCGGTCGCACAGGCCATATCGGCTTTAACGAACCGCCCTGCGGTCCCGAAACACGCACCCACCAGGTCAAACTCGACGAATTGACGATCAAGGACAATGCAAGACTGTTCTTCCATGGCAAAATCGAAGAAGTCCCGACCTCGGCGGTGACAATGGGCGTCGGAACGATTCTTGACGCCAAAAAAGTGATCCTTCTCGCTTGGGGCGAAAACAAGGCGGACATTATCAAACGTTCCGTCAAGGACGCTCCGTCGGAAATGTGCCCGGCAAGCTGGTTGCAACAGCATCCGGACACAGAGTTCGTTCTTGATACGGCTGCCGCTTCAAAACTTTAATTTTTCAATTTTATATCCTCCATCGCCCGTCTTCGAGAACCAAAACGTTGACGGGCGATTTTAAACCCTCAACAACCCTAAATAGTTTATGATTAACGTTACCCCAAAATATATCCCTGAAATTGATAAAGCGTTCGTTCCCGCAGTTTTGTGGAACCGTGAATATCGCAAACTCGCAGCGGCGACTCCTGATGCGGCACCGCTCGCCATCGGCCTTGAGCGCCCGGACGGCACAGCTTCCGTTTTTCGCACGGTCTGCCTGCCTTGCACGGACGATTTCGCTCCGCTCAACAAAATTTATGTTGAACGCATTGTAAAATTTATGCTTTGGGCACGCGGCGGCACCAAGATTTATCTCAGCGGCAAATACGCTCCGGAAATGGCGAAAGTCCTCTCTGCCGTTTATTCTCCGGACGGTGAACGCGCGTTTGACTATGATTTCTTCAAGAAAACCTTTGAAAAAGGAATTGAAGTCGTAGTTGTCGATGAGGCGGGTCTTCCCAAGGAAGCTGCGTCGGCACTTCCGCTCGGACGAAATCTCGACGGCTGCCGTATCGGATTTGACCTTGGCGGTTCGGATCGCAAATGCGCGGCGTTGATTGACGGCAAAGTCGTATTTTCAGAAGAAGTCAAATGGTCTCCTTATTTTGAGAGCAATCCCGATTATCACTATGCAGGGATTATGGATTCGCTCAAACTCGCGGCGGCCCATCTTCCGCATGTCGATGCAATCGGAGGTTCCTCCGCCGGCGTCATCATCAACAACCGCCTCGGCGTCGCTTCGCTTTTCCGCGGAGTCAAAGATCCTGAAGTTTACCAAAAACGCGTCAAAAATATGTTCCTCGATATCGCCAAGGAATTCGGCGTTCCCTTTGAGGTTGCAAACGACGGCGACGTTACGGCGCTTGCCGGAGCGATGAGCCTCAATAAAAACGGCGTTCTCGGCGTCGCAATGGGCACTTCTGTCGCTGCCGGCTATGTCGACATGAAGGGGCATATGACCAACTGGCTTTCCGAACTCGCGTTCGTTCCCGTGGACTACCGTGAAAACGGTCCTGCCGACGAATGGTCCGGCGATCTCGGCTGCGGTGTCCAATATTTCTCACAACAAGGCACCGGACGTCTGATTCCGCTCGCAGGTATCGAACTTCCGGCGGAAATGAAATTGCCGGAAAAGTTGGAAGAGTTGCAAAAACTCATGAAAAACAACGATCCGCGCGCACGGAAGGTTTATGAGGCGATCGGCATTTGCTTCGGATACACGCTTGCACACTTTGCCGAATTCTATGACTACGAAAATCTTCTGATCATGGGTCGCGTCACATCAGGCGAGGGCGGCAGCATTATCATCGACAAGGCTAACGAGGTTCTTAAGGCGGAGTTCCCCGAACTCAAAATCAACCTCGTCGTCCCGGATGAAAAAGACAAACGACACGGTCAAGCAATCGCGGCGGCTTCCTTGCCGGCGATCCCCAAAGCGTAATCGTTAAATTATTAACCTGTAAAATTAGGACGCGGTGAAATCGACATTATTCTACATCTTGGCAACTCTGTCGTTGACTCCATTTCTTGCGGGAACGACTTTCGCATCGGAAGACGTTCCCAACGGCAAGCCGCAACGGTTTGAGTTCAAAGACGGCGGGAAAGAGCTTGGAACATTTATGCTTAACGGCAAACCGTTCCAAATTCGCGGCGCGGAAATCCATCCGCAACGTATTCCCAAAGAATATTGGCGTCACCGCGTCCAACAGGCTAAAGCGATGGGATTGAACACGATCGCGTTTTATGTTTTTTGGAACGCGATCGAAAAAGAGGAGGGGAAATTTGATTGGAGCGGCGAAAATGACATCGCCGGATTCCTGAAAATTTGCCAGGAGGAAAAAATGTGGGTGCTTTATCGGCCGGGCCCCTATACCTGTGGCGAATGGGATGCCGGGGGAATTCCTAATTACCTCTACAAGAAACCGGATACCGGATTGCGCACATTAAAGGATCCGGATTTTATGAAAGCCCAAACACGCTGGCTCAAAGCGGCGGCAAAGGTGGCGAAGCCCTATCTCGTGCAAAATGGCGGGCCGATCATTATGACGCAGCTCGAGAACGAATACGGCTCGTTTTACCGTCGCGAAACTGAGTATATGCGTTGGCTCAAAGATTTTTGGACCAAGGAGGGTTTCGGTCCTTTCTATACTTCTGACGGCGCGAGCGACGGCCATATGCGCGGGGTCGTTTTGCCGGGAGTCGCCGTTGGAATGGACCCTGCACAAAATGACGCGGCTTTTGCAGCGGCGCAACGCAACAATCCCGGAATGCCGGCGTTTTCTTCAGAGACTTATCCGGGATGGCTCCGCCACTGGGGGGAGGGGAACTGGAATCCCACCAATCTTTCCTCTTCGATCGAGTGGTACATGAAGAACAACAAATCGTTTAGTATTTTTGTTTTTCACGGCGGCACAAACTTCGGCTTTACCGCGGGAGCGAATTCCGAAGGCACAGGCGGTTACAGTGCGGACTTGACGAGTTACGATTACGGGTCGCCGATTGCCGAAAACGGCAAAATCATGCCGGAATACCACCAGTATCGGGCAATAATCGCCAAGTATGTCAAAAATATTCCGGAACCGCCAAAAGACATGCCGGCGATGGAAACCAAAGCCATCAAACCCAAATTTGTCGCACCGCTCGACACCTATATGCAAGCGGTAAAAGCCAAGGGGCAGCCGACTTATTTTGAGGCATGGGGACAAAATCAGGGCGTGGCGACCTACAAGACAAAATTGCCGGCCGGCCCGGCGGGAACGCTTGTATTTGAACATTTTAACGATTGGGGACATATTATGCTCGACGGCAAGATTCTTTCGACCGTCTATCGCAAAGATGTCAAAAATGTCAGCGTGGAAATCCCCGAACGCAAAGCCCCCGCGGAATTGACAATTTTTGTCGAAGGTATGGGGCATATTAATTTTGGCAATCAGATGGAAAAAGACCGCAAGGGCATTTACGGCAAAGTGACATTTGCCGGCAAAGAGCTCAAAAACTGGACCGTCTCCGCCTGTCCGATGCTTTACAGCGATTTTGCGGAAACCCAAGCGGCAAAAGGCAAGTGGATTTTGCCCGGAGGCCATTATCGGGCGACACTGACTCTCACCAAAGTCCAGGACACCTTCCTCGACATGTCCAGATGGCATAAGGGCGTCGTTTATGTAAACGGCAAAAATCTCGGCCGTTATTGGGAACTCGGTGCGCAACAGCGTCTTTATTGCCCGGCGCCATTTCTTAAAAAAGGAAAAAATGTTATCGATGTTATCGAATTCTGTCCGATGGAAAAGCCGGAGGAAATCAAAGGCTTCCCGTTCCGCAACACAGACTCCGGCAAACAGACGGAAAACAAAAATAATGTTTGGTAACGATGAGGGATTCTAAAATTAAAGTTGGGATCGTCGGTGCCAGCGGTTATGCGGGCGAAGAGCTTGTCCGCCTTTTGTCGCGGCATCCGGATATAGAGCTTGCCTGCGTTTGTTCGCGCTCTCTTGCGGGAACGCTCTTGGCGGATGTGATGCCGCAGTTTCGCGAAAGCGTTCCTCGAGGCTTGACATTTGTCCAGGCGGATCCGCAGGCGATTTGCAAAGAGCCGGTTGAAATTTGGTTTTTGGCGCTCCCGCATGGTGTCGCCGCCGAATATGCCCGCCCGCTTGTCGCTGCAGGAAAACGCGTTTTTGATCTTTCAGCGGATTTTCGACTCAATGATCCCGCCATTTATGAGGAATATTACGGAAAGCCTCATCCCGACTTGGAGCTTTTGAAGACCTCGCCCTATGTCGTTCCCGAACTCGCTCGCGACGACGCTTGGAAAAAAGCTTCACTGGTGGCTTGCCCCGGCTGTTATCCGACAAGTATTCAAATCCCGCTCGTACCGCTCCTGCGCGCCGGACTTTTGCGACCGGCACCCGGCACTTGTGTGATCAATTCTTATTCAGGCGTCTCCGGTGCCGGAAAAAAATCCGACCTCGCTTACGCCTATTGCGAGCGCGACGAATCCGCCAAGGCCTATGGCTTGCCCAAGCACCGGCATTTGTCGGAGATTGAAGAACAGCTTTCTCTTGCCGCGGGAACGCCGATTGTCGTGCAGTTTTGCCCGCACCTCGCGCCGATGAAACGCGGAATATCGACGACGATTGTCGTTCCCGCCGCCGGATTGTCGCTCGAAGAAGTTTACGATTGTTGGCACCGGGCTTACGACGACAAGCCCTTCGTGGCGATTTTGCCCAGCGGCAAATTTCCCGATACCGCTCATGTTACGGGAACAAACCGTGCCGACATCTCCGCCGTCTATGACAAGCGCACGGGAAATTTGCTGATCACGTCTTGCATCGACAATGTTGTCAAAGGCGCATCAGGGCAGGCTGTCCAGCTGATGAATCTGGCGCTTGGATTTAAGGAAACGGCCGGCATCATTTAAGTTTGGAATATTGTAAAAACGGTTTCACTTGTTTCTTGCGAGTTTTTTACGGGGGGAGTAAGATAGAGGTATGAAATGCGATGCTACCCCCGATAAAAGCGTTCCCGCTACGATATCGCCGCACATTGCGAGCGTTTTCGTTGTATTTTTTGTGGCGGTCTTCCCCTTGTTTACGATTTTTGTAGGCTTGGCGACACAGGCGACGTGGATCGAGATGGCGACACGGATGAAGCTGTCCGGGATTGACATTCCCGCGCCGGCGCTCGCTTTTTTGGAACATCAGCAGGCCATTCTTTGGATTTTCTTTTTTGTCACCGTGGCGGCGATTGCGCTGTCCGCGACTTTGATGGTGAAAAATCGCGCCGCCACCCATTGGATCGGCAGCGCACGCCAAATGACAATTTTGATTTTCACATCGTTGATTTCAATTTTTTACCTGGCGTTTTTGGTTTTGACGGCAGCACTTTTGATCGCTCCGTTATTTCGATGATGGCTTATGTTGACAGTTAGTGATTTCGGAAAATTTGAAGGGGAGGCTGTAAAACTTTACACGCTGACGAATGCCGCGGGTTTCACGGCGGCGTTTTGCGATTTGGGCGCAACCTGGGTGCGCTGGCTCGTTCCCGCGCGCAACGGCGTTTTTGAGGATGTGGTCTTGGGTTTTGATTCCGCGGAAGCATACGCCCGCCAAACCGCCTATGTCGGTGCCGTTTGCGGCCGTCACGCCAATCGCATCGCCGGCGGCAAATTTAAACTTTGCGGGAACGACTATTCCTTAGCGGTCAATAACGGTCCCAATCATTTGCACGGCGGCTTAAAAGGTTTCAACAGTTACATCTGGACCGCGACTTGCGGCGGGAACGACGAAGAGCCGAGCGTTCGTTTTACGCGCCTTTCTCCCGACGGGGAAGAAGGCTATCCCGGCAATTTGCAGGTTTCCGTGACCTATACTTTGCTCAAAGATGGCGCGGTGCGTTTGGATTATAAGGCGGAAACCGACAAGACAACCCTGATCAATTTGACGAACCATTCCTATTTTAATCTCGCAGGACACGCGTCGGGAACAGTCTTGGCACAATATTTGACTCTGCGGGAACGCGGATTTTTGCCGACAGACGAAGTCGCGATCCCGACAGGGGAAGTTTGGGCGACCAACGCTCTGCGTGTTTTTGATTTTTCGCAGCCCAAAGCCTTGGGCGATTGTATTTTTGACAAACGTGTCCGGCAGTTGATTTACGGCAAAGGTTATGACCACTGCTTTATTCTTGGCGGGAACGAAGGAGTTTTGCGCGAAGTGGCAAAACTTGAATGCCGCGAAAACGGCAGGGTGATGACTGTCGAGACGACGGAGCCGGCAATGCAAGTTTATACCGGCAACTGGCTTGGCGATTGTTGCGCGGGCGTTCCCGCTAAAGACGGCGTCGTCTATGGGGATTATGCCGGCGTCGCATTTGAGACCCAACACGCTCCCGACGCAATCAACCAAAACGCTTTCCGCGCCAATATTCTTCAGCCGGGAACGCCCTATGTCTCGACAACGATTTATCGTCCGTCAATTCTTTGAACTTTATAGAAAGGAAAATTCATGATTCAAGATTATTTCAAATCTGTTTTCAAATGCGAGCCGACAATCGTCGCACAAGCTCCCGGTCGCCTGGAGTTTATCGGCAACCACGTTGACTACAACAACGGTGTTGTGATGGGCGTCGCCATCGACAATCGCATTTATGTCGCCGTCTCCCCGCGCGACGACAACGAGATTCACATGGCGTCCGAAGGTCTTCGCTGCCGGGACTCCATCAACTTGGATCAAGTGAAATTGCAGGACGGGAAAAAGAAATTCATGAACTATCCGCTCGGCGTGCTTGACGCCTTGATGCGCCGCGGAATGAAAGTCCCGCACGGATTTAATATGGCGGACACTTCGACGGTCCCGTCAGGAGCCGGAGTCAGTTCCTCCGCGGCTATCGAACTGGCGACAGCCTATGCGC
This sequence comes from Opitutales bacterium, assembly GCA_024697185.1. Taxonomy (GTDB): domain Bacteria; phylum Verrucomicrobiota; class Verrucomicrobiia; order Opitutales; family UBA953; genus Spyradosoma. Next base: position 13,201 of record JAILGB010000020.1, on the reverse strand, counting down.
TTTGCGCCCTTTACAATTTCCCTCTAAACAAACTGGAAACCGTGCTCGTCGGCAAAGAGGCTGAAAACAAATTTGTCGGAATGCCGTGCGGGATTTTGGACCAAGGCGTTTCCGGATTCGGCGAAAAAGACGCTATCGTGCGCATCGATTGCAAGACCAACGATTTCTCGACGCTGCCGCTCCCGGCGGGAACGTATTTTTGGGTCTTCAACTCGGGCGTCAAACACGCTCTTGTTGCCGGCGACTACGCGCAACGGCACGACGCTTGCATGAAAGCGGCGGATATTGTCGGCAAATATGATGCAAAATACACATGCCTGGCTGACGCCTCAGCATCCGTCGTCATGGCGAACCGTTCCAGAATGGAAGCCGCCGGTGCAAAGATTTTCGAACGGGCAAAACACGTTGTCGAGGAAAACGCCCGCGTGATCGAAATGCAAGAAGCGCTCAAAAAAGGCGATCTTACGGCGGTCGGCAACCTGATGTATGCATCACATTGCAGTTCCCGGGATCTTTTTGAAAACTCCTGCCCGGAAATCGACTTTTTGGTCGAACAGCTGATGGCACAAGACAATGTCTATGGCGCGCGGCTTTCGGGCGGCGGATTCGGCGGGATCGCCATCGCGCTGACAAACGGAGATTTTTCAGAAACTCAGGCGGCGGCTGTCGCGGCGGCTTTTGAAGCGAAGTTCGGCAAAAAACCGAATTTCTTTAAAACGACGACAGGCAAGGGCGCAGGGCTCGCATAATTTTAACAATAAAATATTCAAAAACTTATGAACATCCTCGTTACAGGCGGTGCCGGCTATATTGGCACACATACAGTGATCGAATTGTTGCAGGCAAATTATGACGTGACAATTGTCGATAATCTCTACAATTCTCAAGAAGAGGCCGTGCGTCGCGGCGCAGAACTCGCCGGTCGCGCCCCCGAATTCCACAAAGTGGATTTGCTGGACTACGACGCGCTCGAAAAAGTTTTTCAGGCAAAAAAATACGATGCCGTCATTCATTTTGCGGGACTCAAGGCTGTCGGCGAATCCTGCAAACTCCCGTTGTTCTACTACCACAACAACATGACGGGAACGTTCAACCTGCTCAAACTGATGAAGCAATATGGCTGCCGTAACATTGTTTTCTCTTCATCGGCAACAGTTTACGGTATGCCCGAAAAAGTGCCGCTGGACGAAAGCTGCTCGACAGGCGCACTCAATCCTTACGGAGCGACAAAACTTTTCCTCGAACGCGTTTTGAGCGATGTCAAAGCTTCCGAGCCGGATCTCGGAGTGATGCTTTTGCGTTACTTCAACCCCGTCGGCGCCCACCCTTCCGGACGTATCGGCGAAAATCCAAACGGGATTCCCAACAATCTTATGCCCTATATCGCACAAGTCGCCGTCGGGCGCTTGCCCCATGTTAACGTTTTCGGTGACGACTACCCCACCAAAGACGGAACGGGCGTTCGCGACTATATCCATGTCGTCGATCTCGCGCGCGGACACTTGGCAGCACTCAAAAAACTCGAAAAAGAACCCGGATCGATCTATACAGTCAACCTCGGCACGGGAACAGGCTATTCCGTCCTCGACATGATCAAGGCGTTTTCAAAGGCTTGCGGCAAAGAAATCCCCTATGTGATCGCACCCCGCCGCCCAGGCGACGCCCCCGAGTGCTACGCAGATCCGAGCTATGCCAAAAAACTTCTCGGCTGGGAAGCGACCCACACCCTCGACGACATGTGTGCATCGTCCTGGAAATGGCAATCGATGAATCCTAACGGTTATTAAAAACAAACGCCGGAAATTGCAAAATGGCGGGAACGAAACAGATACTGTTCCCGCCATTTTTGTTTTTGTAAAAACTTTCTTGACTTGGGGAGGGTCTTTAAGAATACTGAATGAGGTTCCCGGCGGAGTGCCGGAGTTTATCTGTTTTTCGGGCGGTCTTTTTGCAGCATTTTATGAAAATGAAATTGTAGATCTTTTAATATAACATCTAAAAAAATGAAAAAAATTATTATAACATTCGTATCGTTCCTGTCTATCCCGATTGCTCTTTTTGCTGAAAATTTAAACACTTTTTCGGCAACGGTTAAAAATATCTCAGCATCTGGATATGTCATAATTTATGCAAAGTCGAACCCCGTTGATGTTTTTTCTGTGACTACAGATGACCATTCGGTTTTTACGACACTTCATAAATTTAAAGATTTTCAAAAGCAAGATCTTTCTGTTGTTTGCAAACCGGAAGGAATCGCGACTTGTCAATTTGAATCGCATGAATCCGCAGAAAATGCATTAAGTTTAAAAAATCTTAAGACTCTCGCTCCGTCAAAAAAGGAATGTAAGGATTATGTTCAAAAATTAAGAAATGCTCTTGAGGGAAAGCGTTCCGATGAAATAGTAAAACTTTATTTTTCGAAATCACCACAAGGTCTTAATCCGGATATGGAGATTGAATTTCCTGATGGTGTTCGTAAAAAGCATTCTGATTTGATAAAGCAAAAATTTAAAAGTGCAAAAGATGTTAAAATCTTATCTCAAATTCGATATTGGCGCGGGAAAAATTTTGCATTAATATCAGGAACTGAAGGGAAAATCCGCCTCCTTGTTGATGGCGAAGAAGTTGGGATTCCTCCAATTTACATATCTAAACAAGCATCAAAAGGAGAAGTTATTGTGCTTTGATTTGTCGTGGGTGAAAAATAGATTTGTATTTGGTTCAGAAAAATATACGATCTTTTCAAAATGAAAAAACTTGTTTTAATCACAATAATGTTGTTTCCTGTTTTGTCGAGCGGGAGTGAGGATGTTGTTACTTATGAAAATTCGGATATGCCACTATATTATCATCAGACGCAGGAAAATCTTCAGGAGCGTTTTGAGTTTATGAAGGCTTGGTATTCCCGAATCAATGATTTGATCCGTGAGTTGAATCCTTCGTTGACAGGGATGGGCGATGTTTTTTCTCCTGTTATTTTGGAAGGAAGTGAAAGTATTGATCTTAAAAGAAATTATTTTGGAAACAGAGATTTGCTCTTGCTTATTGAAGAGTTGGAATCGGATGAAATTTTTCGACTTTGTAATGAAGCTACGCGAAAAGAAACTTGGAAAGATCTTGATATTGAAAAAGGATTTTTGCGCTTAAAGAATGATATTCTTCGACAAACTCGAATTCTTGAAAACGACAAATTTGAACGTCTTTCAAAATCATATGAAAGCGTTCTTAGAACGACCACGTTTATTTTTACGAAGAAGTTTCAAAAAACACAGAGTAAAAGTAAAACTATTTTAAAATATGAAAATTTTGAGTGTGACAAAATAAGATTTGACGCTTATCTCAAAATTAAAGACAAAGTGATCAGTCTTGCCCAACAGGGACGTTTTGGATTCAATGACGGATGGATTTATGAAATTAAATCTGAAAATATAGATAATATTTATGTTCATCGTTATTTTCCTATTTATAATAAAACATTGTCTGAATTTATTAAGGAATTGGAGCAAATGTATTTGTTGAGGGACTATGAATTTTTACTCGGTGTTCGAGAAGATTCTGATCCGAGAATTGTACATCTTGACGTTTTACTACTAAGTGATGACAAAAAGAGTCTTATTCCTGTTCGTGTAAGAGGAGAATGTGCACGAGCCGTATATAAAGGAGAATATAATTCTGAGGAAATTGCATTGTGGACGCTTTTCATCGGCACCCCAATTCCCCATATAAAGGAGTCGATAGAAGAATAGCAAAGAAAGTGTGCAGTACAATTTACGACAGAGTAGCTTTCCGTCGGCTCTTACGGGAACGTCGATTTCGCCTACAGTTACCTTGCGGGAACGAATCTTTTGGCGAGCGTGGGAAATTATTTTGTCACAAAGACGATAACTTACGAGTCTTCGCGTGACTTGCCTGTTGAAATCGCTTACAATGACAGCGTGAGCAACCTTCTCGCAAAACGGAATTATTCTTACGACTCGCTCGGGCGTGTCGTGTCGCGCACGCAAACGCGGGGCGCGGGAACGCCGCGCTCGGATGCGTTCGGCTACAATTCCCGTAGCGAATTAACTACCGCGACTATCGGGAACGACAGTTTCGCCTACAATTACGATAATATCGGCAACCGAAATTCCGCGACTGAGGCGGGAACGGTATCTTCCTACTCGACGAACAATTTGAACCAATACCAGGCGATTGTCGAAACCGTCGGCGGCACGCCTTCGTATTTCACGCCGATCCACGATGCGGACGGGAACGCGATTTTGGTGCGGACCTCCACAGGCGTATGGCAGATTTCCTACAATGCGGAAAATCGCCCTGTGCGCTTTGAAAACGTCACGACGCAAACGATCATCACCTGCGCTTACGACAGCCAAGGCAGACGCTTTGAGAAAAAAGTTTCCGTCGCGGGAACAACCACTCTTTGGGAACGCTATCTTTACCGCGACTATCTTCAAGTCGCCGCGTTTGACATTACGGAGTCCGCGGGAACGCTGAATTACTCGCTCAAGCGCGTCATCTATTGGGATCCGTCGGAGCCTGTCGCTACGCGTCCGCTCCTGATCAACCTCATCGGCGACCAACTCTATTTCCCGACCGTCGATCTTACGAAAAATGTCTGCGAACTTATCGACGTATCGGGAACGCTCGCCGCAACTTACGACTACGCACCTTTCGGCGCGGCCACTTCCACGGGAACGGTCGCAAACCCCCTCCAGTGGTCGTCCGAGATCTACGATTCCGAACTCGGCCTCGTCTATTACAACTACCGCCACTATTCCCCTTACGACGGCCGCTTCCTCTCCCGCGATCCTATCGAAGAACAGGGAGGTTGGAATCTGTATGCGTTTGTGTTCAACAGGACGGGAGGAGTGGATACTCAAGGGCTTTCATTTCTAGATCAATTTAAAGATGCGGCAAAATTATTTTTCTTGCCAGGAACTGTTGAATTTAATCTGCCGATTACGCCTGTTTGGGGGATATTCATAAATCTTATTTTTAAGCATCCCCATAACAATAGACAAGAAGTAGAAGTTGCAGGAGGGGCTAGTTGGAATGTGAAGGGGAAAGTTGTTGCGCTACTAGGACGACTTCCAAATGTTGGAACGAAATTTGCCTCATATGTGGAGGATTACATTCCAAACATTACAGTTTCTGTTTGGCTTTCAGGAACAGGAAGTTATGGATGTGGGTGCATAGATGTTCGCGAGGTTGCTTTAAGTGGCGCGATAACTGCAGGGCATGGACGCAGAGGCTCGACCGAAGATTCTTTTAAAAAACCAGATAAAAAAATGGAATTTGGTTTTGGTATAAGTGGAGAAATTTCAGGGATTTTAAATTTGTGCAACGGCACGATTTCGTTAGATTATACATTGGTTGCGTCTGTAAATTTAAACTTAAATTTTGTAGGGTGGACAACATCATATAATAGAGATTTTGAACAGGAGGGATCTATTATTTCTTCAGATGCGGATAAGAATCCGTGGATTCTACTCGGAGGTCCCATAGAGTTGCTAAAGATTTTTCCATCCTGCTCATAGACTTTTTATTATGAATCGTAAAGAAGGAACATGGAATTGCACAGGGACGAAAGCCACTTTGGACTGCTACGGCTATACCTATTATCACAAGAAAAAATTAGACGATTTCCCCGAAATTTATGCGGGGAACTATGCAACATGGTCGTCTTTGTTCTTTTGGACGGATTTTATTCTTAGTACCAAACAAGTCTATAAGTTGGGGAGAATGCAGGTTCGCATTCCATTAATTGATCGGATTATCTTGGAGTGGCCGCTTTGTCTCGTTGGGAAAAAGAGAAACTCTTTGTATTACGCCGAGAAAATACGTCCCGAGTTGGAAAAATTGTCGGAATTGATGCCCAAAATTATCAGGGAAATCTACTATATTGAGATCACCGAAAATCTAATTCATCTTGATTTCCCGTCAATGATGTATAACGATTACAAGAGAGCACGAGAACTTATGTCTCCGGAAGACGAAGAGCTTATAAAGGAGCACTTGGAGAAAATTTCGGATGCGCTTATTCGAAAGACAAATTTTTCAAGCGAAAGAGAATGAGATATTGAGGATGTCTGCCAAACGGAATTATTCTTACGACTCGCTCGGGCGTGTCGTGTCGCGTTCGCAAACGCGCGGCGTGGGAACGGCATCGGCACGCGTCGGGGCGGGTGTTCCCGCGAGGGGTTGAGGCTTATTTTTGGAGTTCCTCTTCGAGAATCTCTTTGACGATCTCGATAGGGAGTCCGATGATGTTTGAGAGGGGTTCGTCGTAGGATTCGATGATGAGTTCCCGCGATTCTTGGATGCCGTAGGCTCCAGCTTTGTCGAGGGGGTTGACGCGCTCAAAATATCGGGCGATTGTCGCATCGTCGATTTGCTTGAAGGTGACATTACAGGCGACGATTTCTTCCCGCAGCAATTTTCTTTGTCCGCAGACGATACAAAAACCGGTATAGACGGTATGGGTTTTGCCGCTGAGTTCTTTCAACATTTTTACGGCTTCGTTCATGTCCGCCGGCTTGTTGAGAACCCGTTTGCCGACGGCGACGGTCGTATCGGCTCCGAGAACGACGGCGTTTGGATTTTTTTGGGCGACAGCCAGGGCTTTTGCCCGGGCGTTGTCGGCAACGGCTTTTTGCGGGTCGCCGTCCGGGTCTTCGTTTTCGATGACGTTGGCGTTGCAGATTTTAAAACTGAACCCGGCGGCGGCGAGGAGTTCGCGCCGTCTTGGCGATGCAGATGCCAAAATCAGTTCCCGCATTAGCATCGTCCGCTGATTTCGACAAGCGGGCGCACGAGTGTTCCCGCGAGTGTTTTGAGCTCTTGGAGCTCTTCGTCGCGAAGTCTCCAGCACCAATTGCCTTCGCTCGTTCCCGGCTCGTTAAACCTGGCTTCGCTACCGAGTCCCAAAATATCCTGTGCGGCGACGATTGCCATTTTGGCGTGAGATTTGAGAGCCGCGTTGATCATCGCGCAATGCGGTGCGTTGCCGTCCGTCCAGAGATAACGGCGGAAGAAATCTTTTTCGTGCTCCGGAGCTCTCGCGTACCATCCGGCGACGGTGTCGTTGTCGTGCGTTCCCGGATAAACGATGGAATTGGATTTGATATTGTGCGGCAAATAAAGATTTTTGGGGTCGCCGCCAAAGGCGAAAATCAAAACATTCATGCCCGGCAATCCCGTATCGGCGAGGAGTTTGCGGACATCGTCGTTGAGATCTCCCAAGTCTTCGGCGATTAGGCGGGCTTCGCCGAGCGATTTGCGGACGGTTTCAAAAAATTCCAGTCCGGGACCTTTGATCCATTCGCCGTTGCGCGCGTCGGGAGAGTCCGCGGGAATGCGCCAATAGTCGCAAAACGCCCTAAAATGATCGATGCGAACGACATCGTAGAGTTTGAAGCAGGCGCGCAAGCGTTCGATCCACCAGGCGTATTTTTGTTTTTTGAGGGCCTTCCAGTCATAGAGCGGATTGCCCCAGCGCTGACCTGTGGCGGAAAAATAATCGGGCGGGACACCGGCGACGGCGAGCGGTTTTTGTTTTTTGTCGAGTTGGAAAATCTCAGGATTTTGCCAGACGTCCGCCGAGTCGAGCGCGGTAAAAATCGGAGCGTCGCCGATGATCTCGATCCCGCGTTGGCGGGCGTAGTGCCGCAATTCCTGCCATTGGGCAAAAAAGAGAAACTGGATAATTTCGATTTTTTCGACGCTTTTTCTAATGTTTGGCGGGAATGTTTTTTTGACGGCGTTCTTAAAGTTTTTAAACTCGTCCGGCCATTCATACCAGGCGTTCCCGCCGTTTTCCTCCTTTAACGCCATGTAAAGCGCATATCCGTGAAGCCAGTATTGGTTGTCGCGTTTGAATTTTTCAAAATCGCCCCATTTGTCGAGCGCGCTTTTGTTGTTCAAAAAAGTTTCGATGATGCGGTCGAGCTCGGCGGCGTGGAGGGGAGCGAAGCGGTCAAAATCGACTTTTGCGCGATTGAGGTTTTTAAAGATTTCGAGGTTCCCGCCGAGGGATTCGAGGTCGATCATGCTGGGATTGCCGGCAAAGGAAGAATAGCATTGGTAGGGGGAGTTGCCGTAGCCGGTCGGCCCGAGCGGACAGACTTGCCAATAGCGCACGCGCATTTCCGACAGGACGTCCACAAATCGGTAGGCTCCTTTGCCGAAGCAGCCGATTCCCTGGTCGGAGGGCAGAGCGGTCGGGTGGAGCAGAACACCTGCGGAACGGTTTTTGAGCCAGTTGAATAATGCCATAAAATCAGTTTGAAAGGTTTGCCGTCAAAACATAAGCCCAGCGGGCGAGCCAGAGGCAGGCGCATGTGAAGAGCGCCGCGACGAAATCATCGATGACGATGCCGGCGCCGCCCGGGATTTTTTGCAGTTTTTTGATCCCGAAAGGCTTTGCGATGTCAAAAAGGCGGAAGAGGGCAAAACCCGCCAGAAGCCAGAGGATTTGTCCTGCCGTTCCCGCGCGAGAGATGACGGGACCGAGCCCGGCGTAGCAAAACGGCATCACGGCGAATTCGTCAAAATTGACCTCTCCGGGATCTTTCCGCCCCAAAAATTTTTCTCCGGCGGAACAGACGGGAACGGCGAACAATGTCAGCGCTCCCGCCAGCATCAAAAACTGTCTCAAATGTCCGGGGCTGTTAAGTCCGGTCGTCTGAAACGCGAGCCAGTAAAAAACCGTTCCCGCAAGGGCTCCCCAGGTGCCGGGAGCGGGCAGGCGTCCGCCGAGCGGTCCGAGCGTCGCCAGCGTTCCCGCGATGCGGAGATAAAGTGATTTTTTTGCCATGCTATTTTTTGAGAAGGCGTTTCAAGACTGCCGCGGGAACGTAGTCGCCGAGGCGCTGGGGGTCGATGGAGACGATTTGTTTGACAAAGGAAGAGTTGAAATAGAGGAACTGTTGCGTCGGCATCATATAGACGGTTTCGATTTTGCCGTTGAGGCGGCGGTTGTGCATGTCGAGCAGGAGTTCGTCCTCAAAGTCCGACACTAAGCGCAAGCCGCGCACGATAACCGTCGCGCCCAAGGCTTCGGCGGCATCGACGGTCAGTCCGTCAATTTTGACCACGCGGACGTTCTTGTGTTTTTTTAAAACCTCTTTCAGGAGCTCCACGCGCTCGCCCTCGCTAAAAAGCGGGTTTTTGCCCGGGTTTTTGGCGACGCCGACATAGAGGCGGTCAAAGAGTTTTGCCGCACGTTCGATCAGATGGAGGTGGCCGTTGTGAACAGGATCGAAGCTGCCCGGATAAAGTGCAATTCGCTCTTTTTTTGTCGTCGCCATAGTTTCATTATAAAGGCAAAGTGCCGTTCCCGCAATAAATGCAGCGCGCGGGAACGCGTTCCCGCCGTGATTAAGTTCTTAACTTGACGCCGCTTCTGTCTTATAATTAGTCGTATGGACATTTCTATTTTATTGCCGGCGGCGGCGTTGGTCGCCGGGTATTTTTTGGGGTCGTTGCCGTTTGCCGTGATTGTGGCGCGCCGTTGCGGCGTTGATATTTTGCATGCGGGCAGCGGCAATCCGGGAGCGACCAATGTAAAGCGCTGTTGCGGCAAAAAAGCGGGCAACACGGTTTTCTTCCTCGATATGGCGAAAGGCTTTGTCGCGGCGTTTTGGCCCTTTGTCTTCGGGGCGGTCGCGGGAACGGCGGCGGGCGATGTCGCGGTGGCGCAGCTTTGCGGTTTTATCGGCGCGGTGCTGGGACATTGTTTTTCGATCTTTTTGAAATTTAAAGGCGGCAAAGGCGTTTCGACGACGATCGGCGGGCTTTTGGGCGCGATGCCGCTGGCGATCTTGGTGGCGCTGCTCGTATGGCTGGCGGTTTATTTTGCCTGTAAAATCGTGGCGGTGGCTTCGATCGCCTTCGGTTTGGCGTTGCCGATCATTACGATGATTTACGCCAAATGCGGCATCGGGCATTATACCAATCTCGAAATCGTCGTCTGTTTGGCGCTCGCGGTCTTTATCATCGTGATGCACCAGTCCAATATTCGCAGACTGATCGCCGGCAAGGAAAACACATTCAAAAAAACGGACAAAAAGGAAGGACAATAAATGAAAAAAATCGGTATCGGCTTTATCGGGTTCGGCACGGTCGGACAGGGCGTTTGGAAAAATCTTGAACCGCAGCGCGAAGAACTCGAAAATCGCCTCGGCGTCAAAATCGCGTTCCCGCGCATTGCCGTCCGCGACATCGGGCGTTCCCGCGACGTTGACGTTCCCGCGCAAATCATGACGGAAGATCCCTACGAGGTGATCAACGATCCCGCCGTCGATATCGTCTGCGAACTTATGGGCGGCACAGGCAAGGCGCGCGAATACACGGAGGCGGCGCTCAAGGCCGGCAAAGTCGTTGTTACCGCCAACAAGGCTCTGATCTACGCCTGCGGACAACAACTCTTCGATTTGGTCAAAAAACACGGCGGGCATTACTATTTTGAAGCCTCCGTCGCGGGAGCGATCCCGATTATCAAAACCCTGCGCGAAGGGCTCGTCGCCAACCGTTTTGCCTCCATTGCGGGCATTATCAACGGCACTTGCAACTACATCCTCTCACGCATGGAGGCGGAGCGAAAATCCTATGAGACAATTCTCGCCGACGCCAAGGCGCTCGGCTATGTCGAACAGGACGATTCCCTCGACCTCGATGGCAAGGACGCGTTTCACAAGGCGGTCATCCTCGCCTTTCTCGCCCATGGCAAATGGATCGACGAAGACCACGCGCTCGTCGAAGGCATTCGCAATGTGACGCTCGAGGATATGGACCTGGCAAAAAATTTCGGCTACCGCATCAAACTCATCGGGCTGATCCGGCGCAACTTTAAAACCAACGCCCTCTCGCTGAGCGTCTCCCCGTCGCTCGTCCCGCTCGACAAGACCTTGGCGCGCGTTGACGGCGTCTATAACGCGATCAAACTCTCAGGCGACGTCGCGGGAACGACAATCCTTATCGGCAGAGGCGCGGGACGCGACGCGACATCCTCGGCTGTCATCTCGGACATTGTCGATGCAATCATCGGGATCAGGGACGACGCGCACAAGTTTTTCACGGCGGCGGATATCGACGCCAACTACCATATGGGCGAAAACCTGCGTATGGCGACGGTCGATGAAATCAAATCGCCGTTTTATATCCGTGTCACCGTGGCGGACCAGGTGGGCGTGCTCGCCGACATTTATCGCGATCTCGCAGAGCTCAACATCTCTATCGCCAAGGTCGCAACCTACGAACACCGCGAAACGGGAACGGGAACGGTCACGCTTCTCACATATCCGACCTCCGAATCCACGATGGAAAAACTTTTCTCCCGCTTCGAAAAAATCAAAAACATCCTCGGCCGCCCGCTCCTCCTGCGAGTCTATGAGTCGGTGAGAGGGTAGGGGGAGAAAATCAGATTCCCATTTTCCGATAGCGTATAAAATTGCGACAAGTATAATATGTAAAAGCACGACAATGAACCAAGACAGTGAACAAATACGCCCAGATTTAAGTTTGGAGGTCGCACAAGATCAAGTGCTGACTCCTCATCAGCAAGAAGAGCAACTAATAAAATATCTTGGGAAAGAAAACTGCAGTATTAAAACAATTATTGGTAAAAATGTATTTGTCTATTCTAAGAACGGAACGAATTTTATTTTATTACATAAGGCCGTTCATTATTTAGGGAATCCACACCCAATCTTTAAAAAAAGAGTTCAACTCCCAAGTTGGTATAAAGATTTTTGTTTGCATATTGTCAAAAATAAATTGTTATATGATGTGCGATTTATCGGTATTTATCACTACCAAGGCGCCGTAGTTTTTGTTGATTTTATAAAAGATACTTATCTTAGAAAAATAATTCATAATTCGTCGGCACACATTTATATTAATGACATTTATCAAGCCTTTACGAATGGCGTATTTCATAAAGAAGATTCGTTCGGAAATCACATCTACACCATTCGTGGAAATAAATTATCTAATTATCTTTCTGGCAAAGAATTAGGTAAAAGTGAGTTATTCGCACTATTTGAAAAATTTAATAATGGATTTTCATTCGGACAATGGCTTCGTGTATTGCCGACAGTTAAAGAAATGCAGATCAATAAGTGGCCTGAATGGAGACAAACAGAATGGCCAGGATGGTATTTAGAATACTTATTCAATCAGTTTATAAACGATAATGACATCTCGTCTTTAATGAAATATACTGGTCAGTCAAACAAAAGTAAGAAAAATAATGAATTTGACTTTGACATATGGTTTCCCAAACATTGTTTTTATGGAGATCTTAAAGCTAGCGATATAACAGCAAAAGAAGCACCTGGCAACGATCAAAGGACATTTGTTGAATGTGTTAATATGTGTGGTAAATTTTGGTATATTATTTACGAACACGAAACAGAAAAAGATAGTGAGGTTAACAATTATAAAAATGTAAGAGCATACAATAAATTTATATCCACGGTAAGTGGCGGTAAAAAGAAAGACGAACTCTCGTATGCCGCTCGCTTAAAAACTGGTGTTAAATTTTTAAAAATGATAATTTTAGAACTAAATCGTGTAAATTATCGTGAAGCATTAACGGAATTTAACCAAGGGCATCAACCAGACGGATCGGCACGGAATCCAAAATTTTTAATTAAGAAAAAAGATATTGATCGTTTTGTTGTCTTTAGATATAGCTATAATGGCAAATGAAAAAATTTAAATTTATAGATTTATTTTGTGGAATAGGTGGTTTTCACCAAGCTCTTTCTCAATTGGGAGGTCAGTGTGTATATGCATGCGATATAGATGAAGATTGCAGAAAAACATATTCTTCTAATTATGGAATAATCCCAGATCGAGATATAACAAAAGTTAATGTTGAAAACATTCCTCAATATGATGTTCTCTGTGCAGGTTTTCCTTGTCAAACATTTTCAAAAGCAGGTAAACGTCTTGGTTTTCAGGATGAAACAAAAGGAACATTGTTTTTTGATGTAGAACGAATAATGGCAAAAACAAAGCCAAAATACGCGCTTCTTGAAAATGTTAGAAATCTAGCCTCGCATGACAACGGCAACACTTGGCGGGTAATACATCAACATTTGGTCGCAATCGGTTACAATGTTTTATGTGAACCATTAATTTTTAGTCCGCATTATATCGGGATTCCTCAGCATCGTGAACGCGTTTATATTATGTG
>JAILGB010000023.1 GCA_024697185.1 Opitutales bacterium | reverse complement strand
GTGTTCGTCAAACCGGAAGAGTCTTGAACAATCGGCATCCTAAAAAGCGGAATTTCAAGGGCGAAATCTTGGCGGATGGGATTGCCATTTCGCCAACAGATCTCAATATCGGACAAGCGGAGCAATAGGATTTCAAAAACTGTTTGGGATTTTATGGGTTCGCTTTAAATTTTCAAGAGGAATAAATTTTTAAATTTGTGGCTTTATAATTTAAACAATCAGGCTTTCGCTTATAAATTCTTGCGTTTTTTTTTTTTGATAGTTCAATAATTTTAAAAAAGCACCCCCCCCCCAAAAAAAATAAAAGCAAGAGTTATGAGAATTTTACTTGTAATCCATGTATGAAAATGGAATCTAAATTTTGTGTTATTATAGCAACATCGATGAATCGTGTTGAAAGTCTGTTTGGCGTGGCATTGGCTTCGGTCCGGAAGCAGACTCGTCAACCCGACGCAGTCGTTGTGGTTGACGACAACAACAGCGACGAAACATTTGCAAAGATAAAGACCGGAATTGACAATATCTACGGAGAAAACATTACGTATTTGAAAAATTGTAAAACCAAAAATATGTCTGGAACCGGTTGCTGGAATACGGGCATAGAATATTTCAAAAACAAGTTCTCTGAAGAAGCATACGTCGCCATCCTCGACGACGATGACTATTGGGACGAAACATACATTGAAGAAATATTCAACGTCATCGAAACTAACAGCCAACCCTTGGCAACATTCGCATTTCTCAAAAGGAGCGATTGCAAAGATGTTTCCGCCTTCAATAAAGGGGATTTGAAAGTTGAAAACTTCCTTGTCGGCAACCCGGGCATACAAGGAAGCAATATGTGTTTCAAAATCAAGGCGTTAACTGCAATAGACGGTTTCGATGAAAACCTCAGCAGCTGCACCGACAGAGATTTGATGATACGATTTTTGGAGCGTTTCGGTAACGAAAAGATTGCAATCGTCGGCAAAAAACTGGTAAACCACATAGCCGGTCCCAACACTGTAACTTCCAACTTGGAGCGAAAGGCTTCGGCATTAGACTTTTTTTACGACAAGCATTTGGAGAAATTCGGTCTTCAAACACTGCAAAACTCTTTGCAAAGAGCGGAAAAATTTTTCAAGTATCCACATAGAAGTCAAATAGAGGAAAAATGGTTTGCAAGCAATCACATACTTATTACTGGAGTATGCGGGTTCATAGGTTCCAACCTTGCAAAGAAACTTGTAACTCGTGGCTACAAAGTTGTCGGCATCGACAATCTTTCGACAGGAGTAATCGACAATATCAGCGAAATAAAAGACAATCCAAACTTTTGTTTTTGCAAAGGCGATATTGCCGACAAAGAATTCATGTCGAATGTTTTCAAACAAAACAAAATCTCTACGGTATGCCATCTCGCCGCTTTACCGAGAATAAAATTCTCCATCGATTATCCTGAACGATCACAACAAGCAAACGTAGATAATGTTCTTAAAATCGCAGAGATTTCAAAAGAATACGGCGTTAAAAGGTTTTTATTTAGCTCGTCATCGTCGGTTTACGGCGACAACGGTGGCAAACAGATGTCGGAAACCGACGAGCTGAATCCGATTTCACCATACGCAAAACAAAAACTCGAAGCAGAAAGAATCTTGCTGAAATACTTTAAGGGAACCAATGTAAGCCTCCTCATTTTCAGGCTGTTCAACGTTTATGGATTCAGTTGCCAACCCATAAACGAATACTCCACCCTAATTGCCAAAGCAATTGCACAAATCGACAACAATAACAATTTAACCATCACTGGCAATGGCTTGCAAAGGCGCGACTTTACATACATCGACGATGTTACAAACGCCTTTGAAAAGGCTGTAAGACTGCCGTTTTGTTCCGAGCAAAACATTCTGAACATCGGGTACGGACAATCGGTTTCTGTAAACGAAGTGATTGATTTTGTGAGCAAAGAATTGAACAAGGAAGCCACAACAACGCATTTGCCATCAAGAGATTACGAACCTCTAAGCACACTTTCGAACACCGTCAATGCCCAAAAAATACTAAATTGGCAAGCAGATACGCCGATAGACGAAGGCATTCGCAAAACTGTGAACCGATACAGGCAAAACCAAACAATAGCAATAGGTGTAGCCATGCACAACAATGCAAGCACAATCCGACGCTGTATAAAATCAATTTTAAATCAAAAAAATCTAAACCGCAGATTGTTGATTGTGTTGGCCAATGATAATTCAAGCGACAATTGGCGGGAAGAAATCTCTGATTTGTTGAAAGACAATAGAATTTCTTTGATTAACCTCCAAAACAATAACGTTGTAAAAACACGCAACGACATCAACGACTATATTTGCAACAATTATCCAAGCACTGTCTTAATCGGTAGGTTGGATGCAGATGACGAATACTCAGGGAACGAAGAACTGTCGAAAATTGAAAAAAAGTTCGTGAATGATTCCCCCGACGTAATTCTTTGCGGAAACTATTTGCGCCAAAACAATTCAATAATCAGTCGCACAAATATTGCGGACAAACGTTTGAAGAATGTTGAATATGTCTTGGAGCGATTAAAATCCATGTCGGAAGGCATACCTGAGGGGGAACTGCCATCTTGCAACATTTTTGTTAAGCCGTCCGCCATGCAAAAATATCCCGATTGCCAAAGCGGCGAAGACCACGCATTTTTGACATATTATCTTGTTAATCAGGACAAATACAAAATCTGTTTTGCAGAAGAACTATTGCCTGTAATCTACAATTTGGACGGAAATACAACGTCCAGCAACAAGAACGGCTCCCAGTATATCGATTGCCGTAAAAAACTGTACATAGAAACCTTGAAAAGCATATATAAAGATGAACGCACACAAAAAGCAAGGCTGGTTCTTGCCGATATGCATTTGCACGACCTCGAATATTTGGGAAAAGGAAACGAAGGAATTGTGTTTCACGACAATGTAAATGTTTACAAGGTTTTGGTTTCTTTCTACAAAGGCAAAGACAAATTCAACACATTAAGACGACTGTCTTTTTTCAGGAATCTGAAAGAGTGTAAACACATGTACAATTTGGATGAAATAATCGAATTCAACGGTTATATCATCGAAAAATACAAATACGAAATATCCATACCGTGCGACAAAGTTTCCGAAGACGACGTAATCGGATTCTTGGTAGAATGTTGGCAAAACAAACTGATTGTACAGGACTGCAAGATTAAAAACTTTATAAAAGTTGACAATGTCTTGAAATTGGTGGATTTGGACGCATGCGAATACAACGACAACATGTTTCTGAATATGTGTGTCAGAATGTATTTGTATGCCCATTATTTCGACAAAATTCCGTACAATGATTTCATAAAACTCCAACGCAGTGCCATCAACAATTTTGAATTGCCGGAATTGACAGGCGCAAGGGAATTTGTGAACAAAGTATTTGCAAACATTATTTTCAAAGAATCGTCAGAGTTTATCAATCAATATAAGATTGACCATAATCCAAATTCCGAGTCGTATTCAATAGAAACCTTGCCCAATTTGGAGAATCTGCTGTTTTCCAAAATAAAGGAGAATAAATATCTGTCTGATATTCAGATAGATAATATAAAACTGAACGACAAACTCTATTTTGAGCCGCAACAAATTCAAGTATCTTACGAAATCATGCAGCCACTCAAAGAAAAAGTGACGTTGCTGATAAAAACCTGCGCACAAGATATTGCAACAATTGAAGCAAATATCAAACACATTGTTAAGCAGTTATCTTCGCCCAACCCATTTTGCGAAATCGTAGTTTCCATTGACACAAAGAAGAATAACTTTCTTCGTGAGTTCAATTCAAATGCCGATTTGCAAAAGCATATCAACATAATTGAAAATCTTGTAAAACAGAATGTTATAGATCGTTACTTCTTGTATGATCAAACCAAAACCAAAGAAATAAACAAGCGATGGTTTGGCGTTGAATGTAATGAATCTCATTCCGTCAAAAACATCCCGGTAAGTTCCCAATTGTATGCTTTCGAGCAATGCAAAGGCGATTACATATTGCAATGTGACAGCGATGTGCTGATTGGCAGAAAAGATTATTCCCACTCATATCTGTCCGATATGATAGAACAATTGCGCAACAACGACAAAGTAATTTCCGTCGGATTCAATATTTATAATCCCCAAAGCAAGGATTATTTTGGATTTGAGGACGGCGGCTTTGTTCCAGAGGTTCGATTGGGACTTTTTGACAAAAAGCGGTTTTTCTCTCTTCGTCCATTTCCTAATAAAATTTCATCTGACGGGAAATTGATGCTTTCGTGGTATCGGTCGGTAGAACAATTTCAAAAGCAGACAGGATATTGTTCCATTAGAGGAGGCGACAATAGGACATTTTATGTGCATCCACAGAATTACAGAAAAAAAGAACCTTACGCATGGCTGACAATTCTGGACAGAATAGAGCAAAACCAAATACCGGAAATCCAACTTGGCAAATTTGATCTGGAAGGCTCTTTTTACGATTGGTGCATTCCAAAGCGAAACGAACAAATGGTCGTGGTTTCTGTTTTTAGGAATGTCAGCATAGAACGTTTCTTGCGTTTTTGGTGTTCGCTGATGAGCCAGAGTTACCAAGATTTCGGCATTGTCTTATATGACGATTGTTCCGACAACGGACTTCAATACTTCGTTGACAAAATCATCGCGCCTCATAAAGACAGGGTGACATTTATAAAGGGACGGAACAAATCCACCAAAATTGAAGCCGCACACCGTTGTATTCATTATTTCTGTAATAATCCCAATAGCATAATTGTGATGATTGATGGCGATGATGCATTAATTGGCAAACAAGTATTGAAAGATATATTCATCAAATACAATATTTGGAATGTTGACGTATTGATAGGACGAGTGCATCAAACATATCGTCTGCAGCCACATTACCGTTACCCGGTAAACTTCTGCAATCCACGAAAGTATAATGGAGGCAATGTGTGGCAACACCTGAAAACATTCAGTAAATATCTGTATGACTCAATTCCTCAAACATATTTTAAGTACGAATGCACTGACAACGTTGAACTTAGTAAAACTAAGTACTTTGAAAAATGTGACGATTACGCAATGATGATTCCGATTGTAGAGATGAGCAAATCTCCGCTGCAAATGGATTGTGTCAACTATTACTATGAAAGGAATTATGAAAATAAAGATGCAGACCGGGATTTGAAAGAAAAATGTATTGCTGAAATACTAAACAAACCCAAACTAAATCAGGAAGATGTATTTGTAAACAGGAAAAAATTCTCCCCTGATTTCGACAGAATCGAAATAGACATTACATACGATTGCAATTTAAAGTGCATCGGGTGCAACCGCTCTTGTTCGCAAGCACCAACAAAAGAGCAAATGCAAATCGAAGCCATACAGAGATTTGTTGACGAAAGCATTGCTTTGGATATCAAATGGGAACAAATAAATGTACTTGGCGGCGAACCGACTTTGCATAAAGACTTTATGCAGATTTTAGGTTTACTCCAATCCTACGCCGACAAACATTCAAACGAAACGATTATCAAGGTCGTTTCCAACGGAATTGCAGAGAAATCCCGTGCATTGTGCGAAGAAGCAAAACGTAATTTCAAAAATGTCAAAATTGATTACGCCTCATACAAAACCGGCAACAAAGTGGAGTATTTCTCACCATTCAACGATGCGCCTATTGATGATGAAAGATTCATTAATGCAGACTATTCCAAAGCATGCTGGGTTGCCAATTATTGCGGAATAGGGTTAAACTCACGTGGCTACTTTGCCTGTTCGGTTTGCGGTGGCATCGATAGAGTGTTGAACAAAAACATTGGAACTCAAACCATTGCTGAACTTACAGAGCAAAAACTGAATGAGCATTTTGAAACATTCTGTCGTTTGTGTGGCAATTACAAAGCATATTCCCTGAATTATGGCAATTTTATTCCACGTTGCGAAAAAGAACCGTTCAAAGAAATCATTTCGAAAACTTGGCTTAGGATTTATGAGGAATATAATAAACTATGAAAATCCTAATCACAGGCGGCCTTGGTTTTATTGGGCGGACGTTGGTGGAGGCGCTCCTGCCCCAAACGGACTGCGCCATCCACATTCTCGACATCAAGGATTTGCCCGTCGAGATGAAAAAAGAACGGATTACTTTCCATAAAATTGACATCTGCGATAGGGGAAAAATCCTCGACCTGTGCGAAAAAGAGCGTTTTGACGGCGTGGTGCATCTTGCAGCCGTCAGCCGCGTTGAGGACGGTGAACTTAACAAGGAACTTTGCGTGAAAGTCAATTACCAAGGCACAAAAAACGTCTGCGAAGGATGCAACAAGAATCCCAACGCATGGATTATAAGCGCATCGAGCCGAGAGGTTTACGGCGAGGTTAGCCCGGAGTGTTTTCCTGTGAAAGAGGACATAGAACTCTGCCCAATCAACAACTACGGACACACGAAACTGGAGGGGGAACTCCTTGTTCAGTCCCTCTGCAAAAACTACATCATAATGCGGTTTTCTAATGTCTATGGCAACAACTACGACCGCCCGGAGCGCGTGATCCCCAAATTTGTGCGGCGGGCGTTGGCCGGTGAACCGCTGATTTTGCAAGGCGGCGAGCAAGTGATCGACTTCACTTTTATTGATGATGCAATACGAACTGTTTTTAAAGGTATAAAATATTTGGCCGAACAAAAAAATACACAGGAATGTATTCATGTGACTCCTGGAAGAAAAAACGCACTTAAAGATGTTGCAGTTATGATTCTGAAACTCACAGGCTCGGATTCTAAAATAGAAGTTCGTCCGGAAGAGAAACGCGTATACGATGTTGTCCAGTTTGTTGGGGATGTTCAAAACCGTAAGAGGATTTTGGGCGAGGATGAATTTCTTACGATTGAAGACGGTTTAAAAAAATATATAGGTGTAAAATGAATATAACAGTGGTTGGAGTCGGATATGTCGGATTGAGCATTTCTCTTATGCTGTCCAAATATAACGCAGTAATCGCGTATGATATTGATAAACGGAAAACAGATTTGATAAATTTAAGAAAATCTCCCTATGCCGATAAGGGAATTTCAAAAGCGCTTGAAAACGAATTAATTTGTTTAAAAGCTACAACAAGTGGCGATTTGGCCTATAAAAATCCGGATTTTGTTATAGTCTCGGTTCCTACCGATTATGATGAAAGTCGTAAAATGTTTGATACATTTATCGTGGAAAGTGTTATTGGAGAAGTTGAGAAAAAATGCCCGTCTGCACTTGTTGTTATAAAATCTACGGTTCCAATAGGTTTTACAAAAAAGATGCAAGAAAAATATCCGTCGCTGAAAATTATTTTTAGCCCGGAATTTTTAAGAGAAGGTCAGGCGCTGGAAGATTGTCTTAGCCCTTCAAGAATCGTTGTTGGAGGTGATATTCAAGTGGCAAAAAAATTTTCAGACTTAATGGTTCAGTGTTCCACGATAAAAAATCCTCCGATATTTTTTAT
Source organism: Opitutales bacterium (assembly GCA_024697185.1). Classification (GTDB taxonomy): domain Bacteria; phylum Verrucomicrobiota; class Verrucomicrobiia; order Opitutales; family UBA953; genus Spyradosoma. The sequence continues at coordinate 16,970 of JAILGB010000023.1, read as the reverse complement.
GTCTGAAATGGAAGCGGAGGCGGTGAAACTTTTTTCGAATGCCTATTTGGCAATGAGAGTCTGTTTTTTTAATGAAATGGATATGTTTGCAGAAATGAAAGGTCTTGACTCGAAGCGACTTATAAGAGCGGTTTGCGCAGATCCTCGTATTGGCGATTATTATAACAATCCCAGTTTCGGTTATGGCGGATATTGTCTTCCTAAGGATGTGAAACAGCTGGAGTCTGACTATAATGAAGGCTCAGCAAGCATTATTCCCGCTATTAGCAAAAGCAACGCGATCAGGAAAGAGCATATTTCCAAAACAATTATGAATATGACTCCGGAAGTGATAGGCATATATCGACTGACCATGAAGTCTGGAAGTGATAATTTTAGGATGAGCGCCATATTGGATGTAATAAAAATTCTTAAGGAAAATTGTCAAAAAATAATTATTTTTGAACCGGAGATCAAAGATTTTGAATTTAATGGGTGTGAAATTATTCGTGATCTTGAAGTTTTCAAAATGAGGAGCTCGTTGATTGTCTGCAACAGATGGTCGGAAGATTTGTCGGATGTAAAATACAAAACTTATACAAGAGACATTTTGAATATCAATTAAATGAACAGTAATCGTACAGACGAATTTTAAAAAAACTATTTGGAACTTCGGGGGGATGCCCGTTTTTATGAAATAAAAAATTTTTTAAATTCGCGTTTTTAAATTTTAATACGTTAGCTTTTCAGTTATAATGGGAACGCGTATTTGCCGTTATGCCTGAAAATTTTCGAAAAATAATCGTATCCGACCAAGCTCCTTTCGGGCTGACGGGCGATATCGCCAACGCGTTTCAAAATGCCGGTTTTGAGACGACGCTCACCGCGGGCGTCCGTCCCGCCAACATGCAGTCCGACATCGCTTGGCTCAAGATCACAGCCTACGACAAATCCTCGACTTTGCGGCGCATTTTCACCTGGCTCAAAGGCGCATTTGAGCTTTTCCGGATTTTCAAAAAACACAGGGATGCGGAACTTTTTATCATCTCCAATCCTCCGGTGGCGCCGCTCCTGCCGCTTTTGCTCAAAAACCGTTTCAGCCTTTTGATCTGGGACATCTGGCCGGACGCGCTCGTCCATACGCGGACCTTGGGCAAAAAGCATCCGATTGTCAAAATCTGGTCGTGGTTCAATCGCAAATCTTTTAAACATGCGCAGCGCGTGTTCACGATTTCCCCGGGTCTGGCGGACGCGTTGTCGTGTTATGTCGCCCGTGAAAAAATTTCAATCGTCCCTCTCTGGGCGGACACGCGGCGTCTGCGTCCGCTCGAAAAATCCCAAAACCGCTTTTTGAAAACCCATCATTTGGAGGGCAAGTTTGTCGTGATGTATTCCGGCAACATCGGCAACACTCACCCTGTGGAAAAACTGGTGGACATCGCGGTCGCGTTAAAGGCGTTCCCGCAGATTGCGTTTGTGATCGCGGGTGAGGGCGCCAAGCGTCCTGTTGTCGAGGCGCGGATCCGGGAATGCGGCGCGGACAATGTTTTGTTGTTGCCGTATCAGTCTCCGGAGGACTTTCCCCAGTCGCTTGCGGCGGCGGATCTCTGCGTGATCACGCTTGAGGAGGCGGCGTCGCAGGTGAGTGTGCCGAGCAAAACCTATTCGTCGTTTGCCGTCGGCGCGCCGTTGCTGTGCCTCGCGGGGCAGGATTCCGAGCTGGCGCATCTGGTGCGGGAACACGATGTGGGCAAGATTTTTTCCCCGGCGGACACCGATGCCGCGGCGCAGTGGATTCTCGCGCTTTGCAACGATCCCGCGACCCGCCGGCAGCTTTCGCAAAACGCCCTTGCCGCCGCCCAAAAATTTACGCCCGCCAATGCGGAAAAATTTGTTGAGCAAGTGCGCGCCACCTTTTAGAATAGGTTTGCTACCCCCGATTTTTTAAAAATAAAAAAATTCTAAAATCATGTCCCCTAAAAAAGTTTTTGTTTCCGGTTGCTATGACATGCTTCATAGCGGTCACGTCGCGTTTTTTGAAGAGGCTTCAAAGCTGGGCGATCTCTATGTCGGCATCGGTTCGGATGCGACGATTTTTGAGCTCAAAGCCCGCAAGACGATCAATCCCGAGAGCGAGCGGCTTTATATGGTCAAGTCGCTGCGCTGCGTCAAGGAGGCCTGGATCAATCGCGGGCACGGCATTATGGATTTCGAGCAGGATGTGCTCGAGCTCAAGCCGGACATCTTTTTTGTCAACACCGACGGCCACAATCCCGCCAAGGAGGAATTTTGCAAAAAGCACAATATCCAATATGTCGTCAGCGAGCGCATCCCGCACGCCAATTTGCCCGTGCGCTCGACAACGGCTTTGCGCAAGGAGTGCAAGATCCCCTATCGCATCGATCTCGCCGGCGGCTGGCTCGATCAGGTTTTTGTCAACAAACTCGTTCCCGGCTCCGTGATCACGGTTGCGATTGAGCCCGATTATGAGTTTAACGACCGCTCCGGAATGGCGACGAGTTCCCGCAAAAAGGCGATCGAACTCTGGCAGACCGACATTCCGGAAGGGGATTATGAAAAAAACGCGAAGATCCTTTTTTGCTGCGAAAACCCTCCCGATCCCAACGCCAAATACGTCAGCGGCTCGCAGGATGCCATCGGGATTGTGATGCCGGGGCTCAACCGTCTCGATTACGACAACGGTTTTTGGCCCAAGCAGATCGTTTCCGTCAGCGACAACGAGCTTTTCAAATGGATGGAGTCGCACATTTATCTCGTGCCGCTCTATCCGCGCCGCGGCGAATACAATGTCTATGACGGCATGCAGGTCAATGCGCCGAACGCCGCCGCGCTCGCCGAAGCCACCCGCCAGGTCTGGACCGCCATCAATGCCAGAGACGCCAAGGCTTGGGGCGCCGCGACAACGGCGTCGTTTGAGGCGCAGATCAAAATGTTCCCCAATATGGCTCCGCCGGACGTGCGCGAGATTATCAAAAAATACGAGGCGGGAACGCTCGGTCACAAGATTTCCGGCGCGGGCGGCGGCGGTTATCTGATCCTCATTTCTGAGACGCCGGTCGCAAACGCGCTCCGTATTCGCGTGCGCCGATAGCCGCGGGAACGGCAGAAGATTTGAAAGTCGCGGGAACGCGCGTCACGGGAACGAGATCCCGGCGCGCGTTCCCGCAATTTTTTACGGGAACGGCAAAGGTAAAAAATTATTTTTTTATAAAACTCTTGAAAAGAACAGAGGGTTTTTGGTATAAATGTTCGTTTTAACAAAAAAAATAATGATGAAAATTACAAAAAATACCATTCTCACTTCTTCTTCAATTCTTATCGCGTCGGCTCTCGCGGCGCATGCGGGAACGGGACTCTATGACACCGCAAACTGGCACGGCTATCGCAGCAACGCGACAGTTTCTTTTACGGCGGACGAGACTTCGATTACGGCAAGCGGTCTCGATAAGGATTCCTATATTTGGGGATTTTTGGATGAGGCGATCGTCTTGGGCGTCGGAGAGACGCTGACGGTTTCGGGAACGGCAAATTTGAAATCCGTCAACAGCGGTTCGGCGTTTTATTTCGGCCTCTATAACAGCGGCTCTAACCGCAACACGACGGAAGTTTCCAGCATCGCGACCGCGACTTGGGATATGACGGGATTTTTTAGCGGGCCCAAGGACGGCGATGCGGTTTCAAAAGTTTATTCGCGCTACAACGCCAAAAGCGGTGCCGGTTTTATGACGACAAACCAGGGCGCGGCCTATATCGCCAGCGAAAATTTGTCTTCCGCGCTGACAATGCCCGTCGCGGGAACGGACTATGCGTTTTCGATGACGATCACCCGCAACGCGGCGGATTATACGATCGGCTTGAACGGCGAAACGGTCGTGTTCACGACGGAGAAATCATTTGCAGCCAACAGTTTTGACACGATCGCCTTCAAATCGACGGGAACGGGAATAAGCTTGAGCGGTCTTTCGCTCGAACTCACTTCAATCCCGGAGCCCTCCGCCTTCGGTTTTTTAGCGGGAACGCTCGCGCTTTTGTTCGCGGGAACACGCCGCCGTCGCCGCTAAAACCGCTCCAAAAGTCAAAAAAACAACAAAAAACTTGAATTATTCTAAAAAATGATTTATTATAATTTCGGATTTTAAGTTTTTTGGCTGAAATCCGAACGAACACATTAACACTTCATTATTATTAGAATAAATTATGGCAAAATACGTATGTCAAATTTGCGGATACGTTCACGAAGGTGACGAGCCGCCGGCGGCGTGCCCCGTTTGCAAGGCTCCCGCTTCCAAATTCACCAAACAAGAAGCCGTTGCCGGCAAGAAAGTTTGGGCGGATGAGCATCGCGTGGGCGTCGCCAAAGGCTGCGATCCCGAAATCGTCGCCGGACTCGAAGCTAATTTTACGGGCGAATGCACCGAAGTCGGCATGTATCTCGCGATGAGCCGCGTTGCGGACCGTCAGGGTTATCCCGAAGTCGCCGAAGCCTACAAGCGCATCGCGTTTGAAGAGGCGGAACACGCGGCGAAGTTTGCGGAACTCTTGGGCGATGTCGTGACGGACGACACGCAAAAGAACCTGCAGTTGCGCGTTGACGCCGAACAGGGCGCCTGCGAAGGCAAGTTGCAGCTCGCCAAACGCGCGAAGGAACTCGGCCTCGACGCCATCCACGACACCGTGCACGAAATGTGCAAGGACGAAGCGCGCCACGGCGCGGCGTTCGAAGGGCTCCTCAACCGCTACTTCAAGAAATAAGTCCAAGCGGGGCTCGCCGGCAATTCCGTCGGCAGCCCCTTTTTTAATTTTTGCAAAAAGATTTGAAAAAGATGACACAAAAGGAAATCTGCGATCATATTCACCGGCACGGTTTGCGCGTTTCAAAACAACGCGTCGCGATTTATCAATACATGACAAATCCCTTTCACCCGTCAGCGGAGATGATTTACGAGGCCTTGCGCGACAAAGTGTCGTCTTTGTCCTTGGCGACCGTTTACAACTGCCTGCATGATTTTGTAAAAGCGGGACTTGCCAAAGAGTTGCGCATCGAAAATGAAATGGTGCGCTATGACGCGGATATCAGCGCGCACGGACATTTCAAATGCAAATCCTGTTCCCGCGTCTTCGACATTCCCGTCGATGTGCAAAAAATCCGGGAATGCCTGTCCGAAAAAAATCGCGAAATCGAACACATCTCACTTGTCGCCTACGGCATTTGTGAAGATTGTCTGGCGAACGGATCGCGCGGGAACGCGTGACGGGAACGCCTAAAAAATTCCTGACTTTTTCCACCGTCGCAAAAAAATTGCGGCGGATTTTTTTATCGTTTTTTCAAGGCGGACGGCGTTTGGGCGAAAGCTGTTCCCGTTCGTTTCCGCCGTTCCCTCAAATCCCGTTCCCGTTCGTTTCCGCCGTTCCCGCAACAGCCGCGATTTTTTTGATTTTCGGCTGAGTTTATTTGTCATTTGAGGGCGTTCCTTTTATAATAAATCCGTTATGATCGGCTTTTTTCAGTATTTGATGTCCAAAAACAACCGCTTGCTGTTTAGCGTTTTGTTGGTGCTCATTGTTTTTTCTTTTGTGCTTTATACGGGCTCGGGAAGCGTGATGGATCTCTTGGGGATTCGCCGTTCCCCCGTTGTTTTTGGCGTCAAGATGAACGAGGAGGAAGCCCGTCCCTACCGACAGCTGATTTCCATCATATCGCCGCGCGATTTGTCGCAACGCGATTATTTGGTTTTTTTTGCCCAATTTGTTTATTCTGAAAAATTGGCGGACGAACTGGAACTGCCGAATCCGACAGAAGCGGAACTCGCTCGCGCGGCGCAGGCGATTTTGACGGCAACGACAGGCGCCGCCGACGCTGAGGCGCTGACAAAATTTTTAAGCCACTACAATACCGACGAAGCCCAGTTTAGAGCGACGGTCGCGCTCGTTTGCAAGATCAACGCCGTCTCCAATCTCTTGTCGGGAACGCCTTCGTGCTTCCCCGAAATGACCGATTGGATGATGCGCCGCATCAAGACGCGCTGGACCGTGGAAGTGGCGCGCGGGATCGGCAAAAATTTCGTCTTTGACGCCGAGCCGACCGACGAGGAACTGCAAAACTATTTTAACACCAACTCCCGCCGCTATCTGGTCCCGCCCCAACTCCACCTGGCATACGCCATTGTTGAACCGACCGCACAAGACCGCGCAGCCGTCGGCGAACCGGACGAGGCGGATTTGAAAAATTTCATAGACTCCCAAGGCGAAAATGCCGAAGAAGCCCTGACAAAGGATCGCGCCGGCTGGATTAAACGCTGGAAGGAAGACCGGCTCGCCGTCGAAGTTGCCTCCCGCACCTCCGATCTTTTGGCTGAAAAATTGGCGCAGGACATCGTCAGCCCGACATCCCCGAGCTTTGAAGAGGATTTGGCAAAGTCCGGATTCGAATTCAAAGAAATCCCCGTCTTCTCAAAAGGCGGCAAGGCACCCGAATGCGGCGTTCCCGCGGAAATCGTGGACGCGATGGCGGAAAAACTCAACACGACACTCTGGCGCTCGGACGCGATCCCGTCCGGCGAAAACGCCGTTGTGATCATCTACAAATCCGAAGATCCCGCACGCGTTCCCGCCCTCGATGAAGTCAAGGCGGCTGTCGTCACCGACTGGAAAATCGCCAGCCGGGAAAGCAAGTTCCTCGAAAAAATGTATGAACAGGGCAAGGCGCTCGTCGAAGCGGTCAAAGGCGGTAAAGATTTTATCGCGGCAGCTTCTGAAATCGGCTTCAAACCCGAACGCACTCTGCCGTTCACGCAAAACACCGTTCCCGGCAGTCTCTCCGACGCCGCCGTTCCCGTGATTGATGTTTTGAGCGCGATCCCGCAAGGCGAAATCTCAACAGCGTTGCGCTGCGGCGACGATGTGATTTTTGTGAGAGCCGCCCAAAAGGACGTTCCCGAAATCGACAAAAATTCGGACGACTACACCCAACTTTCCACCTATATTTCAAGAACCTTCGCCTCCGCGTCCTTTAACGCGCAGGTGCAGGAACGCATTTGGGAAGAGTTGGAAAAATCCGGACTGCTCGGCAATACCGAAGAATAGGATCGCCCGATGACCTCGATTGCCCTCATCGCCATGGGCGGGAACATCGACAACCCCCGCCGGCATCTTGAGAGCGCAATCGAAAAAATGCGTTCCCGAGGCTGGGAAATAGCGGCATTGTCCGGCTGGCACATCACAGAGCCCGTCGGCTATAGCGATCAGCCCGATTTTATCAACGCCGTTGTCGCCGTTCGCGTTCCCGCAACAATCACCCCGGAAAAACTGATGAAGTGGCTGCTGGCGACAGAAATCGAAGAAGGGCGCCAGCGTCCGTCTCCCGTCGCCAACGGCCCGCGTTCCTGCGATTTGGACTTGCTGTTTTTTGACCGCGAAAAACGCGACACAAAAGAACTCCAACTGCCGCATCCGCGCTGGCGGGAACGGCTTTTTGTGCTCGAACCGCTCATCGAGGTTTTGGAACAGCTCGACAGCGCCGAAGATCTGCTCGCCGAGGCAAAGTCAGCCGCTGCCGCTTTAAAGTCCTAAGCCGTTCCCGCAACGGGATCGGACGGCTTGTCCCGCCCGAGAAGCGGGACTTGACATGAGAATTTTATTTTTTTAGATTTTGTGGTGTAGGGAGGCGTTGAGATGTCGGAAGAACACAACAGAGATGAGGAGACTTCGGTCGTTTATAAAAGCATTAAGGGCCCTGTTCCTGAAGAATTAAAGCAAAACTGCGGGTGGGAGAAGGTTCCCGTCTCAGCATGCGAGTGGGTGGAATGTTGTCCTTGCGGAGAGTAAAAAAATGAAAAAATATTTTCTGATTTTTGCGTGCATGTTTGCCATGGTCTGCGGATGTTCTCATGTGGAAAAAGAATCGTTGTCGGATGCGCAGTGCGAGATTCCTTTTGGCAAGGAAACAATTCGCGAAATTCGTTTTATCTATTGGGTGAAAGTGCGCGAGCCGGGAACGTATGACGGAATCGTCGACAGTGGAATCCGAAAACGGATTTTTATAATGACAGATCAAACTTATATTGAAGAGCATCTAAAAGTCTTTAACATCACGAAAATAACTCCGGATTCCGATAACACTCCGGTGTCTGGGGAAATTATTTTTGTTAACAAAGACGGGCAAGAATGGCAGGCAGATTTTTTAAATGAAAAAAATACTGCGTTTGTCTTCCGGACAACTTCTACATTTGAAAAAACGCAGTTTTTTTTGGCGACGGTTTTTGACTGTGCTAGGAGTAGAATGCGAACTCCGCGATCCGGATTCTAAATTGCCACTGTCTGTTTTCAATAATGGGGTTGCACTGACACGAGAAGAAGCACGAAGACTATCAGGGTTGGATTATAACCAGATTCTCGACGGGGCATCAGAGGATTTTATAATTAAATTAAGAACTACTAATCTCGAAAAGGCATATCGTGACGCGATAGTGAACAGAACTTACAAGCCGAAATTATTCGAAATTGTAGACGGGGATTGAAACTTTTTAAGTTCAAAGAAATAGAGTCCGTGATTATGAAAAAAAAGCGCCTTTTTCGCAGAGCGCTTACCACGACGAACGCGCGCGGGAACGCAACTGTTGTTGAGCAGAACGCGCTCGGCTGGACAACCAAGACCACCGATCCCGCCGACAATGTCACGGCGACTGCCTACGATCTCGGGCACGGCAAGCCGTCTTGCGTGACGGACGCGCAGGGCAAGACGCATTGCTACGCCTACGACTTGCGCGGGAACGGCAATCCGCGTGCAGATTCGTTTGGCTACAATTCCCGTAGCGAATTGACTACCGCGACCCTCGGGAACGACAATTTTGCTTACGCTTACGACAACATCTGTAATCGCTCGACGGCGACTGAGGCGGGAACGGTTCAAGGAGAGTTGCGTGGTGATTCAGGAAGATATTCAATACAGTATTTCTCCACTGGATGGACTTCGACAAATTCAGATTACGGAATTTTTTTCGGAATTAAGTTTCTATATTGAGGAGGTCGTAATGCTTTTTCGCAATTTCCTATTTAAATGTATTTGCGTACTTGCTTTTGCAAATATATGCATTGCAGAGACGCTCCCGTTCTCTATTGAAAAAATTTTAGCGGGAGATTTGCCTTGTATTCGCATTGATTCCGGAGAGATTTTGCTTGGAAACTCTGCTGATTTGTTTTTGGAGCAATACCGAGACGAAAAGAAAAACTTAGAGGATCTTTTCGAAAACGACGAGACGGAGTTGCACGCCCAACTTTGTCTCGTCGCAGATCGAACGATGTCCCCAAGAGAGAGAGCGTTTATTTTTTCTACGCTCTTTAGGCGATACATTCATTTGGCTGAAAAAGATAATTTTTCTGATTCAGAAGCTGTTATTTTGTATTATATCTTTAAGTACATGAAAGCTTGTGAAAGCCTGAATCAGGGAACGTTCGACAGTTGCGTTTTTCACAAATGGATGAGTCGTGTTGGCAACCTCGAGAATCTTGTAACAGAAGAAGTTGTGGTCTCGGCGCTTCCGCCCGAAGTTCTCGCTCGAGTAAAAGCACAAGTTGAGGATATTCGCAAAGATGGCCCGCTTGGCTCGAAACTGTATTTGTGCTGGCTTTTTCGGACGTTTCCGGCCCCCATCTTCCCGTCTCCGTTGCCGGAAGAAGAGAAAATGCTTCTTGAGGAAGCCCAAAAGACGAATTCTCCTTTTTCAAAAATGCTGGCAGGGGCAATAGAACTTTCCCAAGGGAATCCGAATATCGCGAAAGAGCATTATTCATCAGCGCGTAATGCCGGAATTCGACGAGCCTCATTGAGTCTAATGATTGCGATGCTCTCGGAGAAAAAAGCGACGTCGTCTCCGTTTTCCGATGCCGAAGTTTCTTTGTTATGCGAACTTGCTTACGAGGCTCTCAGGGAAAAACCGATTGGTCTTTGGACTTACGAATGGGCGATCGCAGCAAATTATCAGCAGAAAAAGTACGAGGAGGTTTTACGCTTGGGGTATTTTATTCATGAAATGTCTCATGCGCACACTCGAGCAAAGTCTCGCAATGAAGATGCTATTACGAAAACGCTCACGCGTGTAGAACCTATCATTCAGGAAGCAACGACTCAGGTCCCAGAGAAACGCAGAAAACAACTGCAGGAGAAAGCTAAAAGAATGTATAAGTCCGGCTATTACGAGAGTCCAATTTACGAATGTCTTTGAGGTCTATTTCTACTAATCGAGAGTGAATTCATTGTTCTTTAGTGAAAGTCTTATGAAGTGTACCTCTCATCGGAAACCTTCAATTTATAGAGATTTCCAAAAGGAACGCGACGCCGCAGGACGTGTCGTGTCGCGTTCTTAAAGTTGCGGGAACGGCAATTGTCAGAAAAAATTAAAGCTCGGACAAATTTTCTTTTTAATTTAGTTTATTTGTCAATGCGGGGCTTTCAATTTATAATGACTATATTATGGCAGTTTCAGAATATAATTTTACGGAAATAGAGAAGCGCTGGCAGCGTTTTTGGGCGGACAACAAGACTTTTAGCGCCCGTGACGATTCGACAAAGCCCAAGTTTTATGTGCTCGACATGTTTCCGTATCCGAGTGCGGCGGGTCTGCACATCGGTCACCCGGAAGGTTATACGGCGTCGGATATTTTGGCGCGCTACAAGCTCGCGAACGGCTTTAACGTGCTTCATCCGATGGGCTGGGACGCGTTCGGTCTGCCGGCGGAGCAGTTTGCGATCAAGACGGGGCAGCATCCCCGGATCCAGACGCTTCAAAACATCGGCAATTTTCGCCGTCAACTGCAGATGCTGGGCTTTGCGATCGATTGGGACCGCGAGGTGGCGACGATCGATCCCAAGTATTTCAAATGGACGCAGTGGATCTTTTTGAACCTGTTCAAACACGGTTTGGCGTATGTTGACAACAAGCCTGTCTGGTTTTGTCCGGACTTGGGAACGGTTTTGGCGAACGAGGAAGTGCTCTCGACGGACGAGGGCCCCCGCAGCGAACGCGGCAATTTCCCCGTGGAGCGCCGTCCTTTGCGCCAGTGGGTTTTGAAGATCACGGCGTATGCGGAAAAGCTGATTGCGGGTCTCGACGATTTGAACTGGCCGGATTCGACAAAGCGTCTGCAAAAAAATTGGATCGGGCGTTCGGAAGGCTGCGAGGTCAATTTCAAGATCGACGGGATCGAAGACGCCGAGTTGAAAATCTATACGACGCGCGCGGACACGCTTTACGGTGTGACCTATATGGTGATCGCGCCGGAGCATCCCTTGGCGCAACGCCTGACAAAGCCGGAGCAGAAAGCGGCGGTCGATGCCTATATCGAGGCGGCGCGCAAAAAATCGGATTTGGAGCGCGGCGATCTCAACAAGGACAAAAGCGGCGTTTTTACGGGCAGTTATGCGATCAATCCGTTTACGGGCGACAAGGTGCCGATCTGGATGGGCGACTATGTTCTGATGGGCTACGGCACGGGAGCGATCATGGCTGTTCCCGCGCACGACGAACGCGACTGGGAATTTGCAAAAAAATACAATATTCCCATCGTCCAAGTTGTCCGCGACCCCAAAAATCCGGATATCGACGTGCAAAAACAATCGATGGTCGCCTATGGTGAACTCGTCAATTCGGGACCGTTCACGGGAATGTCAACGACGCAGTCCAAAAAAGCGATCGCACGCTATGTCGAAGAGCAGGGCTGGGGACGTGAGGCGGTCAACTACAAGCTGCGCGACTGGCTTTTCTCGCGCCAGCGCTATTGGGGCGAACCGTTCCCGATCGTATGGATGAGCGAAGAGGACTATGCAAAAATCCCGCAGGAATCGGCATTGCGCGAGTTTATGCCGGCGGAAAAAATCACTTTTGCAGACAGCGACACCGGAAAAACCTTGGTGGCGGTGGCTCTGCCGTCTTCGGCGTTGCCGCTGGAGTTGCCGGAGGTTGAAAACTACAAGCCGTCGCCGACGGGCGAATCGCCCTTGGCGCATGCGGACGCCTGGCTCAATATCCTGATCAATCTGACAACGGGCGAAACGCGTTCCCGTAAGGAGGGCGAAGCCGTTCCCGAAGGCTGGGCGGCGGTGCGCCGCGAGACCAACACGATGCCGCAGTGGGCGGGTTCGTGCTGGTATTATCTGCGCTATCTGTCTCCCAATTGCGATACGGCGTTGGTCGATCCCGCGGCGTTTGACTATTGGAAGACTCCGGACTTTTATATCGGCGGCGCCGAACACGCTGTCCTGCACTTGCTGTATGCGCGTTTTTGGCATCGTTTTCTCTACGATATCGGCGTGCTTTCGACGCCGGAGCCGTTCACGCGGCTTTTCCACCAGGGCATCATTCTCGGCGAGGACGGCGAAAAAATGTCAAAGTCTCGCGGGAACGTCGTCAATCCGGACAAGATTGTCGCCGACTACGGCACTGACGCCCTGCGCCTGTATCTGATGTTCCTCGGGCCGTTAGAAGCGATGAAGCCGTGGAACACGCAGGGCATCGAAGGTGTGGCGCGTCTCCTGCGCCGCGTCTGGCGCGCCGTCGTCAACGAAGAGACGGGAACGCTCAACGCCCGCATCGTCGAGTCGGCGAAGGAATCCGCAGATTTCCAAATCATCCTCAACCAGTCGATCAAAAAAATCACGGACGACATCGAGTCCCTCGGCTTTAACACGGCGATCTCGCAGTTTATGATCCTGATGAACGGACTTGAGAAAGAGCCGGCGGTCAGTCCGGCGACGATCCGTGTCGTTGTGCAGCTGCTGGCGCCGTTTGCGCCGCATATCGCGGAAGAGCTCTGGCACCGTCTGGGCGGCGAAGGTTCGGTCTGCGAAGCCGCATGGCCCAAGGCGGACGCGACAAAGCTGACAAAACAGACCCGAATGATCGTTTTCCAGGTCAACGGCAAACTGCGCGGACAGCTCGAAATGGCAAACAATGTCGGCAAGGAGGAAATGCTGGCGGCGGCGCGCGCCGATGCCGGTGTCAAAAAATTTACCGACGGCAAAGAAATCGTCCGCGAAATCGTCGTTCCCGGCAAACTCGTCAATATTGTCATCAAATAAAAACCATGTCGCAAGAAGCCAAAGTGCCTTATACCGTAGGAGAGGAAATCTTTAACGCCGTCTCCCACGGGATCGGTGTCCTGCTGGGCATCGGCGGCACGGCGGTGTTGATCGTCCTGAGCGCGATTTATTCCGACGCCTGGGGCATCGTGAGCGCGAGCATCTACGGCGCGTCGCTCATTATCTTGTATCTGATGTCCACTTTTTACCACGCGTTCACCTGTCGAGGCGCCAAAAAGTTTTTCAAGATCATGGATCACAACACGATCTTCCTTTTGATCGCCGGGACTTACACGCCGTTCACGCTGGTCTCGCTCAACGGGCCGCTCGGCTGGACGCTTTTCGGGATCGTCTGGGCGATGGCGATTATCGGGATCGTGCTCAATTCGATCGATTTGGAAAAATACAAGAAGATTTCCCTTGTCTGCTACATCGTCATGGGTTGGGCTGTCATTTTTGCGGTCAAGCCGGTCTATGAGGCGCTTTCGCTGACGGCATTGGTTTTTCTGGCGCTCGGCGGTGTCTTCTATACGGTCGGCATTGTTTTTTATGTTTTGAAAAAGGTCAAATGGTTTCACTCGATTTGGCATCTGTTCACGGTCGCCGGCAGCGTTTTCCAATATTTTGCGGTTTTGCTGGCGATTGTCGGAGACTGAGTTTTTATGGACGCCGCCCTCTTTGACTATGTTTTGCCGGAACGCCTGATTGCACAGACTCCGGCGGCGCGTCGCGACGCGTCAAAACTTTTGGTCGTCGATCGCGCGGCGGGAACGGTCCGTCATCATATTTTTGAGGAGCTTCCCGAGCTTTTGCCCGCGGGAACGCGAATGTTCCGCAACAATGCCGCCGTTTTGCAGGCACGATTGACGGGCGAACGCGAGAGCGGCGGCAAGGTGGAGTGCCTGCTCCTGCGTCCCGGCGAAGTCCCGACGCAATGGTGGTGTCTGCTCAAGCCCGGCAAAAAAGCCGCCCGCGGCTATTTTGGCGTTCCCGGAGTTTTTAGGGCGCACGTGATTGGCAAGGAAGACTGCGCCGACGGCGGCGGCGAATATTTGGTGGATTTTGAAAATCTTGTTCCCGGCGAAAATGTCCTGGACATCGCGCAAAAAATCGGCTCGCTCCCGCTCCCGCCCTACATTACGCGTTCCCGTCCGGCAGGCGTGGATTTTTCGGCGCTCGACAAGGAACGCTATCAGACCGTCTATGCCGAGCGGGAACACCCCGTCGCCGCCGCCGCGCCGACGGCAGGACTGCATTTTACCGACGCGCTCCTCGAAAAACTGCGTTCCCGCGGTATCCCGCAATACGATCTGACCCTCCACATCGGTCTCGGGACCTTCCAGCCGATCAAATCCCGGCGGATCGAAGACCATCCGATGCACCGCGAATTTTATACGATTCCCGCGGGAACGCGCGCGGAGCTCGAAAAAATCGATCCCGCGAGCCCGCGTCTCGCCGTGGGGACAACCAGCCTGCGCACGATGGAAGATTTCGCGCGGCGTTCCCGTGCGGGCGATCCCTTGGTGACAGCGCCGGGCGATGTCGCGGCGACAGCGGGACTTTTCGTGTTCCCGCCGCAAAAAATCTACGGCGCGGAATTCCTGATCACCAATTTTCACCTGCCAAAATCGACGCTGATGTGCCTCGTCTCGGCTTTTTTGACGCCCGGCGAACTGCGCGGGATCGAATGGCTGAAGGAAATTTACGCCGAAGCGATCCGCAAAGACTACCGCTTTTACAGCTACGGCGACGCCATGCTTATTTTGTAAAAATTTATGATCCAATCTTCTGTTAAATCTCTGCTCGCCCTGACGGCACCGCTCGAAAACGCATTGGTGCAGGGCTGGGTAAAAACACGACGCGACTCCAAGACGTTTTCGTTTTTGGAAATCAATGACGGCTCCTGCCAGCGCAACTTTCAGGTGATCGTCGATGCGACCTGTCCCGGTTATGAGACAATCAAAAGCGTTCTGACGGGAACGGCGGTCAGCATCGAAGGCGCCGTCGTCGCCTCACAGGGCAAGGGACAGTCCTGGGAAATGCACGCGAGCCGCTTTTGCATCGTCGGCAGCTGCCCGGAAACCTTCCCGTTGCAAAAAAAAGGCCACACGGTCGAATTCCTGCGCGAAATCCCCCATTTGCGCGCCCGCACCAACCGCTTCGGCGCGATGTTCCGCGTGCGTTCCCGCTTGGCGTTCGCCGTTCACAACTTTTTCCAGTCGCGCGGTTTCCATTATGTCCATACGCCGCTGATCACGACCTCCGACTGCGAAGGCGCCGGGGAACTTTTCAGAGTCACCACACTGCCTTTGGAGAATCTCCCCAAGACGGAATCCGGCGCGATCGACTATTCGCAGGATTTTTTCAACAAACAGGCTTTTCTTACCGTCAGCGGACAGCTCGAAGCGGAGACGCTCGCCTGCGCCCTCGGCAAAGTTTATACCTTCGGGCCGACATTTCGGGCGGAAAACTCCCACACCTCGCGCCACGCGAGCGAGTTTTGGATGATCGAGCCGGAAATGGCGTTCACAGACCTCTCCGGCGATATTGACGTCGCCGAAGCCTTCGTCAAATACCTCGTGAACGATATCGTCGAAAACTGCCCCGACGAACTCGCATTCTTTGACAAATTTGTCTCAAAAGGTCTGCTCGAACGGCTCCGCCACGTTCTGGAACGCCCGTTCGTGCGCGTTTCCTACACGGAGGCGATCGGGATTTTGCAAAAATCCGGAGAAAAGTTCGAGTTCCCTCCCGTCTGGGGCGAAGCCTTGCAGTCGGAACACGAACGCTACCTGACGGAACGCCATTTCCAGTCGCCCGTCGCCGTTTACGATTATCCCAAGGACGCAAAACCTTTTTATATGCGCCAAAACGATGACGGCAAAACCGTCGCGGCGGCAGATCTGCTCGTTCCCGGCATCGGCGAAATCATCGGCGGCAGCCAACGCGAAGAGCGATTGGAACGACTTTTGGACGCGATGAAAAAAGCGGGACTCGATCTCGAAACCTACAACGCCTACATCGACCTGCGCCGATTCGGCTCCGTGCCGCACGCAGGATTCGGACTCGGATTCGAACGAATGCTTATGTTCGTGACCGGCGAAGGCAATATCCGGGACGTCATCCCGTTCCCGCGAACTCCCGGCAGCGCAAAATAATTTTGATAAACACAGACCTAAAAAGGCGTTCCCGTCAACCCGCGGGAACGCTTTTTTTTGGATCAAAGATTGGCGGGAACGACAGGAATAAAGTTTAAACACGAAAAGAGCGACGGGAACGAGGTTTTTTGTTGGAGGGGCTTTTTATATTCTTTGTGACTTTTGTCGAGATTTTTCATTTCTTTTCAAGTTTTAAGATCTAATCTTTTTTTGCGTTAAAAATATTAACTTGAAAATTTAATTCCAAATTTATAAACTATCAAGTGTTTAGAAAACATCCCTCTATTTTTTTTATTTACCCCCAAATTAAAACGATTTATGAAAAATATTCTTGCATTTTCAACACTCATCGCCGCCGCGGCTGGCGCTTATGCTGTGGAATATACGGCTCCGACAACATTGAATGGTAGTAGTAAACTTCCCGATGCCGCCATCACGGCAGGCAACACGGTGACATTTAACGGTTCGACAGGATTTATTTATCAATCTTGGTATGGCAACGGAAGCGATAGTCGCTTTAATAGCCCGTTCGCGGCGAATGCCATTTTCACCGACAACGGCACTACAGCCGCGCTCACATGGAATGACGGTTCTTCAAGCACAGAGCCTATTATAACTTTTTCCGGAGCCGTTTCGGGAACGGGAACTTTGAAGGCGGAACACGCTACCAAGAAACAGAGTTTTATTTTCTCGGGGGATCTTAGCGGTTTTTCGGGAATGTTCAAAATGTCGGGCGCGAC
>JAILGB010000021.1 GCA_024697185.1 Opitutales bacterium | reverse complement strand
TGCGGATTTTTGTAATAACCCGTCATAAAGTCCGAACATTCGTCGCGCGTCATCAGGCTTTCTGCCTCTTGGGCGGCGGCAAAGGCGCTTGTCGCGAACAGTAAAAATGCGAAAAATATTTTTTTGATCATTGCTTGGGATAATTTTTATTTTTTAGGGGCGTTAACAAAAGAAGATTATATTGCTCCCGCGGGAACCCCTCAAGGTGTAAAAAGTTTTCACAATTTTATCTTGCGAACAAGATAACAAATGAAATATTTTATTTTTAAAAATATCAAATGAAAAATATTTTTATATTTCTTTTAGGATTTGTTTTCGGCATTGCGGCAACACTTGCCTATCTTGGAGAGAGTGTTACCGGGTCCTCAAATTATTCACTCTTTGAAAAACCTAAAGAATGCGTCGTAAAAAAGCCTTTAAGAGTTTTTCAAGTTATCTCCCCATCCGAAGCGCTCGCTATCGAACAAACAGATCTTGGAGCGTATAACGGAAAAGTTTTTTTGATCACAAATAATAAAAATAACGCTTATTATGATGATCAAATTATCCGTCCTGATAAAAATTTTAAATATATTGGGATTTTCAGATATCATACAAAAGATGACTTTTGGAAAACCGTTCCCATAATTGAAGAAAAATAAACCCCTCAAGGTGTAAAAAATCAAAACTCCGAGTCAGCGTTCCCGCCGGCTTGGAGTTTTAAATGGTGGTGAGAGAGGGATTCGAACCCCCGAACGGCGAAACCGAATGGATTTACAGTCCACGCCCTTTAGCCACTTGGATATCTCACCAAAGTTGTAGAGTCTATTATGCTCCCGCTTTTGGGCGAATGCAAGTATTTTTTATCGGCGGGCTTGTCGCGGGAACGGACTTTATCGTTTGTCACGGCAAGTTTTTATATTTATAATGAAGAAAAAATAACGCTCCGCCCATGTCCTTTTACCAGTCGCTGCTACATTTGAACAAAACTAAAATGCTCTCCGCGTTTTGGGTTTCCGGCAACACGGGAGCGGTTTTGTTGGATCGCGACTGGACGAATATTTGGAGCATGCCGCCGTTGAAGCTGAGCGACGGGAACGCGATCCGTGAGATTGTCCGTCTGCCGCAGCGTTTGGCGGGAGCGACTTTCGGCTATTATATCCAGGGCAAATATCTTGTTTTTGTTCTCGCGCGCGAGATTTACCGCAACTATTACATCAGCGCCAACACGCCGCTTTATGTGGCGGGCGACTTTAACGACTGGAATCCATTTGAGGATTCCGTCTGGCATCTGCAGCCGGTGATTAACAACGACCTGACCAATTTTTGGGAGGTCCGCGTGCCGCTCAAACGGATTTTTCCCGACGGCAAAAAATCGATGCTGATGTTCAAGTTTGTCACGGGCGACCGCGTCTGGCTCAATCCGCCTTCGTTTTGCGCTTCGACTTTTGACAAAAACGGGAACGCCAATCTCTACATCAATCCGGCGCGGACGGGCATGAACGCTTTTCGTTTTGTCTGCGGCGATTCGGATTTCGGGCACGACTCGACGACGCGGCTGATCTGGGACGAAAAAAACAACCGTCAGGAGCTTTTGCCGCAGCATACGCTGATCAACATGCATCTTTTTTCGCCGCTCAAAATGGGCGCGAGCGTCGAGCGCGACAAAACGACGTTCCGGCTCTTTGCGCCGCGCGCCGGCGATGTCAGTGTGGAATATTGGCGTGCGAGCGGCGCGCGCACCCGTCAGAAACTGCGCCAGCTCAAAAACGGCGTTTGGGAGGCTGTCGTTCCCGCCAATCTCGACCATTATTTTTACTGTTACCGCGTCAACGGCAAAAACATCGACAACACCACGCGCTTCGATCCCGATTTTGAAATCCTCGATCCCTACGCGCTGGCGGCTGTCGGTCCCGCGGGACCGGGCATCGTCATCGATGATATGAAATGGATGCCGCCGGTCAAAAAACGCTTTCAGGCGCCGGACATGGCGGACTTGGTCATCTGTGAAGTGCATTTGCGGGACCTGATTGCCCGCGTTCCCGAATTTGCCGGCAAAAAAGATTTGGGCTTCAAGGAACTCGCCGCCTGGATTCGCGGGAACGGCAACTATATCCGCCGGCTCGGCATCAACGCCGTCGAGCTCCAGCCCGTCCAGCAGTTTGACGCCGCGACGCGCGAAGAATACCACTGGGGCTACATGACGACCAATTATTTTTCGCCCGCGTCCAACTACGGCAGCAATCCCGCCGCGGGAACGCAGATCCGGGAGTTTCGCGAACTGGTCGAAGCCTTTCATCAGATCGGCGTCGCCGTGATCTTGGATGTGGTTTACAATCATGTCGGCGAGCCCAATCACCTGCACTACATCGACAAAGACTATTATTTTGCGCTCGACCAAAACGGCAATTTCACCAACTGGAGCGGTTGCGGGAACGACCTCGACGCCGACGAGCCGATGAGTCACCGGATTTTATACGACAGTCTTTTGTGGCTGCTCGAACGCTACGGCGTGGACGGTTTCCGTTTTGACCTCGCCGAACTCATCGGCGTTCCCGCGCTCAAATCGCTCGAATACCGCATCCGCGAAAAATTTCCGCGGACGATCCTGATCGCCGAGCCCTGGAGTTTTCGCGGGCATATCGCCTACAATCTCAAGCACACGACCTATTCCTCCTGGAACGACGGCTTCCGCGACTACTGCGCCAAATACGTTTTCAACCAGGTCAATCTCGACGGCTTCCGCTACTTTATGGCGGGATCGACGGATTTTCTGACGCGTTTTCCGACGCAGACGGTCAACTATTGCGAATCCCACGACGACCGCGCCTGGCTCGACAAGATTTCGGAATGCCCCGGCGGGAACGCCGAAAACCCGACGGAAAACGACATCCGCCGCACGCGCATCATGCTCGCCATGCTGCTCTCCGCGCTCGGTGTGCCGATGCTCGCCCAAGGGCAGGATTTCCTGCGCACCAAACACGGCAAGAACAACACTTATCTCGACGGCGAGGAAAACGCCCTCGACTACCGCCGCGAGGAACGTTTTGCCGGTTTTGCCAAATATGTCCGCCGCTGGATCGCGTTTCGTCTCTCGCCGCTCGGCAGACTTTTCCGCCAGCGCGCGCGCGTGACGCCGACATTTTTCCGCTTTTATCCCGACCAGAGCAACACGGCGGCGATCACGGTCTATAACAACGACGGCTCGCAGGGGCTTTTGAAATATCTGCTGATGATCAATCCGCGTTGCGTTCCCGCGACGATTCAGGCGCAGACACTTTCGATGCACGGCTTCAAGCGCATCGCCAACAGCAACAGTTTTGACGCCAAAAACGGCGTTCCCGCAGACCCGGGCTTCGCGGTCTCCAAGGGCGTCTTCACGCTCCCGCCGCTCTCCGTCTCCCTTTGGATCAAAGAGAAATATTGATCCCGCGTTCCCGCCATGAAAATCGCCGCCGTCTCCTTTGATCTCACGGGAACACTCCTCTGCCCGTTCCCGTCGCTGGGCGATCTCTGCGTCAAGGCGATGCAGGCGCAATCGATCGCAGAAATCCCCGATGCCGCCCTCTTCAACGAGCGCCAGGCTGTCGCGCGTTCCCGCGCCCAACAAAACGGACACGCGCCCGTCAGCGAGGAACGCTCAAAAGACTATTGGCGGGCGATGCTCTGGGAAATCTACGCCGGCGCCTGCAACAACACGCAGTTTAAGATCGCCGAAAAATTTATCTATGACGCGCTCGCCCGCCCCGAACACTGGCAAATCATGCCCTTTGTAAGGGAAACGCTCGAATTTTTGCAATTTTTAAAAATCCCGGCGGTCGTCATCTCCAACGGCGATTCCCGCTGGATCAAAGCGCTCGAGGACAAAGGACTCGCTCCGTTTTTCAAAAAAATCTTCGTTTCCTCCCAAACAGGACTCGCCAAGCCCGATGTCGCCGTCTTCGACTACGTTTGCCGTTCGCTCAAAATCGCGCGCAACGAACTGCTGCACATCGGAGACTCGATCCGCGAAGACGTGATCCCGGCGACCCAATGCGGCGCCAACGCGTTTTGGGTCAGCCGGCATCCGATAGATTTTGAAAAACTGCCCGAAAACACCCCTTCTTTTGAAACCCTCGAAAATGTCGGCATGAAAATCCGGGAAATCATCGCCCCGGGAACCTTCGAAATCTCCCGTTCCCGCAACGCCCGACGCCTGCTCGCCCAAATCGACGGACTGCCCGCCCCCGACAACAACAGCCCGCGACTCTATCGCGCACTCGACCCGCAAAAGGAAATCGCCATCTCCCCAAAATTTATCGCTCAATCCGAAGAACGCCGCGAAAACGGGGACGACACCGTCACGACTCCCGAAAAAATCATTCCCGAACTCCTCAAAAAACGCGGCTTTTACAAAGGCTCCATCCAGGACGCCGTCGGCGAAATCTGGGAAAATGCCGTTCCCGCAACCCTCGCCCGCCGCTGCCGTCCCGACGACCTCAAAGACAATTTTCAAACCCTCTACGTGCGTTGCGAAAACGCCGCCGTCATGCAGGAATTTGCCCTCCAAAAATCACGAATCCTCAAACGGCTCAAAGAACATCCCGCCTGCGCAAAACTCAAACGCCTCGTTCCCGTCTGCTGACAAAACAAACGCGGGAACGGGAACGGCACGCTTTCTTTAAGCTTTAAGCTTTTCAAATCATTTTGCGCACCATCGTCAGCGCTGCCGGGATTTTGCCGCCCAAGGCGCTCACGGGAACGAGCATTGTCTGGTTTGCCCGTCCCGCCGAAATTGCGGGAACGCGTTTGCCGTTGACTCCGTCGTAAATTTCATCGAGCCGCACGCGCAGAGGCTCGAGTGTTTGCGGGAACAAAAATTCGATTGTTTCGCCTTCGCTCATTTTGTTGCGGACATCCATGCGCACCCAATCTTTTTCTGTCGTTCCCGCGGGAACGGCTTTCGGGCTGCCGTCGGCTTCGATGACCATGCCGACATTGACTGCGCTGCCGCGGCTGACGCTTGTTTCGTAGTTTTGCGCGGAGGCTCCGGGAACGCCGTCAAAAAATCCGCGCGTGTAGCCGCGGTTTTGCATTGTCGCCAGTTCCGCCAGATAGGGCTCCGCGCGCCAGTTTTCGGGATCGCGCCGCCAATCGTCGATTGCGAGCCGGTAAATCCGCGCCGTTTGTGCGACATAATAGTCGCTCTTGTTGCGTCCTTCGATTTTTAGGGAATCAATGCCTGCCGACAAAATCCTCGGCAAATCCGGCATCAGGCAGAGATCGCGGGAGTTCATGAAATAGGTTCCGCGCGGGTCTTCTTCGACTTTGATCAGTTCGCCCGGGCGCTTTTGCTCTTCCAGATAAAGATTGTATTCCCAACGGCACGACTGCGCGCAACGGCCGCGATTTGCCGAGCGTCCCGTCATAAATGCCGACAGGAGGCAGCGTCCCGAATAGCTCATGCACATCGCACCGTGAATGAACATCTCAAGCCCGATCCCGGGAACGCGGGAACGGATTTCCTCGATCTCCCCGAAACTCGTCTCCCGCGAAAGCACGCAGAGCCTCGCGCCGAGTTTTTTCCAAAACTCCACCGTCGCGTAGGACGAAACGTTCGCCTGGGTTGAAATATGCAAGGGCAATTCCGGGGCGTGTTCCCGCAAAAACATAAAGATGGCGGGATCGGAGACGATTACGCCGTCCGGCGAGAGTTCCCGCAAAAGCGCCACGGAATCCGGCAGACGTTCCCAGTCTTCGTTTTTTGAAAAAAGATTGAGCGCCAGATAAATTTTCTTGCCCTTGCCGTGCAGCAAGACGATTCCTGCTTCGAGTTCTTCCCTCGTCAGTCCGACGCCCGCCCGCAGGGACAGCGACGGCAAGCCGCAATAAACGGCATCCGCGCCGTAATAATCCGCAATTTTCAATCGGGTCAGCGTTCCCGCCGGAAGTAAAAGTTCGTTCATTGTCAAAAAAATTTATCGTTCCCGCGGCTTTATTTTTCGCGTTGCCGCAGAGCTTCAAACAGACAGATCGCCGCCGCCATCGA
Source organism: Opitutales bacterium (assembly GCA_024697185.1). Classification (GTDB taxonomy): domain Bacteria; phylum Verrucomicrobiota; class Verrucomicrobiia; order Opitutales; family UBA953; genus Spyradosoma. The sequence continues at coordinate 23,539 of JAILGB010000021.1, read as the reverse complement.
GACGTTTAGGGAGTCCGCGAGGCCTTTTTGCGGAATACCGACCGGGCGGACAAAATCGCTTTGGAGCCAAAAATCCGACAAGCCTGTGGATTCCGTTCCCATCAAAATCGCGCTCGGTCCCGTAAAATCGCAATCGAAATAGCGTTCCCGCGCCGCCGGCGAAGTCGCGAAAACGGTAATGCCGCGTTCCCGCAACCAAGCCGCGACCGTCTCTTTGTCCGCCAGCGCGAACGGCATCGAAAAAAGCGTTCCCTGCGATGCGCGCACGGTGTTGGGATTGTAAATGTCGCCCGAAAGTCCGCAGGCGATCAGAGCGTCGCAACCGGCGGAATCCGCCGTCCGGAGGAGCGCACCGAGATTGCCCGGCTTCTCAACGCCTTCGACAACGAGGTAAAGTGGAGAGTTGAGAGTTGAAAGTGGAGAGTTGAGAGTTGAAAGTTGGTGGGAACGCGTTTTTGCGACGGCGATCAGACCTTCGGGGTGTTCGCGATAACTGGCTTTTTCCATCGCTCCGCGCGAGAGTTCCACGACTTCGACGGCGGCGTTCCCGCGGGCTGTCGCCAAAATCGCCGCAGCGGCTTCGTTGCGAAAAAGTTCAGGGCAAAAATAAAGTTCCTCAATCTCGACTTTGCAAGCGAACGCGCGTTCGAGTTCGCGCATCCCTTCGATGACAAAACGGCCGGCGGCTTCGCGGGCTTTGCGGTCTTCGCGCAAAGCGGAGAGACGGAGCACGCGCGGATTTTTTCGACTTTGGATGATTTCAGACATTGTTGCTTTACAATTTTAAATTTTGAGGCAGCTCCGGCATCGCCCCCTCGCGGGAACAGACAAAGGCGGAAACCCGGGCGGCGTGGGCGTGGGCACGGGCAAGCGGCGTTCCCGCCAGCAGCGCCGCGAGCAATGTCGCCGTAAACGAATCGCCCGCGCCGACCGTATCGACAAGACAAACCGAACTGTCGCCCGGCAAACGCGAATGCTCACCGTCCGCAGACCAGATCTCGCTCCCGTCCGCGCCCAAGGTCAGCACACAATAGCGCATCGCCGGATAACGCCTGAAAAGCGTTCCCGCAAAGGCTTCACGCGTCGCGGGAACGGCGTTTAGGAGCCGCTTGAAAATCTCCAGTTCCTCCTCGTTGATCTTGAGCATCGTCGCCAGCGACAGGGAGTCCGCCAAGAGAGCGGGATCGTAAAAATTTTGGCGGAGATTGGCGTCAAAAACACGAATGGCGTTTGCGGGAACGGCTTTTAAAAATGCACGGATCGTCTCGCGGGAACGCGGAGAACGCTGCGCCAGCGAACCGAAGCAAACAGCGTCCGTCCGCGCCGCCAAGTCCAAAATTTGCGGTGTCGTCTGCAAATGGTCCCAAGCGACATCGTCGGGAAAATCATAATGGGCGACGCCGGCGGCATCGAGCGAAACCGTCACCGTTCCCGTGGGCGCGGGAACGCGTTGCAGCTGCAGATCGACAGATTTGGAAGCGAGCGCGGCAATGACGGCGTCGCCGAGCGGATCGTCGCCGATCGCGGAGACCAAATGCGCGGAAGCACCTTGACAGGCGGCGTGATAGGAAAAATTTGCGGGAGCGCCGCCAAGTGTTTTTTTGTCTCCAAAAACATCCCACAAAATTTCACCGATGCCGACAATCTCTGACATTTTGCAAAAATCAAATTCCTCCCGCAATAAAGCGGGCGAGAGCCAGAAGCCCTTTGAAAATAAAAGCCATAATCGGTCTGAAAACCAACATCAGAATCGAGTTGCCGGGCGACGGCAGCAAAATAAGGAAGAGGAAAATCCACAGCGAATGGCGCGCGAGCCAGTCAAAGGTTTTTTCCGGCATCTTGACGAGATAGCGCAAAACGCGGGAACCGTCGAGCGGCGGGAGCGGGATCAGGTTGAAAATCATCAGAGCGACATTGAGCGAGATGAAAATCATAAAGAAGTTCGTCGTGCCCTTCAGGACGTTTTCCGCCACATCGTGGGAAACGGCAAATTTTAAAAACAAGCCGAAGAGGATTGCGCCCAAAAGCGCCAAAAGCAGATTCATCGCCGGTCCCGCGACGGAAATGAGGATTTCGTCGCGCTTGCGGGTGTTGCGGTTGGGGAGTGAAATCGGCACCGGTTTGCCCCAGCCGAAAATAAATCCGGTGCTCCCGCCCAGCAAAACCGGACTGAAAATCATAATGGCGGGCAAAATAAAGGTCCCGAAAAGATCCGCGTGCGCAAAAGGGTTGAGGGTCACGCGGCGGAGCATCCGCGGAACGGGATCGCCCAATTTGTCGGCGACAAACGCGTGTCCGAACTCATGAAGCGTGATCGACAGAATCAAACAGACGAACAACAATAAAGACTGGTGCAACTGGATTAACATATTCTCAAACAATGATAACATCTAATAAGCGTTGCCGCGAGAACTCTCACGGGAACGACAAAAAAAAAACGCGTTCCCGCAAAATCACGGGAACGCGCTCTGACAACAAAGCGTGAAACTTTATTGGATGCCTTCTGCCTCGAGCTCTTTTTTGACCTCGACAAACGCCGCGAGCGCCTTTTCGAGATCCGCGCGCGTGTGACCCGCTGTGATTTGGGTGCGGATACGCGCTTTGCCCTTGGGGACGACCGGATAGAAAAATCCTGTCGCGTAAATGCCTTTTTCGAGCAGGCGGCGGCTGTATTCTTGCGCCAGACGCGCGTCGCCGAGCATAACAGGCGTCACCGGGTGTGTGCCGGGAACGACATTGAAGCCCGCCTTGGTCAGACCTTCGCGCCAGAACTTTGTGTTTTCCTGAATCCGCTGGACAAAGGAAGGATCGTTTTCGAGGATTTCGAGCGCTTTGAGGGCGCCGCCGACGATTGCCGGAGCAATGGAGTTGGAGAACAGATACGGGCGCGACTGCTGGCGGAGCAGTTCGATGATCTCCTTTTTGCCCGATGTAAAGCCTCCGGAGCCGCCGGAAATGCCCTTGCCGAGCGTTCCCGTGATAATATCGACGCGGTCCATGACGCCGCAATATTCGTGCGTGCCGCGACCGGTCGCGCCGAGGCAGCCCGTCGAGTGGCATTCGTCAAAACCGATGAGCGCATCGTATTTGTCCGCCAGATCGCAAATGCCTTTGAGATTGGCGATGACGCCGTCCATCGAGAACGAGCCGTCGGTGAAAATCATGATGTTTTTGGCTCCCGCCGCGCGCGCTTCCTTGAGCTTGGCTTCGAGATCCTCCATATTGTTGTTTTTGTAGCGGTAGCGCGTCGCCTTGCAGAGACGCACGCCGTCGATGATCGAGGCGTGGTTGAGCTCGTCGGAGATAATGGCGTCGCCCTCTTTGAGAAGGCATTCGAACAAACCGCCGTTGGCGTCAAAGCACGCGCCGTAGAGGATCGTGTCTTCCGTTTTGAGGAACTTGGAAATCGCCGCTTCGAGTTGTTTGTGAATCGTCTGTGTGCCGCAAATGAAACGCACCGACGCGCAGCCGAAACCGTATTTGTCGAGCGCGTCATGCGCCGCCTGGATCACGTCCGGATTGTTTGCCAGCCCGAGATAGTTGTTCGCGCACATGTTGATGACTTCGCGACCGTCTTCCAAGGTGATGTGGGCAGCCTGCGGAGAGGCGATCACGCGTTCGTCCTTATACAAGCCCGACTCGCGAATCTCCGCCAGACGAGCCTGCGCCGTTTTGAGATATTCTTTGTATGCCATAAGATTTTTTGATTTTTACTGAAAAATATTTTAATCCCGTTCCCGCGACAGTCGCAAGAGGATTTCGCGGGAACGCCGACGGACTTTGCCCGAATAAAAAAATCCTGTCCGCAACTGCGAACAGGAAGTTTTAAATTGGTGCCAAAGGGTGGATTTGAACCACCGACCTTAGGCTTATGAGTCCCGCGCTCTACCGCTGAGCTACTCTGGCGTTGATGTAAAATCAATTTTAGCGCGAACACTCTTGCAAGTCAAGTAATTTTCCCTTGATTTTCTTTTTGGATTATGATTAAATTTTAATTAACGCGCATTCGGCGGGTTCGTCTATCGGTTAGGACGACGGATTCTCAATTCGCAAAGATGGGTTCGACTCCCATACCCGCTGCCAATCCGCTCCCTGGTTATCACGATAAAACATTGCAAAAAAGTGCCCGAGCGGGCAAACTTGTTGTATTGTGAAGTTGTTTATTTTTCTCCTCTGGACTTTTGCGGCGATTGCTCTCGGCATGTCTTTGAAAGATTGGCTCAATTCTTACGGGCATTCCCGTGAGGACTCCGTTAATTTTAGGGAAAAAGAAGATCCCGACTACAAACAGGGGCTCGAGTTTCTTAACTCGGGGAATATCGAACTGGCGATCAATTCCTTTGAAAAAGTCATCGAAAAAAATCCCGACGACGCCATCGAAAGCTATCTGCAAATCGGCACGCTCAAAAAACGCCAGCACGAGCCCTTTGAAGCGGTCGCCTATCTCAACAAATATCTCCGCCGCGCCAATCTCAACGATACGACGCTCATCGAAGACATGATCAACGGCGCAAAAGAAGACTATCTGAGCACCCTCCCGGGACGCCCGTATGAAACCTACAAGCTTTCTGAAACCGTCGAAAAAAAATATAAGGAGGTCCGCGAAGAAAACGACAGTCTGAAACGCCGGCTCGCCCTCGCGGACGCGCGCATCAAGGAACTCGAATCCTACGCGGCGACCCCCTCGGCGAGACCGCCCGTCTCATCCGTCACCGTCGTCAAACCCACTCCCACTCCCGCTCCCGTCGTGACACAGCCGGAGCCGGCACCGCAAACCGAGGAGGTGAAAACCTATATCGTCCAAGCGGGAGACACCTTGGGAAAAATCAGCCGCAAATTTTATGGGACAAGCGGACGCTGGCAGGAAATTTACAATTACAACCGGGACGTCCTCTCCGATCCCGCAAAATTGAAATTGGGAATGGAACTTAAGATCCCGCCGCGATAAACGGCGTTCCCGCGATATTTTTCGTTCCCGATATGAAAATCACCGGCATTCGCGTTCTCAATTTTCGCAATATTGCGTTTGCGGATTTGAGTTTTTCCAAATCGCGAATCTTTTTGCTCGGCGAAAACGGACAAGGGAAAACCAATCTGCTCGAAGCGATTTCCCTCTTGACGGCTTTGCGTTCTTTTCGCGAACAGGACTCCAAAAAACTGATCCGCATCGGTGAAAAAAGCGCCCAAATCGCGTTTGAAATCGAGCACGAGCGGCAGCTTTGCCGGACATTGATCCTGACCCTCAACGGCAACGGCAACAAATCAATAGAGTTTGACAACGGCGTTCCCGTCGAACGGCTCGGCGATTTTGTCGGGCATTTTCCCGTCGTTGTTTTTTCGGCGCAAGACATCGGGCTTTTGCGGGGTGCTCCCGCTGTGCGCAGACGACGCTTTGATATGACGCTCTCCGCCGTCAGCGGCGGCTATCTCGACGCGATCCAACGCTACCGCCGCAGCATCGACCAGCGCAACGCCCTGCTCAAAAACCGCAGCGGGATCGACGAAGCCCAAATCGCCGCCTTTGATGAAATCTTGGCGACTGTCGCCATCGAAATCCGGCGGGAACGCGAAAAAGCCCTTTTGGAAATCGGCGAAGATTTTAAGGAATTTGCGGGACGGCTGCTCAAAATCGACGTTCCCGCGGAACTCCGCTACCGGCCGAACGTTCCCGCGGAAGTCGCCGACACGGCGGAAGATTTCAAGTCGCTCCTCCAACGCATGCGCCCCGCCGACATCGCGCTCGGCGCGACGCAAAAAGGCCCGCATCGCGATGATTTCGATTTTACAATCGGCGGGAACATGGCGGCAGACTTCGCCTCCGAAGGGCAGCTGCGCAGCCTGACGCTCGCGCTCGGATTCGCACAGCTCCGCTATTTGCGCCGTCACAACAAAATCGATCCTATCATTCTCGCCGACGACATTCTCGGAGAGCTTGATCCGGGAAGAAGGGAAAATTTTTGGAAAGAAATTTCCGGCGACCTGCAAATCATCGCCACGGGAACGGAAAAGCCCGCCGGCGATCCCGCCGTCTGGGATCTTTTCGAGGTTCATGACGGCAAATACGATCTTTTGTAATTTTATGAAAAAAACATTATTGTTCCTCCTCGCAATCCTCACGCTCTGCGGCAGCGCCTGCCTCTATACGCCCGAGACGACCTATACCTACTGGCGCTACAACGAACGCAGCGGTTTTTATAGCCCCGTCCGCAGCGAATATCCCATCGACGACATCGCGCTCAAGGAAGAGGGACTTGTCGCCGAAATCCCCCAAGACGCCAAGACGACGGAGCCGCGATAACGATGAAAAAAGTCCTCACAATCCTCACTGACGGCGTCGAGGAAACCGAAGCCGTCGCCCCGCTCGACCTGCTCCAACGCGCGGGAACGCAAAATTGTCTCGCAGCCCTCGCCGTTCCCGCGGGAACGAGAACGGTAACGGGACGCTCAAATCTGCAAATCGGCGTCGATACAACAGTCGAAGAAATCCTCGACGGGAAAAATCCCGAAAGCCTCGCCGGGCAATTTGACGCGCTTTTTATTCCGGGAGGCCCCGGGACTTGGAAACTGCTCGACGACGGGAACGCCGCAAAAATCGCCGCGGCGTTTGCAAAGGCGGGAAAAACCGTCGCCGCCATTTGCGCCGCACCGCTCATCGTCAAAGCCGCGGGACTGATCGACGACGACACTAAAATCTCCGCCCATAGTTGCACCTGGCAGGAAATCCCCCAGGCGGCTTTTTCGGCGCCCTATCAAATCGACGGTCCCCTCCTCACTTCAAGAGGCGCAGGAACGGCTGTCGCGTTCGGTATCGAATTCGTCCGCATCCTCTACGGGAACGCCGTCGCACAAAAAATCGCCGCCGACATTATGCTCTGATAAAAATTTGGACTTGATTTCGCAATCCTGAAAATATAAAATAATCTTTACATTACTTTGTAATGCCCAGATGGCGAAATTGGCAGACGCGTCAGACTCAAAATCTGATACCGCGAGGTGTGTGGGTTCGACCCCCACTCTGGGTACCATTTAAAATCCGCTCCGTTTTATTTCAATAAAATGGAGCGTTTTTTGTCTGAAACAATCTCAAAAAAATCAATAAATATGAAGGATAAATTTTCTAAAAAAATAAAATCGTCTTTGTCGCTGTTGGCGGTCGGGACAGTATTCTTCTTGGGAGCGGGAACGGCTTTCGCAGACTTCTCGATGAAAGACGGTGGTAATTTTGACAAAAATGATTATATCTTTAAAAAAATAATCCCGTTTACACGCCAACACTATGCTGAAATTTTCGACAAGAAAACAGAATGCCGTGGTGAAGTCTTTTACCTGCATTTTTCATCTGATGATAAAGTCGTTTTCAATCAAAAATTTTTGGATTTGAGTTATGAAGACGCAAAAAAACTCGTTTTTGAAACAGAACTTTCGTTTTCTGAAATTCTCGATCTCTGGGTAAAAAAATACGATACTCGATACGACATTCCCGCTTGTTTTCTCTTTGACTGCGAAGCAAAAAACAACTTGCTCACCCGAACGGACGATGTGCGCGAAATGGCGGAGATTATCAGTGATATCGCAAAAAAATACATCGGATTTGAAGAGACTATAAAACGTTACCACGAATTTTTTGAATACATCGATGGACTCCCCAACAATACGATAACAGACGACGAGGCTTATAATTTTTGCGAAAAAGCATCGACAATCCTCGCGCAACAAGTATATGGCGATTTTATTTTTAAAAACAAAAATATCGTCCGCTTTATCGATATGCTAACAGAAAAAGACGATAATTTGAGAAGGGATGAAATACTTCAAGTCCTCGAGATTTACGACCAGTCACATCTCGAAAAACATATCGGCAGACTGTCCGACCATTATTTGAATTTGTTAAATTTTAAAAACGCTTATTTGGGGAAAAATCTGGGAAAAAACAATCGAGCGTATTATTATTGGCGTAGAATCCGTGAAGTGGAAAACGAGCGACGCGCCAATGGTGGAAAAATCCAAAGCCTTTAACATCGATCTCTTTTGGAACTTTATCACTTTTCGCGGGAACGCCTTTCACGTTCCCGCGTTTCTTTTTGTCTCCCCTGCTCTTTTTTTCACGAGAGCGGGAACGCCGATAACGAGTTTTTCGTTCCCGTGAAATTTGGAGCATAAAAAACGGGAACGGCTTTTTTTGCCGTTCCCGCGAAAAACGTTCCCGAAAAACTAATTTTCGCTGATTGCCTTAAGGCAAGCGTTGACGGGATCGTCGATTTTTTCCGGCTGTGGCAACGGCAGTCGTTTTTCGACCCATTCGCGTTCCCATGCGCCGAGATTCGCGTTCCCGCCGTTGCGTTTGGCTTCAAAATATTTTTGCCAGCGCGGAAGGTAATAACCGCGAATCAATCCCGACCAGATGCGTGCGGAATAGTCATCGACGGGCGGTCCCCAAATCGTGACGAGGCGGCGCGCGTTGGTTTCGTAATAATCTTTTTCCGCATTGTTTTTACCCCAGGAGCGCGCTTTGGCGATCCAGTCTTCGAGACGGTTGTTGGGATGCGTGTAAGCCAAGGCGTCCGCCAGGCGGGCAAGTTTTACAAAGCGCTGCTCATCGTTGGCTGCGATTGCGTCTTCCATGCGGGAACCGAGCGCCTGCACGGTGCAATTGACGAGGTCTGCGCGATAAAGCGGATTGTTTTTGAGCTCCGGCGCCGCCTTTGCGAGGGAGCGGACGGCGGCATGGAATTTGTCGTTGGCGCGAATCGATCCGCGGTCGTGCGGCGGGCGGAACTGCCAGCCGAAGCGCGGATGGTCGGTAAAGGAACCGTAAACCGACTGGCGCATCAGCGACCAGAATTCCTTGATGCATTCGGGAGAGGACCCGTAACGGCTCTTTGTGTAGTTTTCGAGCCAGGCGTCAAGATTGATGCGTTCCGCGGTCCAGCCGCCATCGGAAATCAGCTCATAGATGACTTCGTTGTTTTCAAAACCCTCAGGAGCGGCACCATAGCCGACGAGTTTGCCGCGATTGGCGCTTTCCAAGGCCTTAAGACGACCGTTGGCGTAAAACTCGAGATCGCCCGTAAAACCGGTTTTGCCGCCCATATTCGGGATGACGCTATAAACCCAGGGTTTTCCAAAAAATCCGGGATAAAATTCCCAATTGACTCCATTGCGCCAGAAACAAACATTGTAATCGACGGCGAGATCGAGAAGGAGCATTTTTTCGTCAGGGACATGGCTGACAAGCGCCTTGAGTGTGTCGGGATCCCAAATATCCCGCTGATAGCCGAACATCCAACCCTGCATCGCCCAAACGGCGTCGGGATTGCCGGCTTTGATGGACTCATAAACGCAATCGCCGTATTCCGCGGCGCGCTCTGCGCGTTCCTTGGTGCCTTTTGGCGGGAACGGGACATCCATTTCGTTGAAACTGTCAACGAGGTAATAGTCGCATTTGCCGAATTCCTTTTCCCATTCCTTAATATACATTCCGCCGATTTTTTTGAAAAGCGGATCTGTCACGGGCAAGCACCAGTTGTGGAAGGCGCCGCCGCTCCAGGAAGTTTTGAAGGGAGCAGATTGGGGGAACTTCGAGCTGAATTTTTCGGGAACGAAACCGGCAAAGCCCGGGCAAATCGGTTTCATGCCGAGCGCCCGCGCGCGATCGAGGATTTTGTGTTCGAGGGCGATCTGACCTTTGAGCCAGGATTCGGGAACGGGCGAGTCGAGTTTTGAAATATTGCCCATTCGCGCCCAGGGATTGTGGGCGGGACCGACAAAGGATGCGAGGATTTCCGCTTTGGAGAATCCCAATTTTTTCCAAACGCGCGCAGCGATCGCCTCGGTGGCGCCGAGGACGAGCGGCATATCGTATCCGTGGAGCGCCATCCAGTCGAGTTCCTGTTCCCAGCGTTCCCAATTCCAATACGGCATCGTGTATCCGTAGGTTACGACATTGAAGAAGTAGTGATGTTGGAAGGGGGAGACGACGGAGACTTTTGGCTCGTCGGGTAGGCGTGACGGGAGTTCGAGGCGATTGCCGCTCCAAGAGCAGATCCCATAACCGTGCGAGCGCACCCAAGCGTAGAATGCTCGTGTGAGCGCCACCGGGCTCGAGCCGCGAATACGCAGTTTGCCGCCGCTCACCTTGTATTCATAACGGTCGCAGCCGTTTTTCTTTTTGAGGTCCATCGTCAGCGTAATCCGCTTTGAGGCGACCTCTTCGCCGGCATAGCGCGCGATGACTTCACGGGCGGCATTTTCGCCTGCCGCCGCCGGTGATTTTGCCGGCGGAGCGGCAAAAAGCGCCGTAGCCGTCAAGAGCATTAATAGTGCCAAAAATATTTTTTTTATCATTAATATTCTTTCTTTGTTTTTGATTAAAATTTGAATTCGACGAGAACAAGCCCGAAAGGTTCAAAAGAAAAGTTTATTTTTTCGCCCGCCTTTTTGGGTGCCGCGTATTTGACGCCGTGCTTATAAACCTCCTTGACGGCGGTGATTTCCTTGGGAGCGTCTTTGGGCAAGTCCAGGAGTTCCTCGACGGAGGCCTCAAATTTTAGCGCTTTGTCTCCGGGATTGCGGAGGATGACAATGCCTTTCAGTTCTTGTTTTTTGCCCTTTACGGCAGCCGCTGCGCCGCTCCAGCTGGCATAGCCGTAAACGCCCGGCGTCTTGTTGTCGCTCAACGGATCTCCGCCGACCCAATGGACATCGACGAGAGTGTGTTGGTTGGCTTTGAGCCATTTGACGCCGTCCGCGAGAATATCCCACCAGCCTTTATGCATCAATGATGGTGTGATGTAATATTCTTGAAGGTCCGTGCCGCAGGCGACCGACATCCAGACTTCGTCGGCGAAATCCTGTGTCGATGCGGGCGTGTTGGAAACGTCCTCGCAGGCGGGCGGTCCGTGGCGCGTGACGATAATGCCGTGGCTCATTATTGAATTGAGCGGGAACAGCGGGCTTTTGGCGACGAAGCGATCATGAATCTTGTTGTCGCGGTAAGTGATCCACTGCTGGCGGGGACGACCGGGTCCCGCGCGGTCAAAGTCGTCGCCGCCGCGCCAAATCGAATCCGCGAACATCACCCAATACGGGCTCGCCCAGGTGCCGACGGTCGCATTGACAAAAACATCCTGCTTTGCCGCGCGCATCTCACCGATCAAACGGACGATCGCCTCCATATCCGCCGCATGCGAGGCGGGAGCGCCGTCACAGTCGTGGCCGACACCCATCCGGTCAAATTTGAAAATGTTCATATCGTAGTCCTTGATCATCTGGAGGACACGATCACGAAACGCCTTGTAATATGTGGGCGAGCTCATTCTCAAAAGTCCGTCGTTCTGCCCGATGATCCCTTGGGACTTGGCATAGGCGACGCGCTTGCCGAGACTGCCGCCGTAGCCGCCGCAGGGGCTCATCCACGCGCCGATTGAAGCGCCTTTGTTTTTGTGCGCTTCGTCCGCGAGTTTTTTGAATCCGTTGGGGAAGCCCGGGTGGAAGCCCCAGAGCGAATCCCAGTTGTCCCAGCCGTCGTCCCAAAGATAGGAGTCGATGAAAACGCCGCGCTTGTTGAGCTCCTTGCGAAACTCGACCATAACGCCGAGCGCCTCCGCCTCATTCATACGCTTTTGCCAAGGCGCATCGTTGCGGCCGATATTAAGATCATACCATGAATTGTAATGCGGCAAGGCGCGATACGGGTGCGCACGTTCCCGATTGAGATAACGCTGAAAATCGCGGCGAAGCTGGCCGTCCTTGTAAGTCCCGACACTCCAGGCGACCGTCCAGGTCATCCCGGGCTGAATCTCGTCTTCACGCGGCAAAACCGCCGCCACTTTTCCACCCTCGACGGAAAGTTTCGTCAGGGGATTTTCGACACCGACAAAAAGATGCACCGACGGGAAAATCGCGATGGAGCCGTCCGTGTTCCCGACACGTTCACCGTCTGTCGCCCCCTTGGGCGTCCAGCCGTCCAAGATTTCAAAACGATTGATCTTGACCGGCGATTTGCCCGTATTTTTTAACTGCAAAACATAACGGACATAAGAAGCGGAACCGACGACATCTCCGGCGGAGGCGGGAACATAGGCGTCCGAACTGCCCGGGTATGCGACGACGGAGGCTTCAAGTCCGCCGCTTTTTACGGGCTTGAACGCTTTGCCCACGCGCGCGCTGCGCTCGGAAAGGCGGGCGGCGTTGGGATTCGCCTTGTCCTTGTAAGGTTTTGCCGCTCCTCCGGCGGGAACCTTCAAGGTGCCGTCCGCATAAACGATCTTCACCGAAGAAAATGTCGCCGACGGGATCCACAGCGATTTGGACGGCTTGGGATTGGCAGGCTCCGCCGACTTGGTCTGCGTGGCGGGAACAGCGGCGAAAGTAACCGTCGTCGCACATGCGACCATTATTATCGAAAAAGCAAAAAGAATCTTTTTTATTTTCATCTGTTTTTTCCTTATCTGAGAGGTGTACAAACATTATAAAAAAAAAACATAAAAATCTTCAAGATTGAAGACACGTTCCCGAAAAAAAACTGACGGGAACGACGATTAGAACGGGCACGGGCTTTCCACCGTAAGGCGTTCCCGCGAAACCGGATGCGTAAAGACAAAACGGCAGGCGTGAAGTTTCAGGCGGTGACGGTTGCCAAGCCCATACATCCTGTCGCCGATCAGGGGATGCCCGATTTGGGAAAAATGAACGCGGATCTGATTTTTGCGTCCAGTGCAAAGACGGATTTCGACAAGCGAAACGCCGTTCCCGCGGGAAAGCACGCGATATTCCGTCTTGGCATATTGCGCGTTGGCGGGAACGGGATTTGTATCGGGCGGGAGAGCGTGCACGCGGTAGTCGGCATCTTGCAGCAAATAGGATTCTATCGTTCCCGCGTCAGACGGAAAATCCGTTCCCGCGACGACGGCGCGATAGATTTTTTCGTTTTCCTCCCAATGCTCATGGAGGCGTTCCCGCAAGGCGAGCGATTTGGCGAAGACCAGAATTCCGCTTGTTTCGCGATCGAGGCGATTGACGGCAAAAAGTTCTTTTTTGGATTTCGCCTGCCCTTTTTTGAGCCAGCGCGTCATCAGCGAAAGGGCGTTTTCCTCCCGTTCGTAGCGCGCGGGAACGCTCAAAAGTCCCGCCGGTTTGTCAACGATAAGAAGTGCGTTGTCCTCAAAAAGGATTTTAATGCCGTGAGGCAGGTATTTTTTGGGCGCGGGCATTTTTCGGAGGAAAAAAAGCGTTCCCGTCTTAGTCGCGGGAACGCTTTTGTTTTCAGGCGATTTTAAAACTATCCTTTAACGTGACCGTCCGGTTGAAAACGGGCGCTCCGGGCTTGCCGTCCGGGTCGGCGCAAAAATAGCCGACGCGTTCGAACTGCACGCGCGTTCCCGCGGGAACGTCCAGGAGCGACGGCTCGACAAAAGCCTGCGAGACGACGAGCGAATCGGGATTAAGCGTGCTGCGCCAATCGACGCCTTCGGGCAGATCCGACGGATTTTTTGCGGTAAAAAGATAGTCGTAAAGGCGCACCTCAACGGATTTGCCGTGCGCGCAGCTCACCCAATGGATCGTTCCCTTGATTTTGCGGCCGTCGGGCGTGTTCCCGCCGCGCGTTTCGGGATCGTAGGTGCAATGAACCGCCGTGACGTTGCCGTCCGCGTCTTTTTCGACACCGACGCATTTGACGACGTAAGCCCAGCGCAGGCGGACTTCCCGTCCGGGAGCGAGGCGGAAATATTTTTTGGGCGGATCCTCCATGAAGTCTTCCCGCTCGATGTAGATTTCGCGCGAAAACGGCACCTGGTGCGTTCCCGCGGCGGGATCTTCCGGATTGTTGGTCGCGGTCAAAAGTTCCTCGCCCTCGTAGTTGTCGATGATGACCTTAAGGGGATTCATCACCGCCATCGCGCGCGGGGAGCGTTTGTTCAGATCGCTTCGAACCGCGTGCTCGAGCAACGCCACTTCGGTGAGGGAATTGAATTTTGTAACGCCGATCGTCTCGCAAAAATTGCGGATGGACTCCGGCGTATAACCGCGACGGCGCAGACCGCAAACGGTCGGCATCCGCGGATCGTCCCAGCCGCTGACATATTTTTCATTGACCAGCTCGAGCAGACGGCGCTTGCTCATCATTGTGTAGGTGAGCGAAAGACGCGCAAACTCGTATTGGTGCGGCTTTGCCGGCGTATTGAGCGTGTTGATGACCCAGTCGTAAAAGGGACGGTGCACTTCGAACTCGAGCGTGCAGATCGAGTGCGTGATGCCTTCGATCGCGTCTTCGAGCGGGTGGGCGAAATCATACATAGGATAAACGCACCACTTGTCGCCCGTATTGTGGTGGGAGACCTTGCGAACACGATAAATCACGGGATCGCGCATATGCATGTTGGGCGACGCCATATCGACTTTGGCGCGCAAAACAGCCTCGCCCTCGCCGTATTCGCCGCGCGACATCTTGGCAAATTCCTCTAAAGTTTTTTCGACGCTCATATCGCGTGTCGGCGAAGCCTTGCCCGGAACTTCGGGAACGCCACGGTATTCCTTCCACTCGTCAGCCGTCAAATAGCACACATAAGCCTTGCCGAGTTTAATGAGCTGGATCGCATAATCGTAAATCTTGTCAAAATAATCGGAGGCATGAAAATAGTTTTCGCCCCAATCAAAACCCAGCCAGCGGACATCTTCCTGGATCGATTCGACATATTCGACATCTTCTCGCGTCGGATTGGTGTCGTCCATGCGCAAATGGCATTCGCCGCCGTATTCCTTCGCCATGCCAAAATCGAGGCAGATCGCCTTGGCATGGCCGATATGAATGTAGCCGTTGGGCTCCGGCGGAAAACGTGTGATCACTTTTTTGACCGCGCCGCTCGCGAGGTCCGCATCAATGATCTGACGAATGAAATGCTTGTTGACAGGAGGATTGACCGGTGTTTCGTCCATAAAAATACAATTGCGATTTTTGTTCATTATAAAATCTTGACCGTCGCTTCTCAACGGAAAATCGAAAAGACTCCGTTTCGCGGGAACGCCCTTTGCCGCCCATCCCCGTTCCCGCGGCACGATTTCCCCAAAACAAAAAAGCACTCGAAACCGAGTGCTTGAAAAGTGGCGGGCCCGCGACGATTCGAACGCCGAACGAGTGATCCGTAGTCACTAGTGATAACCATTTCACCACGAGCCCGTGTAAGAGCCATTAAAACATTTTTCAAAAAAAAATGCAAGTGTTTTTTTAAAGGACGTTCCCGCCGCTCGAAATTCCCCGCGTTTCAAATTGCTTTTTTTCTTGCAGGACGCCGTAAAATAGTTGAAACTAAGAGACAAGCCAGGTCCTGCGCAATGGGTGCCGGCGAATCCCGCCAGGTTCGGAAGAAAGCAACGGCAGTCAGGTTCCCCAGGTGCGCAGCAAACCTGGCCCCTTTTTTGGATTGAGAAAAAGTCCCGAATGGTCAAGAATATTGCTTGATGAAAGGTTTGCAATTTTATGCGCTGGCCTTAGCATTGACGCTTGCCGGCTGTTATGCTCCGCCCGAGCCCCCAGCACTCGAAGCGGGAACGGCAATTCCTGTTCGTTATGCGACGTTTGACCGCTATTCGCCAAATGATTTTAAGCGGATTGAAGAATATTTTACGGACAAGGAGGCGACGGGACGGCAATTGCTTTTGCGGAGCGATCCCGCCGAACGCGGAGGCGCCTATCTGACGCTGGGGCTCGAGTCCTGCGATTTGCCGGCGGGAACGACGATCGAGCTTTTTTACTGTCTGCCGGCGACAACCGGCTATTTTCACCGCCAATGGACGCTTGAAAAATCTTTTGCGGCGGACCGCTTTCATGAAATCATGATCGGGATAACCGACTGCGGGAACGCCGTTCCCAACGCGTGGCGCTTTGTTATCACGGCGCCCGACGGCACGCGTCTCGCCGCCCGCAGTTCTTTTCTCTGGAGCACTTACAACGGCAAACAAAATTAAAGCGAATTTATGAATACTCAAGAAATTATCGATGCCGGACGCCATGTCCTCAACGAAGAAGCCGATGCCCTCAAGACGCTTGGGGCGCATCTCGATGAAAATTTTGCGAAGGCGATAGAAATCCTTTTTGCCGCCGAGCACAAAGTCGTCATCTCCGGCGTCGGCAAATCCGGACTGATCGGGCAAAAAATCGCCGCGACCATGTGTTCGACGGGAACGCCCGCCATTTTTCTGCACGCGGCGGATGCGGCACACGGCGACTTGGGAATCTATCAGGCGGGCGATCCCCTGATTCTCATTTCAAAAAGCGGCACGACGGGCGAGCTTTTACGCCTTTTGCCGAGTTTTAGGAAAATGGGTGCCAAAATCATCGCCATTGTCGCCAACGCACAATCGCCCTTGGCGCAAAAAGCGGATGTTGTGCTCGACATCGCCGTCAAAAGCGAATGTGATCCTCTCGGGATCGTGCCGACGACCTCCACGACTTTGCAACTGGCTCTGGGCGACGCTCTCGCCGCGACATTGATGCGCAAACGGCATTTTGGGGAAAAAGACTTTGCAAAGTTTCATCCTGCCGGACAATTGGGCAGGAATCTCACGCTTACGGTTGCGGACATCATGCATCCGCTCGGCAAAATCGCCATCGTTCCCGCGGGAACGACTTTGCGCCAGGCTGTCGTCGAGATGACAGAATACCCGCACGGAGCGGCGCTTGTCGCGGACGCGGACAAAAATCTGCTGGGCATTGTTACGGACGGAGATTTGCGCCGTGCGCTCAACAAATATGACAACATCAACGATGTTCTCGTCGATCAGTTGATGACGGTCCGTCCGATTTGCGCCTATACTTCCATGTCGCTTGGCGACGCCGCGAGAACGATGGAGGACCGTCCGTCGCAAATTTCCGTCCTGCCGGTGCTCGACGCTCCCGACGGAAAAGTTGCCGGCATCATTCGCATCCACGACATTTATCAGGCGGGCATTATTTAAAAAATATGGACCGGCGTCAAGTCCTCATCACCGTTTTCGCTGCGATCAC
Source organism: Opitutales bacterium (assembly GCA_024697185.1). Taxonomy (GTDB): domain Bacteria; phylum Verrucomicrobiota; class Verrucomicrobiia; order Opitutales; family UBA953; genus Spyradosoma. The sequence goes on along the minus strand of JAILGB010000021.1, from coordinate 6,537 downwards.
GATGATCGTGACCGTTTGGCTCTATGGCGGGCACAATCCGTGGATGCTCTGCGTTTCTGCCGCCTGCAGCATCTTCACTTTTTTGTGGCTGTTTTTGCCGACCTCGGAACACGGGTGCGGACAGAGCGCAAAAGAGAATTTTTTTAAACTGCTCCGTTTCCCGCTCTTTTGGATCGGCCTTTTGCTTTTTGCCTACATTCTCGTGCAATGGGCGCGGCCTCAGTATGAAATGTTGCTCGGCGGCAAGGTTTGGCACATGTTCAAGATAATCGACCAGCCGTCAATGGCGTTCCCGACAAGTATCAGCGCGCCGTTCGGTTTTGGCGAAAAAACGGCATGCACGAGTCCGTTGCGCCAGTTTTGCATTCTCGGGAACGCCTGGTTGATGTTGTGCACCCTCTGGTGCGGCTTGAGTTCCCGGCGGGCAATCAAATGGCTGACGCTCATTTTTATCGGGAACGCGCTTTTGGCGGCGATGTTCGGCATTTACCAGCAGGTAATGGGAATAAATTATTATCTGGGGGCGAGAACGTTCCATTTCGGTCCGTTTTTTTATACAAATCACGCCGCTGAATTTTTTGCGATGAATATCGCGCTATGCACCGGTATCGCACTCCGGTCCTGGCGCGAATCGGCGATGCGCTTTGAACGGGGCGGCTGGCATTTGCCACTCGCTGTCGTCGCCCTGTTTTTTATCATTGCCGCGATCGCAACAAATTCCATCGGCGGATCCTTTATCGCCATCGCGTGGATCCCCATCGCCGTCGTCCTGATTTTTTGCAGCCGTTTGCTGGATAAAAAATCAATTGTGTTTTTTTCAGTCTTCGCCGCCGTTATCGCCGGATTGGGTGTATTTTGGTTTAGCAATGCCAACTTGAACGCTTATTTCAATAAGATTGACGCAAAAATCAAAAATTCCGAAATTCCCGACATCGCCGGAGAAAACGAAAATGCCACGAATCCTGCGACCGCGGAGGACAAGGAAGAGAAAAAATTCTTTGTCTTTGCTCAGGGCGATCGAAAAAAATTGCGGGATCTTTCAGAAAAAATTTATTTCTACAATCCTCAAAGCGGCGACTGGTGGACGGATCACCACACGCAGATTTACGGATGGGGTGCGGGTTCTTATCGCTGGATTGCGCCGGCTTTTCAAAGGAAGATGCCGGAGCTCAGTTATCTCAACAAAAAAACGGGAAAACGGGAAATTCACAGTTACGCCAACTATGCCCACTGCGACATTTGGAACATGCTTGTCGAATGGGGTGCGGCGGGAACAGGAATTTTTATCTGCGGGGTGCTCTGGTTTTGGGGTTGGGCTCTTGCCAATATACGCCGATGGCGGCTTTCGTCCGTCGCATATCTTGTCGGGATTGCGCTCTTCATCTTTCACGGCACCGTCGATTTTATGATTTATTCGCCGTTCTTGGCGCTGACGCTTGCCTTGATTGTAGCGAACTTCAAACTCGACCTGGCTCAAAAAAACTGATCGCCCGTTCCCGCAAATTCCAAAATTTTTGAAATCGCGTTCCCGGGCGACTGGCGTTCCCGCTGAATCTGGGTGAGGGAATTATTCAAAAAAATTTTTGAATTTTTCCCGCCAGCCCTCTGCAACGGGTTCGACATCATCTCCGCACGCCTTGGCGAAATCCTGCAACTTTTCTTTTTGTTCCTTATTCATTTTTTTGGGAACATCGACGATGAGTTTCACGTAGAGATCTCCCGAAGTGCTTGGAGAACGCAAATACGGCACTCCCATACCGCGCAGGCGCATGACCGTTCCCGACTGCGTTCCCGCGGGCACATTGATTTCGGCTTTACGTTTGAGAGTCGGCACTTTTATTTTGCCGCCGAGTGCCGCCAAGGTGAATTTGATGGGGACTTCGAGAATGAGGTCGTTCCCGTCGCGTTCAAAAAGTTCGTGCTCCTTGACGGAGACAAGAACATAGAGATCGCCGTATTCTCCACCGTTAGGTCCAGCTTCGCCGCCACCGGCAATGCGCAGGCGTGTTCCGTTGTCAACGCCGGCAGGAATCTGTTTTTTGATGATTTGTTCTTCAAGTTCCAAACCTGTCCCCTTGCAGACCTTGCAGGGTTTTTCGATGACCTTTCCGGTGCCTCCGCAACGCGGGCACGATTGGCGCACGGAGAAAAATCCGCTTGAACGCGTAACGGTTCCTTGTCCGTGACATGTCGGACAAGTTTTTGTGGATGAGCCCTTCTCCGCTCCGCTTCCCCCGCAGGTCTTGCAGCGTCCGTGGCGCTTGTATTTGATTGTCCGTTCTACGCCGGATGCAGCCTCTTCAAGTGTCAGCTCAATGCGGATCTGTATGTCGTTGCCACTATTGTCGGGGGTTGCGCCGCCACCGCCGAACATGCTGCCGAAAATTCCGCCCATACCGCCGCCGGCACCGCCAAAAAATTCGCGAAAGATGTCTTCTGCGTTGCGAAAACCTCCCATACCGCCCATGCCGCCCATGCCGCCATTTTCGAATGCGGCTGCGCCATATTGATCGTAAGCGGAACGTTTTTGGGGATCGGAAAGCACCTCGTAGGCGTGGGAAACCTTTTTGAACATTTCCTCCGCCTCCTTGTTGCCCGGATTGCGGTCCGGGTGATATTTCATCGCCATCTTGCGATAGGCTTTTTTGATATCGTCTGCCGTGGCGCTTTTTGTCACGCCGAGCAATTCATAAAAATCTTCGCTTGCCATAAAATTTACGGGAACGCCGTTTCAAAAATTATTCGGGTTTTTTGGCGACGACAACAGATGCCGGGCGCAAAAGTTGCGATCCCAACTTAAAACCGGTCCGCTGGACGAACATAATATGATCTTCTTCGACCTCTGCAGACGGGAGCACCGAGATTGCATCGTGTTCTTGCGGATTAAAAAGTTCGCCGACCGGATTGATTTCCACGATCTCGTGTTTTGCGAGCGCGGCGAGGACTTGTTTTTCAATCATTTCGACTCCTTCGATCAGTGTCCCTGCATCAGGATTTGTCTTCTTTATCGAATCCAATGCCAGTTTAAAATTATCAACGACCGGCAAAATATCTTTCGCCAACGAGGATTTGCCGTAAAGGATATTTTTGGGCGTTTCTTCTGCTGTGCGACGACGATAATTGTCGAAATCGGCAATCGAGCGCGTCAACGCGTCTTTGAATTTTTGCGCCTCGGCAGTCTTTGTCGCGAGCAGATTGTCCTTTTCCGCCAGTTCCGCCTTTAATGCGTCGGTGGCAGCCAATGTTTTTTTCAGCTCCGCGATTTCCTTTTGGGCGGACAAAAACATGTCCAAGTATTTTTCGGGACGCAGAGGCTGGCTTGTTGCGGGATCGGGACTTTGGGACTCCGCCGCCACGGGAGGGATCTCTTCGGGAATGGGTTTTTCGGCCTCTACGGGATTTGGATTGCAGGCTTCTTCCGACGGTGCCGGATTTTCCGGAATTTTTTCTGCGGGAACGGATTTTTCGCGACGGCGCACCGGCGGCGGCGGGACAAAATGTTTTCCCGACGAGTGAAAGTCATATTTATTGTTTTCCATATTACATTAGTATAGCATTTTTCGTGCCAATCGATAATTAAATCGTATCGGCACAAAACGCGAATTAACGGGTGGCGGGAACGCCGTTTTGGCGGAGAGAGAGGGATTCGAACCCCCGGAGACTTGCGCCTCGGCTGTTTAGTAAACAGCTGCAATAGACCGCTCTGCCATCTCTCCTGTTTCCGCTTGAGGGATTTTAAAATGTAAAACCCCGACAAGGGTTCATGAAAATCTTAGCATGCCCGGATAAAAATCTTCAAGATGTTTTTTGCGGGAACGAACAATAAAAAAGCGTTCCCGTGGAATTTGCCCGCGGGAACGCTTTTGTGCGACAAGTTAAATTTTACTCTTCCTCATCGGAAGCGCTGAATGTGACATTGGAAACTTTCGCTTTTGCAAGAATATCCAAAACATTCATAATGCGCTCGTATTTTACGGTCGATTCCGCTTCTACGGTAACGATAATTTTGAGTCCCGACTGCGTTGCCGCATCGCCCAATTTTTTCATTTCCGCGTAGAGATTGTCGAGTCGTTTGTCCGACGGAGTTGCGATCGGCTCGTCGTTGATGGAAACTTCTCCCGCTTCATTGATGCCGATTGTGACTTCTTCGGGCATCTCCGCGTCTGCGGCGGCTGTCGCCGTCTCCGCCGAACCCGGGAGGGTTGTCTTGATTTCGTATTCCATCTTGACGGAACTCGACATCACCATAAAGTAAAGCAAGATAACGAAAACAACGTCAAGCATCGGCGCGATTTGGAAGCCGAGGTCCGGGTGATTGGATTCTGGAGCTCTTTTCATTGTTATTCCTCCTGATTTTGTCCCGTGAACGCGATATTGTCCATTCCTGCCTCAGCGCCCAAAAACAGCACGTCCTGAATATACTTAGCCGTGACATTTTTGTCTGCGCGGATCAAGAGACGAATCTCCGGATCCACTTTTTTTGTGAACGGATTGATCGCTCGGCTGGCGATCATCTCGATGCACTTTTCCTTGTCGGAAAGATCCAACGGGATATCGTCAAGCTTGACTTTGGCTTCGCCGAGGGTTTGATCCCACGAGACATTAAGCAAGACCGCTTTCGCTTTATCTTCTCGTTTTTCGCCATTTTTTGCGAGCGGCAATTTAATATTGCTGTCGATCTTTAAAGTCTGCGCCGTCGTAATGCTCATAAAGAACATCAGCAAGACGAGCAACATATCAAGCATCGGCGCGATCTGAAACTCCGGCTCGCCATTTCCGCCGCCTCCACCACCTGCCATGGTTTTGCCTTTCCTCTAAGGGTTAAACAGAAAGACTACGCCTCAGCAGGACTTTCTTCCGGGGCTGCCTCTTCTGCGTTTTCGTCAAGAGCGGGAGCACTGGGGTCCCAATTGGGAACAGCCGCATAAATTTCCTCGTCACCGATCTGGACATCCTGGAACTTGTCGTAAGGCATCTTACGGAAAAGGTTGACGATGACTTCCTGCATATCGTGAATACGGGTCGCCACAATATTGCGAAGGAAGTAATAGAACAAATATGCGGGAATTGAAACGGCCAAACCGGTAGCTGTCGCCACGAGCACCTCTCCGATGTGAGCCGCCAACGCGCCGGCATCGCCCGCACCCGAACTCGACAAAGCGGAGAACGCGCCCTTCATACCTGTAACCGTTCCGAGAAGACCGATCATCGGCGAGCAGACACCCAAAACCGAAAGATATGAAATACGGGTGTCGAACATGTTCTTGACACGCATGATTTCAGAGAAAATCGCTTCTTCCGTCATACCTTTTCCATCGGGAAGGAAGACAACACCGGCGCGAACGACGTCCGAGAACGAAGAACGGTTTTTGACGCAATATTCGTAAACGCCGCGATAGTCGCCCGCTTGGAAGAGTTCGCGAATCGCCTTGACCTGCATTGGCGGGAACATGGCGCGTTGCGCGCTGCGGAAAAATCCGTCAACGACCAACCACACGAGTGCGATGGATGAAAAAAGCAGAGGCCACATAACCCAGCCACCCTGCTTGAGGGTGTCGATAAAGGTTTCGTCACGAGCACCGTCTTCTGCCGCAGCGGCGGCATCGGCGGCCGCTTCTTGAGCAAAAGCCATAACCGGCGCCAAAACGGCGATTAGGACAAACACGGGAACCAAGTTGCGAAGAATCGCAAGAATTTTATTTTTCATAGCGTGAATATAATTTGTTAGTTAAAAGATTTATGGATTTTAAGGGGATAACGCATTAATTGTATGCTCTTATCTCTCCAAAGGCGAGGTTTTATTCGTCATCGCTGTCATCGCTGACATAATCACTGTCGCCGCCGGAAGAACTGTGAGAGGAATAATCGTCATCGGAATCGTCTCCGCCTCCGCCTCCGATCTCCGACTGATCAATTTCAATCTGAGACGTGACTTCGGCGCGTTTTGCGGCTTGTTCTTCGATAGAGCCCTTTGCCAAAATTGCGTCGCGTTTATGCTTCGGCAGTTCCGCCATAGCCTCTTTCGCCTCGACAGAATAAGGATACTCGGTAATCACCTCTTCCAAATAAACATCACATTGTTTATCCAATTGCATCGCCGCATATTCCGGTCTGTTCATACGCTTGAAGCAACGGGCAACCGCCAACTTCGCCGCGGGGACATAAACAGCCTGATTCCCGTAAAAGACGGGAACGCGCAAATAAACTTTGAGGGCGTCCTCATAATCGTTCATAGCAAAAAGCGCATTGCCTTTTATCAAATGGAGCCGCGCCAGCAATTCCGGATCGTTTTGTCCCTTCATCAATTCGTCCGCCGAGCGCAAAACCTGCTTATATTCTTCACGGCGCATCATTTGATTCAGTTCCGCCATTTTAATCTGCATCGGCAATCCTTCGATTTCAGTCCAACCCGGCGTCATTTTGATTTCGGAGATAAACGATGTCAGGGAAATGTCATTCTTCTGCTGGTCGAGCGCCGCCAATTTGATAACGGCTCCACGAATCCAGGGCGAGCCTTCGATAGACTTGTAAGGCCCG
>JAILGB010000005.1 GCA_024697185.1 Opitutales bacterium | reverse complement strand
ACAATCCGAATCCGCCGACGCTCCCGTGTCATCAGTAACAGGAGCAAAACCCGCGGGAACATTGCCCGTCGGAACCCATGTCCCCGGAAACGGAGTCAATTGCTCCAACGACGGATCTTGATCAGACATAAAATCACCTGTCTCTATTGTTTTTAACAAATCGCTATTCCGGCGGGGTTGCCGGAAACCTCATTCAGTATCCTTAAAAACCCTCTTTAAGTCAAGCACTTTTCCCGCGGGGGGATATTTTAAAATTGATAGATGCGGGGCTTGTCCGTAAAATGGGAAATTGTGGCGGGCGTTCCCGCGGTTTTTTTAATATTTTTTGATTTTGAGTATGATTCAGGCGCTTTTTCTCGATCGTGACGGCACATTGATTTTTGACCGTGATTATTTGCATGAGCCGGAAAAAGTGGAATTGATTCCCGGGGTCAAGGCGGCGCTTCACAAGGTTTTGGCATCGGGTTGCCGTTTGTTTTTGCTGACCAATCAGAGCGGGATCGGGCGCGGGTATTTTACGCTTGAGGAGTATGAGCGCTGCCATGCGCGTTTTTTGGAACTTTTGGATTTCAAACCCGGGGATTTTAGCGCCTGCTGTATTGCTCCCGAGGCTCCGGATCTGCCGTCCAAATATCGCAAGCCTTCGCCGGCATTTATTTTGGAACAGTTGGCGGCGCATCCGGAATTGGATCCGCGGCGCTGTGTGATGGTCGGTGACCGGATGTCGGACTGGCAGTGCGGGCTCAATGCGGGGATTTGTTCCGCCGCCGTTTTGACGGGCAAGCCGATTGATGCGGCGACTCGCGAGTGGCTCGGCGGGAACGGTGTCGGGCTTTACGGGACTTTCGCGGATTTTGTCGATAAAAATTTTGCGGGGTAAACGCCGGCGCGTTTTTGGCGGGAATGGGATTTTTGCCGTTGCGGGCTTAAAAGTTTTTGACATTGCCCTTATTTTTTTGTATTATCAATAAAAATGCCACTTTAGCTCAGTTGGTAGAGCGACTCATTCGTAATGAGTAGGTCGTCAGTTCAAATCTGACAAGTGGCTCCATTCAAAACCAAAAAAGGCATGAGTAATCGTTACGCGGCTTATATTTTTGATTGTGATGGCACTCTGGCGGCGTCGATGCATCTGCACCATGGCGCTTGGGAATGGTCGATCAACCGGCAGCTGGACAGCGAGTGGGCGTTCCCGTGGGACTTTTTTTGCACCCTTGGCGGGATGAGCACGCGCGAGACGATTGACATTTTGGAGGCGCGCTATCATTTTAAGGTTGATATGCCGCGTTTTTTGGAGGATTACCATGATTATCTGGCGCGGCATCTCGATCAGGTGAAGCCGATCCCGGAGGTTTGCGCGTTTGCGCGCCGTTGTGCGGCGTCGGGAGCGGCGATGGCGGTGGCGTCGGGCGGTTTTCGCAAGGAGGTTCATCAGATTTTGGCGAATATCGGCGTGGCGGAAATTTTTCCGGTCGTCGTGACGATGGAGGATGTCAAACGCTGCAAGCCGGATCCGGAAATCTTTTTGCTGGCGGCTCAAAAAATGGGTGTTCCCGCGGAGGACTGTCTGGTTGTCGAGGATAGTCCCAAGGGTTATGACGCGGCGATGGCGGCGGGTATGCAGTGCCTGATGGTTTATCCGTTTTAGCGGCGATGGGCGTCAAGGTGATGGCGTTCCCGTGGTATTCCCGTTGTTGGGCGTTGCTGCGCGATTTGTGTTTTCCCGAGGTGCCGGCGCATATTTTGCGCGGTCGTCGCGGCGAGGCGTTTGCGGCGCGTTTTTTGCGGGAACGCGGTTTTAAGGTTTTGGCGCGCAATGTGCGTTTCGGTCGCGACGAGATTGATATTGTCGCGCGGGAACGCGACGGGACTTTGGTTTTTGTCGAGGTGAAGACGCGGAGCGAGCGCGATGTCCGCGGCGGCTATGCGGCGGTGGATGCGCGCAAGCGGGCGGCGCTCCTGCGCGCGATACGGATTTATTTGCGTTTGGCGCGGTGGACGCGAAAAGCCTGGCGGCTCGACATGATCGAGGTCCTTGTCTCCGAACACGAGGGGAAGGAGACGATGACGGCGCGGCAGATTTCGGGGATTTCGCCGTATTGGAAAAAATAATCGGGGCGTTCCCGCAGAAACCGCGTTCCCGCGCGACTTATTTTTAAACTTTTCACATTCCCGCCAAACGTTTAGACTTTTAACTATGATGAAGTTTGCGATTCTTGGCTCGGGCACGGGCACAAATGCGAAGGCCATTTTGGAATCCTGGCGGGCGGGAACGCTCGGGAACGCGGTTCCGACGGGTATTTTTTGTGATATTGAGGGTGCAAAAATTTTGAGTCTCGGCGCGGAGTTCGGCGTTCCCGCAAACTATATCAGTCCGGGTCCGTTCAAGACGAAGTTTTCGCCGGAGCGGGAGCAGGCTTATGTCGATGCGATCAGAGCGAGCGGTGCGGAATGGATTGTGCTCGCGGGCTTCATGCGTGTCGTCAAGGCGCCGCTTTTGGAGGCGTTCCCGGGCAAAATCATCAATTTGCACCCGTCGATTTTGCCGTCGTTCCCGGGATTGGACGGGATCGGTCAGGCTTGGCGCTACGGTGTCAGATACAGCGGTTGCACGGTGCATTATGTCAACGCGACGGTTGACGGCGGGAGCATTATTGACCAGGCGGTCGTTCGCCGTGAGCCGCAGGACACTTTGGAGAGTTTTGAACAAAAAATCCATGCGGCGGAACATCAGCTGTTGCCGTCCGTCATCCGCAAACTTTCATTGGGGGATTCATTATGATAGAACTTCGTTGTTCCGTAGAGGCTTCGCTGGCGCCGTCGCTTGAAGATTATTTTTGCGAACTGGAGCGTTCGCCGTGGTTGCTGTATCACGAAAAAGCGGAGCAGCCGACGTTGCTGATGGGCTATTTTGACTCGCAGCCGGAAGCGCTCGACGCTTGGGCGGATCTTCAAAAATCGTTCCCGCAGTTGCCGCTGCGTCCGGAGATCGGCGAGTTGGCGGACCGCGATTGGAAGGAGGCCTACAAAGCGAATCTGTTCCCGTGGAGTTTCGGGCGTTTGCACTGGGTGCCGGAATGGCGTCGGGCGGAATATCCCGTTCCCGCGGGCGCTGCCGTCGTCTATTTTGATGCCGGTCTGGCGTTTGGCACGGGCGACCATCCGACGACGCGCTGTTGCGGCAAGCGTTTGGCGGAGTATTTGGCAAAATCGGCGAATCCCGCGGCGGTGCGCGTGACGGATGCGGGCTGCGGCTCCGGGATTTTGGCGATCTCGGCGGCGCAGTTGGGCGCAAAAGATGTTTTTGCCTTTGACCGCGACTTGGAGGCGGTCGAGGTGACGCGTGAAAACTGCCTCAAAAACGATTTGCCGCAAAATGCGGTGACGGTGCTCCATGCGGGTCTCGAAGAGGGGCTTGCCAAGGCGGGACCGCGCGAAGTGGTTTTGGCGAATATTATCAGCGATGTGCTTTGCATCTATGCCGACGAACTGGTCGCGGCGGTGGCGCCGGGCGGCATGCTCGCGTTGAGCGGGATTTTGGCGAGCGAGCAGCAGTCGGTCGCGGATGTGTTTTTGAAAAAGGCGCGGGCGCTTTGGGGCGAGGGCGTCGTTGTTGACGGCCGTGTTGACGGCGAATGGTCTGATGTTGCGCTGTTCAGACCGTAGTTGCGCGGGAACGCTTAATCTGTTGTCAATATTTTCGTATCCTCTTATAATAGGCGCATGAATACAGGTCGATTGTTCGCTCGCGCGCGAGCGTTGTTTGAACACTTGGATTTGTTTCCTCTGCGGAGGGTTGTCAAAACCTTGACGGCACGGGATTTGGCGGCGGACGCGCGGGCGTCGGTCAATGTCGCGCTTTTGACGCTGCCGATGGGCATGGCGTTTGCACTGATGGCGGGTTTGCCCGTGCAGATCGGGATCATCGGCTGTGCGGTTGCGGCGGTGGCGGGACCGATTTTTTCGGGAACGCGTTTTTTGGCGTTCGGACCTTCGAACGCGACGGCGGTAATGCTTTTGTCGGCGTTGGCGGTGGCGGGTTGCAATACGGCGGACGAGCGGGTGGCGCTGTTGCCGACGATTGTGTTTTTGGTCGGAATTTTTTTGCTGCTGGCGGCGATTTTTCGCGTGGCGAATTTTGTGCAATATATTTCGCGCACCGTCGTTGCGGGCTATATCACGGCTGCCGCCGTCCTGATCATGGCGAACCAGCTGCCCAATCTTTTCGGGATCAGTTTGCGCGACAGCAACGGGACCTTTGTCTCGGTTATCAAATGCACGATCGTGCAGTGGCGGGAGATTCATCCCGCATCGTTCGTTTTGGCGGCGGGAACGCTTTTTGTCTATGTTTTGGTCCGCAAATTTTTGCCCAAGCTGCCGGACATGTCGATCGCGCTGATCGCCTCTTGTGTTTTGATGGTGGCGACCAACTGGTGGGACGATGTGCTGGGGCAGGCGAAGGAGGTGGAGACGCTCAAGGATTTCAGTTTGGAGGCTTTTCGTTTCGGGATCCCGGATCTGACGCTCCATACGGTCAATCAGGCGTTTTCGGCGGCGTTGGCGATTTCGATTTTGGCGCTGATCGAGGGGACGTCGATCGGGAAGTCGGTGGCGGCGCGGGCGGGCGCGCGTTTTAACACCAACCAGGAAGTTTTTGGTTTGGGGATGGCAAATCTGTGCTGCGGGCTTGCCGGCGGCATGCAGGCGAGCGGTTCGCTGACGCGTTCGGCGCTTACGGCGAGCAGCGGGGCGCGGACGGCGTTTGCCGGAATTTTTTCGGGGGTGATTTTGTTTGCGGCGCTGTTCGGCATGAGCGATTGGATGCATTTGATTCCCAAGCCGGCCTTGGCGGCGTTGGTGATGTTTGCGGGAACGCGGCTTATCAATCTGAAGGCGATCCGTCTGGTCACGACGGCGACGCCCGGCGACCGCGCTGTTTTTTTGTTCACGCTCATTTCGGGTTTGGTCGCGCCGTTGGACGTTGCGATTTATGTGGGCGTCGGGCTTTCGATTTTGCTGTTTTTGCGCAAGACTTCGACGCCGGGCATTGTGGAATACGAATACAATGACGCGGGCGAGTTGGCGGAGGCCAAGAAAATGGGTGCGACGCGCAATCCCGAGGTTTCGATCGTGCATATCGACGGCAATCTTTATTTCGGCTCGGCGGAAATTTTCCAAGACCAGCTGCGCCGTATGCTCGCGAACGAAAATTTGCGGATTTTGATCTTAAAGTTCAGAAACGCCCATCATCTTGACGCGACGAGTGTGATTTTGTTGGAGGAACTGGTGCGTTCGGCGCGCGCGGCGGGTCGCAACATTATCATTTGTGAGGTGCGCGGCGAGGTCTATCAGGTTTTCCGTTCGTCGAGACTGCTGTCGGTGATCGGCCGCGAAAATGTTTTCAGGGACCGTCCCGAAAACCTGACGCTTTCCGCTTCGTTGGCGATCCGCCACGCCTACAAACTTTTGGGCGCGGACGCCGTCAAGGCGGAAGTCAGTATTTTTGCCAAAGACCGCGGCGAACACACGGCGGGATAAAGCGTTCCCGCAGCTTTGTTGAAAACTTGTGGAAATCTGTCGTTTTTTAAACTTAATAATTGACGCGACGGGCGCTCGTCTTTTAGAATATGGGGCAGTTTAACAAATAGAAACACTATGAATCATCCAACAACAAATACAAAACTGATTAACTGGGTTGAAGAGTTCATCGCGCTCTGCAAGCCGGCTGCCGTTGTGTGGGCTGACGGGTCCAAAGAGCAGGCAGACCGCCTTTTCGCCGAAATGGTCGAAAAGGGCATGGCTATCAAGCTCAACGAACAGAAGCGTCCCGGCTGCTATCTTTACCGCTCGGATCCCCGCGACGTCGCCCGTGTCGAAAAACGCACGTTTATCTGCTCGGTCGATAAGGAAAATGCCGGTCCGACCAACAATTGGATGGCGCCCGCCGAAATGAAGGCGAAGTTCCGTGAACTTTACGACGGCTGTATGGAAGGCCGCACGATGTATATCATCCCGTTTGCAATGGGACCGCTCGGCTCGCCGATCGCAAAATACGGCGTGGAGATTACAGACTCTCCCTATGTCGTTGTCTCGATGCGCATCATGGCTCGCGTTTCGACGGAAGTCCTGCGCTACATTGAGAAGGAAGACTTCTTCGTGCCTTGCGTGCACTCGGTCGGTATGCCGCTCAAAGCAGGCGTCAAAGACGTCCGCTGGCCCTGCAATCCTGAAAACACCTACATCGCACACTTCCCTGAAGAATCCACGATCTGGTCGTTCGGCTCCGGCTACGGAGGAAATGCGTTGCTCGGCAAAAAATGCTTCGCGCTCCGCATCGCTTCGAATCTCGCCCGCAAAGAGGGCTGGCTCGCTGAGCACATGCTCATCCTCGGTGTCAAGACGCCTGAAGGCAAGAAGCACTATGTGACGGCAGCGTTCCCGTCGGCTTGCGGCAAAACGAATTTTGCAATGCTCATCCCGCCGAAAGAACTTCGTGCAAAGGGCTGGGAAATCACCTGCGTCGGCGACGATATCGCATGGATCAAGCCGGACAAGACCGGTCAGCTCCGCGCGATCAATCCTGAAAACGGATTCTTCGGCGTCGCTCCGGGAACTTCGGAAAAGACCAACCCGAACGCGCTCCACAGCTGTGACAGCGACACGATCTTCACCAACGTCGCATTGACTGATGACGGCGATGTCTGGTGGGAAGGTATGACCAAAGAACCTCCCAAGCACCTCATCGACTGGCAGGGCAACGACTGGACCCCGGATATGATCGACGAAAAGACCGGCAAGACGAAACTCTCGTCTCACCCGAATTCACGCTTTGCCGCTCCGGCGCGCAACTGCCCGTGCATCGATCCGGAATGGCAGTCTCCTGAAGGCGTTCCCGTGGACATCTTCGTTTACGGCGGTCGTCGCATGAACGACATCCCGCTCGTGTTCCAGGCTCGCGATTGGGCTCATGGCGTTTATCTCGGAGCCACGGTCGGTTCCGAACAGACAGCCGCTGCAGAAGGTCAGGTCGGTGCACTCCGCCGCGACCCGTTCGCAATGTTGCCGTTCTGCGGCTACCACATGGGCGACTACTTCAAGCACTATCTTGAAATGGCGAAACTCGCCAAAACACCTGCGGTCTTCCATGTCAATTGGTTCCGCAAGACGGCTGACGGCAAATTCATGTGGCCGGGCTTTGGCGACAACGCTCGTGTGCTCGCATGGATGGTCGGACGTATCGAAGGAACGGCGGAAGCCAAGGATTCGCCGCTCGGCGCGATCCCGGCTTACAAGGACATCGACTTCGAAGGTCTCGATTTCTCCGAGGCGGAATTCGACGCGGTGATGGCGATCGATCCCGAGAAGGTCAAGGCGCAAGTTGCCGCCAATGACGACTATCTCACCAACACGATCGGCCATACGGCTCCGGAGCTCCTCGAGGTTTCCAAGGAAATCCTCAAACGCTGCTAAGAGCTGACGCTTAGAAAGAGCCGTTCCCGTAAAATTGCGGGAACGGCTTTTTGTTTTTGCGACATCGGGATTTTTGCGAGGGAAGAGAAGGGCAAAAGTCCGTTCCTATCGCCGGTAGAAAAAAATTATAAATCTGTCTGCTCCGGCGTGTTTTAGGGAATATTGAAAATTTGTTCTTGCATTTGACTTTTTGCTATGATTTAATTAGTTTTACTTTCACATTTGCTCAGGTGGTGAAATTGGTAGACACGTATGCTTGAGGTGCATATGCCGAGAGGCTTAGGGGTTCGAGTCCCCTCTTGAGCACCATTTGGCCCGCAACTTAATGTTGCGGGTTTTTTGTTTTGTTGGCATTCTTTTTTGTATGAGAAATTTTCGGTTTTTTCTGTCTTTTTTTGTTTTTGCCGTATCGGGCGTTCCCGCAGTTTTTGCGGATGCGGATTACAGCGTGACGGATATTTTAAAGAAGGAAAATGAGATCCGTCGCCAATCGGCGGAGTATGAATTTTATTTTGCTCCGCGCAAGAGCACTTTATTTTTGTCGGCGGCCGGAATGCGGCTTTTTGGAATGGGTGCGGACGCGAAAGGCTGCACGGGCTGGGGCGGTGCCATGAGTGCGGTTTTTCAAAAAAATGCGGATGATATTCCCGATGTCAAACTCTTGATAGGTGCGGAGGCGATCGGTGTTTATGCTTGGGGTTCTTATCATGGGCGGGATCGTCATTTTGAGTCTTTGAATCTTTCGCTGGCGGCGGGAATGGCTTATGATTTTACGCGAAAATTTTCGGCGGGCTGTCTGTTCGGCTATTCTTTTTTGGGTTTGGCGACGTGCAAGGACGAGGGCGAACATTTCCATGTGGCGCTCAGTTCCGCTTATTCGGTGCGTCCGTATGTCGAATATAACTTCAATCCCAATTCGGCTGTCTATTTGGGCTATCGCTTTTTTTACGTGTCCTCGTGGACAAATGTCGAGGCTCATTCCAACGCGATCGAATTGGGCTATCGCCTGCGTTTTTAATTCGCGGGAGCATTTTTGAAATCGTATAATAAAAACAGATAACCCATTACTCAGTTTAGAAAAATATGGCAAAAGAAAAAGCGGCCGCATCGACGGCAACAGATACAAAAAAGGCGCTGGAGTTGGCGCTTTCGGCTATTAACAAAGCGTATGGCGAAGGCACGCTGATGCGCATGGGCGACGCCAGCAAATTGGAGGTTTCGACGATTTCGACCGGTTCTGTCGCGATTGACCTGGCACTTGGTGTCGGCGGTTTGCCGCGCGGTCGCATTATTGAGATTTACGGTCCCGAGTCTTCGGGCAAAACGACATTTTGTTTGAGCGTCATCGCCCAATGTCAGCGCAACGGCGGCACGGCGGCGATTATCGACGTCGAGCACGCCCTGGATCCGCGCTATGCCAAAGTTGTCGGCGTGGATGTCCCCAATCTTCTGGTTTCTCAGCCCGAGAGCGGTGAAGACGCGCTCAATATCGTCGAAACTCTGATTCGTTCGGGAGCGGTTGATGTGGTGGTGCTCGACTCCGTTGCGGCGCTTGTCTCCAAACAGGAGCTGGACGGACAGATGGGCGATTCGACCGTCGGTGTTCAGGCGCGTATGATGTCTCAGGCGATGCGCCGTTTGACGGCGGCGATCTCCAACGCCAATTGCATTTGCATCTTTACCAATCAGATCCGTGAAAAAATCGGTGTCATGTTCGGCAATCCCGAAACAACTCCGGGCGGTCGCGCGCTCAAGTTTTTCGCTTCGGTCCGCATCGACATCCGCCGCATCGGACAGATCAAAGAGCCTTCGGGCAAGGTGATCGGCAATCGCACCAAGATCAAAGTCGTCAAAAACAAAGTCGCCGCGCCGTTTACCGAGTGCGAGTTTGACATTATGTATGACGAGGGGATTTCCCGCACGGGTTCGGTGATCGATCTCGGTGTCGAACACAAAATCCTTGAGAAGAAGGGCGCATGGATCGCTTACAACGGCAATCTGATCGGGCAGGGCCGTGAAGCGGCAAAGGCCGCGCTCAAAAAAGATCCGGCGCTGCTTGACGAGCTCCAGAGCAAAATTATGGAAAAAGTCCACGCTGTCGTCGGCGAAACGCTCGGCGGGAACGAGGAAGAGCAATAGTCCCGGTTTTAATCCCGAAAACAGCGTTCCCGTGAAAATCAGATTCGCGGGAACGCTTTTTGTTTTGTTGACAAAAGAAAAGAGACGCACTTTTTTTTCTCGCGGGAACGATAATTGGAGACTAAACTTTTTAACAGATATAACCCCAACCCCGATAAGATATGGAAAAATCTTTGCGAGCTTATGAAAATTTGGATTTTTTGCGAAGCCCGGCAGCCCGAGCGATTCGCGTGGAATGCGAGATGACCGAGCCGGCGTTTCGTCTTTATCCTTATGGGATTCACAAGACCCTGGTGATTTTTGGCTCCGCCCGCACATTGCCGAAGGCGGATGCGGAGGCGGCACTGGCGGCTGTCGAGAGAAAAATCGCGGAGCGGCCCTTTGGCGAAGATGAAAAAAAGGCGATGTTGCGCCGCGCCCGTCAGGATCTCAAAAATTCCCATTATTATGAGGCGGCGCGCCAGCTTTCCTACGAATTGACAAAATGGACGCTTGAAGCCTATCCGCTGGCTGCCGACCGTTTTTATGTCTGCAGCGGCGGCGGTCCCGGCATCATGGAGGCAGCCAACCGCGGCGCGTTCGAGGCGGGCGGCAAGACGATGGGCTTGGGCATCACCCTTCCAAAGGAACAACAGTTGAATCCGTATATTTCGCCGACGCTCGGTTTCAATTTCCGCTACTTTTTTGTCCGCAAATATTGGTTTTTGAAACTTGCGCGTGCGTTGATCGTGTTCCCGGGCGGTTTCGGGACGATGGACGAGTTGTTTGAAATGCTGACCTTGGTGCAGACGGGCAAGTCGGGCAGGAAAATCCCGATTATCCTTTTCGGGCGCGAGTTTTGGGACAGCGTGGTCAATTTCAAAAAATTTGACGAATTGGGCTATATTTCCCCGGAGGATCTGAACGATTTTGTCATTGTCGATACGGTTGCGGAGGCTCGCGAAATCATTATTCGTGAGATTACGGCGGGCGGTCCGTTGGCGGACGGCCCCGATCCTGTCGATATGGATTAGAATTTTTTGATGAGTTCCGAATACGAGGCTGCCGGTCGGCGTTCCCGCGGCCAAGGTCCGTGGAAAGATGTTCCCGCGGCTTGTTGGGACGATTGGCGTTGGCAACTTTCGCACCGTATCGTGTCGGCGGAGCAGGCGGGAACGCTGATGGAACTGACGCCGTCGGAGCGGGACTTTTTTGCGCGGGCGAACGGTCGTCTGCCGCTTTCGGTCACGCCACATTTTTTTGATCGCATCGATCCCGCCGATCCCGCCGACCCTTTGCGCCGTCAGGTGTTCCCGCGAGCTTGGCAGTTGGAGACGGCGGCGGATGAAAAAAGCGATCCCTTGGGCGAAGAACGTGATTCTCCCGTTCCCGCGCTCGTGCACCGTTATCCGGACCGCGTGTTGTTGTTGGCGAACAGCGTTTGCGCGTCGCATTGCCGCTTTTGCACGCGGGAACGCTTTGTGGCGGGAACGCCGCCCGACTGGAGGCAGGCGCTGGATTATATTCGCGCCCACGGGGAGATCCGCGATGTGCTGATTTCCGGCGGTGATCCGTTGCTTTTGGGCGATGAAAAATTGGCGGGGCTTTTGGAAAAATTGCGCGGGATCGCTCATGTCGAGTTTATAAGGATCGGTTCCCGCGTCCCGATTTTTTTGCCGCAGCGGATCACGCCGGCACTGGTGGGAATTTTTAAAAAATACGGTCCGCTTTATTTGAGCCTCCATGTCAATCATCCGCGGGAACTCTCGCCGGAGACAGCGTCGGCGTTGGAGCAACTGGCTTTTGCGGGAACGGTTTTCGGCAGCCAGACGGTGCTCCTGCGCGGCGTGAACGACGATGCGGCGCTTTTGAAAAAACTTTTTCATCGCCTCCTGCAACTGCGGGTGCGCCCCTATTATCTCTATGCTTGCGACAAGGTGCCGGGCTCGGCGGGCTGGCGCGTTCCCGTGGCGCGCGGGATCGAGCTGATGCGTTCCTTGCGCGGTTGGACGAGCGGTTACGCGCTCCCGCAGTTTGTCATCGATTTGCCGGACGGCGGCGGAAAGGTTCCCGTGGGATCCGATTATCTTCAGGAAATTGCCGACGGCGGAATTTGTCGCTTGCGCAATTTCCGCGGGAACGATTATTTTTATTGATAGGAAAAAATTATAAACTTTATGAGACCGCCGATTTTTTTGATGACTTTTTTTGTGCTGACGAGTGTTTTGTCGGCGGAAGACGCTGTTGACGGGAACGCGGAACTCGCGGGAACGCAGGAGCTTGAGGATGAGGCGGAGGAGATGGGCTCCGCAGAAATGACGGAGATTGCGGGAACGCCGGTTCCCGTGCGCGCCGTCGATAAAATCTTTTTTGTCGATGCCGCCGTTCCCGAGTTCAAGACAAAAAACACAAAGTCCGACCGTATCATTATCAGCAAACGCAAACAGGACAAGGAGCTGGACAAGATAAGCGACGAACTCGTTCCCTCGATCAGCGATCCCTATTTTTATGAATGGGTTAAAGTCGTGCGCAACCGCCGTTTGCCGATGAAGCCGCCGGAAATCACCCGCACGCAGGAGAGCAACGCCAAAAAACGAAAAGAGCGTCGGGACAGCAAGGCACCGGAGGAAAAAGAAAAGAAGGAAAGCAGCATCGAACGGCGTTTGCGGGAGGATGACGAAGAAAAACGAAAGGAATTTTTGGAAAAACTCCATAAGTATAACGCTTTGCCCGTGGAATATGTGCGTCCGCACGCCGCAGCCAAAAATTTCCCGGGAGCCGTTCCCGACTCTGCGACCCGCGTGGCGATGACTTATACTTCCAACAATGAAATTCGTGGCTGGCAATGCACGGGCGCTTATGCGCCGCCGGGCGAGACGATTCGTGTCCATGTCGCCAAGGCAGGCGTCAACAGCGGTTATAAAATCCGTATCGGCGCCCATACGGAAAATCTGGAGGGCGGCACATTTGACAATCGCTGGGAGCGCTTCCCGTTCATCACTCGCGAGTTCGGCGTCGGGAACGACACGATTTCGATCGCCAATCCTTTTGGCGGCATGATTTATGTCTGGGCGCCGCAGGCGGTCAAAAAGAAGATTGTGAGCTCTTCGCAGGCGCGCGTTCCCAAGCAGGTGCGTTTCCGTTTTGTCGGGGTCGTCGATGCGCCGTTTTATGCGGCTGGCAAAACCAAAGCCGCCGAATGGGCGCATCTGCGCAACGCTCCCGCGCCGTGGGGGCAGGTTGAAGGAAAATATTTTAAGGCGCTCGTCCCCGCCGTGCTCTTGCGCGATTTGAAGGATCCCAAGGCGCTTGTCGATTTTTGGGACGATGTGATTGTCTATCTCGACAAAGCTGTCGGTCGCAAAAAACCTTTGGAGGAGGTCGAATATGTGATTTTTGACGTCGATTCCAACACCGTTGGCGGGCACGCGGGACAAAATATCGTTTTGCCGCTCGACGACGCGGAGAATTTCGCCAATCTTGAAAGTCTCAAAAAAGACGGTTATTGGCCGCTGTTCTTTTATTTGGCGAAAAATCGTCTCGACGGCAACTGGACGCTCTACGGGAACGCCGACGCGGCGGCGTCGTTGCTGGCGATGTGTTGCATGAAGGAGTTTACGGAACGCCCCTTGGGCGATTTTATCGACATCGCCGCGCTGCAGACTTGGGCGCATGAAAATCCACGCCGCTCCCACACTCCCGAACTCGTGGGAATGTATGCGCCGCTGCTCGAAAAATTTGGCACGGAGGCTTTTCTTAACGTCCTTGCGGATTTTCGCAAATCCGCCAAGGCAAACATCAAGACGGAAGTCGAGCGCGCCGACGTTTTTATTATAACGTGGTCCAAGCATGCCAAGATGAATCTCGGCCCCTATTTTGACGGCTTCGGCTTCAAATACAATCCGCAGGTCGTGGCGCGCGTCAACAAGCTGCCGGAATTCCGCTTTGATTTCGCCAACAGCGAAAAAAAGACGGACGACGGCTGGATCGGCGCGTTCCCGTCCACAGGCATCGCCCAGTATTTTTCCGATTACAATCCTCCGCTCGACATGACGGGCAGGACAAAATATGCTGCGGGAACGCCGGAGGAAATCGAACTCGCGGAGTCAAAGGATTTTGATGAAGACTCAAAAACGCAACTCGACGCCATTTTCGGATCCGGCGACGGGGAGGAAGGCGAGGATTAGACGATGCGCGGAAAACTGATTTTGCTTTGTGGCGGGAACGGCAGACGGATGTGCGGCGCCGTGGCGGACAAGATTTTGATGCCGCTCGCGGGAACGCCTGTTGTCGCGCATTCGGCAAAAGCTTTTTGTGAAATTTTTACGGCGGGAACGATTATTTGCGTTTATCGCGATGAGGAGCAGCGGCGCGAAGTCGAGGCGGCTTTGGCGGAGTTTTGCGGGAACGCCGAAATCTTTTTTGTCCAAGGCGGCAAAGAACGTCGCGACTCCGTGCTCAACGGTTTGCGCGCCGCGGGAACGCGGGAAGACGAGCTTGTTTTTATTCACGATGCCGCAAGACCGCTGGTGACCGCGGAAGCGTTTGGACGGCTCGCACAGGCGGCGGCTCAAAACGGCGCGGCTGTCCTGGCGCACAAATGCGTCAACACAATCAAACGTTGTGCCGTTCCCGCCGCCGACGGGGACGCCGTTTTGCTGGAAGATCTCGACCGTTCCCGATTGTGGGAAATGGAGACGCCGCAAGTTTTTCGCGGGAACGCCATTCTTGAAGCCTACGAACGCGTTGTCGCCCAAAACCTGACGGTCACGGACGACGTTTCCGCCTACACCGCCGTTTTTAAGCGTCCCGTCACTTTGGTTGAAAATGCGCGCCCCAATATCAAAATCACCGTTCCCGCGGATTTGCAATTGCTGAAAACTTTGATTTGATCGCCGTCCCGGCTTGTTTTTTCTTTACTTTTTATTATTTTTTTTACATAATAATTGGAACGCGTCGAGTTTTTTGGGGTGTGAACCCCGATAAGCCGAGACTGGGCACGGGAACGTGCTTGAGACGGTGCGGGCAGCGGGTGCTGCGGCACGGCCATCACTTTTGGTGGTCCGCAGTTTTGAAAGAAAACACAAGAAATATGGAAAAATCAGAAATTATCAGTAAGTTCGCAATCAACGATAAGGACACCGGTTCTTCGGAGGTCCAAATCGCTCTTCTTTCGGCACGTATTGCTCATTTGACGGAGCATCTTCGTTCCAACAAGAAGGACTTCCACAGCCGTCACGGCCTGATCGGTCTGACCAATCGTCGTCGCAAGTTGCTCAACTATTTGAAGAAGCACAAACTTGAGACCTACGAGAAGATCATCAAGGAACTCGGCCTCCGCAAGTAAGCGAAACACTTTAAAGGCGCCCTGAAGACCTCCGGGCGCTTCCTCTTTTTTACACAAATCAATAAAACATCGTTCCCGCAATCCCGCGGGAACACAAAATAAAAGAAAGATGAAACAAGAATACTCAGTGACGATCCCGGAATATGGGATCACTATCAGCACCGGTTCCATTGCGCGTCAGGCCAATGGCGCCGTTATTGTCTCGACAGGAGGCACCGAAGTCCTCGTTACCGCGACGGCGGCCAACGAATTGCGTTCGCCCGATCAAGACTTCTTCCCGTTGACCGTCGATTATCGCGAAAAATATGCGGCGGCAGGCCGTTTCCCCGGCGGTTATTTCAAGCGCGAAGGCCGTCCTTCGGAAAAAGAGATTTTGACGTCTCGCCAAGTTGACCGTCCCTTGCGTCCGCTTTTCCCGAAGGGCTTTATGAATGAAGTCCAGGTGATCGGGCTTTTGCTCGCGACGGACAAGACGACGGATCCGGATGTTTTGATGATCAACGGCGCGTCGGCGGCCTTGCTTTGCTCGGATATTCCCTGGAATGGCCCGATTGCAGGCGTCCGCATCGGCGAAGTTGACGGACAGTTTGTCGTCAATCCTACGCACGCTCAAATGGACGAATCGACGCTCGATCTCGTTTATGTCGGCAATGAAGAGGACATGATGATGATCGAAGGTTCCGCAGACCAGATGCCGGACGACCGCTTTATCGAAGCTCTCGAATTCGCCCAAAACGCAATTCAGAAAATCATCGCCGCCCAGCGCGAACTCGCCGCCAAAGTGGCAAAACCCAAAAAAGAGTTCCCGCTCGTTATTTGCGACGAAAAAGTTTTTGAACTCTGCGAAAAAATCGCCAATACGGACGACAAGCTCGCCAAGGCGGTCTATCTGCCCGGCAAGCTCGAGCGCAATGCGGCTGTCGATGCCGTCAAGGCGGAAGCCAAGGAAGCTGTTCTCGCGGCGTTCGGCGAAGAGAATGTCGATCCTCGCCATGTAAATATCGCTTTTGAGGAACTTCAGGAAAAAGTTTATCGCGGCGGCATTCTCAACCGCGGCGTTCGCGCCGACGGACGCGCGCTCGACCAGCTTCGCCCGATTTCCTGCAAAACGGACGTTCTCCCGAGTGTCCACGGCAGCGCGGTTTTCCAACGCGGAGAAACCCAGGCGCTCGTTATCGCAACGCTCGGAACGACCAAGGACGCGCAAGAACTCGACGGTCTCGCCGGCGGTCCCAAGTCAAAAAGCTTTATTCTCCATTACAATTTCCCGCCGTTCTCTGTCGGAGAATGCGGAAAGTTCGGTTCGCCCGGCCGTCGCGAAATCGGTCACGGCGCGCTTGCGGAACGTTCGCTCGTTCCTGTTTTGCCGAGCGTTGAAGATTTCCCCTATGCGATTCGCATTTCGTCGGAAATCATGGAGTCCAACGGTTCGACCTCGATGGCTTCCGTCTGCGGCGGCACGCTCGCTTTGATGGACGCCGGTGTGCCGATTTCCGCTCCTGTCGCCGGCATTTCCTGCGGTTTGGTGACTTTGCCTGATGAAAACGGCAAGATTGTGAAGCACGTCGTCCTCACCGACATCATCGGTGCGGAAGACCACTACGGCGATATGGATTTTAAAATCTGCGGCACGCAAGCCGGCATCACGGGCTTCCAGCTCGACCTCAAAATTCACGGTTTGCCGATTGACATCGCCAAGGAGGCGATTCGCCAAAATCGTGTTGCCCGCGACAAGATTCTCGGCATGATCACAGAAGCGAAACCGGCTCCGTCGGAGACGCTCAAACCGACAGCTCCGCGTATTGTCTCGACCCATATCAATCCTGACAAGATCGGCGCCCTCATCGGTCCCGGCGGCAAAAACATCCGTCGCATTTGTGAGATGACCGGCGCTCAAATTGATATCAACGAGGACGATTCCGGCGACATCAACGTTTTCGCGACCAGCGAAGAGTCCATGCAGGCGGCCCTTAATGAAATCAGCTTGATCTCGGCGGAAATCGAAGTCGGCAAGACTTATAAGGGAATTGTCCGCTCGATCAAGGATTTCGGTTGCTTTGTCGAATGCCTCCCCGGTCAGGAAGGTCTCGTGCATATCTCCGAACTCGCTGACGAGCGTCTCGAAAAAGTCGAGGATCTCTGCAAGCTCGGAGATGAAATCATCGTCAAGTGCGTTGACAAAGACGACAAGGGTCGCGTTCGCCTTTCGCGTCGCGCTGCGATTTGCGAAAAAGAAGGCCGTCCCTACGAGCCCAAGTCTTCGCCGCGCCCTCAGGGCGAGCGTCGTCCGCGCCGTGAACGCCGCGACTAATTGCGAAACTTGAAAAAGAAGGGCGTTCCCGTGGAAGTCGCGGGAACGCTTTTTTATTCTTTTGGGATTCAAAAAAAAATTTTAGATAAAAAACTCCGCTATTTCCGCTTAATATTTAAATGGCAAAACAAGAACAACTTCCCAATGCGGTGAACTTCGCTCCCGAGAGCGAGGAGGATTGGCGCGTTTGGATGAGAGCCAATGGCCACCGGATGTTGTTGTGTGCGCGCCAATGGACAAAGTCGATGGAGGACGCGGAGGATGTTTTGCAAGAAGCTTTTGTGCGCTACTGGAAGCATCAGCGTCATCTTGGCGGCAATCCGGACGCGTTGATTTTGACGTCGATCCGGCGGGCTGCGATTGATTTGGGGCGTTCCCGCCAGCGTCGTGCGGCTCGAGAACAGGCGGCGTTTGAAAATGCGGATCAGGTGGAATGGTTCGAGCCGAAGGATTTTGCGAAAACGGCCTTGATCGAGTCGGCGTTGAAGCGTTTGCCGGAAGAACAGCGCGAAGTCGTGGTGATGAAAATTTGGGGATCCCTCAAATTTTCGGAGATTGCCGAGGCCTTATCGGTGTCGTTGAGCACGGTGACTTCGCGTTACCGTTATGCCTTGACGACACTCAAAAAAGATTTGGAGGGATTGGAATAATATGGAGGAAAATTTGAATATTGCTGACGAGGCCTTTGAGGCGCTGCTGCGCGAAAGTGCCGTTCCCGTCGCGCCGTCGGCGGATTTTGAGGCGCGCCTTGAGGGAGCGTTGGCGGAAGATGCGGCTTTTGAAGCGTTGCTGCGCGAAAATGCCGTTCCCGTCGCATTGCCGGCGGATTTTGAAGCGCGTCTCGCGGGAACGCCGGGCCTTCAAAATGCAGTCAGATTCGATTTCAAAAAAGTGATTCGGGTTTTCTCCGCGCTGACGGCCGCCGGCGCGATTGCCGTCGCAGGGCTGTTGTCGTTCCGCGGGAACGCGGATTCTGTTTTGCTGCCGGAATATCATTTGGTGAGCGATGAAAACACTTTGGTCGCGATCGACGATTCTTTGGAGCCGGTTTTGCAGGATGACGGGACTGTCGTGCGCCCGACGCGCTATGTTTACAGCAAAACACGGCGTTGGCAGGATGCGCACTCGTCAAAACAAATGGTCTCGGATGAAGAATGCGAGCAGGTCGTTCCCGTGGTTTTCGCCATTTATTAAAAATTTTTCAAGGAGGTTCAGATTATGAATAAGGTAAATTATTGGATGATGGCAATGTCCGTTTTGTTGCCCGCGGCAACACTTTTTGCGGACTCAGAACAAATCAACGTTCCCGCCGGCGAAGAGGTTTCTTTTGCTCCGGCAAAGGCGGGGCCGAGCGGTCGTGCGCGTCCTTTTGTGGGGGTCGCATTGCAGGATCGTCACTGCTTGCATCTCGATTACGGCGTGCCGGTTATTTTTGTGCAAAAAGATTCTCCGGCGGCAAAAGCGGGTTTTGTGGCGGGAGACATTTTGCGCGAATTTGACGGGCAAAAGATTTTTAACTCCAACCAGTTTTTCAATCTCTTGCGGACCTACAAGCCGGGTGAGACTTTGCCGGCGGTGCTTTTGCGCAACGGAGAGACGATTTCCGCGAATGTCACATTGGAAATCCGTCCCGGGAAACTGTTGTCGAAAAACGCTCCCGCCAAAGACCGCAAGCAGCTCGTCCCGCAAGAGTCTCCGCGCGATGACGTCGTCGTCATCATCAACGGCAAGGAATATTCCCTGAGCAACAACATGCGCGACTGGCTCGACCGGATTTCCGTCACAAAGGACGCGCTGATTATCCGCACGGACAAGGTGCGCGACGAACTGTCAGCCTTTGCGGACCGTTTGCGCGCCCATATCGACCGGGCGGAAAAAAAAGATGCGGCGACAATTCAGATCCAAATGGCGAATCTTGAAAACGCCGCTTCCCACACGGCTTTTTCGCGCCGCTACTACGGCGACGGCATCGACATCGTCTATAGCGGGTCGGACGAAAAACGCCATTTGACGGTCAAAAAACAGGAAGGCGAAGCCGGCGGATCCACGGTTCTTTTTGACGGCCCTTGCGCCACGCAGGAAGAAATCGACGCGATCCCGCAGGAGGTGAAAGAAATCGTCGAGAAGTTTATGTCGCTGAAACTTAAGGTTGTCGAGCCTTCCAATCAAGATAAAAGTGGACAGGACGACAAGAAATAAGATAAAATGACATATCCGTTAAACTAATTTAAATATGAATATCTTCGAAAATATTGTAATGTTTGCACAAGAAGCTGTCGTTTCCGCAACGGAAACTTCGGCGGCTGTCGATGAAGCCCAAGCCGGCGTTCCCGGCGGACCGATGAGCAACATTCTCATTTGGGTGCTGCTTTTTGCAGGCTTGTGGTTTTTGATGTTTATGCCGCAGCGCAAGCGTGCGAAGGAACAGAAAAAGATGCAGGATTCCTTGGCGGTGGGCGATCAGGTCGTTACCGCGGGAGGCATCTACGGCAAGATCGTCTCGATCGACGAAAAGACGGCAACGCTCGAAGTCGCACAGGGACGTATCACCTTTGTTCGCCAGCAAATCGTTGGCAAATTGTAATTCGGACAATGACTTTGACTCGCGTCAAGGTTGTCGGCGACAAAGCCCGTTCCCGTTTCGCGGGAACGGATTTTGCGCTTATTTAAAGGGAGTTTTTTTGGGTTTAAGATGAAAATATTTTGGAAACTGTTTATTTCGGCGTTGGCGTTGGCTTACGCGATTTTCAACATGATGCCGTTGGAGAGCATCCCGTTCCGTTCCTACATTGCGGACCAGGTGACGGACAATGGCGAAGCCTTTGACAAATTGCTCGCGGAAGCGGACCTCCGAGTGGCGAATTATCGCGACGACAGCGTTCCCGCGGACGCAAAGTCTCCGACAATTTACGCGGCGATCAAAGATATTGCCGCCGGGAAAGGCAATAACGCGGAGCCGATTGATCTGCAGCAAAAATTTTTCCCGGACAAAAAAATAGTCCGTGAGCCCAATATCGAAAAGAAGAACAACATGCTGATGCAGGAGTTCTTGCGGCGTTCGCAGGGGAAAATGAAGCGCGGCCTCGATTTGCAGGGCGGCGTGGCGTTTACCTTGCGTGTCAATCCCGAAGCCGCCGATGCGGACAAAAAAGCGTTGGCGCGGGCAAAAACGGATGAAGAGCGCGAGGCTTTGAAAAAAGAGGCGGAAGCGCGCGCCGAGGAAAAACTTTCTCAGCTCGACCAGGCGATTGAAGTGATGAGCCAGCGTGTCAACGCTTTTGGCGTTAGCGAACCGGTGATTCGTCCCGTCGGCTCCGATGCGATCGAAATCCAGTTGCCGGGCGAGGACACCGCCAACAATCCGGAGGCGATCAACGCTTTGAAGAAACCGGCAAAATTGGAGTTCCGGATGGTTCACCGCTATCTCGTTCCCGCGGCGGGAACGAAGGAGGGCACTATTGTTTCCTTGCGCGAGAATCCACGCGAGACGGCATCGCCTGTCGCCGCTTATGAGGTGCTTTATGATGAATATGTGGACAAAAAAACGGGCGAGGTGAGCCGCAGTCCGATTTATGTGAAGAAGGCACCGGAGGCGACGGGAGCGATCGTTAAGCACGCTTCGCCGGCATCGAGCGACGGACTTTCCCTGTTTGTCAACATTTCCTTTACCAGCGCGGGAGGAAAAATTTTTGGAGACATCACCCAG
The DNA here is from genome assembly GCA_024697185.1 of Opitutales bacterium. GTDB lineage: Bacteria > Verrucomicrobiota > Verrucomicrobiia > Opitutales > UBA953 > Spyradosoma. The sequence goes on along the minus strand of JAILGB010000005.1, from coordinate 10,331 downwards.
CGGATTGCCGATATCGACAATGCGACGGGAACGGACGGCAAATTCGCCATCGTGCTCGACGGCAAACTTATGAGCGCGCCGAAAATCAATACGAACGCCGGCGGTAAAAAAACCGGCATTTACGGTGGCGGCGCACAGATTACGGGCAACTTTGATCGCAAAGAGGCGACGGAGTTGGCAAATGCCTTGAACAATCCGCTCGAGTTCCCGCTCGAATTGCAGGACATGACCAATGTCGGCGCATCGCTGGCAAAGGATGCACAAAACCAATCGATCAACGCCGCCATCGTCGGCATCGCGGCGACGGTCGTCTTCATGGTGGTGTTTTATCTTTGGGGCGGTCTGGTTGCGGTTATCGGCATTGTGCTCAATGTCGTATTGCTGTTCGGTGTGCTCTGTGCCTTGGGTTCGACAATCACATTGCCCGGTATCGCGGCGCTCGTTTTGACGATCGGCATGGCGGTTGACTCCAATATTCTTGTTTTCGAGCGTATCCGCGAAGAGCTGCGCGCCGGCAAATCGATGGCGACAGCGGTGCAGTTGGGCTACAATCGCGCTTTTATCACGATTTTGGACTCGCAGCTGACGACATTTCTGGTGGCGTTGGTCTTGATTTTCTTGGGCACAGGTTCTGTTCGCGGTTTCGGTTATACGCTGGCGATCGGCATCGGGACCACGATGTTCTCAACGCTCGTTTTTTGCCGCGGACTGCAAGAACTGCTGGTCGAACGCGGTCGTCTCAGCAATATCTTTGGCATAAAACTCGGCGGGCAGTTCAATTTCAAATTTATGAATTATTGGAAGGCCTCGATCGCCATCGTTGTGTTGCTCTTCGTGATATCGCTAACGACGGTCGGTATTCGCGGAAGCGACTGCCTCGGCAAAGATTTTAAGGGTGGCGAATCCGTAACGCTGAAAATTGTTCAGGACGAGGCGGTTCAGGCTAAAGTCGGTGTCGGCGAAATTCAAGCGATTGCGAAAACAATCGGCGTTCCCGAAACGACGGCGATTTATCAGCAGCGCATCGGCGCGGAGGAGAAAACACTGTCTGTCGAATGCTCGTTGACTGAAGATCCTTCGCAAGGCGAATTTTCCAATATCGACAAGGTTTGTGCGGCATTGTTGAAGGCGCACCCCGAACTTTTTGACGGGAACGCCAAATCGATTGACGACATTGTCGTCGGCAAACAGGCGGTCGGCGCGACCGTGAGCGGACAGCTGATCAATACGACGATCGTCTCCTTGATCGTCGCGCTTTTCGGTATCGCGATTTATGTGGCGTTGCGCTTTGAGATCGGTTTTGGGATCGCTGCGTTTTTGACGACGCTGCACGATATCGTCATCGTGACGGGCGTGTATCTGACTTGCGGCGGGCAGTTGACGGCATCGATGATCGCCGCGTTGCTGATGGTCGCGGGTTATTCGATTAACGATACAATCGTCGTGTTTGACCGTATTCGTGAAGAACTGGCGTTGAGGCCGCAACTCTCGCTCGGCGATTTGATCAATCTCGCGATCAACAACACGCTGTCGCGAACAATGGTGACTTCGGTGACCACATTTTTGACGGCGCTCGCGTTGGCATATTTTGGCGCCGGCGATGTCGCTGAATACGGTAAAGTCTTCATTTGGGGCGTAATCATCGGCACCTTCTCGTCGGTCTTTATCGCGTCTCCGATTTTCTATTGGTGGCACAAAGGCAATCGGACCGCTGTCGAAGAAGGCGAAAAGACATATCGTCACCAGTGGGAGGCGGAGACTGTTGAAGAAGGTGGAAAATAGTCCGGCTCGCGTTCCCGAAAATTTATAAATTTCAAAGACTAAAACGACAATGGCGGATTCTCGCAGTTTAAAACCGACGGACTTGCGCGGCATCTTAAAATATGTGCCGATGTTCCGCGAACATACTTTTGTGATCGCGATCGACGGCTCCATTGTCGCCGGCGACAACTTTGAAAATCTGGTGCTCGACATTGCCGTCTTGCGCAGCTTGAACATCAATGTCGTCATTGTTCACGGGATCGGATTGCAGCTGCGGGAAATGGCGGCTGCCCGCGGACTCAAACTGAGCGATGTCTATGGGGAAGGGCGCACAGACGAGGAGACGATGAAACTCGCGCGCGAAGCGGTCGGGCTCGTCTCCCAACGCATCGTCGAAGGCATGACGCACGCAAATTTGAAGTGCGCGATCACCAACGCGATCCGGGCGACGCAGATAGGCGTAATCGGCGGCGTGGATATGCTGTTGACCGGCAAAGTCGAAAAAATCGATGTGGCGCTTTTCAAATCATTGCTCGCGCAAGACATCATCCCTGTCGTGACGCCGATTCTTTGTGATCGCGACGGGGTTTCGCTGCGCGTCAACAGCGATTCCGTCGCCGCAGACCTGGCAGTGGCGATCGGAGCGTCAAAGCTCATTTACCTTTCCCCTTACAACGGACTCGAGATCGATGGCGATTTGAAAATCAATCTGAATCTCCAAGACGTAAAACAAGTGCTTAAAAGCAAGAGCGTCAAAATGGAAGAACGCGTTCGCGGCAAGGCGCAATTTGCCGTCGCCGCCCTCGAACAGGGCATCGTGCGCGCTCATATCCTCGACGGCAGGCGCAACGGCGGTCTCTTGGCGGAAATTTTTGACAAGGTCGGCACGGGAACGATGATTCACGCCAACGAATACGACCGGATCCGCCCGGCAAAGAAAAAGGACGCGGCTGCCATTTACGCAATTACAAAAAACGCCGTCCGCAACCAAAGCCTTGTGTCGCGAAAATTGTGCCATATTGAAGAGCACTGGGAGGATTATTTCGTTTACGAAATCGACGGAACGATTATCGGATGCGCCTGTCTTCGAAAATTTGAAGATATGCCGGAGACTCTTGAACTTTGCAGTGTCTATGTGCAACCGTTTTACCAAAATCGCGGTGTCGGCAGAAAATTGATCGCGTTTTCTGAAATGCAGGCGCGGGAACGCGGCGCCCGTTCGTTGCTTATTTTCACAACGCAGACCTACGGATTTTTTCATAGCGTTTGCAAATTTGTCGATGCCGAATCAAGCGACCTGCCGCCCTCGCGTCTTGCAGAGGTCAAAAGCAACGGACGCAACTCCAAGGCGCTTGTCAAACGCCTGTAGCTGAAAAATGTTGGATTTTTCGGTGGCAGAAGAAATTTTAAAAGGCGGCGGCACGCGTCGCTTTTTTCGCATAGAATATCGTTCCCGCCCTGCTGTCGCCTGTGTTTATGACGATAGCAAGTATGAAAATTTTTTATATGCCGGCATCGCCGCTTTTCTCGAGCGGATCGGCGTTCCCGCGCCAAAGGTCTTTTTTCACGATCGGGAAAAACATTTGTTGGTGATGGAGGATTTGGGCGCGGTCGATTTGTATCTCTTGCAAACATCAGACGCTCCCGATTGGCGCAAGGCTTATCGTCTGGCGCTGGACTCGCTTGCGCGGCTTCACAAAACGCCCCTGGAGGCGCTCGCGGGAACGGAGATTTTGCAGGACGGATTCAACGACGCCTATTATTTGTGGGAACAGCAATATTTTTTGGACAACGCGGCAATTCCGCAAACGGGCGTTCCCGCGCCGGCGCTTTTGGAGGAACTGTCACAACTGCGGCAGGACTTGCTCGCGCTCCCGCGGCAACTGCTTCATCGGGACTGCCAGTCGCAAAACATCATGTGGCACGACGGGAACGCCGTTTTTATCGATTTTCAAGGAATGCGCGCGGGAACGGGGTTTTATGATGTCGCGTCCCTGTTGTTTGATCCGTATGTGGAAATCGTTCCCGCCGATCGCGAAGCGTTTTTTGAATATTATTGCGCGCGCATGAATTACGTTCCCGCGACGGTGAAAACTATTTTTTATAAGGCGGCGGCACAACGTTTGATGCAGGCTTTGGGCGCTTATTATTTTCTTTCCCAAAAAATGGGCAAGACGCGTTATTTGGCATTTGTCGAACCGGCTCTCGCCCGCCTCGAATATGTTTCCAAAGACACCTTGCCCGAACTCAACCGTCTTGTAAAAACATTGCGCGGGCTTTAAGCAAAAAAGAACAAATTGTCGGGAACGGTAAACTTGTTTTAGTTGTTTTGTTTGGTATAATGGATGCCGGCGGTTTGACCGATACGAGGGGAAATGTGTCCGCTGCGTTAACAATGAGATTTTAAAGAATGAAGAAGGTAATTAGTGTTGTTTTAATTTCTTCGCTTTTGGCGGCAAGTCTGTTTGCGGACTTGAAAGACGCGTTTAAAGTCGAGAGCCGTGACGGGATCGATTATGTCGATGTGGGTGCGAATGTTGACGGGCATATTCGCGACAGGCGCTTTTTTATAAATTTTAAGGATCTTGGAGTTCTCACGGCGCTTTTTGCGGTAAAGGATGAGGAAGATACGGCGTATTCCGTCATTTCCAAATACAAAAGTCCGATGTCACTGATGAGGCATCGCAAGGTGAAAAGCGGAGAAATCCCGATTTCCATCGTCGCCCCGGAAGAGGAGGATTTGGTTTTATTCAGGATTTATTCGCAAATGAATCTCGATGAGATTTTGCAGCAGATAAAAAGCTATCCCGAAGAAGATTTTGAAGCGATATTCCAAATGCTCTATATGATCTCCCAACGCGTCGCGACGGTCTCGGACAAGCGAAAAATCATGGACGCGTTTTTTGAGCATTTTAATTTGAACGTTTTGACAACGGAAACGCCGGAGAAAATAAACCGTGCGTTTTCGGACTGCTGGATAAGACTGCGCCTGAAAAGCAGTCCGTTGGCGTCGTGTTTTGTAAATTATGCGATTGAATATGCGGATTATCTCGGCGGGATGAGCAATGGCGATGATATAAAAAATGCGGCGAGGCATATGCTGCAAAATTTTATTTACGCGAGTCAAAATGTTTTAAGGGACACCCGTTCGGACAAAGTGCCGGCGGAAACTCAAATTTTATATTATGTCTATTCGAAATCGCTTGTCGGGATCGAGCAGGGCGTCGATGTTCCCGAAACGTGGTTTCCGAGATTAAAAGAAAAACTCGGCAAAGAGCATGTCGGCATCCGCTTGGCGGAAATCCAAGACCGGATTTTGTCCGGAGAACTGAATCCGGAATTTTCCGTGGAATTGCGCGAAATCGCGGATCGGAATTATGCAATCGCGTTCCCGGTCGCGCTCGATTTTGCGCGCCGGACAAAAATGTGGGACGATGTGGCGTATTATGCTTATCTTTGTTTAAAACAAGATGTTTACGGCTTCCAAAAACAAGCTTTAAAAAGCCAAAATCGCTTGCCCTGTTTTGATTATTTGGATTTGTTGCTCGAAGCCTTGTCGCGAACGGACGCGCAAGCCGCGGGAACGCTTTATGAATTTGTCGCAGCGCTCCCGCCGACGACAAGGCGGCACTTTTTCCTGTTTCGTGCCGAGCGGATTTTGGACGGAGTCGATTATGACAAGGCGCTCGCGCAAAAAGAAGGCCGGGCTTTGGCGGAAAAGGGATTTTATGAAAACGAAAAATTGGAGGCGCGTTTTCGGGCGACGTTTGAAAAGCGCCTGAACGATTGAGCGCCGCTTAGCCGAAAAGGATTTTTTTGCAGGGAAGAATCCTGTAGAGCGGCCAGATGGTGCAATAAGTGAGCACAAAAGCGATAAGCGCGCAAACGGGCGTCTGTCCCCAGACGGGAACGCCGATTTTGACGGCGATCAAAAAACTTATCCCGATATAAAAATAGTGCATCAGGTAAAATCCGAAACCGAAGGGAGCCAAAGTCGCCAAAAACCGGGCGAATTTTCCTGCGGGAACGCTAATTTGTTGGATGATCGCAAAAATTCCCGCTGACGCGGCGGCTACGGCGAGAGAACAATATTGCCAAAAAAGCTCAATCATCGGCCCGGAGAGGAAATGTGAAACGGTTTCGGCACTTTGACGGGAATAGTGGCAGAGAAAATCGCAGAGGGCGTTTTTGTTGCTGAGTGCCAAATAAACTTCGGGCGTATCGCGTGAGCCGACGACGCGCACCCAAAGAAAACCGATAAACGAAATGAAAAATCCGCCGATAATCGCGGGAACGGCCCACGCGAGCGTCGCGCCAAGTTTCGGACGGGCGTTTTCAAAGCGTTCCCGCAAGATATGCCCCAAGAGCAAATAGCCGTTAAAGCCTGCAAAATAATAAAAAAGTCCGAAAGAGTTCCAGTCGCATTCGCCAAAAATCGCAGACAGCGGCGTCAGCGGCGCAAGAAATTCGCGGGCATACGGCAAAAGCAGCGTAAGCCCCCATATGCAGAGAAAAATATATTTTTGCCGGAGATCGGCTTTGCTGACCCAGGCGGAAAAAATGGGCAGATAGAGATAAAGCCCGATCAGCATAAAGCCATACCAAAAATGGCAAGTCAAATGATGAAGGGAAATAAACGATGCCGCGCAAAGTCCCAAGCATCCTTCGAGCGTTGTCGGCGCGCCGGCGCCGTCGTTCATAAAGGTTTCATAGGGGAAGGCTGTGTCCATGACGGCTTTTGTCGCCTCCGGTGTTCCCGCGACGCAATGGACAAGGAACGGGAAGAGCGAATAAATCATCGACCAAATGAGAAAGGGCCAGAGGATGCGCAAGATGCGTTTTTTGTAAAAGCCGCCCAAATTGTCCGTCGGGACAGGCAAAAGCAGGGCTCCCGTGATCATGACGAAGAGCGGCACCGCAACGCGCGCGAGCGTCCCCCAAATCGAACCCCACCAGATAAAGTCAGGATCCGTTCCCGCAGCGCTTGAAAAATTGAAGGGGTCGCCGGCATGGCAAAAAACGACGCCGAACATCGCAACCCAGCGCATAATATCCAAATAAACAATTCGAGCAGGATTGTCTGTTCCCATAAAAATCAAAGAAGCGTTTTGAGCGCCGCCAAAGCGCGTTCTGCGGGAACGAGCGCAATGTCCATTCCGCCTGTCGGCGGGCAATTTTCCGGCTGCAGGATAAATTTTGGAGCATCAAAAACCGGTCCCGTGCGCACCGGATTGGTCGGACCGAAAATTGCAATGACGGGAACGCCGAGCATATTGGCGAGGTGCATGCCGCCGGTATCGTTGCAGACAATGGCGCGACAAGTGGAGAGTTCCCGCATGTAGGCGGGCAAATCCGTTTTGCCGGCGCGATCGACAACGTTGGAGGACTGCTCCCGTGCGACTTGCGCCGTGATGGCTCCGTCTTTGGCAGTGCCAAAAAGATAGATTTCCAAATCCGGATAAGCTTGCGTCGCCTGGGCGATAAATTCCCGCCAGCGTTGGACAGGCCAACGTTTTTCGGGAGAGTTTTCCGTGCCGCAGATCAAACCGATACGAAATTGTTTTTCAACATCTTTTAACGGCAACGGCGAGAGATCGAGCGGCGCGTTGAGATGGAGCGACTGGAACCAGCGTTCCCAAACGCGCGTCTGGTGAGTGCGCGTCAAATCGATTGTCGCGGGAACGCGCCAGGCTTTTTCAAGCAGAGGACGGGGATAGCCGTCGCGGCGCATTCCAAAACTTGTCCGGGCTCCGATAAGACGGGCTTCGATGTCGCTGCGCAACGAGTTGGTGAAAAGGAAAAGCGCGTCCGGATGGAAACGGCTCAAGCTTCGGCAAAAACGATAATAGCCTTTGCCTTTTGGCGGGAGCGCGATTCGTTCGTCACCGACATTGAGCTGCTCCAGCATCGGCAAAAAATGTTTGCGGGCGAGCAGGGTGATCTTGGCGTCCGGTCGTTCCCGCCTGAATGTCTGAATGAGCGGGAGCGCCATAACGATGTCGCCGAGCCAGTTGGGCAGACGAATCCAAAGTCTGAAATTTTGAGGCAGACTTTTCAGATGATAATAATCGAGCGTTTGCGGCAGGAGATTTTTTTTGTGGGGACGCAAAAAAGTGTTGGTGCCCTTGAAACGATCGTGAAGCCAGAGCCAGTCGGCGCAAAGATTGCGGGAATGCCGCATTTTATCCACAAGCCAATCGTTGAGGACGAGAGTGTTCGTCAGTTTGTCGTTCGGATCGGGGGAGTTGAGGACTTCAAAATGGATCGTGCCGCTAAAGACGCCGGTGCGTTCACAATAAAGCGCGCAGAGCAGGGCGTTCTTGTCTGCGGCGAGCGCTCCCGCCAATTCGCTGACAGTGGCGATGCGCCCGTCAAAAAGCGAAAGCGCTCCGCGCCAGCCGCCGGGACTCTGGTCGAAGAGCACCGCGACGACATTCCCGCTGTTCAAAAACGTTTTTGCCTGAACAAGCCCTTCCTTGCGCGAAAGCAGACGCATCCCAAAGCGTTCCCGCGAGGACTTTACCCAACGCTCGATGCTCTTGGAGCCAAAAGGACGATAAAAAACACCGATCTTGATTTCGTCACGGACTGTTTCCGAAAAAAGCTTGAGCGCCGTCAGCGCCTCCATTTGGGAAAAATGGGGAACGCCGACAACGGCACAGCGGTTTTGCTTTATGACCTGATCAATAAGCGTCGTGTCAAATTTGTAAAGGCGCCGGATCTTTTTTTGTGAAAAAAACGGCGATACAAGCGCAAAAATCCCGGTCTCAATCGTCCTCGCCGTCGATTCGAGCGCGAGCGCTTTTAATTCTCCCTCATCGAGATTTTCGTCAAAATGACTGAGATTGTTAAGAATGACGCGCCGGCGTCTCGGCATCGTCAAAAGCAGCAGGTGCGCGATACTTACACACAGGCCGCGAATGACGGGACGCGGCAAAAGCGAGAGCAAAAAACCGAGACTTTTGATTAACAGCAACATTATTTCAGTCCGAGCACATCTTCCATTCCGTAAATCGCAGGAGCCTTGCCGACAATCCAAGCAGCCGCATGGACGGCACCGTTGGCAAAAATCGCGCGCGACTCCGCCTTGTGCGTCAATTCGACACGCTCACCTTCGCCGGCAAAAATGACAGTGTGGTCGCCCACGACAGAACCGCCGCGCAAAGCGTGGACTCCGATCTCTTCGCGGGAACGCTCACCGATTACACCCGAACGCCCGTGGCGCTCCACACTGCGATCCTGCCCGCGGGCGGATTCAATCACCTTTAAAAGCTTTTCCGCCGTTCCCGAAGGAGCGTCTTTTTTGTGATGATGATGCATCTCCACAAGCTCGACTTCAAAACTCGCATCAAGCAGGCGGGCGGCTTTGCCGACAAGCCAGTTGAGCACATTGACGCCGACAGAATAATTGCCCGCCCAAACAATCGGAATCTGCTTGGCGGCAAGTTCAATAATCGCCCGCTCGTCAGCATTGTGACCCGTCGTGCCGATAATCAAAGCCTTGCCCGCCGCCGCACACGCTTGAGCTAAAACCGGAGTCACCGAGTGAAAAGAAAAATCAATGACAACATCCGCCTTTGGAATTTCGGGAACGAAATCGTCACCTACATCCGTTTTCCCGGAAATCTCTATTCCCGCCTGTTCCGCCGCTGCAATAATCGCTTGTCCCATGCGGCCCTTGTATCCGTTGATATGAATTTTCATAAACTTATTATAAAACGCGTTCCCGACGACTGCGACAAAATTCCCCACTCGCCACTCACAGGAAGGAAACGCGCCGGGAAACGCGACAAGCCCGGGTTTGTAGCGAGCTGGGTTTACAGTATCGCGAGGACTACGGGCTGGACGATAGAGGAGATCATGCGGACGCCGGCGGCGCAGCTTTTGCAGTTGCAACACGCGGAACTCTATTTTAACGGCATCCGGACAAAGTGGGTGAAGACACCTGCGGAAGTCATCGACCGCGTCCGGAGACTGCGGGAACAAAAAAAGACCGGTTAAAGCTCGATGCCCTTTGCCGCCGCGCGGCGATAAACGGACCTCAAAAACGAAAAAGTCGCAAACGTGGACAAAATCGCAACAAAACAAAGCCAACCGCAGAGAAACGGCAACAAAACAACAACAATAAGACTCACAAAAAAGAGGAGCCGCTGAAACCACGGAAGCCTTAACAACAAAAAGAAAACACAAATCGCAGCGCCCCACGCCGAAAAGGCTGACCACTCCATAGGATCACAAAGCCAAGGGTTTGAAAACATAAACAAGGCGAAAATTAAGCAAGAACATTTTTAAAAGTAAAGCAAATGGCAGTAGACATCAAGATAAATTTTAACGCCGACGCCGCAGGAGTCAACGGCGCGCTCGGCTCCATGCAAAAAAACATCGAGTCCCTTGCGCACTACAGACACCAAGGGAGTCTCTACATAAAGCCCTCCCATCCCGGTCTCACAAACTGGATCGAGAAATCGGCACCGGAATCAACAAAACGGACCGTCCACGAGCTCCAACTGTCTCCGCGGACGATATACCAACGCCCCGGCCGGTCCGCATTTTCCGGCCTGTCAACAAGA
>JAILGB010000030.1 GCA_024697185.1 Opitutales bacterium | reverse complement strand
GTTCTAAAACACACTCGCGGGAACGGCTTTTTGCGTCTATAATTAGTTTAGAGATGCAAGCGAATTCTACAAACGTTCCCCAAAAGAAAGGGCTTTACCGCCGTCAGGCAAAAGACAATTTTTCGACAGGCGTCTATCTTGCCGTTTTTGTGCTTTTGTTGGTGGAACTTTTGGCGATGTTTTGCCTCGATATTTTTTAAACTTCTATTTTTATAAAAATGCCTACATTTAAAGCTTTGCCGGGATTCCGTGATTTTTATCCCGAAGACTGCGCGATCCGCAACTATACTTTTGCCGCTTGGCGCGAGGCTGCCCGCCGTTTCGGTTTTAGCGAATGGGACGCTCCCGCCTTGGAGCCCTTGGAGCTTTTTACGGAAAAAAGTGGCGAGGAGATCGTCTCCCAGCTTTTTAATTTTGAAGACAAGGGCGGCCGCAAGGTTTCCCTGCGTCCCGAGATGACGCCGAGTCTGGCGCGTCTCATCGGCGCGCGCGCGGGAACGCTCCGCCGTCCCGTCAAATGGTTTGGGATCGGCGAAAATTACCGTTATGAAAAACAGCAGAAGGGCCGTCTGCGCGCGTTTTATCAGTTTAACGCGGACATTTTTGGCGAGCCGGGTCCTTCGGCGGATGCGGAGGTGATCGCGCTCACGGTCGAGGCTTTGCGCGCCTTCGGTCTGCAGCAAAAGGATTTCAAGATCCGTCTGAGCGACCGCACGCTCTGGTTTTTGTTTTTGGCGTCGGTCGGGCTCGAGGACGAGGCGCTGGCGACCAAGGCGCTCGGTGTCGTGGACAAACTGGAACGCGTCAGTCCCGAGGATGCGCTCGACATGATGAAAAAAGCGCTTGAGGGCACTTCCCTCGACGCGGGAACGCTTTTGGCGCAGGTTCGCGCCTTTATCGCGCTCGATTCTTTGGAGGCGTTAAAAAAGCATTTTGCCGGGAACGCGGTCATCGAGTCGCGTCTTGCCGACTGGACGACGCTGCTTGAGACGCTCGGTGCGCTCGGCGTCGCGGACTTTGTCGCGGTCGATCTGCTGATTGTCCGCGGGCTCGCCTATTATACGGGTTTTGTCTTTGAAGCCTTCCAGCTCGGCAGCGAGGGTCGCGCGCTCGCGGGCGGCGGCCGCTATGACAAACTGGTCAAAAAACTCGGCGGTCCCGATATGCCCGCGGTCGGATTCGGCATGGGCGATGTGACTTTGCGCAATCTCCTCGAAGAGCGCGGGCTGATGCCGGAAATTTCTTTCGCGCCTGATTTTTATGCGCTGGCGCTCTCTGAAGACGCCCGGCGCGCGGCGCTCGAAGACGTCGGCAATCTCCGCCGTATCGGCATGCGCGTCGAATACGCGTTCAAGACGGGCAAGTTTGGCAAGCTCATCCAGGCGGCGGAGCAGACGGGCGCGCGCTATGCGCTGATCTACGGTCCCGACGAAGTCGCCGCGGGCGTCGTCAAGGTCCGCGACACACGGGAACGCCGCGAGATCGCGTTCCCGCGCGCCCAACTGGCGGCGGCGCTGGCGGATGTGCTCGACAACGGTCTTCCCGTCGTCGAAGAGCCCGTCTGCCACGGCGACGGCCATTGCGAACACTGCACCTGCGGCAAAAAGGACGCGGAGCAAAAATAGTTTTTTTGGCAAAATGACAACACTGGAACTTTCCTTGGGCGCGCGTTCCTATCCCATCGTCATCGGCGAGGGGATTGTTGAGTCCCAACTGCGGGAACGCCTTGAGGCGTATCGTCAGGCGCATCGTCCGATCGCCGTCGTGACGTCGCCGGCGCTTTTCGGACTTTATCGGGGGCTTTTCAAATCGCTCGATGAGATCGCGTCGGTGATCTATGTGACGAGCGTTGACGGCGAGGGCGCCAAGTCCACGGCGGAACTCGTCAATCTCTGGGAAACGCTCGCGCAGGCGCATATCGACCGCAGCGGCGTTTTGCTCGCGATCGGCGGCGGCGTGGTCGGCGATCTGGGCGGTTTTGCGGCGGCGACATTTTTGCGCGGGATCGACTTTGTCCAGGTGCCTACGACTTTGCTGGCGATGGTGGACAGTTCTGTCGGCGGCAAAACGGCGGTCAATCTGGCGGAGGGCAAAAATCTCGTCGGCGCGTTTTACCAGCCCAAGGCGGTCATCGCAGATTTGGATTTTTTGAAAACCCTGCCGGCGGGCGAATTTGCCGCGGGCATGGGCGAAGTTGTCAAATACGGGCTTTTGGGCGACGCGCGGCTTTTTGAAACGCTCGAAGAGACAAACGCGGACTCGCTCGCTCCGATCGTCCGGCGCTGCTGTGAGATCAAGGCGGCGATTGTCGCGGCGGACGAACGCGAGACGGCGGGCGACGGCGGCAGGGCGCTGCTCAATCTCGGCCACACCTTCGGACACGCGATCGAAAAAGTCGCGGGTTACGGTTCTTACCTGCACGGTGAGGCGGTCGCCGTCGGTCTGATGGGCGCGGCGCGACTCTCCGAACAGCTCGGCTTTGTTCCCGACAAAAGCGTTTCGCCGCGCGTGGAGGCGCTTTTGGCAAAATACAAGCTGCCGTCCCGGCTCCGCAAGGCGCTGCCCGTGGAGGCGCTGGCGGCGGCGATGGCGTCCGATAAAAAAGTTTCGGCGGGAACACTGAAATTTGTGCTCCTGCGCTCGCTCGGGAACGCGTTTACGACGCGCGACGTTCCCGCGGAAACTGTGAAAAACATTTGGCGGGAACTGGGGGCTTGCGACTGAGATGAAAAAATGGGCGGTCATTTTGCTTTGCGCCTTGGGCGTTCCCGTCGTTTTGGGATTGGCGGGACTGGCGGTCCTGTCGAGTGACGGCGTGCAAAGGCGCATTGTCGTCGCCGCCTTGCGTAGCGCGGGGATCGAGGCGGACTGCGGGGAATTTTGCGTTTCGCATTTTAGCGACTACCGCATCAGCGATGTTCGTTTGCGTTTTAAGGACGGGACGGTTTTGTCCTCGCCGTCGCTCGTGCTGGCGTCGGACTATTGGGGACTCTTTTTTACGGGAACGCTGCAGCTTGCGGAACCCGCGGATGTCGAGGCGCTGCACGGCGAATGGAGCGTTCCCGCGCAGCTTGACGCCATGACGCTGGATTTTGAGCGCGGGATTTGTGAAAAAATCAATCTTTCCTTCTCGACGGATTTTGTCGCGGGAACGGGATTTAAGGTGCAGTCCGCCGTCGTTGACTGGCGGGACGAGCGCTTGCAGCTCAAGGCGGAACTCGCAGAGAAGCACGGCTCGCAATGGTTTTTGAGCGTTCCCGCCCTTGTGCGCGACCGCGATACGGGAACGGTTTTGGCGGAGGGCAATGTCTCCGTGCTCGACCTCGATCTCTCGCCCTGGCTCGAAAAGCGCGCCGTCGTGCGCCCGCAGATCAAAAGCGCCGCGGCGGATTTCAGACTTCAGACTACATCCGATGCCGGCGGGGAACTCAAAATCGCCCGTATTCGCGCGGAGCTCGACAATCATTTTTTGAACGACAACCGCAACGCTGTCGCGGTCGGCAATCTCCTCAACGCGGGAACGCTGCTCGCGGGGAATTTTTCGATGCCGCAGGACTCCAAACTGGGGAAGGCGACTCGGACCTTGGGCGCCGTCAACCAGCTTTACGCCGCTTTGCGCGAGACGCAGATCGACGACGGGCGTGTCGCCTTTTCTTTTGACGGCGGGAACGCGTTGACGATGCGTTCGCTGCTCTTGCGCAACGAGATTTTGGAACTCCGCGGGAACGCTGTCGCGGAGCTGGACGTGCGCCAAGTCCGTTTTGACGGAGAGCTCGAAGGCAAGGGCGATTTGGCGGAAATTTTTGAAAATGTCGATCGGAATCCTTACCCGCTCCATTTTGACCGGCAGTGGTGATTTTTTATGCCGAGAGTAAAAATATTGTCCGAACATGTCGCCAACCAGATCGCCGCCGGCGAAGTGGTCGAGCGTCCCGTCTCGGTCATCAAGGAACTCTTGGAAAATGCTGTTGATTCGGGGGCGACGCGGATTAGGATCTGTTTTAACGACGCCGGCCGCAGTTATATTTCCGTCGAGGACAACGGCTGCGGCATGACGCGCGAAGACGCCATGACCGCGCTCGAACGCCATGCGACGTCCAAGCTTACGACGTCCGACGATCTCGACAATATCCACACCTTCGGTTTTCGCGGGGAGGCGATCCCGTCCATCGCGTCCGTGTCGCGCATGACGATCAAGACCCGTCCCGCCGATCAGCCCGCGGGAACGGAGATCCGCGTCAACGGCGGGCGCTACACAACTTGTCAGGACTGCGGCATGGCGGCGGGAACGACGATTGTTGTCGAGACGCTTTTTTACAATGTTCCCGCGCGACTCAAGTTTTTGAAATCCCTCTCCACCGAGACCGCGCACATCACGCGCGCGGTGCGGCTTTATGCTTTGGCGCATCCCGATATTCATTTTGAACTCGTCGGCGACGGCAGGCAGATTTTTATCTCCCCGGCAAAAACCGAACTGCTCGACCGCGTCTGCCGGATTTGGGGCAGGCAGCTTTACGCCGATCTGATGATACTCCCGCCGCGCGAAGCCCCGGGCATCAAAGTCTGGGGACTGCTCGGCAAACCCGGCGTCAGCCGCGCGGGCAGACAGGAGATCGTCACCATCGTCAACCGCCGTCCCGTCGATAACCGGCTCATGGTCAACAGCCTCATCGAGAGCTATCACACCCTGATCCCGCGGGGACGCTATCCGCTGGCTTATATTTTTCTCGAAATCGATCCGCACGCCATCGATGTCAATATTCACCCCGCAAAACGCGAGATTCGTTTTCGTGACGAGTCAAAAGTGCGCAACTTTATAATGGTCGCTGTCCTCACCGCATTGGGACTGATGCGGGACGACGACGCCGGGAAACCCGTTCCCGAGCCGCATGAACACGTTCCCGCGGCAAATCCCGTTCCCGCAACGGCTGCTCCCGCAACGGCTGCTCCCGCGGCAAAAATCCCCGTTCCCGCCACCGTCCCGACGGCAAGCGCGCGCGAACAGGTTTCCGTTCCCGTTCCCGCCAAAATCATTCCCGCGGGAACGCCGCCTTCGCGGGAACGCGGACTGATGACGGGCGAAGACCTCGCGCGTTGGCAAAAAAGCTGGCGTTACCTCGGACAGATGAGCGATTCGCCCGTCATTCTTTTTCAGGCGGGTGAAAAACTGATTTTGTTTAATGAAAAATACGCGCGGGAACGCATCGTCTATGAGCAGATCTTGCGCGGTTTTGAAGAAGGGCGGGCTGCGCCGGCGCAACAGTTGCTTTTCCCCGAAGTCCTCGAACTTTCGCCCCTGGAGAGCGACGCCTTGCGACAAGGTTTGGAGGTTTTCAAAAACGCCGGATTTGAAATTGAGACCTTCGGCAGGGACGCCTTCCGGCTTCATACGGTTCCCGAATGGCTCGACGAGGCGGAGGACGCCAAAATATTTGTGCGCGACCTGATAGAGCGTTTCCGACGCTTCCCGAGCGATTATTCTCGCGGGAACGTCGCCGCCGAGACGCTGGCAAAACTCGCCTGCGAGAAAATCGGCAAAAAAACACAAATGCTCGACCGCGCCAAAACAGAGCAGGTCCTCAAGGAACTTTTCAAATGCGCCCAGCCCAACACCAGCCCGCGCGGCTTCCGCGTCTTCGCCGAAATCCCCTACGGTGACATCCTCGGCAAATTTGGCGCGAAGTTTGATAACTGACGGGAACGCCGGAACGGCGGGAACGCGTGTCGCGGGAATAAAATTAGCCACCGATTGGAGGATTTAAAGATTGGAAACGGGAACGCGTGCTTTTATTTTTTAACACAGAGACACGAAGACACAGAGATTTTTTTGGGAGTTCCCGCGTTCCCGTTCCCGCAAACCCAAAACAAAAATCTCTTAAATCCTCTAATCTGTGGATCCTAAAAAACCGTTCCCACTTCAGTCGCCGTTTGACGGTTCCCGATATTGTCGTAATTGTAAGCAAAACTGTCGTTCCCGAGAGTCGCGGAAATAAGCTCCGAGCGGGAATTATACCCGAACGAATCTGCACGCGGCGTTCCCGTGCCGCGTATTTGCGTGCGCGACACAACGCGCCCGAGCGAGTCGTAAGAATAATTCCGTTTTGCGAGGAGGTGGCTCACGCTGTCATTATAAGCGATTTTCACCGGCAAGTCACGCGAAGACTCGTAAGTTATCGTCTTCGTGACAAAATAATTTCCCACGCTCGCCAAAAGATTCGTTCCCGTAAAGGCGACGTTCTTTTTAAAGTTGCGACTTTGCAAATCGCAGGCGATTATGAAATTACTCTGCTCGCCCATGATTATACCAGTTTGAACAAACAAACAGCCGAATTTGATTATTTTGAATTGGCGGATCACAATTTAAAACTTTCACAGAAATCGGAATTTCAAGAATGTCATTATCGATAATTTTATAACAATCCTCGCTTAATGGGAGAGTTATTCCATCTAAACCTTTGACTCTTGCTTGAATATGAATATATGGTTTTCCTTTTGCGTTTATAGCGCTAATGAGAAAACATGAAGCGGGACAGGGCTCCCCTGAAAAAACGCGCTCGTTCCCGCAATTAGCAATCCACTCTTCATCTTTTAATATAACTATAATATTTCCAATCGTAACAACGATGTTATACTTCACACCATTTTTAGGAAAATTAAAAACAGAAACCTCCGAATCAAAATAACCGTTTTTAAATTTTAGATTTACTGGAGCATCTGTATTAACTGGAATAAGGATTTCTTCATATGTAAATCTAAGCCTATTCGACACGATATCGTTTTGCATATGACATCCGCATAAAAACATCAATCCAACCACGAACAAGGATAGCAATTTCATTTTCGTTTTACCTCCTCTTGAAACCTCTCTCTTTTTCATCGTAATGGAATTTGATTTAAACTCCGGCGCCCCCGCCGGAAACCTCATTCAGTATCTTTAAAAACCCTCCTCGAGTCAAGCACTTTTCCCGTTCCCGCCTCTGCGTTCCCGTAAAAAAAACGTTCCCGCGAAATTTTCACGGGAACGATCGGGTTGAAAGTGGAGGTGCGGGTCGGAATCGAACCGACGAATGGCGGTTTTGCAAACCGAGGCCTTACCACTTGGCTACCGCACCATTGTTGTAGATATCTATTAAAGCGTTTTGCGCGATTAAAATCAAGCAAAAAGCGTTTTGGGGAAATTTTAAAATTTTGGAATACGGGCGACGCGATTGACGATGGGAATGCGTTTCATCATGCTGAGGCAGTCGTCGGGAACGGGGGAGTCGGTTTTGATGACGGTTAGGGCTTCGCTGTCGCGCATGCGTCGTCCGGTGAGAATGGTGGCGATATTGAGATCGACGCAGGCGAGCAGGGCGGTCACGCGCGCGAGAAATCCGGGTCTGTCGAGGTGCCAGATGACAAGTGCGTCGAGTGCACCGGTCAGATTGGTATCGTAATTGTCAACTTTTTGGATCTCGACATTGCCTCCTCCGACGCTGGCGCCGATGATGACGAGGGATTGTCCGGCGTGGTGTCCGCCAAAATTGAAGGTGAGGCGTGCGGTGTTGGGGTGGGCTTCGGAGCCGAGATCGACATTTTTGATATCGACTTTTATACCGGATTTTTCGGCGATTTGGATTGCGTTTTTGATTCGTTCGTCATCGGGGTGAAAGCCCATGAGCCCGGCGACGATCCCGCGATCGGTGGCGTGGCCTCGTCCCGTGGCGGCAAAGGAGCCGTGGAGTTCGATCAGGGTGTTGTCGATAGTTGGGAATTCTTTGATGATATGATGTGCGAGCAGTCCGATGCGCACGGCTCCTGCGGTATGAGAGCTGGAGGGACCGACCATTGCGGGACCGATGATGTCAAAAGAGGAGGTTTCCATAGCTTAAGATTTGTTTTTGGTAGGGACGCAAATAAGAAAGAGCGCTCCCGTGACAAAGAGCAGGGAGAGGCAGGCGAAGCCTGCGCGCGTTGAGAAAAGCGGTTGTCCGGGGCGGTCAAAAGCGATTGCTGCCGCGCTCAAAATAAAGGGTCCGATGACGGTGGAGCAGCGTCCGATCATACTGTAGAAGCCGAAAAACGCCACTTCTTTTTTTGCGGGAACGATCGATGAAAAATAAGAGCGCGAAAGTGCCTGCACGCCGCCTTGGACCATACCGATGCCGATTGCGAGGATGAACATCGGCGAAAGTTCGAGATTAAAAATATTGAGCGATGTCGTCGGGATCGTCGCTCCAAAAAATGTAATGGCGACATAGATTGCCAGGGCTGTGAGCAGGATGGGTTTGGCGCCGAATTTTTTGCCGAGCCATCCGAAAATGAGCGCGCAGGGGATTCCGAAAATTTGCACTAAGAGCAAGGCGATGAAGAGCTGCATCTGTGAAAAACCGAGGGCGTTCCCGTAGCGGACGGCGGAGGTGACGACGGTGCCGACGCCGTCGATGTAGAGAAAATAGGCGAGGATAAAATAGCGCAATTGTCTGTTGCGCCAAAATTCCATCGTCGTGTTTTTAAGTTCCCCGAATGCCGAGGCGAGCGAGGTTTTTGCGTCAGGCGTTTGCTGTTCCCGGTGGAGGAGGAGCGGCAGGGCGAAGATCAGCCACCATGCGGCGCCGACGACAAAAAGCATCTGGGGCGGGAACGCGGTTTTGAGTGTCCAAAACCCGATCAAAAAAAGCAGGATCACGCCGCCGACATAGCCGACAGAAAAAGCCGCTCCGCTGATGATGTGGCGATTTTGCGGGTTTGAAAAATCAAGCAGGAGCGAGTCGTAAAAGAGATTGGCGCCGTAAAAACCGATGGCGGCAAAAATATAAATGAGTGACGCGCCGAGCCAGTCGCCGCCGTTGACGCAATAGAGCGCCGCCATCCCGGCAATGCCCGTTCCCGCGAAAATTCGCATCAGTTTCATCCGCAAGCCGCTCGCCTGGGCGAAGGTCGCCAAAAACGGCGACAAGACCGCGACGACAATGCTCGCGATCCCGAGCGTCAGTCCGTAGTAGGAAGTTTTGTCGGCGTCGCTCAGCCCGTCCGCGTAATACTGGTTGAACAAAATCGGGAAAAGCATTGCCATGACGATCATGGTAAAGCCCGTGTGACCGAGATCGTAGATGATCCATTTGAAGGATTTCATAAGCTTGCTTTTTTGTCGTTCCCGCGGCGGTTTTGTTTATTTTTTGTGTTTAAAATACAGCCAGGGCAAAATCTGCGCGGCGAGTTCCCGCGGCGTGTAGTGAAAAGCCGTTCCCGCCGCTTCCGGAATATGCAGCAGATAATCGCAGCGCGAGATGTTGTCTGCGGGAACGCCGTTTTTGTCGCCGCTGAGATAGAGGGCGACGCTTTTGCCCGGGAAAACGACGGGTTTGCCGTATTCGATGCGCCTGCCGCCTTCGCGGACGAGCCCGAGGATAAAAAAACGTTCCGAGAACATGCCGAGCGCATTTCTCATATTTTCGGCGCAGTAGATTTTGATCGTGCCGAGCGCTCCCGCGGCGGCGGTCCAGGCTTCCTGGCAGAGCAGTGCCGGCAAGGCGGACTCGGCGACGACGATGCGCGTGATCCCGACAACGGCTGCCGTATGGGCGATAGCGCCGAACTGTGCGGCGTCAATGCCTTTGTCGATAAAGAGAATGCGTTCCCGCGCCGCCGCCCATTCATCGCGCAACGGCGGTTTGACTTTGCCGGGAACAAAGGGATGAAAAATGTTATCGTCCGTCATGGTTTTAAAAATTTTGAGGATTTTCGAGCCATTCCCGGATTTGTTCAAAAACGCGTTCCCGGTCTTTTTCGAGATCGAGTCCGTCCAACGAAAAACCGGCAGCCTGCTTGTGTCCGCCGCCGTTCCCGCCAAATGTTCCGGCGAGTTTTGCCGCGAGCAGATCGACGCGGTAGCGATCGCCGTTGGCGCGCAAGGAGCCTTTGAGTGATTTTGTTGACTGTTCCAGTTTGCAGGCGATGGCGACGCCGGCGAGATTTTTCAGATAATTGACAAAGGTTTCAGTGTCCTCCGGGCTCGTTCCCGTTTGTTCGTAGGCGTCTTTGGGAATGTAGGCGAGGGCAAGTTTGCCGTCGGCGCACAGCCGGACGGTTTCCAAAAAGCGTCCGAGGAGTTTGAGGGTTCCGTATTTTTCCTGTCCGTAAATCCGTCTGCCGATCTGTTCGGCGTCGGCTCCGTTGCGGATGAGCGTTCCCGCCACTTCAAAGACGGTTTCGTCGGTTGAGGAATACTGAAAACGTCCCGTGTCGGTGACAATGCCGGCGTAAAGTGCGCGCGCGGTGCAGCCGTCAAAGGCGATGCCGTTGTCGATCAGCATCGCCGCGAGCAAGAAACAGGTCGCAGCCGCCGTCGGCACGACGATGGACTGCCCGGCATCGCCGTTGTGGCTTTGGTGATGGTCGATGACGGCAAAAATCGGCGTTCCCGCAAAATGTTTTTCGAGCAGGGCTTCGCCTAAGCGGGAACGGTCGCTGCAATCGACCGCGACGATGACGCGCCCGTCGTTTTTAAAAGTTTCATTTGTAAAAAACGGTGTGTCTTCGACAAAATCTGTCAGATTGAAGGGAACTTTGTCGCGGTTGACGCAGACGGTGTCGATCCCGCGGGAACGCAAAACGCGACAGAGCGCGATTTGGGAACCGATGCAGTCGCCGTCCGGACGCAAATGCCCGATGACAGCGACTTTTTTGTCGCGCAGGGATTCCAAGAGCCGCGAAAATTTTTCGGATTCCGTTTTAAAAAACATAAATGGTTTTTGCTGTGAATTTGTCGGGAACGCGCTTTAGGCGTCCGTTTGTTTTTTGAGGAGGTAAAAAGTCTCGCTGGCTTTTTCGTCGGGGAGGATCGGTGCCGACGGTCTGCCGATGATGGAGAGCCCGAGGAAGGGTTTGCCGGTGTTTTGGACAACCTGGATTGCCCTGTCGTCCCAGAGTTCGATCATTGAAAAATCTTTTTGGTTGGTGACTTCGAGCTCCGGGAGACCGTTTTCCTTGAGCCATTTTTTGACGGGCGCGATTCCCGCTTCGCCGAGAGCGGCGCGCGCGGTAAAGATTTTGACGGTGTAGCCGTGTTTGATCCAGTGGCGGACGCGTTCGAGCATAATGGGAACGGGCTTGCCGATTTTTTC
Source organism: Opitutales bacterium (assembly GCA_024697185.1). Taxonomy (GTDB): domain Bacteria; phylum Verrucomicrobiota; class Verrucomicrobiia; order Opitutales; family UBA953; genus Spyradosoma. Next base: position 34,142 of record JAILGB010000030.1, on the reverse strand, counting down.
TATGTTTTTGCTGCTCGTGTATTGGGCGAGCGTGCCGTCAAAATCGACGCCGATCCACGGATCGCTTTTTTTGAGGCTGATTTCAAAATCCGTTTTTTTGGCGGGCAGGGGTTCTTCTTTGATGACGTCGGCGACGGATTTTTTCTTGTCGGGAAAAATCAAGGAGAGCGCGACCGACAATCCCAGGATGCCCAGCAAGACAATAAGGGAAAGCGCGATGCCCGGGTGCCAGATGTCCGCTTCGCCCAAGCCCAGTTTAACGCCGATAAACGCCAGGACGACCGCCAGGCCGTAGCGCAAAAAGCGCAGCATTTTCATAACGCCCGCCAAGGCGAAAAAGAAGGAGCGAAGTCCCAAGATCGCAAAAATGTTCGAGCTGAACGCGATGAACATTTTGAGCGATTCGTCCCATTCCTTGGGCAGGACGCCGAGGATTGCGGGAACGCTGTCCACGGCAAAAAGCACGTCCGACGACTCGATGATGATCAAAACTAAAGCCAAAGGTGTCAGCACCAAAAGTCCGTCTTTGACAAAAATGAAATCGTGACCGTGGAGTTCCCGCGAAAAACGCTTCCATTTTGAAAACAGGCGGATAATGGGCTTTTTTTCCAACGCGGTGTCATCGTTCTGACCGCTGAAAATCAGTTTGACGGCGGTATAAATCAAGAACGCCGAGAAGAAATAGATGATCCACGAAAATTTGGAAACCAGCGCGACACCGCCCAAAATGAAAATCGCCCTGAAGAGGACCGCGCCCAAAATTCCCCAAAAAAGAACGCGATGCATGTATTTTTCGGGAACGCCGAAAAATGAGAAAATCACCAGAAAGACGAAGAGATTGTCGATGCTCAGGGAAAATTCGAGCAGATAGCCGGTTGCAAAGATTGTCGCGATCGTTCCGGGGCTGTAAATCGGATTTTCTGAGTCGAAAAGCGCCGAGCAGGCATAGGCGATCATTAGGGTCGCCACCGCTGCCAAGCCAATCCAAACCGCGCTCCAGACAAGAGCGTTTTTGAGTGAAACAGATTCGTCTTTGCGGTGAAAAACGAAGAGGTCAAGCGAAAGCATGACGACGACAAAAACAAGAAATACTGTCCAAATCGAAATCATATATAAGTTAGTATAGCAAAGTGAACAAAAGGATTGAAGAAGAAAGAATGCCGTTCCCGTGGACAAAAAAAGCGTCCGGCACACAGGGCGACGGACGCTTGGAAAGGATCATCTCGGCGGATTAGTCCTTGTTGGCTTTAAAGTCTTTGCCGCGACGGCGAAAATTGCGATTTTTGCCACCATGACGGAAATTGCCCTTATTAAACTTCTTGTCGTTTTTGTAATAGCGTTTTCCGTTGTGTTTTTTGTCGAATTTTTTGCCGTGTTTTTTGGTTTTTACGCCAAAAAGTTTGCAGACTTTTGTCCACAGTTTGGAGAGCAGGGACGGTTCTTTTGCCTGGACGGGCATGGCTGCCGGCTCAATGTGGAGTTTGCCGTTGGAGTCAACGATGTTTGACTGCGGATGGAATTTTCGCGGTTCCTTGACAGCGCTTTCGACGCGCCAGCTGCCGGATTCGCGAGCTTCTTCGATGTTTTTGTTGATGACATTTTCGTTGGTTCGCGGACGCTGGCGGCGGGCTTTGTTGACGCCGGCGCCGGAGAGCGTTTCTTTGAATCCTTCGTTGTTGTCGATCAGTCCCGGTTGGCTTGAGGGCGTTCCGGATTTTGTATTGCTTTTGTTGCCACGATGCAGTCCGCGATGACCGTTGTTATTGTATTTTTTGGTCGTGGGGCTTGCTTTTTCTTCATTGCCGATAGGGCAGAGCGGGAGTGCGTCCGCGTGCGCGGATTCGAGGGCATTTTCCGCCAAGGGCGCTTTGGGAGCCTCGACTGTTTCCTCCGCGGGAACGGCTTCGGGAGCCGTTGTCGGCGTGGCATCTGATGCGGGAACGGCTGTCGGATTTTCTTCGACGCCGTTTTCTGGTGTATTATCAGACATGGTTATTTATTGTTGGTTGAGTCTTGCTTGCCGGGCAAAGAAGTGATTTTTTAGGATATAAAAAAGACGCCCGGTAGTTCAGAGACGATTAAAAAATATTAACTAATTAAAACAAAAAAGGATTCCTGTGAAAAGTCTTTTTTTTAATTTTTGAGAATAAAAATATTTACGATTCGCTGCCGAAATAGTATAATAATCGCATAATTCATTTTTGTTCTTTTTTATTGGGGATGTTCCGGATTCGATTTTTGCAAATAGGCCGTGACAGCATGCAGAGGATGACACTTACCTCTTTAATCACGTATCGCCGGTTAAATGGCAACTCTATCAACTTCGAGCGCCCTGCGCTCGCTGTTGCTGCTTAAGTTGTAAGCAGTCAGTCACCGACGCCGACACCTACTGAGCGCCGGGGCTGGTTCAAAAGTAGGCAACCTCGATTTTGTCCGCGTTAGCACGAGCCAAAACCTGAAAACGCCGATAGCAAACAAATGCCGTGTTGCAACGACATTTGCGCGCGAAATCAAATTTGCGACTAAGCATGTAGCGGTTATTGCTGAAAGGCAAAAAGACGCGGGTTCAACTCCCGCCATCTCCACCAATTTTTAACGCGCCGCGGGAACGCCCGCCGCGCGTTTTTTTTTTGTTTTGCGGGAACGGCAAGCCAATGTGCGGCAAGCGGACGAAGCGTGGCTAAAAGCCGTTCCCGCCAAAAAAAGTTCCCGCAGATTAGCTCCGCGGGAACGGGGGTTTATTTTTGAGAAAAAGGTGTTATGGAAATTTTCTCGTTCTTTGGATGCTTTATCAGTTTTAGTGAAAAGTTTTGGGGAAGGTGAGGATGAATTGCGACGAAATAATATTTCGTTCCCGCGACCAATTTAGTCCAGTGCCCGCCATATCGTTGCCATTGTTCTGCATATGTTTGCGGTTCAAAAGGGACTTTGTCAGTGTTTTTCCCCGTGGGAGGAGTGAAATAGGGATGCCCGTCGCGATCGTGCCAACAGAACGATGTTCGCAAGGTTGTTGGAGCTTCCCCTAGTCCAATAATTTCATAAAATTTTTGATACTCAAATCTATAAAATCCGGTTTCTTTTACTGTAAAAACGCCGGAGAATACGAATAATAGTTTATTTTGCCGTTCTCCCGGAGAAATGCTTAGAAGCTTTGGAACGTCTAATTTAATATCATTATTTTCGAAATAAAAGGTTTTTCCTTTTTTCCATTTGTTTTTAAATTTTCCGAAGTTGTAGGCTCCCGGCTTCCCTTCGCGGTGCAGGTGTCGTACGGGGGAAACTTTTTCAGTTGGTTGATCGACTTTTGTTATTACAAAATAGGGTTCTGTCGGATTCCCTTGCGGGTCGTAGTTTAAATTGTAGTAAGTGAGCGCAAATTTGTCTTCATGGAATTCTTGCGCAAATGTGCTTAATGCGGGCAAGAGGGATATTAGGATCAAAAACAATTTTTTCATAGTAAAAAAGAGATAAGCAATTTCTTCTCATATCCTAGTATTCAAAAAAAAAAACGCAAGAATTTTTTATGTTTTGTTTTTGATATTTTTGTTTTTATGAATTGAGAATCGGCGGGATCGTTTTTATAATGTTTTTTTGAAATGGCAAGTAAAAGGAGCGCGAATTCTGTCGAGTCCGATCCCGCGGAGGGTGTCGGGGCGCGCAGTTATTTTGAGGAGGCTTTGAACAAGAAGGAGTCTTCGATGGATCAGGTTTTGCGCCCGCCGAACTTTGACGATTTTACGGGGCAGGCGCGGACGGTTGAGCGCTTGCGTGTTATGGTGGGGGCGGCGCGTCGTGAGGGGCGCGCGTTGGATCATATTTTGCTGCATGGTCCGCCCGGTTTGGGCAAGACGACATTGGCGTTGATTTTGGCGGAGGAGATGGGGACGAAGGTGAAGATTACGTCGGGCCCCGTGATTGAGAAGCCTGCGGACTTGGCGGGTCTGCTGACATCGCTCGAGGAGGGTGAGATTTTGTTTATTGACGAGATTCATCGCATTTCCCGCGTGGTGGAGGAATTTTTGTATTCTGCGATGGAGGATTTCCGGATTGACATTATGATTGATCAGGGTCCCAATGCGCGGAGTGTCCGTTTGACGATCCCGCGTTTTACGTTGGTGGGCGCGACGACGCGGACGGGTCTTTTGACGGCGCCGATGCGTTCCCGTTTCACTTTGCAGACGCGTCTTGATTATTATGCGGTGGCGGATCTTTTTAAGATCGTGCAGCGCAACTGCGCCAAGCTGGGTGTCAAAATCGACGAGGCGGGAGCGATGGAGATCGCCAGGCGCGCCCGCGGGACGCCGCGTATTGTCAACAATCTGATCCGTTTTTCCCGCGACTATGCGATTGAGCGCGGGAACGGCGATATTACGCAGGCGATGGCGTCGCAGGCTTTGGAGCTTTTGGAGATCGACCGTTTCGGGCTTGATGAAATGGACAAGCGGATTTTGCGCGTCATGGCGGAAAATTATGGCGGCGGTCCTGTCGGCCTGACGACGATTGCCGTTGCTGTCGGCGAGGATGCCAACACTTTGGAGGAAGTTCACGAGCCGTATTTGATCCAGGAAGGCTATATCGCGAGAACGCCACAGGGCAGACTTTTGACGGAAAAAGGCTGGCAGGTCTGCGGCGTCAAGCGCGGTCCCGGGCAGGGCGAACTTGGACTTTGAGTTTTTAAAAAGCGCATTTTTTTAAAAATGGCATTGACGTTTTTGAAAGTTTCCGGGCTTTTGATTTTGTCCAATTTGTTTATGACCTATGCGTGGTACGGGCATTTGCGCACGGGAACGGACAAGCCGCTGTTCTGGGTGATTTTGATGAGCTGGGGCGTGGCGTTTTTTGAGTATATGATCATGGTGCCCGCCAACCGGATCGGTTATGCCGGCGGTTTGGAGCTGGGACAGTTGAAGGTGATGCAGGAAGTCATTACGCTTTTGGTCTTTGTCCCGTTTTCGCTGCTGCTGATGGACGAAAAATGGCGCTGGGATTATTTGTGGGCGTTTTTCTGTATTGTCGGCGCCGTCTTTTTCGTTTTTCGCAACAAATGGTGATTTAGATAAAATTTTCAAATTGCGTCGCTTTTATTTTGAATACGCTTGAAAAGCAAACGTATAAATCTTATTATAAACAGGTAAATCATTATTAAATCCTATGAAACTTAAAAATACCCTCCTTGCTCTTGCAGCAATGCTTCCCGCGGTAACTTTCGCAAATGCGGCCGATGAGCCGGCAGCGACGACCGCAGCTCCCGCGCCCGCGAAAACGGATGCGTTCGAGACAATCGAACAAAATGGTCAGAAATATATTCATATTTCGACGATCTCGCAGGTTAGCGCTTGTGAGGAGTTTATGAAGAATGTGCAGATTTTGGGCGCGCAGCGTCAGGCGTTGGTCGAACTCGACCGGATTCTTTCGCCGGAGGAAAAAGAGTTGTTGAAGGACTCTATCAAAAACCGCACGGAAGCGTTTGCCAAAAACAATGAGGCGATGACAAAGGCCTACGGCTTTAACATCACTCGCGACTATGTGCAGCAGATCGTTTCCACTAAGATTTTCCTCAAACTCAGCGACGAAGAATACAAGAAAGCGCGCGAAGAGGCTGAAAATAAAAAAGACGGTGAAAAACCGGTTTTTGAAGTCAAGGGCGACGACAAATATCAATTGGTCGCGACAATCCCGACTGCGGAGGAAAACGATTTGTTCCGTCGCAATGTGCAGATCATGCAAAACGGTCGCGAGCGTCTGATTCAAATGAATAACGTCATCGCGCAAATGGAGGACGGCGAAGAAAAAACCAAGCTTGAAGAGCAGTTCAAAAATGAAGAGGAAACTCTTAAGAAGAACAATGACGAAATGATCAAGCACTACGGTTTTTCGCTCACCCGCAACTACATGATGCAGGTTGAAAAAATCAAGCTCTTCATGAAAGTCAACGAAGAAGAATATTTGAAGGCAGAAGCTCAGGCGCGTTTGGAAGCCGCCGAAAAATCCGAAAAAACGGACGCGGAGTCTCAAATCTAAGAAAAAAACCAATATATAAATCAAAATGGCAGATTTAGATTACATCGAACAGAACGGACAAAAATTCATTCATGTGTCAACGATCTCGACGGCTGCGGCCAACGAGCAGTTTATGCAAAATGTCCAGCTTGTCCAGCGTCAGCGCCAAGCGCTCGTCGCTCTCTCGCAGATCCTTTCCCCCAAGGAAAAAGAACTGATGGCGGGAGCGATCAAGGATCGCGAGGCCGCACTTAACAAAAACAATGCGCAGATGACACAGTCCTACGGTTTTTCGCTCGCGAGAAACTATGTGCACCAGATCGTCAATTCGCAAGTTTTTATCAAGTTGACGGACGAAGAATACAACAAGGCGAAGGAAGAGGGCGTTCCCGCAGACCAGTTTTTGGTGCGCGCTAACGACAAATTCCGTTTGATCGCCAAAATCCCCGGTGCTGTTGAAAATGATCTTTTCCGCCACAATGTCCAAATCGTGCAGGCGCAACGCGACCGTCTGGTGCAGATGAATGCCGCGTTAGCCCAAATGCAGGACGGCGAAGCCAAGAGCAAGCTCGAGGAGGAAATCAAGACCGCGACCCAGCGTCTCGAAGCGGACAACAAGACGATGACTGAAAAATACGGTTTCTCGCTCACCCGTAACTATCTCCTCCAAGTCGTCGAGTCCAAGCTCTACACGGCTGTCAACGAGGAAGAGTTCCTCAAGGCGCAGCAGGCGAAGCCCGCCGAAGAAGCGCCGGCGAAGGAATAGGCTCTCGCTCGATTTAAATCGCGTTCCCGAGGGAATATTCTCGCGGGAACGCTTTTTTTTATTTAAACTCATATTTATTATGGAAGTCATTGCAAATGTTTTGGCACAACGTTACGCCACCGAGGCTGTAAAAAAAATCTGGTCTGCGACGGGCCGCATTATTCTCGAGCGCGAATTTTGGATCGCCGTGATGAAGGCGCAAAAAGATCTCGGCCTCGATATTCCCCAAGAGGCGATTGACGCGTATGAAAAAGTGAAGGAGAATGTCAATCTCGACTCCATCAACGCGCGGGAACGCATCACGCGCCACGACGTGAAGGCTCGCATTGAGGAATTTTGCGATCTCGCCGGCTGGCAGCACATTCACAAGGGCATGACTTCCCGCGACTTGACGGAGTCTGTGGAGCAGTTGCAAATTTTCAAATCCCTCAAATATATCCGCCTCAAGACAATCGCCGCTCTCAAACGCCTGGCGGAGCGTGCCGCGGAGACGCGCGATCTCGCCATGACTTCGCGCACCCACAATGTCGCCGCGCAGTTGACGACGCTCGGCAAACGTTTTGCAATGTTTGGCGAAGATATAATTGTCGCCCTGCGGGAACTCGACGCCTTGATCGCCAATTATCCGGCTCGCGGTGTCAAAGGCGCCGTTGGAACGCAACTCGATTTGCTCACGCTTTTTGATCAGGATGTCAACAAGGTGATGGAATTTGACAGCCGTGTCCGCCAGCATCTCGGCATTCCGCACGCGTTTAACGCGACAGGACAGGTTTATCCGCGTTCGCTTGATTTCGCCACCGTCGCAACACTCGTGCATATCGGATCCGGCCTGTCGAGTTTTGCAAAGACTTTGCGCCTGATGGCGGGACATGAACTTGCCAGCGAAGGCTTTTTGCCGGGACAGGTCGGTTCGTCGGCGATGCCGCACAAGATGAATTCGCGCAGTTGCGAACGCCTCAACGGTCTGCATGTCATCTTGAAGGGACATTTGACGATGCTCGAAGCGCTCGCCGGAGACCAGTGGAACGAAGGCGACGTGAGCTGCTCCGTCGTCCGTCGCGTCGCGTTGCCGGACGCGTTTTTCGCCATCGATGCCATGCTCGAAACTTTCCTGGTGATCCTTAAACAGATGGAAATCAACCGCCCGGTCATCGAGCGGGAAAAGAATTATTATCTGCCCTTCCTCCTGACGACGACAATCATGATGGAAGCTGTCAAACGCGGTGTCGGACGCGAGACCGCGCACGAAGTGATCAAGACGCACGCCGTCGCCACCGCGCGCGATATTCGCCAGGGCAAGATCACCGAAAACAATCTCTTTGACCGGCTCGCCGAGGACGGACGCCTCAATCTGACCCGGGAGGATTTTGACAAGATCGCCGCTATCGCCGCCCTCGAGACGGGAACGGCGGGGATGCAGGTTGACAATTTTGTCGCGACGGCGGAAAAATTGTTGCAGGAAAATCCGGCGGCTGCCGCTATTCAGCCCGGCGCTATTCTCTAAGGATTTTTTTAAGGGAGGCAATCACGGGAACGCGAGATTTTTCCGTTCCCGTGATTGCCTTTAAAATTGCCAATTCAAGGGCTCTATTTTATAATGACTCATTATGTCTAAGCATATTTTTTCCGGTGCGTTAACGGCGCTCATCACCCCGATGAGCCATGGCGAAGTCGATTACGGCGATTTGAAAAAATTGGTTGAATACCAAGTGAGCGAAGGTATCGACGGGATCGTTTCCGTGGGAACGACCGGCGAGAGTCCGACATTGACGCATGAAGAACATATCGAGGTCATTGCGCGCACGGTGGAATACGCGGCAGGTCGCGTTCCCGTGGTGGCGGGAACGGGCTCCAACTCCACATCGGAGGCCATTCATCTGACAAAGGAAGCGGAAAAAGTCGGCGCGGACGCGTTCCTTTTGGTCGCGCCGTATTACAACAAACCCAATCAGGAAGGCGTTTATCGCCATTTTGCCGCCGTTGCCGAGGCGACGCAAAAGCCGATCATTTTATATTCCATTCCCGGCCGTTGCGGGATCGAGATTGCCACGGAAACCGTAAAACGCTTGCGCGAAAATTACAAAAATATTGTCGGTATCAAAGAAGCCGGAGGTTCGTGCGACAAGGTGCAAAAGCTTGTGAACACACTCGACGAGGATTTTTTAGTGACGAGCGGTGACGATTCTTTGGTTCTGCCGTTTATGACATTGGGCGCGCGCGGTGTGATTTCCGTTGTTTCAAATTATCTGCCGAGGGCAGTGGCTGCGATGGTCGCCAAAATGGCTGCCGGCGATTATCTGGGCGCCAAGGCGCTCAACGATATTTTGATCGATCTGTCTAAAAAGTTTTTTATCGAGCCCAATCCCGTTCCCGCAAAATTTGCTTGCGCGCGCGCCGGGCTGATTTCATCGGAGGAAGTCCGTCTGCCGCTCGTCGAGATGAGCGACGCCAACCGGCAAATCGTCGCGGAGGCAATGGACGCAGCCCGACAAAAACTTGAGGGAATCAAATTTTAAAAAATATTAAAAGCGAAATCGAGAATGAAAAAGGCTGTTCTTTCCTCACTTTTATTTTTGCTTTTTTCATTGTTGGCACAGGCGGTTTGCAATGTGATACCGCTCCCGCAAAAATATGAGGAGCACAAGACTCAAAAATGTCCGGTGGCGAAACTAAAAACGAAGCCGGCTGTCAAAATGCTCAAAAAAATTGACGGCGTTCCCGAGCATGCGCAGGCGGAAGCCTATCTTTTGACGATTACGGCGGCGGGCGCCAAGATCAGCGCCACATCAAAACTCGGCATCGCCAACGCTCAAAAAACTCTCGACCAAATGCTCTGGGCGGCGGAACTCGACAAGAGCCAGACCGTTCCCGCCTGCAAAATCAAGGACTGGCCCGCTTATCCCTATCGCTCATTTATGATCGATTGCGGACGTTCCTATATCCCGATCAAAGACCTCAAAGGCATTATCGATTTTTTGGCGGCGCGAAAAATCAATGTTTTTCACTGGCATCTCACCGATAATCAGGGGTGGCGGCTCGAGTCAAAAATTTATCCCAAACTTAACGCGCCCGCGTCCTATGAGCGCGATCCCGGCAAATTTTATAAGTTTTCAGAACTGCGGGAATTTGTCGATTATTGTTATGCGCGCGGAGTTACGGTCGTTCCCGAAATCGACGTTCCCGGCCACAATCGCGCTTTTGTCAAGGCGATGGGCTTTGACCCGCAGTCGGAGCAGGGACTTGTCGCCGTCAAACGTCTTTTGACGGAAGCGTTTGAAAACGCGTTCCCGCAGCTTGACAAAACTCCGTTTTTCCATATCGGCACGGATGAGGTCCGGATCGACGATACGAATTTCGTTCCCGCCGTGCGCAAGCATGTTCGCGACGCCGGCCGTAAAGTCGGCATTTGGAATCCCGGCGCGCAGGTCGCTCCCGGCGAAGTCGATCTCGTGAATATGTGGAGTTCCCGCGGATGTCCCCTCACGGGAACGCTGTCGGTGGACGGCAGGCTGCATTATTTGAACCATTTTGACGGTTTCGCCGATCCCGTAGCGGTCTTGTTTTCAAACTTTGGCGGCGTTCCCGAGTGTAACGGCACCATCGGCGGCGGAGAAGCTGCCATTTGGGCTGACCGATACATTGTCGGTACGGAGGGACTTTTGCAAAATAATGCTTTTCACGCCTCGATGCTCGCTTTCGCGGAGTCGGTTTGGCGCGGCGGACGCAAGGATCTTTTTAAAACCCAAGGCGTCAATATTCCGTTTGACGGCGAGGAACTCGAATATTTTAAGGATTTTGAACGGCGGGAACTCTACGTGAAACGCGAGATGGGAAAGGCGTTCCCGTGGGTGCCGCAGGCAGACATCATCTGGCGCATCACCGATGAGCCGTTCGACAACGGCGGCGATTTTAAAAAGGCGTTCCCGCCGGAAAAAGAAAAATCGCTCGCCGGCTTCAAGACACGTCTCGCTCGCGGCGCGGCAATCTACCTGCGACATGTTTGGGGCGAGGACACCGTCGCCGGATTTTTCAAAAATCCGCAAAAAAACTCAACCGTTTACGCCGAAGCCTTCATCAAGTCCGACAAGGCGCAAAAAATCGGCGCCTATATCCAAACGCACTATTATAGCGCCTCCGAGCCGGATCTTCCGCCACCCGCGGGAAAATGGGATTATTTTGACAGTAAAGTTTGGATCAACGGCAAAGAACTCCCGCCGCCGGATTGGAAAAACAGCCACAAAAACAAAAGCCAGGAAATCCCTTTGCAAAACGAAAACTGGACCACGCGCCCGCCGATGCAGATTCAGTTGAAGCCGGGCATCAATCGCATTTTGTTCAAGCTGCCCGCCGGAACGTTTTCCTTGCCGCAACTTCGTCTCTCACGCTGGATGTTTACATTCGCTCCAGTCTCTCTCGACGGGAACGCTCCGGTCAAAAGTATCGAATTTGTCAATCCCGAGTCGGTTAAGTAGCCGCCTCTGCGGGAACGCTATTGAGAAGAAAGTCGAAATACGGCTTTTGGTAAGATGCCGCTTCTTTCTCTAATTTTTCCAAAGTCGCTCGATCTAATTTGAGGGCTTTGAAAAAGTCTTCGATGTAGGTTTTGAGCGGCTTGCAATCCTGCTTATCCGGACGCGGAATTTTGTTTTTACTAAAACGATTAAGTTTGAAGTCGTATGTAATTTCCGCTTCGCCTTCATTGAAAGTGCCGCTTTTGTCTTTTTCGATTTCGTTTAAGAAGGCATAGACGATTTTTATATCGTGTTCGGGTTTTTCTAAAATGTAATAGTGATTTGTGATTGTTGTTTTCTTTTTTGTTTTTTGCGTGGTCTCGATTTCAAAAATCGGGAACGAGTAGGAGATCTTGCGTTCGTTGATCTCCAGTTCCAATTCTTTATTGAGTTCTAATCCCTCTTCAAGAAACGGCTTTTTGTTGAGATTGTAACTTATCGTTTCGGATTCGGCTTTGTCAAAGGCGCTGGCAGATCCGGCGGCGAATTTCGCTTTTTGGATTTCTTTGAGTTTGCCGTTGACGCTGTCGTTGACGTTTTTCTGTAGCTTTTGCTGGTCGCGGTTCCCGTTTTCGAGTTCGGAGAGGACTGTTTTAAAAGCGATTTCGGCAGCCTTTAATTTCAGCATTTTGAGCGGATCGAGTTTTTTAAGCGGGTCGAGTTCGGGATTTTCTGTTTCTTCGCTTTTGTTGTAGGGGAGCCGCAGATTGAGTTTTTTGAAAAGATATTCTCCCGGATTGTTGTAAAAATCGAGGATTTCGTTGAGGCTGAAATTTTTTGGATCAAATCCCAAGTGCTCTTTGTCTGTCGGGATCGGCTTTATCTGCATTTTCCCTTTCAAATCTTCGGAGAGCGCTTTGTTCAGTTTTGCGAGGGACGGGATTCTCGTTCCCGCGTCTTCAAAATCCTGCAGCGGGTGTTTTTTGATAAATTTTTCGGCGGCGCTTTTTTTGTCGTTCCCGCCGACGATTTTGCAGAGGTATTCGATAAATTTTCCGAGGGGTGAGGCGGGTGGTTTTTCCTTGTTGTCGGTTTGTTTGCCGCTGATATAGGAGAGCCGCAGATATTTTTTTGCCGCGAGAACAGATTCGAGCAGGAGAAGGCAATCGTCTTCACGGGCGGTTCTGTCCCAGAGATAAATTTTGTTTTCGCCTGCGACTTTTATTTTTTTGTCCCAAAGATAGGTCAGGTCGTTGTTGCTATTTTTGTTTTGTCGCGGGAACTCGCCGGTCGAGAGTCCGACGATGCAGACGACGTCGCTGGAAATGTTTCTCATCGGCTGGAGTTCACAAAAAGTGATCCCGCCTCTCAATATCTCCGGCGCGCGGTGTTTGATCGTGTCGATGTTTTTTTTCAAAAGCGTAAGGAAGCTTGCGAAATTGCATTTGTCTTCAAAAGCGACTTTTTTGGCGCTGGCACTGAGAGTGTCGAGTGCGCTGTTGATTTTAAAAATGTCAAATTCGTTGTCGAGGCAGAAAAATTCCTCAAGGATTTCCTCTTTGATGAAGAGCGACCATTCTTCCGGGCTGCGGGAGTTTTTGATCCTCGTGCTCAGCTGCTGGAGTTTTTCGATGACTTTAAAAAAGATTTCGAGCAGGTCTTGACTGTCTTTGTCGGCTTTGAGACCTTTAACGGGCGCGATGCCGTTGCCGTCCTCTTCTTCGAGCACTTCGTCATCAAAATCGTTATTGAGCGCAAGCCCCAAAATCAAGCGTCGTTTCGCGAATTCGTAGCTGTTTTGATAAAAAAAGCGCGAGTCCTCGGGAGCATTTTCGCCGAGATTGCAAAATTCTTCGAGTTCCCTGCGCCGTGTTTCCGCGTCATATCCGTTTTTCCAGTTGCTGTCGAGGATAAGCTTTCGCAGTGTTTTGACGCGGTCTTTTTCGATGGAAAATTTTTTAAGCACTGCCTGGCAGTTGAAAAGTTCGAGGATGTCGGAGATTTTCAAGCTGTTTTGAATGATTCCGAGCAGGTTTAAAAATGTTCGCACACCAGATCTTGCGACGGAGGATTTCCGGTCGTTGACGGTGTAGCGGAACGCCGAGTCGTCTGCGCCGAAAACCGCGTGGATTTCCTGGGCGTAGGATTCGATGTCGGGAACGAGGACGATAACATCGCGCGCGTTCATATTTTTTTCTTTTTCAAAGATTTTTGAGAGCTCGTCGTAGAGGATTTCGATCTCCCGCAATGGCGAACGCGCCGCATGGATGAGGAGCGAATCGTCGTCGCGTTCGTATTTTTCGGGATCGGCGACGTTCCCGCGAATATCCGCCTGCACGCGTTGCAAAAGGGTCGTTCCCGCGGGTGCCTCGTCTCTGTTGTCGCCGTCGAGCAAATTGTCGTCGATGAGCTGCATCGCCATTTTTCTTGCGGCTTTTCCCCAAGTTGTCAAAAGCTCGTTCCCGCGAACGCTCTCGATCCATTTTTCTTCGCTTTCGAGTTGCGGGCGGGAACGCAGTTTGTCTTTTTCTATCTTTTTTTCACTCTCCGTCTCCGTCCAGAGATCGGAGGAGAGATTGTGGTAATAAAAGTTGACCGTGCAGTCGCCGTCGGAGAGTTTTTGTAAAAAACGATAGTGCAGGCGCGGCATTGCCGTCGGAGCGAAAACAAAGATTTGCCGCGGCACGGGAACGGAAATCTTGTTCGACAAAAAATCGACAAAACGACAGGCGGGGACATCGTGCGTCTTGAGTTCGAGCGCCTGCCAGAGTTTTTTTTGACGATGGTATTCGTCGCGAAACTCTTTTTGGATCGTTTCTCCGGTGTAGGCGCTGTCATCGAGTTTCCGCTGCCAGACATCGATCATTTCGGGACGGCGCGTCTGATAGCTCCAAAAAAGTTTCGCGAGAATGTCAGCCAGGACCATTAGGTCGTTTTCTGAATTGTCCCGAAATTTGAAATTGAAATGGTCCGGATTTTTTTGGAATGTTTTGAAAATCCGCCAGGCGAGCGGGAGTTGCGCGAAGATTTCATCTCCGGAATGTCGGGCGAGAAGGGAGTTGAAATATTTGTCCGGGCTACAGAAATGAATGTTGGCGCAGATGCCGGTCTTGCGTGCGATGTATTGTTTGAGCCACGAGCCTTGCGCCGGATTCATCACCAATACGATTTTTTCCTCCATGATGTCGCCCTCTGCCCTTTTCATATCGTCGATCATCCGGTCGGCGAGCGTTTCGAGGGAAAAAGCGGGAACGAAATTAAAATGCGTATGGTTCATAATGAAATTATACGATTTTGATTTGCGGGAACGCGGATTTTATTTTTTGCCGCGGTTTCGGATTTGTCGGCGGAGTTCGTTCCAGTGGGCGAGGCGTTCGGCGATGGCTGCTTCTGCGCCGTTCCCGAGGGGTTTATAAAAATTTTTGGGCTCTTCCATGTAGTTTTGCCCAGAAATCCCCTCCGGAAACTCGTGGGAATAAAGATAGTCGTTCCCGTTGCCGAGCGAAGTGTTAAATTTGCTGTGCGCGTCTCTGAGATGGAGCGGCACGGCCTGACGTCCTTCCCGTACGGATTTTTGCGCGGCGAAAATGGCGTTTGTGGCGGAATTGCTTTTGGGGCAGGTCGCCAAAAAGAGCGTCGCGTGAGCAAGCGTCAGCTGGGCTTCGGGCATTCCGATAAAATCGACGGCTTGTTGGGCGGCGACGGCGACGAGCAGTCCCCGGGAATCCGCCAGCCCGATGTCTTCGCTCGCCAAAATCACCAGCCGCCGCGCGATAAAGCGGGGATCTTCGCCGCCTTCCAACATTACGGCGAGCCAATAGACGGCGGCGTCGGGATCGCTCCCGCGGACGGATTTGATAAAGGCGGAAATCGTGTCGTAGTGGTCGTCCTCGTCCCGGTCGTAGCGGATTTGGCGTTCTTTCGCCCAGGTTGCGATATCGTCGGGACGGATTTCGCTTTTGGGCGCGTGGGCGAGGGCGATGGTTTCAAGGGCGTTGAGGGCGCGCCGCATATCGCCGTCGCTCATATTCGCGAGCGCGGTCAGCGCCTTGTCGTCGGCGTTGAGCTCGAGCATGCCGAGTCCGCGCTCCTTGTCGGCGAGCGCGCGTTTGAGAGCCGCCAAAATATTGGCTGCGTTTGCCGGTTCGAGCCTGAAAAGATGTGAGCGCGACAGCAGGGGCGGAATGATATAAAATCCGGGATTGTGCGTCGTGCAGCCGATCAGGCGGATGTTGCCCGCTTCGACATCCGGCAGGAGCAAATCCTGCTGCGCTTTGTTAAAGCGATGAATCTCGTCAATCAGCAAAAGCGTGCGCATGGAGGGATTGCTGCGGGCCATTCGGAGGATTTCCCGCAACTCCCCGCTGTTGGAGAGAACGGCGTTGATGCGGACGCAGTGGCAGTGCGCCATGTGCGCGATGACTTCGGCGAGCGTCGTCTTGCCGCAGCCGGGAGGACCGTAAAAAAGCAGGGAGCCGAAACTGTCGGTTTCGATGAGTTTGGGTAAAAGCGTTCCCGCGCCCAAGATTTTTTCCTGCCCCAGGACTTCGCTCAAATCGCGCGGACGCATACGCGCCGCCAGCGGCCGACGGAAACCTTCTGCTGCGGGATCGCTTTGTTTTGTCGTTCCCGCGTCGCCTTCCGGCATGTTAAAAAGGTCGTCGGTCATTGTTAAAATCAAAGAATCGGTGCGGTCGCGCGTTGTCGCAAGGCGTGTTCGACAAGGGTTAGCGCCGCCATCGCCTCGACAATTGGGACGGCGCGCGGGAGCACGCAGGGATCGTGACGGCCTTTGCCGACGACTTCGCAGGCGTTCCCGCGAACATCGACGCTCTGCTGTGTTTTGGCGATCGTCGGCGTCGGTTTGAAGGCGACTCTGAAATTGATGACTTCGCCGTTGGAAATCCCGCCTTGAATGCCGCCGGAACGATTGCTTGCGGTATGTATTTTCTTGTCTTCTCCTATGACAAAGGGATCGTTGTGCTGCGAGCCCGTCATCAGTGTTCCCGCAAAACCGCTGCCGATTTCAAAACCTTTTGTCGCCGGGATCGAGAGCATTGCCTTGGCGAGATCCGCTTCGAGACGGTCAAAGACGGGCTCGCCCCAGCCGGCGGGAACGCCGCGGATTTTGCAGCGGACTGTGCCGCCGAGAGAATCGCCGCTGGCGCGGATTGCTTTGATTTTGGCTGCCATCGCATCGGCGACGGCGGGAACGGGACAGCGCGTCGGACTTGCGTCGATGACGGAGCGGTCATAAAAATTTTCGTCCGCATCCATACAAATGTCGGCGACGCTTTCGACATAGCAGGAAAAATCCAAGTCGGGCGCGAGCTGTTTCAAAACTTTTTTTGCCACGGCTCCGGCGGCGACTCTGGCGATTGTCTCGCGGGCGGAGGCGCGTCCGCCGCCTTCGGGATTTCTAAAACCGTATTTTGCGATGTAGGTGAAATCCGCGTGACTCGGGCGAAACTGTTCGCGCAGTTTGTCGTAGGCGCCGGGGCGTTGGTCGCAGTTGGCGACGACGAGCGCGATCGGCGTTCCCGTCGTTTTGCCTTCATAGACGCCCGAGAGGATTTCGACGAGATCGGATTCGTTGCGCGCGGTCGAGAGATCGCTCTGCCCGGGACGGCGCCTGTCGAGTTCCCGCTGGATTTCTTCAGCGCTCAGCGGGAGCTGTGCGGGAACGCCGTCAATGACAACACCGATTGCGGGACCGTGACTTTCGCCAAAGGTGGCGATTTGAAAAATTTTTCCTGAAACGCTGCTCATAAATCGGGAAAATTAGCGGGTGATCTCTTCGATGAATTTCGCTTTGTCCTGGGCTTTGAAAAATGCCGTTCCCGCGACGAGCGTGTCGGCTCCGGCGTTTTTGCAGAGCGGGGCGGTTTTGAGGTCGATCCCTCCGTCCATTTCGATGCGGAATTCCCCGGCGCCTTCATCGCGCAGCCGCGCCAGTTTTTCCACTTTGGGCAAAACGGAGTCCATGAACGATTGTCCGCCGAATCCCGGGAACACGGACATGACGAGGACCAGATCGACCTTGTCGAGGTAGGGCAGGACGCGTTCGACGGGTGTGTCGGGATTGAGGGAAATTCCCGCGTGGAGGCCTTTGGAGCGGATGTCCGCGAGGGTTCCCGCGACATCGTAGCCGTCGGGTTCGACATGGATGGTGATCAGTTGTGAGCCGGCTGCGGCAAAGTTTTCGATATATTTGTCCGGGCGCGCCAGCATCAGGTGCGTGTCAAAAAAAATGGAGATGTTTTGCTTGCGCAAATCTTTGACCGCCTGTGGGCCGAAAGAAATGTTGGGAACGAAATTGCCGTCCATAATATCGAGATGAACCCAGGGCAAATGACAGTCGAGGACGGTTTTTAAGCCTTCACCGAGCGCAGCGTGGTTTGCCGCCAAAATCGAGGGTGAAAGAATCGTGTTGAAGTGTTTCATGCTTCTATTAATGATAGTTTTAAAAACCTGTTCCCGCAATGGCTAAAATCTTGGACGGCGGTCGAGGAAGATCCGCAGTGTTCGAGATTTGCGGGAACGGGGATTCCCATTTATAATTGGCAATATGTTTACAGGGCTTGTAGAGACGACGGGAACGGTGATTTCCTTGGAAAAATCCGGCGGGAACGCCGATGCCGTCTGGCGTTTGACGGTTGATGCTCCGGCGTTTGCGGGAACATTGGCGGTCGGCGACAGCGTCGCCAACAACGGCTGCTGCCTGACGGTGGTGGCGATGGCGGGAACGCAGTTGGGTTTTGATGTTTTGGATGAAACGTTGCGCCGCACGTCTTTTTCACTCCTGGCGCAGGGTTCGGCGGTCAATCTCGAACGCAGTCTCGCCGTCGGCGCGCGTATGGGCGGACATTTTGTGACGGGACATGTCGATGCGACGGGAACGATCGTTTCGCTCGCGCAGGAAGGTGCCAATTTCAGGCTCTGCGTGCGTGCGCCCCGGGACTTTTTAAAATATCTGGTTTACAAGGGCAGCATTGCCGTTGACGGGATTTCTTTGACGGTGGCGGCTCTCGACGATGTCGCGGGAACGTTTGACATTTGGCTGATTCCGCACACGATGGAGGCGACCAACCTGCGGGAACGCCGTGCGGGCGATCCGGTCAATCTCGAGTTCGACATTCTCGCCAAATATATGGAGCGGGCGGCATTGTTTTCAAAAAAATAGGCGGTAAAAGCAGATGCGTCTCTTGGGCAGCGACAACTTGATCCTGACGGGTTTTATGGGCACCGGTAAAACGGCGCTCGGTCGGATGCTGTCGCAAGTCTGGCGGCGTCCGTTCATTGATACGGACAAATTGATCCAGGAGCGGACGGGACGCAAGATTTCTGAAATTTTTGCGACGGACGGGGAAGCGTTTTTCCGCCGGCTCGAACAGCGCTGTGTCGCGGAATGGCTGCCGGACAGCGGCGCCATCATTTCGACGGGTGGCGGAATCGTGACGATTGACGGGATGTCGGAGGCGCTTGCCAAAAAAGGCGTGGTGGTCGCGTTGTTTGCGAGCCCGGAGGTGATTTTTTCGCGCATTGCCGGCAACAAATCGCGTCCTTTGCTGCAGATCGAAGATCCCGCGGAGCGTTTGGCGAAGATTCGCGAACTCTATGCGTCGCGGGAACGCGCCTATATGCGTTCGGGTGTCAACGTGATGACGGATTTCTGCTCTGTCGAAGAGCTTGTTGAGCGCGTTACAAAAATTTATAATCGCGCCTGTTCCCGCAAGTCTGTTTAATTGTTTTTATGAAAACCCTATTTCAAAAAATCGCGGATCGTGAGATTCCCTCCAAGATGGTTTATGAAGACGATCAATGTTTTGCGATCGAAGACATCAATCCGCAGGCGCCGGTGCATATTTTGGTGATTCCCAAACGTGTGATCGTGCGTCTCGGGGAGGTTTCGGCGGAGGACTCGGCGCTCTTGGGACATCTTCTCGTCGTCGCCGGTCAGGTGGCGCGGGAACGCGGCGTGGCGGCGAGCGGTTTTCGTGCGGTGATCAATTCGGGCGCTGATGCCGGCGAAACGGTGCCGCACCTCCATGTCCATGTCGTTGGCGGCCGTGCCCTGGGATGGCCTCCCGGATAATCGCGGGAACGGCGTTGTTTTTTCAGTTTTATAAATTTCAAATCCTATGATAGCTCCACTTTCGGTTGCGGGAGAATCGGTGGCTCCGGCAAAAATCAGTTTACGCAACGTCAGCAAAACGTTCACGTCGCGCGGACAGGGGTCGGTTTTGGCACTCGACAATGTTTCTCTCGATGTCAACGAAGGGGAGTTTTTGTGTCTTGTCGGTCCGAGCGGCTGCGGCAAATCGACGATTTTGAATATTATCGCCGGACTTGAACAGCCGACGGAGGGCGAGGTTCTGATGGACGGAGTGCCGATTTTGTCGCCGGGGCGGGAACGCCTGGTAATGTTTCAGGATTCCGCATTGTTCCCGTGGCTGGACGTGCTCGACAATGTTATTTTTGGCCTCAAGCTCAAGCCAAACCTGACCAACGCGGAACGCCGCGAGGTGGCGATGTATTATCTGACGCTCGTCGGACTCTCCCATTATGCGCGGGCTAACATTCACCAGCTTTCGGGCGGCATGCGGCAACGCGTCGCGCTGGCGCGCGCATTGGCGCCCAATCCTAAAATTCTGTTGATGGACGAGCCCTTTTCCGCCCTCGACGCCTTGACGCGGGAACAGCTCTACGGAGATTTGCAGCGGATTTTTGTGCAGCGGCAAAAAACAATCATTTTTGTGACGCACAACATTCGTGAAGCCGCCTGTCTCGGCGACCGCATTGTGCTGTTGTCGCCGCATCCGGGACGCATCGCCAGCGATTTTTCGGTCGATTTGCCGCGTCCCCGCGACATCAACGATCCCGCGCTCACTCAAAAATCGATCCCGATAACAATGGCGCTCAAGCAATATATCGCCAAGCCGGGAACGCAAATTTCGGATTTGTAGCCATGACGGAAAGTTTTGATTTGTCACAGTGGATGGCGGAGTCGGTCAGGGAAGTCGAGTCGGCTTTGGACCGTTGCTTGCCGCCGGCGGGAACGCGCCCGTCGCTGATTCATGAAGCGATGCGTTACAGTCTGAATGCGGGCGGCAAGCGTTTGCGGCCGCTTTTGCTGATCGCCGCGGGAACGGCATTTGGGGATTTCGCGGGAACGGGGATTTCGCGGGAACGCCTTGATTTTTTGCCGGCGGCGGTGGCGGTGGAATGCCTGCATACCTATTCTTTGATTCACGATGATTTGCCGTGCATGGACAATGCGGATTTGCGTCGAGGCAAGCCGACTTGCCACAAAGTTTACGGCGAGACGATCGCCTTGCTCGCCGGAGACGCGCTTTTGACGCATGCGCTGACATTGCCGACGATCGCCTACGCGGAGCATCCGGCGGTGGCGGCACGGTTGACGCGCATCCTGGGCACGGCGGCGGATTCGCAACGGATGATCGGCGGGCAAGTCGAAGACACCTTGGGGGAAAAAGAAGAGATGACGCCGGAGCGTCTGGCGTATATTCACCAAAACAAAACGGCGGCGCTGATTTCGGCGGCATTGCTGATGGGAGCGACTTTGGCGGATCTCCCGGAGCCTTTGCGGGAACGCGTCGAAAATCTCCTCTGCGAATTCGGTTTCTGTGTCGGCGTCGCCTTTCAGATCATCGACGATATTTTGGACGAAACCGCGGACGAAAACACATTGGGGAAACCTGTCCGCGCTGACGAGGACAACAAAAAAACGACTTATCCGAAACTTTACGGAATGTCAAAAGCCAAGGAAGACGCGGGAGCGCTGACGGAGCGCGCGCTGAAAATCTGCGACGAATTGGACGGACTCGGCGGGAACGCAAAAATTTTGCGGGAACTCGCCAGACATTTGCTCCGGAGAACATTTTAATTTTTTAGTTTATGGAAACAGAAAAAGAGGAAAAGCAATCGCCGAAATTTAGAAACTCCTACTGGTTGGGACTTTTTGACTATGTCAAGCAGACGGACGGCTCCTGGCCGCTTCGTTTTAACTGGCCGCGGATCATTACGCTCGGCGTTACGGTTGTTCTGACATTTTATTTTGGGGTGACGACATTCCATTATTCGAAATATCGGCGCGCAGAGGTCGAGAGCGTCTCCTATTCGGACATGATGATGTATCTTTTTTCCCGCGATGTGCGCATCAGGTGTCGCCGGGCGATGGGTGACAAGCTTATTGAAAAAGCGCTCAAGGCGAAAGATCCGGCATCCGTCATCGGCGGTATTCGTGCGGGTCTGAACCTTGCGCCGACAAATCCGGACGGTTTGATCTATTATTCCTATCTGCTCTTTTACCAGCGTATGTATCATGTGGCGTGCGTTAATCTGGCGAGCGGGTTGAAGGATGCTGCGGACCATTCGGAATACGCCAATTATTTTATCCGTCGCGCACTCGCCTGCACGGAAGACGATGTTTTGATCAAAGCCGTTGACGAGGCATTGCCGGTCTATGAGGAAAAAATCGAGCGTTACAAGAAAGAATACGAAGCGGCAGGGAAAGCTCTCGAAGCCGCGGGCGGACTCGGCGCTCCCGAAAATGACGATTTGGCGAAAGCGGCGGCCGCGGCAAAAAAACGCTACGAAACCTGTTTGGCCAACAAGATGATTTTGCAGGTCGGGCTTGTCCAGTCCCTGATCTTGCGCGGTTATTTTGACGAGGCCAACGCCCGCTTGGAATCGTTCAATATCAAAAATATGACGACCGGCGAAGTCTTGTATGCGCAAATTCTTTGGGAAACGGGCGACCGTCAAAAAGCGATCGAGTTTTTGGACAAGGCTTGCGAGCGTTCCAACAACAATTTGCAAGTCATCGTCCTGCGCGCGATGTATCTGATGGAGATGGGCGAAGAACTGCGCGCGAGAACGTCCCTTCTGAAGACCGCCGTTCAAACGGACGAGCCGGATATTCGCATCCGCATCATCACGATGCTCGACAAGGCGGAGACTCAGGACGTCTGGAAGCGCCTGGTCGATTCCTTTATCACTTCCTGCACCTCCGGCGACCATCACAATCAGGCGGCGCTTCTGGCGCTTTCGCAGTATGCGACGGATTACAACAAATACGAATTGAGCGACCGGATTTATAAGATCGCCGAACGCAATGTCTATGAAGAGCTCCCGCGCTTTGAACTCCACCACATCGAATCTATGATCGCAAGAGGCGAAGCGCAAAAAGCCTTGGACGCGATCGACGAACTCGGCAGACAGAATCTCGGCTGGGTGGAAAAAAATTCAGCGACCTTCGACAGCCTTCGCACGATGGCCTATTACAAAATGGGAGACGAAATGTCCGGCAAACTCGCTTTGGACAAAACGATCAAAAATCGCACGGCGACGGCGGCACAGCTTTTAATCGTCGGCAAACGCCTGAGCGAAATGAACCGTCTCGAAGAAAGCCGTATTGCCTATGACGCCGCCTATTTGACGGAAAACTACAACCAGCAGGCTTTGTTGGTGCTCGTCGATTATGCGGTCAAAAAACAAGATGTCGAGGCACTTTTCCGCTACCTGCCAGAACTCTTGGCGACCCGCCGTCCGCCGCGTTCGATGCTCGAACGCGTCCGCGATTTTCTGGCATCCGACCGTATGTTGTTCAAACAAAAAACCGACGAATATCTCCTGCTCGTCGAAGATCTTTTGGAGTCAAAACTGACAAAAGAGGACAACAGCCTGGACACTCCCGTCGTTTTGCCTAACTGAAAATGATGGAAAATCGTGTTGCCGAAATCCAAGGCGTTTACGGTCCCGTCAACCTCGCGGAACGGGTTTTGCAAAAAATTTGGTATAGCGGCGATTTCAGACGCGACGGTCTCAAATCCGAGCTGGGCAAAAAAATCGAAATCCTAAAAGCCGGCGAATGGAATCATTTTGAAGGGCCGGATTTTAAAAATGCAGAACTGCGCATCGATGGCAAGATCGTTTTCGGAGATGTCGAAGTCCATTTTTATGCGAGCGACTGGCGCGCCCATCATCACGAGCACAATCCCGCTTACGGGAACGTTGTTTTGCATGTTGTGCTTTTTCCGCTCAAAGCGGCGCTTTCCGCCTCGGAATACAATGCCGCTGACGAGGCGATGGAAACCTTGGTGCTCCTGCCTTATCTGAACCGCGATTTGGAGGAATATGCAATCGACGACGCCTTGGTCGCCGTCGAACGGCGTTTTGAAGAACGCGAAGCGGACTCGGCGGAACTCCTCGCCAGTGTCGCCGCGCCCAAACGTTTGCAAATCCTGCGGGAACGCGCCCGCGAACGTTGGCGGCTCAAATGCCATTTCGCCCAAAAACGGATCGCCGCTGCCGGCTGGGACAGCTATTGTCATCAGATCGTCCTCGAAACACTCGGCTTAAAAGGCAATCGACCGACAATGGCACACCTCGCACAGCGCTTTTCCCCGACGACAATGCTCTCGATGAGCGCCAAAAGCCTTTTCGCCGCCGAAGCGGGAAACTGGAAACTTTTCCCTCTGCGCCCGCCCAATCATCCCGAACGGCGCTTGGAACAGTATTTGGAACTTTTGGAAAAAAATCCGGATTGGCGGGAACGCCTCCGCTCCACCGCGTCCAATTTCCCGAAACTCCCCGAAAACAGTTCCCTGACAAAAATTTTCAGAAGCCAAAATCATCTGAAACTTATTCACGACCGCTTCAAAGATACGATTTTTGCCGGCGTTTTTGGAGGAACGCGTTTTGAAACGCTGATGGTCGATGCGGTGTTGCCGGCGCTCGCGTCGGAAAGCGCACAGGATTTGTTTGATTTTTGGTTCCACTGGTTTTTGGGCGACGCTCCCGCGAGTGTCAAAAAAATTTTTGCGAAGACAGGAATCGTCTCCAATCTGACGCCGATGAGCAACGGACTTTTTCAGGGACTTTTGCAAATGGAACTGGATCGTTCCCGCCAAAAATAAAAGCGTAAAACTCGCAAAAAGGCACAGAGTCACAGAGGCGCGGGAACGGTTTTTAAGATCCACAGATTGGAGGATTTAAGGTTTTGTTTGGGTTTCGCGGGAACGCGGGAAGTCCCAAAAAAAATCTCTGTGTCTCTGTGTTAAAAAATAAAAAGCGCGCGTTCCCGCCGTTCCCGTGGCGGATTTTGTGTTTTTGGCGAAAATCTCATTTGTCAATGAACGCGTATAAATTTATAATGGATGCGTTATGGCACTTACATCTTTTAAAAGTCATCTGATCGCGGACACAGGCATTAGCACGGGCGATGAGGGCAAAGGTCGTCTTATCCCGGAAGTCATCCGCGAATTGCAGGCGGAGAGCGGCAAACGCGAGATCGTCTCCGTTGTGATGAAGGTGAACGGCGGAGCGAATTCCGGCCACACCGTCGGCGGATTGAAACTCAATCTTTTGCCTGCCGGCGTCATTGAAAAAGATGTTCCCGTGCTCGCCATCGGCATGGGTGTCGTCGCCGATCCCCACAAATTCCATTGGGAGGCGAAACCGCTCGAAGCCAAGGATATTTCGATCTATTCGCGTCTGCGGATCGACGAACGCTGCATGGTCAGCGACGTGACGCATCGTGTGCTTGATCTGGCGTTTGAAGACTATCGCGTCAAAATCCTCAACCATCTGCCGCGCGGCTCGACCGGTCGCGGGATTACGCCCGCCTATGGCGACGAAGTCGGACAATGGCAGATTCTTTACGCCGATTTTTTGGGCTCCAAGGAGGCGTTTGAGGAAAAGATGACCGCGCACATGGATCGCGCCGAACGCACCATCCAATATGTTTGCCAGACGACGGAAACGCTTTGGAACGACTTTTTTGAACGCCTGACCGCCGCCGAACTTCGCGGGAACGCTCCCGCCATCGCCGCCGGGATTTTCCGGGAATCCGATTTTGATTTCAAAAAATACAATGCGGGCGCCTTCAAATTTGATCGCCGCGCGGTTATTGATGCCTATTGGGAGGCGGGCAGGGCTCTCGTCGCCAATATTTGCGACGTTCGGGAACTCGTGCTCGGCGCCCTCAAACGTGGCGAATACATTATTGGCGAATTCGGCCAGGCGTATTGGCTCGACAAGCGCCACGGTTTTGCGCCCAACGTCACAGCGTCCCATACTTTCACCCCCGAATTTTTCCAAAGCGCCGGCATCCCCGCCCAAGTCGTTCACACGATGGGCTGCTGCAAGGCTTACGACACCAAGGTCGGCACGCATGTTTTCCTGACGCGTATGGACGATGAGCATCCGCTTTGCCGCCGGCTCAAAAAACTCGAATTCGGCGTCGTCAGCGGACGCCAGCGCATGGTCGGCTGGTGCGACTGTGTCGAAAAAGCCGACGCGCTCCGTTACGGCGGCTACCAGGATATCGTCATCAACAAACTCGACGCCCTTTCGCCGGCAGACGAATGGCAGGGTGGCGAGCTTCAGGTTTGTGTCGCTTACAAAGACGCGGACGGCAAAATTTACAAACACGTTCCCCGCAACGACTCGCTGCGCGAAACATTGACGCCGGTCTATGAAAAGTTGCCGTGCTGGACAGAAGACATCTCCAATGTCCGTTCCTTTAACGATCTGCCGGAAAACGCAAAACGCTATATCGCATTTGTGATGAAGAAAATCTGCGAACTCGCCGACGCGCCCCAGCTGCCCAACTTGCGCTATATCGGCGTCGGACCGCTGCCCTCGCAAATCATCAAAGACGTTCCCGCGACGGAAGAACTGATCAAAATGTTCTAAGGCGTTTTCACCCGTTCCCGTCAAAACAGATTTGAGACCACCCATGATCAAAAAATTTTTGCCGCTCCTGGCGCTTTTGCCATTGACGCTTGTCGCCGAAGAAGACAAAAATTTTTATCAGTCGATCGTCGGTTCCGGTGAAAATTTGTCGGGAACGGAAGATTTAAGTTTTAGCTCGTTCCCGCAACTGACAATCACGTCGGGAGCGGAAACCATAAATGACGTTTCAGCGAGCGTTCCCGAAGAAGCGGCAAAAAAAGTTTATCCGGAACCGCACCGCGCGTTTATTTTTGAAAGCGACCTGGCGGATTTTTCACAAAACGCCTATGCGGAGGAAGTCGAACGGCTTCTGGCGGCCTATGAGCGGACAACGGGGAGAAAACTCGTTCCCGGCAAGGCGAAAAAATGCGCCTTGAAAATTTATGCCGAGTCCGGGCGAGGGCTTGAAACTCCCAAAAATTTGACATTGGCGACGCGCGACGCGCTCGTCAGGCGCGGTTTCGCCAAGGAAGACATTTATATTGTCGGCCTGCAAGAAAAAACAATGCGGCAGACCGGCTATTTGCCGCCATTCCGGCGCAAGTCGGGCGATTTTGTCTGGCAGGGCTCGCCGGTAATCGCATTGGACACGGGAAAATTTTACGACGCCCGCTGGTTTTTCGAATGCGCGTTGCCCTCCAAGGACGCCGACGCCTATTATCGGGCGGATGAGGAGTCGATCGAAAACGAACGGAAAAGTTTTTATCCGATTCCCCTTATGTTCGGAGTCGATTTTTGGATCTCCCTCCCGGTCGTTTGCGACAGCCGTTCCCTCGGGATTTCGGGAGCGTTGGCAAACGCCACCTTGTGGAGCGTCAGCAATCAGCGGCGCTTTTTGGACAATCCCGCCAATGCCGTCAATATGGTTTACACAGTGGCGACGACACCGGAGTTGCGAGACAAATGCGAACTGTCGATTTTGTCGCTCGAAAAATACCAGTTTATCGGCGGACCGGCGTTCAACGCCAATTATGCGGTTTCCGAAAAATCCCTCTGGCTCTCCGCCAACCCCGTCGTGCTCGACTTTATTATGTGGCAGCGCGTCAATGCCGCCCGCCAAAAACGCGGATTCGAACTGATTTTGCCCGAACCTCCCGTTTTCGCATTGGCGAGCAAGGGGGAAAAATCCCTGGGAAGCTGCGTTCCCGAAGAAATCAACCTGGTCCGCCCCAAGGACGAAGCCTCCGGAAAATAGAGCTTTTGCGGGAACGCCCGTCACGGCTCCGTGCGCGTTTTTTATTTGCTTTTTTGCAAAAAAAATGATTTAATTTCCTTTAACAAAACTTTTTGCGACCAGAGAAAAGTTTTAATCAATAAAACAACCGTTAAAATATAAATTATCCAATGTTTCGCGTTCGCTGGTAGGCGCAGAAATACGGAGCCATTCATTATGAATATCACACCCAAAGATCTCCTCGACGCAGGCGTTCACATCGGTCACCAACTTCGCCGTTGGAACCCGAAATCACGCGAGTTCGTCTATAAGCACGAAGGCAATGTTTCGATCATTGACCTCGAAAAAACCTACAATGCTCTCGAAGCGGCGACCAAGTTTGTCGAAGAAACGGTCGCTTCCGGCAAAGACATTCTCCTCGTGGCGACAAAACGCCAGGCTCAGGAGCTCGTCCGCGACGCGGCTACCCAAACGGGAATGCCCTATGCCGTCAACCGCTGGCTCGGCGGCTGCCTGACTAATTTCGAGACACTCAAAACTTCTTTGGAAAAATACAACAAATACCTCAAGCTCGAAGCAGAAGAATTCAGAGGTATGCCCAAGAAGGAAGTGGCGGTCATCAAGCGTCAGATGAAACGCATGAACCGCGGCTTTGAAGGTCTCCGCACTTTCAACAAGTTGCCCGGCGCCCTCTTTATCGTCGATATCAAAAACGAAGAGATCGCGGTCAACGAAGCCAATCGTCTTCACATCCCGACTGTCGGTTTGGTCGATACCAACTCGGATCCTACCAAGGTCACTTACGCGATTCCCGGCAACGATGACGCGGTCAAATCCGTCCGTCTGATCGTTTCCGTGATCAAGGACGCGATCGAAGCGGGCATTGCACGCCGTCCGGCTGCAAAGCAGTTTGTCGCTCCCAAAAAGGAAGTGGCGACCGTCGATCCCGCTGAAGCCGTCAAGGAGCTTAACGCTACCGAAGACGCTCCCGCCAAGACGATCAACAAGCCTGTTCGTCGTCGCAGCAAAAAAGCGGCTCCCAAGGCCGAATAAGATTAACCTCCATACATTTGACTAATATGGCAAATATTACAGCACAGATTGTTAATGACTTGCGTTCCCGCACGGGCGCAGGTTTGATGGACTGCAAACGTGCCCTCGTCGAATCCGACGGCGACATGGACGCAGCTGCCGAAATCCTCCGCAAGAAGGGCATCGCAACCCGTGACAAAAAAGCGGGACGCGCCGCCAAGGAAGGACTCGTTTCCTCCTATATTCACAGCAACGGCAAAGTCGGCGTCATCCTCGAAATCAACTGCGAATCCGATTTCGTCGCCAAAAACGACCTCTTCAAGGATTTCGCGCACAAGATCTGCATGCACATCGCAGCTGCAGCTCCCCGCTTCCTCTCCAGCGCCGAAGTCCCGGCGGAAGAAGTTGAAAAGGAAGCCGAAATCGTCAAGGCGCAGTGCGTCGGCAAGCCCGAGCAGGCGATCGCCAAGATCGTCGAAGGCAAGTTGAAGAAATTCTACTCTGAAGTCTGCCTCCTCGATCAGCCGTTCGTCATGGACGACAAGAAGAGCATCAACGATCTCATCACCGAGCAAATCACCAAGACCGGCGAAAATATCGTCATCCGCCGATTTGTTCGCTATGTCGTCGGCGAATAACCCTTAAGAAAAAAAACAAGAGAATGCGTTTCCGTAAAAACAACTTGCGGGAACGCATTTTTTAAAATAAAACAAAAGCAACTCCAAATTTTTTTTACAATGAAACTGCACAAACTTTCAAAAGTGAACGTCATCAGCCTCCTGATCACCAGCCTTTCTGTCGCCGCCGTCGTTTATATCTATGTTCTCGCGGACGGCATCAAGCAGGAATTGGACGCGGCACGCAACAACAATGTCGAACTCCGCGCAAAAACTGCCGAACTGCCGACCCTCCAACGCGATCTCGACAAATACAAAAAGGCAAATTCCGAAAAAGAGGCCGCCATCAACAATCTCGCCGTCAAAAATGACGACTTGACACAAAAACTCGCCGCTAACGACAAAGAACTCAAGGCGGCAAAACAGGAAGTCGAAAAATCCAAAAAGTCCGGCGAGGAGTCCGAAAAAGAACTGACGGCAAAAAAAGCCCAGATCTCCGAGCTCCAACAACAATTGGCGGCGGAAAAAGAACGCTCCGAATCCTTGAACGGCGAACTCGTCTCTCTCCGCAACAGCCAAGAGGCGAAAGTCGTTGAAGACAAGGAAATCCAAAGCAACAGCCAGATCGAAGAGCGCGACGCGAAAATCGCCGACCTCAACAAACAGCTCGATCGCGCACAGTTTGCAAACCTCGCACAATTTGAAGATTTTCAAAAGGAAAAGGCAGCCTATCAAAAAGAAATCGCAGCCTTGAAGGCGCAAATTGAAAACGCCGCCAAAAATCCTCGCGAAAAATCCTTGGAGGAAAACATCAAAAAACTGAATAAGCAAATCGAAGACCTCAAAGAGCGTTGTGAAGATCTCGACCAACAAAATCGTGATCTCCGCCATCGCTATGTGCGCCGCTAATGAAGGTGGATTTTCACGCGCATTTGCCTGAATCTATCGACGTTCCCGCAGACGAATTGCTAAAAACAATTCCTGCGGGAACGCAAATTTTTGTCTGCGCGACCCAAGCCGCTGACATCGGGCGGCTGAGAGATTTGCGCTTACTCGCGCGGGAACGCAATATCGGGCTGCAAATTGCCTACGGACTGCACCCGTGGTTTGTCAAAGACGATTTTAAAAGCCAGATCCAAATCATCCGCCAAGCTCTTATCGAAGATCCGGAAGCGCAAGTCGGCGAAATCGGACTCGACAAATGCCGGGAAAATTTTGAAGCGCAAGTCGAAGCCTTCACCCTCCAACTTTCCCTCGCGGGAACGCTCAATCGCCAAGCCACCGTCCATTGCGTCCGCGCCTGGAACGAAATTTTACAAATCCTCAACAAGCCCCAACACCGCGCGACCGCCTTGCATTTTCATCGCTTTTCCGGCAATGCGCAGATCGCAAAAAAACTTTTGAGTCGCGACGGGAACGTCATTTTTTCCTTTTTGGAAAAAGACCTCAAAAATCCTTCCCGAAAACTGCAGGAAGTCCTGAATCTCGTTCCCGCCCAAAAGATTTTTCCCGAAAGCGACAGCCCGCTGGCGCCCGCCTCAAAATCCGCAGGCGGCAAATCATAAAACGAAGGAAAAGTCTTTGCCTTTCAAGCGCGCGGGAACGCGCTTTTTTGTTTTTGCCGTCAAAAAAAATCGATGCGCTCCGAACTTTTTTTTCTTTCCCGAAAAAGTGCACAAAGTTTTTTCGGATTTTACATTTTTTATCGTGATTAAGCGTTGCATATCCGTGTTTTTTTTGAGAGAATTGTAGCAATACCGGTTTACCGGTTGGCAGAGCAGAATTGGAAAATGGCCGCAGTAGGTTGTTTTGAAACTCGATAGTCGGGAACATTAGGCTTTGTTTTTTAGAATAGATAGTTCATCAATGGATAATAAGTTATTCGTCGGCAATCTCTCTTGGGAGACAACAGGCGACGATTTGAAAAATTACTTCTCCCAGTTCGGCACGGTCGAATCCGCAGAAGTGATGTTTGACAAGTTCAACGGACGTTCCCGCGGCTTCGGTTTTGTGGTGATGTCATCAACAGAAGAAGCGGCAGAGGCGGTCAAACGCACTCACAATGTCGATTTTATGGGCAGAGCCCTCGTGGTCAATGTCGCCCGTCCCAAGACGGAAGAGCCGTCGCCGAGACGTCGTTCGTTCCGTGGCGGATACGGTCATTCCCGTTTTGGCGGCGATTTTGGCGGTCATCGCGAATTTGCCTCAAAAGACGGCGCTTACGGAGAAGAGAATCGCGGCTTTGGCGGCCGTTCCCGCTTTGGCGGTTTTCGCCGCCGCGACGGAGGATTTTCCAACGCACACGGACGCGGCTTCGGAGGTCGCCGCTCCGGCGGGTTTCGCCCGGGCGATCAAAACAATGACGAATAAGATCAAATCGTTTTTCAAATAGAATCGATTGAATTTTAAACTCCAAGCGTTCCCGCAAATCTGCGGGAACGTTTTTTTATCTGCGGGAACGCCGTTTTTTTTGTGACGGGAACGGCAACGCGCTTCGTTCCCGCAGATTTGAGCGATAAAAAAAATGCGTTCCCGTGGCGGAAACGCATTTGTTTGTTGATTTATAATGGCGGATTATTCTGCTGCCGGAACTTCAGGAGCCTGCTCGGGAGCGCCTTTGGGGCATTTGCCGGGACGAGGTCCGCATTTGCCGTGGGGGCGATGGCCGCACTTTTTCATGCCTTGGCGCGGAGCGGGGCGGAAACCCTGACGCGGGCCTTTGTTGCACGGGCAGCAGCAAGCGCGCTTTTGAGGAGCCGGACGCTTGCAGACTTTGCCTTGGCGCGGCTGGGGAAGTTTGCCTTCTGCGCGGAGTTTTTCCACTTCCGCCTTGGACGCTTCGAGTCCGGCTTGCCAAGCTTTTTTCATAATCTCGCGACGGGCTTCAGGTGTGAGTTCCTTGTCGCCGTTTTCCGCGATCAGCTTGTCATAGGTCGCTTTGCCGGCAGCTTTTCCGGCATTGCGGATTTGTTCGAAGACCGCCTTGCGGGCAGCCATTTTCTCCTGCCAGGCCTTTTTCAAGGCTTCGCGTTTGGCGCAGCCGGGGCAGCTTTTTTCGACAGCGGTCTCATTGGCGGGAGCCGTCTGCGTCGCTTCTTGAGCAAAGGCAGAAACTCCAGCAATCATGAGTGCCGAGAGAATAACGATGAATTTTTTCATAACGATGTGTTTTTTGAATGGTTAAAAGAGAAGGGCTTTTTGCCGCTTCATTAGGTTAAACGAAAGATTTTCAAAAATGTTTCAAAAAAATTAAGAAAAATTTAAAACGCGCGTTCCCGCAGCAAGCGTTCCCGCCATTTCCCGCGTTCCCGCAGATAAAATTTGACAAAATTATAAATTGGTCGTAGGATAAAAAGAGCGAAGCCCCCTACGCGGTGAATTTTCTTCGTTGGATAAAAAAATCAATTAGTTTTTAACCCTTTTAAAACAATAGTCTTATGTTGTCGGCAGACAAAGTCTCTTATATCCGCAAAATGCGGGAACTCATGCGCGAAGTTTTTGAATACGATGCGGAAAACCAAACGGAACCGCTCTATCTCCAGCACGATTTTGAGTTGGTGCACGGCGAGACCCGCTATCACTACAACTGTTTGGCGTGGTTTCTCCGGGATATGCAGTATTTGCGCATGGAGTTTGCAGATGAAAAAAATTTTGCAGAGGACAATTTCATCGTCTCGGAGGGAGGCAGGGAGATTTTTCGTTTTTCTTCGTGGGAACTGGAACATCCCGAAACAATTCTTGGTTTTTGGACGGACTTTTTTTTCAGTAGATATCATCTTGATCTTACGATCGGCGTGGCTACATATTACGCGGATTCTCTCATCATGTATGAGCTTCGTTTCAAAGATTGGCCGATCTGTAAAAAATACTCCAAGAAACGCACCCCGACCTTTGAAACGATGCTTCGGGGATATTTTTGGCTTTTTCTTAATGATAAAGCTGCGGAGCGCGCGGGATTTTTCAACGGGATTATCATGTTAGATCCAGATCCCTATGTCTGGGAGAAAGACATGTTCAAAAAAACATTTGCCCGCCACAAACGCATCTGTCGCCGCCTTGGTATCGATCCCGTGGATTTGGAGGGCAAAAAATGAGCTGTACTGAAGTCCTGCTTGTTTTTATTTTCCCGCCGCTCGCCGTGATCGACAAGGGTTGCGACGCGTTTTTCATCACGCTCTTTGCGACCAGCTGCGGCTGGCTCCCAGGCGTCATGGTCGCGTTGTTGTATTGCAGCGAGGCGAACAATACGAACCGGGACTGAGGCGTCACGGGAACAATTTATCTTTTAATCATTAACACAATCAAACACTATGAGAACAAAACGAAACATTGTATTTAAAAACGGATCGATTCTCGTTCCTTTTGAGCACATTGACGGCGTTCGCGATTTTTGCTCGACTTTCGCCCTCATCCACGATCAGGAGGGCGTTAGCCCAAAAGATGTCCGCAACATCGCGATGCTTATGGACGATAAAATTGTCGCCACCTATTCGGGACAAGAGCTCTGCGACCAGGCGCCCTTGCACGATTTGCAAGATTTGTGGCTCCGCGAAAACAAAAGGCGCGTCAAACTCAACGCCGCGGGCGATGAATGGCTTTTGAAAAACGCGAAAGGCAAATTCACCCCGTTTTGCCAACACAGTGACGGGAACGCACTCGCGGACGATTTGAAGGCCTACGCGATGTGCGGGATCGACTGGTCGCCAGACGATTTTGATCAGACCTTTGATATGAACGAGGTTAAACCTTATCAAATGACAGTTGACGACAGAGTCTATGCGCAAAAGGAGCTTATTTTGGCATTGGGAGACGTTTTTGACAAAGCGAAAATGTATAAAGCGATCGAGCTGATCGCCAACGGCGCGAAGTTTTGTGACGAAGACGTGAGAGGGCGGCTGCATATCTTCTTGGACAAGGCATCCGGAGAGGACCTTTTTATCGAGAGCATCAACAAACTCTCGATCGAGATGCTCGACCGCAATCGGGAACTCGGTATGTATCTGCACGGCATTTATGTGGGAATGTGCTCAATGTGCAGTTATATGGCAGAGGGGATGGAGTTCCCGGAGGCACTTCCTCCCGAACCCAAAAAGAAGGGCAAATAAGACAGCGCCGCCAAATGAAGCGCCGCCGGCGTCGTGGTGCGCGGGAACGATCTTATTCATAGCGGGAACGGCTTGCTCACCCGGCAGTTTTGTTCCCGATGAATGGCAGCGGAGCAGAAAAATATCTAAAAATTTGTTTTACAAAAACAAAAACGCGGTAATATTATATATGTAAATCGAATTACCCCACCCCCGTTCACGAGAAGATTTTCTCTGTTGGACAAAAACTTTAAAAAA
>JAILGB010000002.1 GCA_024697185.1 Opitutales bacterium | reverse complement strand
GCCGTTGTCGCGCGCCGCTTCGACGCGGGCGCCCGTGTCCGGACGCGACGCAAGCGACCGCAGCCACGCCGAGATTTGCTCCGGCGACGTCTTATCAAATCCCGCAGCCGTGCCGATTTCCTTCGCCAAGCGGCGGCAGTTGTAATATTGCGACCGCGACGACCACGCTTTTGTCCCGTCCGACGCAAAGGCGGCGGCGTCGTATTGCTCGAGGAGGATCAGCGAGCGGTCGTTCTCCGCCAGCAGCGCCTCGCAGTCCCGGTGGCAGTAGCAGCGCATACCGTTGCGTATCTCGTAGAGACAGCCCGGGGTTGGCACCGCTTCCGCGGGAACGGTAAAATACTCGTCGAGCCACCACGCCAGCGCCGGGAGCTCCTCCCGGATTTTTGCGTTGAGTTTTTTAAAATCTTCGGGAGACTCAAACCTTTTATTTCTAAACTCCGCAAGACGTCTTGCCAAGTCCATACCTGTTAATGACTCCAATTTGGGTCTACATTTATTAAATTCCGCAATTTTTTCTATCGACGCAGAATTTTTTAACAAAAAAGTCTTTATTCCAATTCCCATTTCGCCAAGACGAGCGTCAAACGCCTTACACGAGCGGGCATCATTTATTGCGTTAAAAAATTTTATAAAGAGATTTTCCGCCAAGCGATAATCCAAATAAGGAGCATCGTTCTCAGAAAATAAATTCGACAAACCTGCAATTTTTGCAAGAGCATCAATATATTTAGAATTGTCTTTCCAATTTTCTTTAAAATTTAAAACAATATCTGACAAATTTTCTGACATACTTTTTGAATAAGAGGGACAACTACCGAATTACCAGCCTGCTTATATTTCGATGAATTTGCTATACTTTGCGGGAACGAATATTTTTGAGGATATCCCTGGAAATTCAAACATTCTTTTGGGGACAATTTCCGGATTCCTGAAGAAGTCAAAATTAATGGCACATTGTGCCCACCCGTTCCCATATTCGCCGTAAGTGTTGGGCAAACATGGCTTTTATTTTGACGGACATACATTCTTCTCCATTGGTAAATGCTATCTTTCGACTTGATTCCTTCAACCAAATCTTGGTAATGCCCCATTTTTTTTGTGTAATAAAGATCCGAACTTGCCGTTAGCTCGTCAATACAATCGTGTATTGTTCGGGTCAAATTTTCTGCTTTCGGGAACGAAAATTTTTCATGATTTATAATGCGACTTTTATCAAAACAAACAATAAAAATTCGTTCGCGAGTTTGTGGAACATTCGCGAATTCCATCGCATTCATCACCTTAAAATATACAGCATACCCAAGATTTTCCAAGGTGGATTTAATAACTGTAAATGTTTTACCGTTATCGTGGGTCTGCAAATTTTTTACATTTTCAAGAAAAACAGCGCGCGGTCTCTTTCTACGGATAATTTCCGCAACATCAAAGAAAAGTGTTCCTCTTGTATCCTCGAATCCCTTTTGATGTCCAGCAATAGAAAAGGCCTGACACGGGAACCCTGCGCAAAGAATATCAAAATTATCAGGAATCGCAGCCTTTGTTTTTTCAAGCGTAATATCTCCATGGGGCATTTCCCCAAAATTGTGAAAATATGTTTTTTGCGCTTGAGCATCCCACTCTGACGAAAAAACGCACTTCCCGCCGAGATTTTGAAGCGCTATACGAAAACCACCTATTCCAGCAAACAAATCGATAAATGTAAATTTAAAATTTTGAGGCGGCGGGAAAGGGATGATTTCCTCAAGTATCTGATTTTGTTCATCTGTTAATTTTTCACAAAATGCAGCTTGAGCCTCTTTAAATTTTTTTATCGGAGAATCGGGAATACAATATTTCTTTTTATTTTTCTTTAAACTCATATGTGTTGGGAACGCAGAAATTCATTTATTCCACGTTGCAACACCTAATTATGATTTGTGTAAAAAAAAAAAACACAAATTAAAAAACAAGGGCAAATTCGCGCAATTTAAACAAAAATAAAAATAGTTTTAACTAGAGTTTAAAGCTTAAAGAGGCATGCCGCGGGAATCCCAAATAAAACCCTTAAATCCTAAAATCTGTGAATCATAAAAAACCGTCCCCATCCCGTCTCTGTGCCTTTGTGTTAAAACTTTGTTCCCGTTCCCGCCGTTCCCGCGCCCGGACGCCCGTTTGTGTTTCATCCGCCCCGATTGCTAAAAAATTTTTCCCCTTGTCGTTCCCGCGGCGAAGATTCATACTTTTACTTATAGTATATGGCTACTTTTGTTTATGTTGTCATCAACCCCGACGGCAGCCAAGGTGAGACCCTCGAGATTGAGCAATCGATCAACGATGCGCCGTTGACGCGGCATCCGCTGACCGGTGAAGCTTTGCAGCGTGTCCACACGCCTGCCGGGCTGGTGTTGCGTTACGGAGAGGGTGAAATCAAGCGCAAGGTCAACGATGAGCGGGAACTCGCAAAACTCGGATTCACGCGCTACGAACGCGATCCCGCGACAGGCCGCTACCACAAGACAGCCGGGAACGATCCCGCCGCTCCCGAATCCTTTGTCAAACCCGCCGGGAACGAACTTTTGCCTCACGAAGACCACCTTATCCACGGTCCGGACTGCAATTGCAGCCATTGTCGCGGGAACGGGCACGAACACTGACTTTTTTCTAACAAAATTTAAATCATGAAAATCACAATTATTGGCAGCGGCAATATGGGCGGCGCCTTGGCGCGCGCCTGGGTGAACGCCAAAAGCGTCGTTCCCGCTGATCTCACCTGCACGGCAAAAAGTCCGGCGACGCTCGAACGCCTCCAAGCGGACCTTCCCGGCATCGCCACGAGTCTCGACAACAAAACCGCCTGCGCTGACGCGGACTTTGTTTTTGTCTGCGTCAAACCCTGGCTTGTCGAAACCGTCGCCGCACAAATCGCGGGAACGCTCAAAATCTCGACTAAAATCGTCAGCGTCGTCGCCGGAATTTCTTTGGAGGATTTGGCAAAATTTTTCGGCGTTCCCGCAAAAAATGTTTTTAGGGCGATGCCGAACACCGCAGTCGCCTGCGCCCAAAGCATGACATTCCTCTGCCACGCCGGAGCCGATGAAGCCGCGCTTAAAACCGTTTGCGGGCTTTTTGACGATTTGGGCAAAACAAAAATTATCGGCGAAGAAAAAATGTCGGCGGGAATGGCGCTCGCCTCTTGCGGGATCGCCTATGCCATGCGTTATGTGCGCGCGGCGACTGAAGGTGGCGTCGAACTTGGTTTTACCGCAAAGGAAGCCGAGGCTGTCGTTTTGCAAACCCTGCGCGGCGCCGTCGAGATTTTGGAACAGTCAGGCCAACATCCGGAAGAGGCGATTGACCGGGTCACCACGCCCGGCGGCTTTACCATTCGCGGTCTCAACGCGATGGAAGCGGCAGGATTCACTCCGGCAGTCATCGCCGGGCTCAAAGCGTCAAATTGAATTTTATTTTTACCCCATGAAACGTATCACCGTCAAAATCGGCTCCAACGTCCTCACGCGAGAGGACGGCACTCTCGACGTCACGCGCATGTCCGCGCTCGTCGATCAAATCGTTTGTCTCAACCGCCGCGGGCTCGAAATCATCGTCATTTCGTCCGGCGCCGTCGCTTCCGGGCGCAGCGAACTTAAGATCCCGACCGACAGTCTCGACGCCGTTTCCGCCCGACAGCTTTTTTCCGCCGTCGGGCAAGCGAAACTGATGAACCACTACTTCGACTTCTTTCGCAACAACAACAGCGCCTGCGGGCAGGTTTTGACGACCAAGGAAGAATTTACCATCCGTTCGCACTATCGCAACATCAAGCGCTGCATGGATATCATGTTGGAAAACAAAGTCGTTCCCATCGTCAACGAAAACGACACAATCTCCGTCACAGAGCTCATGTTCACGGACAACGACGAACTCTCCGGGCTTATCTCCGAAATGATGAACTCCGACATGCTCATCATCCTCTCCAACGTTGACGGCATTTTTACAGACAATCCCAGCAACGAAGGCGCGGAGCTCATTCGGGAAATCGAAGCCGACCGCGAAGATTTTTCAATGTGCGTCACCACCAAAAAATCAAAATTCGGTCGCGGCGGCATGATTACGAAGTGCAATATCGCCCGCCGCATCGCCTCCGAAGGCATTCCCGTCATCATCGCCAACGGCAAACGCGAAAACATCCTTGTCGATCTGATCGACCATCCCGAAACGACGCGCAGCACACGTTTTCTCACTCCGCCCAAAACGGCACGCGAAAATCGCACCTACACCAAGCGGACCGTTGCCGTGGATTCCCAAATCGTCGGCGAACTCTCCAAAATCGGAGCTCCGCGGGACATCAACTCAAAAGATATCATTCACTACACCGGCGAATTTTTCCGCGACGAACTCATCAGCGTGCTCGACGGGAACGGCAAAGCCATCGGCGTCGGCAAAGCCGCCTGCAGCAGCGCCGAACTCGCTTCCCTGCTCGAAAATCCCAACTCGGCTCCACAAACCGTCATTCGCAGCGATTTTCTGTTCCTGGAATAATCTAAAAAAAATGGAAACCTTGACTGAAAACTGTGAACGCATTTTTGCCGAAGCGCAAAAAGCCTCCCGGCAGCTTGCGCAATTGGACAACCGCAAAATCGCGGGAACGCTCGTCGCCGTCGCCGACGCCTTGGACGCGGGAACGACAAAAATCCTCGAAGCCAACGCCCACGATTGTGCGCGAATGTCCCCGCAAAATCCCAAATACGACCGCCTGCTGCTGACACGGGAACGCCTCAAGGCCATCACCGATGATCTGCGCCGCGTCGCCGCCCTGCCCTCGCCTCTCGGGAAAACGCTTGCGGAGAACACACGCCCCAACGGACTGCACATCGTCAAAATTTCCGTTCCCGTCGGCATCATCGGCGTCATTTACGAAGCGCGGCCCAATGTGACCGTCGATGTTTTTTCGCTCTGTTTCAAAAGCGGGAACGTCTGTCTTCTCAAAGGCTCGCACGATGCCGAAGCCAGCAATGTCGCGTTCGTGCGGATTATCCGCGAAACGCTTCAAAAAGAGGGGCTCGATCCCGCCGTCTGCGCACTGCTGCCCACCGAACGCGAAGCGACCGTCCTAATGCTCAACGCCGTCGGCAAAGTTGATTTGGCGATCCCGAGAGGTTCGCGCGCGCTCATCGATTTCGTCCGCGACAACGCCAGGATTCCCGTCATTGAAACCGGTGCCGGCGTCTGCCATCTTTATTTTGACCGTCACGGGAACGCCGCGATGGCGCGGGAACTCGTCTTTAACGCGAAAACCCGCCGCGTCAGCGTCTGCAACGCGCTCGACTGTCTCATCGTCCACAAGGACAGGCTCGACGACTTGCCGCAAATCTGCGAAAAGCTCGAGAGCAAAAACGTCACGATTTTTGCCGACGGACGAGCTCTTCCCGCTCTCTCGGGACATTATCCCGCGACGCTCCTTTTGCCGGCGACTGAGGAAAGTTTCGGCATGGAGTTTTTGGACTACAAAATGAGCGTCCGCGTTGTTGACAGTCTTGAAGACGCGCTCGAGCACATCGCGCGACACGGCTCCAAACACAGCGAAGCCATCGTCTCCGACGATCCCGCGGCGATTGAAAAATTTCAAAAAAACGTCGATGCCTCCTGCGTTTACGCCAATGCATCCACCGCGTTTACGGATGGCGGGCAGTTCGGATTTGGCGCGGAGATCGGGATTTCGACCCAAAAACTTCACGCGCGCGGTCCCATGGGGCTTGACGCTCTCACCACTTACAAATATCTCATTTTCGGGAACGGGCAGACGCGTCCCTGAAAAAATTTCGGTCCCGCGGGAACGGGCGCGTTTGCGGGAACGCCAAAAACTTATTTTTTGCCGCGCAAAATTGCGATCTGATCGCGAAGCAACGCGGCTTTTTCAAATTGTAGTGCGTCGGCTGCGGCGAGCATTTCCGTTTGAAGTTCGGCAATAAGGGCGGTGATTTCTCCCGCCTTTGATTTTGTCGTGTCCGGGAGGGCTTTTCCCATCGCGCCTTTTTTCTCTCCGTAGGGCAAAAGACTTTCCTGCACGTCCCGTTTGACGCCGCGCGGAGTGATTTTGTGTTCGCGATTATAGGCTTGCTGGGCGCTGCGGCGCGTTTTGCAAATGGCAATGGCGCGTTTGAGGGAGTCGGTCATCACATCGGCGTAGAGGATGACGCGCCCGTTTTCATGGCGTGCGGCGCGTCCCGCCGTTTGGACGAGTGAGGTTTGGCTCCTCAGAAAACCTTCCTTGTCGGCGTCGAGAATCGCCACCAGCGCTGCCTCGGGAATATCGAGTCCTTCGCGCAAAAGGTTGACGCCGATCAAAACGTCAAAGTCGCCCCGGCGCAGCCGTCTGAGGATTTCCACGCGCTCAATCGCATCGATATCCGAATGAAGATAATCGGCGCGCAAACCGCGTTCCTTCATAAACTCGCAAATGTCTTCCGCCATCCGTTTGGTGAGAGTCGTCACGAGCGTGCGCTCGCCTTTTTTTGCGGCTTCGACGGCTTCGTTGATTACGTCTTCGACCTGACCTTCGATCGGACGGACTTCCATTTCGGGATCGAGCAATCCCGTCGGGCGGATGATTTGCTCGGCGACAACGGCGGAATGTTCCAGTTCGAAAGGCGCCGGCGTCGCCGAGACAAAAACGATTTGTTTGGCGACAGCGTTAAATTCTTCCGGGCGCAACGGGCGGTTTTCGAGCGCGCTCGGCAGACGGAAGCCGAATTCCACCAGTTTTTCCTTGCGGGAACGATCCCCGTGGGACATTCCGTAAATCTGCGGGAGCGTCACGTGGGATTCGTCGATAAACATCAGAAAATCGTCGGGAAAAAAGTCCAGCAGGCACCACGGGCGCTGATTCGGTTTGCGACCGCCGATGTGCATCGAATAATTTTCGATCCCGAAACAAAATCCCGTCTCGCGCAAAAGTTCGAGGTCGTTTTCCGTGCGCATGCGAATACGTTGCGCCTCAAGCAATTTTCCCTCTTTTTCAAACGTCGCGACGCGCTCTTCGAGTTCCGCCTGGATTTTTTTGATCCCGCGGGCGAGCCGCTCTTTTGTCGTCACCCATTGTGTCGCGGGATAGAGATCAAAGCGCTCCAATTTTTTGCCGACTTTTGACAAAAGCGGATCGAGTTCCCGTATCGACTCCACTTCATCGTCGAAAAAGACAATCCGGATCGCGGTCTCCATATAGGCGGGGAAAATGTCCACGGTGTCGCCGCGAACGCGAAAAGTGCATCGCGCCAAATCGACGTCGTTGCGCGTATAGGCGTTTGCGACGAGCTGTTCGAGCAATTGTTCGCGATCCAGCCGCATTCCCGTCCGCATCGGGATCATCATTTCCTTAAAATCCTCCGGCGAGCCCAAACCGTAAATGCAGGAAACCGACGCGACGACAATGACATCGCGCCGCGAAATCAGCGCCGACGACGCGGCGATGCGCAGGCGTTCGAGATCGTCATTGACCTGCGAATCTTTTTCAATATACGTATCCGTCGCGGGAACGTAAGCCTCCGGCTGATAATAGTCGTAATAACTCGTAAAGTATTCGACGGCGTTGTCCGGGAAAAAATGCTTGAACTCACTGTAAAG
Organism: Opitutales bacterium; assembly: GCA_024697185.1. Classification (GTDB taxonomy): domain Bacteria; phylum Verrucomicrobiota; class Verrucomicrobiia; order Opitutales; family UBA953; genus Spyradosoma. Next base: position 38,959 of record JAILGB010000002.1, on the reverse strand, counting down.
TTGCGCCGCCAGCGTTTTGTTGTGAGAAATGATCAAAGTCGGCCGTTGGACTTTTTCGATAATATTCGCCATCGTAAAAGTTTTGCCGGATCCCGTCACGCCCAAAAGCGTCTGATAACGGTTGCCCTTTTGCACGCTGCGCACCAAACGGTCAATCGCCTGCGGCTGATCTCCCGTCGGCGAATAGTCGGAACAAAGCCGAAATCGTTTTTCTGACATAATAATCATTCTAATTTTCTTCATAGGGATTGACAAATGAGATTTTCGCGGGAACGGGGAATTAAACATTGCCGAGCGCGGGAACGGCTTTTAAACTTATTTAAAATATGGAAAGCAAAAATACCCCTTCTGCGAACGATATCAGCGGCTTGAGTTCGCGAAAAACCACTCCACCTCTTTTCAAAGTTCCCGCGTCAACTTCGGAAAGCGTCCCGAAACAAATCACGGTCAATCAATTTTATGAAGCGGGGAAAAATCTTTTGGGGCTCGAACTCATCGCCGGAAAGAACGGCATGGGGAAACTGATTCTCGAAAAAGTCGTCAATCGCCCGGCTCTGGCGCTCACCGGCTATTACAAGCATTTCGCGCGCGGACGGCTCCAGCTTTTCGGCGCTGGCGAAATCTCCTATCTCTCGGATTTGCGCAGCGAAATCCAGCATTCGGTGTTGGAAACATTTTTCTCAAAAGGCGTTCCCGCGATTGTCGTTTCGCGAGACTTGGCGCCGACGCAGACGATGGTCGAGTTGGCGGACAAATACAATGTGCCTATTTTCCGTTCCCACCAGGATGTTTTTGCCACCAACGCGACAATCGTCCTCAATGAACTTTTTGCACCGCAAGCCATCATCCACGCCACTTTAATCGATGTGACGGGCGTCGGTGTCCTGCTCTGCGGCGACAGCGGCGCCGGCAAATCCGAATGCGCCCTCTCTTTGATTGAACGCAACAAATGCGCCCTGGTCGCCGACGATATGGTCAAAATCCGCCTCGTGGACGACAACCGCCTGATCGGCACGGGAAAAGATGTCGGATTCGGCTTTATGGAATGTCGCGGGATCGGCATTATCAATGTCGCCAGCATGTTCGGCATTCGCGCGGTCGAAAAAGAAAAGAAAATCGATCTCGTCATCTCTTTTGTCGATTGGAAGGAAGGCCTCGACGAAGAGCGCACCGGACTTGAACAACACACCGTCAACATTTTAGGAAAGGAAATTCCCTGGATGCAGATCGCCGTGCGTCCGGGACGCGATGTCGCGCGCCTGGTGCTCATCGCTGTCATGGCACACTCTCTCCGCAAAGGTGGGCACGATCCCGCCGTCGAATTCAACAACAGGATAATCTCCAACAACCGCCGTCAGGAACCCGGCGGCGGGAACGAAGAAATTTGAGTTTTGCGGGAATATTTTTTCAAGAGTATCATTATCTTTATGGCTAATATATTGGAGATCAAAAACGCCCACATTATTGATCCGGCTAATCAGCGCGATGAAAAAAACGCGAGCCTTTTTATCGTTGACGGCACCATCGTCGAAGGATTGGACGAAGCGCAAAAAAAACTTGCCGAAACAATCGATGTCGGCGGCGCTGTCGTCTGCCCGGGTTTTGTGGACCTCAACGCCCATCTTTACCAACCTGGGAAAACGGTCCGGGAAACCATCGCCTCCGGCTCAAAAGCGGCGGCGCACGGCGGCGTGACAACCGTCGTCTGCACCCCGGACGAAGGGACAGTCGTTGACAATGCGGGAACGGTCCGCCTCATCAAGGAACTCTGCGACAAGGACGCCTGCGTCCGCATCGTTCCCGTGGGCAACATCACCCTCGGCGGAAAAGGTGAGGCCCTCGCGCCAACGGGAGCTCTCAAAAAAGCGGGTTGCGTCGCGCTCTCCGACAGCATCGGCGGCGTCTCCAACAACGAAATTATGCGCCGGGCGCTCGAATACTCCCTGCTCTTCGACATTCCGATTTTTGACCACTGTCAAGACAGCTCCATGTCCAAAACTGGCGTCATGCACGAAGGCGAAGAAAGCCTCCACCTGGGACTGCGCGGCATGCCGAGAGCAAGCGAAGACATCGTCGTCGGAGCCGACACCCTCCTCTCGCGCCTGACGGAAGCCCGGCTGCACATCCAGCACGTCAGTTCCTTCCGGGCAGTCGAGACGATTCAAAACGCGAAAAAACACAATGTGCGGATTTCCGCCGAAGTCTCTCCGGCTCATCTTTTGCTCACCGACAAGGATGTCGGCGACTACGATTGCAACAAGAAAATCAATCCGCCCCTGCGCAACGAAAAAGATCGCCTCGCACTGATCGACGGTCTTAAAAGCGGCGCCATCAACGCCATCGCTTCAGACCACTCGCCGCGCACGCCGACAGAAAAAGACTGCGAATTCGACTACGCGCCTTTTGGCGTTACCGGACTCGAAACCCTACTGCCCGCGTCCCTCGAAGCCCTCTACCACAGCGGCAAAATGTCCCTGTCCGAGGTCATCGGAAAACTCACTTGCGGTCCCGCCGCCGTCATCAAGAGCGCCGCGGGAACGCTCTCCGCGGGAACGCCGGCGGACATCACCGTCTTCGATCCCGACGCTCCGCAAACCTGGACGGCTGACAAATTTCTCTCCAAGGCAAAAAACTCTCCCTTCCTCGGAAGAAGCCTGCGCGGGAAAATCCTGATGACCTTTGTCGCGGGAACGCCGGTTTATCAAGCTAACGACTAAAACTCAAAAATTATGAAAAAAATTATAACATTTTTAATTGCTGGCATCATCGCAACGATTCTTTTTGCCTGCGCACAACAAAAAACATCAAGCTCCAACGAAACTGAAAAAACTATGGAAACACAAGAACAATACGCAATCATCTCAACCGACGAAGGCGACATGGTCGTCAAATTTTACAACGATGTCGCTCCCGGCCACGTTGAAAATTTTAAAACCCTCGCCCAAAAAGGTTTTTACGACGGCACCTGCTTTCACCGCATCATCAAAGGTTTTATGATCCAAGGCGGCGACCCGCTCACCAAAGACGATTCCCAAAAATCGCGCTGGGGCACCGGCGGACCCGGCTATTACATCAAGGCGGAGTTCAATACAAAACCTCACCTGCGCGGCGTTCTCTCGATGGCGCGCGCCCAACACCCCGACAGCGCGGGTTCGCAGTTTTTCATCTGCCACGATGACGCCCGCTTCCTCGACCGCAAATACACGGCTTTCGGCGAACTGGTCTCCGGACTCGAAGTGCTTGACGCCATCGCGGAAACACCCTGCACCGGTCCCGAAAAAAGTTCGCCGATCAAGCGCATCAACGTCAAATCCGTCAAAATCGTCGATAAGATTTAATCCTTAAATTTTCAAAACAAAATGGCCACTGAATTCCGTTTCTTCAAAGCCGGCAGCGTTAATCAGTTGAAAATTGCCGTTCCCGCAGATCTTGAGGCTGTTGAGACCCTCGACACAAAACTTTGGCTCGCGACCAGTATGCCGACGGCCGGCATCGACTTTGACGCCAAAACCCTCGAATACATCGACAGCGACAACGACGGCAGAATCCGCGTTCCCGAACTGCGCGCCGCCGTCAGATTTGTCCGGGAACAAATGATCGACACGACACCGCTCTTTGCGGGAACGGACAAATTGGCACTCGACAACATCAAGGATGCCGAAATCGTCAAAATCGCAAAAACAATTTTTGGCGACGCCCGGGAACTGGATTTGGCGACACTCGAAAAAACCTTCGCGGATTTTGAAAGCCTTCCTTTTTGCGGGAACGGCACCCTCTCGAAGGCTGCCGCCGGCGACGACGCACAAGTCGCCGCGCTGATCGGCGATATCGCCGCCGCCTGCGGGAACGAGACAATTTCAGCCGACGATGTCAAAGATTTCCTGAAAAACGCCCAAGCCAAAATTGACTGGTGCAACGGCATCAACGACGACAATCGCGACAAAATTCTTCCGTTGGCGGAAAAAACCGTTCCCGCCGCGACTGCTGCTAATGCCGTTCGCGCAAAGATTGACGACTATTTTGCCCGCGTGCATTTGGCAAATTTTGACAACGCCAGCGTCGCCAAGCTCAATCCCGCGGACAGCGACATCGCAGCCGTCGCCATAACTGGCGATCTCACGGGAACGGAAACAGGCGCAATGCCGATTGCGCATATTCGCTGCGGTGAAGCCGTTCTCAATCTCGATGCCGGCATCAATCCCGCTTGGACTGCCGCAGTCGAAACTTTAAAAAACACCGTTTTGGAGCCCTTGAAACTCTCGACGCAAACGTTAACGGAAAAAGATTGGGAGAAGATCAAGGAGACTTTTGCGCCGTATTTCTCCTATGCCGCGACAGAACCGAAGGCGCTCAAAGCGTCTCTCGCTCCCGAACGGCTGGCGGAAATCATCGCAGCGGATCCGCTCACGCTTTTTGCACCGCTTTTTGCCCGCGACGCCGAAGCGACGCCGCGCCGCAACACTCTCAAAACGCTCATCCGCCTTTCGCGCTATTCGCGCGATTTGGTCGCCCTCCTGCACAACTTTGTTTCCTTCGCGGACTTTTACAACAAAGACCCGAAAACCGTTTTCTTAAATGGCAAGCTTTATATTGACGGGCGGGCGCTTTCGCTCTGTATCAATGTCAACGATGTCGGCGCGCACTCGGCGCTTGCGGGATCGGCCTCCAACGCTTATCTGATTTATGCCAAATGTGTCCGCAAAAGCGACGGCAAAACGCAAACGATCTGCGCGATGCTCGGCGATGGGAACGGCGGTGTCCAAGTCGGCACCAACGGTATTTTTATCGACAAAAACGGCTACGACTACGACGCCACGGTTGTAAAAGTCGTCGAACAGTCGATTTCGCTCCGGCAGGCTTTTTGGTCGCCCTATGTCAAAATCGGTAAATTTATCGAAAAGCAAATCAACAATTTTGCTGCCGACAGAGAGAAAAAAGTGGACGGGGAACTGACGGCAACGGTCAGCAAAGCTCCTGCCGCCGCTCCGGCAAAAACGCCGTTTGACATCGGCAAATTTATGGGCGTGATCGCCGCAGCCGGCTTGGCGTTGGGCGCAATCGGCGCCGCGTTTGCCGCGTTTGCCAGCGCCATTGCCGAACAGCCTTGGTGGGTCTTGCCGATCGCATTTGCCCTGCTCGTCCTGATCATCTCCCTGCCCTCCGTTTTCCTGACGGCGATGAAACTGCGCAAGCGCACGATCTCGCCTATTCTCAACGCGAACAGTTGGGCGATCAACACGGATGCGCGCCTGAGCATCCGTCTCTGCAAAAGCTACACGGAACTTCCCGTAAAACCGGCGAATTCCAAAAATGAAAGTTCCGGGAAGGCTCTCAAAATCTGTGGCGTCATCGCGCTGATCGTTTTGATTGTCGCCGGACTCGCGCTCGCATTTTGTCCGTATTGCCGTTCCCTCGCTTTTGGCGGGAACGACGAATGCCAAAACTGCGAGACTGTCACGACAGAAAACAGCGTTCCCGCGCCGACGGCGAAAGAAGCAGCCGTTCCCGCGGAAGCAACGAACTGACGTTCCCGTCAAAAAAAAAAAACGCCGAGGCGATCTTGCCCCGGCGTTTTTTTTGTTCCCGCAAGCTCAACGATTTGCCAAAATCTCCAAGGCTTTTTCGTGCAAAACCGGATTTGCGGCGAGAATGGATGTCGCATGCAAAGGATCGTTCCCGCGCCAATCGCTAACGACGGCTCCCGCACCGCGCAAAATCGGCAAAAGCGGATAAAGATCCCACGGTGACAAAACAGGATCCGCCATAATGTCGGCGCGACCGTTGGCAACCATCATGTAGGCGTAGCAGTCTCCCCAGGTTCTGAAAAGTTTTGCACGATGCAAAAGCGCCTGCCAGTTTTCCTGCGGATGTTCTTTTTCGCAATCGATCAAATCCGTCGTCAACAAGAGCGCCTCTTCGACATTTCGCGTTCCCGCGACTTGCACTTTTCTGCCGTTGTAAAAAGCGCTTTTGCCGTCACCGACAATGCGTTCCCGCGAAATCGGCTGATCGATCACTCCGATGCAGGGCTTGCCCTCGTGCAAGACACCAAAGAGAATTCCGTAAAGCGCGACACGGCTGACAAATGATTTTGTGCCGTCGATCGGATCGAGCGACCAGACAAATTCCGCGTCCGTATTTTCATTGCCGAACTCTTCGCCGATGATGCCGTGATCGGGATAGCGTTCATGAATCATCGCGCGCAAACGCCGCTCGCATTCCTTGTCCGCGACGGTCACCGGCGAGCCGTCAGGCTTTGTTTCAATCTCCGTAAAAGCCTTCGCATGGTAGGCGCTGACAATCTCGCGCGCGCAATCGGCGAGTTCGTCGGCAAATTTTTTCAGTTCCAAAATTTTTTCTTCGTCGAGCATACGGGAACGGAATTTTAGCGATTGCGACGTTTCTTTTTTGCGGGAACGGCAGTGGAATTGAACATCAGAGGCTCTTGGCGATACAGGAATCCTTCAAGTTTCTTGCGCTCAATCGTTTTGCCGAGCAGTTGTTCAATGGCTTTCAGTTGGGAAAGTTCGTCCGGAGAAAAAAGCGTGAAGGCCTCGCCTTCGTTCCCGGCGCGACCGGTGCGGCCGATACGGTGCACATAATCCTCCGGATGTTCGGGAACGTTGTAGTTGATCACATGCGAAACACCCGAAATATCGAGTCCTCGCGAAGCGATGTCGGTCGCCACGAGCACATTGTATTTGCCGTCACGAAAACCTTTGAGCGCCGCGATGCGTTCGTTCTGGGAACGGTCCGCATGCATTGTTGTCACAGAGATTCTGTTGGCCTGCAGCCATTCCGTTATGCGGTCGGCATCGCGTTTTGTGCGCGTGAACACGATAACGCTGTTGTATCTTGTCCGCTCGAGCAGCGCCAGCAGCAAATCGTATTTTTGAAAAATCGGCACAGGATAGATCGCGTGGGAAATCGTATCCGCCGTCAAGGCGCTCGAACGCACGTCAATCTCGACCGGTTCGCGCAATGCCCAGCCGGCGATTTCGCGAATCGTCCTGTTGATCGTCGCCGAAAAAAGCAGCGTTTGGCGTTCCCGCGGGCAAAGACGGATAATCCGTGAAACATCCTCAATAAAGCCCATGTCGAGCATGCGATCGACTTCGTCCAAAATCAAAACTTCGATTTTTGACAAATCGATTTGCCGACGTTCTTGGAGATCCAAAAGACGTCCCGGCGTCGCCACGACGACATTGGCGCCTTCCTTCAACGCCGCCAACTGCGCGCCATAAGAAACGCCGCCGTAAATCAGCGCCAATTTTATCGGCGTTCCCGCGGCAAATTTTTTAAAGGCTTCATCCACCTGAATCGCCAACTCGCGCGTCGGCACCAAAATAAGCGCCCGCGGGAACGGCTTCGCGAGCTCTTCTCTCGCCGCCGTCAGGTGAACAATCGTCGGCAACGCATACGCGGCGGTCTTGCCCGTTCCCGTCTGCGCCGCGCCGATCACATCGCGTCCCTGCAACATCGACGGGATCGCCTTTTCCTGAATCGGCGTCGGCTCCTTGTAACCGAGAGATTCAACCGTTTTCAACAAAATCTCCGGCAGATTCAAATCCGAAAAACTACTCATCTTTATTTTTTAATTACTCAACATTATTCTACGGAATTCATCGATTTCCCCTTGCGTAATTCCGCAAGTTTTCAAATACCGCTCAATTTTTACCGACAGCAAGGTTTCGCGATCGCCAAAATCATCAAAGCAATGAAGCAAGGTGAAAAAATCCTTATAATTCAAATGCGTTCCCGCACTGATCTCCCAATCTTTTTGCAATTCGTTGGGACTGACGCCCAAAAGTCCGTTCAAAATAAAAGCGAGTGTTCCCGCGCGATCGGCACCTTGATAGGAGTGAAAAAGAACCGGATAGTTTTTTTCGTCGCAAAAAACACGAAATGCCCGCGACAGCGCCTGTTTTGACGGAGAAAAATGCGCTGAGAAGATTTTGCAATATTCGGGAGTGAAAATATTGATGTAATTGACGCCCGGGATCGCCGAAGCGTTTTGCCCGCCGAGCTCGGCATCGCAACGCAAATCAAGTTCCGTCCGCCATTTCAAAATCTCGACGGCATAAGTGGCGGCGGCGGGATCGAGCAAAACTTTGCCGCGTTCAAAATCGGAAAGCGACTTGGATGTCTCCGCCGAATTTTTAAAGTCCGGGGAATTTTCAACAAGGGTGGCGGAGCGAAAAATCATCCCCTGTTTTACGGGAACGCCGCGAAGCGCTTTTCGTCCGCCCAAATCGCGGACATTTCCGATCCCGTTGAGTCTCATCAGCCGCGGCATTTTTTCATCGCTTGTAAATTTTGAGATCGGCGACTCTGTCACAGTCCCGTCGTCGCTTTTACAGCGAATCCGCCAATAATAAGTCGTTCCCGTGCGAAAATTGACAGCGCGAATAACATTCCCGTCGGGAGTTTTGGGATAAACAAAAACATCAGTCGGCTCGCTCAAATCCTCGGCGGTCGAAAGCACGAGCTCAAATGTCCCCGTCTCGCCGTCCGTGCATTCCCATGTAAAAAGTGTCGGCTCCGCATCGCGCAAATCGTTGAGTTTTTGCCGATAATCCTTATTGTCAAACAAAACTTGACGTTCCTCCGGCGGCATTAAGAGAAAATTTTTTAAAATCGGCGCGACACCGGAAACGGCATCCGTTTCGTGCGGAGTCACGGGAACGATGGCTGCAGTCACCATCCGCGGGAACAAAATCACCGCCATTGCCGCAAAAAAAATTCTGAAAACCATAAACACAATGCTAATATTATGATAAAGTCGCCCCCGAAAATTTACAAACAAAAACCCGTTCCGGCGCTTCTGCGGGAACGGGCTTTTCGATTTTTTTTGAATTAGAGCGACGCCACGAGTTTATTCATCGCGTCCATTTGCTCCTCGATGCATTCGACAAGGCGGAACTGCGTATGGGCGCGGACCAAATTGTGGTCTTCGTAGTGTGTTTTAAAATACACATCGCCGTCGAGGTAGTCCGTCAAGAAACGCATTCCGCACTCGAGAGTCAGCAACTTGCCGGAAAACGGCAGCAGTTCGCGTTCCTTCGCGTTCAAAAATTCGCCCGCGGAACTGATGTAGCCCTTGGCGAGCGCTTCAAAATATTTGAACTGCATCGCGACTTTTGAAACATCCTGTTCGTCTTCTTTTGCCGGCGAAGTCGAGGTGCGCACCATGTCGCCAAAGTCATAAAGAGCCGAACCCGGCATAGAGGTGTCGAGGTCGATGACGCAAATGCCCTCCGCCGTGTAATCGTCGATGAGCACATTGTTCAGTTTCGTATCCTGGTGCGCAATGCGTTCGGGGATTTCGCCCTTTGCCATCGCGTCCAAGACAATCGAACAGTCGGCCTCGCGAGCCATCAGAAATTCGATTTCTTTTTTAATCCCGGCAGCGCGGTTCATTTTGTCGGCGGCAAGGGATTTTTGGAAATTTTCGAAACGTTGGCGGGTGTTATGGAAATTCGGGATCGTCTCCGTCAAACGTTCGCCGGGAATATCGACGAGCAGTTTTTGGAAATTGCCGAAGGCGCGTGCCGCCTGATAGGCCTGTTCTGTCGTCTCGATGACATCGTAGCCGCGGGCGCGTTCGATAAAGATATAGCAACGCCAATAGTTGCCTTCGGCATCGACATACCATTTCTTGCCGTCGCGTGTCGGCAGCATCGTCAGCGAACGGCGCGAGGCGTCCGGAGCGTTGACTTCCTTCAGTTTTGCAATCGAATGGTCGCAAATGCGAGCCACATTGTCCATCAATCCTTCCGGATTTTTAAAGATGTTGGTGTTGGCGCGCTGGATAATATAGCGGACACGTGTCGCGCCCTGATCGTAAACCGCGCAATAAGTGTCATTGATATGACCGCTGCCATACGGGAACGCGTCCACAAAATCGCCATAAATGGCAAATTGGGATGCCACCGCTTTCACATTGTATTTCTTTTCTGAAGCCATGATAAGTAATAGGGGTTACACTTTCATTATCAATCTTGGCACAAAAAATTGCAAAACAAAACGGCAACGGCGGGAACGAGCTGTCGCGGGAACTATTTTTTAGCCAGTTCGTAACTTTTTTCGATCAGCCCGAAAATCTTCCTGGCGGGAACGCCACCGTCGAGCAAAATGCTGATCCAATGTTTTTTATTCATATGATAAGCCGGGAAAATGGATTTTTCGTCCCACAATTTTTCATTTTCCGCGGGAACGCCGTGAAGGTTTAAAACTTCGATTTTACCCTCGCCCGACAAGCCCAGCCTGTCGCGCCCGATCCGCATCAAAAGCCCGTACCATTTCCGGCTGTCCCTGCGTCTGAAAATTCCCGCTTCCAAATCGTCCCACGGGAATTCCAATTCGTCGCCGTATTTTTTTAAGACAACCTGCAAAATTTTTTTGGAATCCCCGGAATGGAATGCGTCGGGAACGAAACATCGGCTTGCGATTGCGGCGAGCGTCCGCTCATAGTCGTCGCGGACGCGCCCGACAAATTTTCCCACTGCGCCGTCCATAAGGTGCAAGGTGTAGGCTTCGCCGAAATCATCCAAGACTTCCGCATGAATTTTACCGGATTTTGAAATGCGCGCCACGAACAGGAATCGGCTGTCCTCAAATTCCTTTTTCAACTCATAACCATCGCCGGCGCGCTTGAAACCGAAAGCGAGCGCGCGTTCCCGCGAAAATTTACGGTCTTTAAAATAATCGTCGATCATCTCAAATCTTTTTTTTAACACTCCCGCGATTTTTTTTCAAGACTGCGGCTCGAATAGCCGTTCCCGCAAAAATAAAAAACGCGTTCCCGTGAAACTTTTCGGGAACGCGCTTTTGTCGGTTTTCGAAACCGTTTATTTCATAAGGTTTTCCGGTCCGTTGACGCGCGCATTGACTTTGAGGCGCAAAGCGTTGAGATGGATGAATCCCGTTGCGTCATTTTGGTCATAGGCGTTGGTCGGATCGGCTTCCATTGTCGCGATCGCCGGACTGTAGAGCGAGTTCGGGGATTTGCGCCCGGAGACATAGCAATTGCCCTTGTAGAGCTTGACGCGCACCGTTCCCGTGACATTTTTTTGCGTCTCCGTCACAAACGCCTGGAGCGCCAGACGTTCCGGCGCATACCAGAAACCGTTATAAACGAGTTCCGCATATTTGGGGATCAGCGAATCGCGCAAGTGCATCGTGTCGCGATCCATCGTAATGGACTCGATTTGGCGGTGTGCAAAATAGAGAATCGCTCCTCCGGGAGTTTCATAAACGCCGCGGGACTTCATGCCCACAAAACGGTTTTCGACCATATCGACGCGGCCGATACCGTGTTTGCCGCCCAATTCGTTGAGCTTGAGCATCACTTCGAGCGGAGTCATCTTAACCCCGTCGATCGCGACACAATCGCCTTTTTCAAAATCGAGGGTGACGTATTCCGCTGTGTCGGGAGCGTCTTCCGGAGCGACAGAGAGTTTGAACATTTCCTTGTTTTCCGGACTGAACGCGTCAAACCACGGGTCTTCCATAATGCCGGCTTCGTAGGAAATGTGCAGCAGATTGCGGTCCATCGAGTAGGGTTTTTTCATACTCGCCTCAACGGGCAGACCTTGCGCCACGCAATAGTCGATCATCTCTTTGCGGCCAGGGAACTGCGCGCGGAAACTGTCGTCGCGCCAAGGCGTGATCATCTTGATATCCGGAGCGAGCGCCGCGATGGTCAGTTCAAAACGCACCTGATCGTTGCCCTTGCCCGTCGCACCGTGAGCGATCGCATCACAACCCTCGGCGCGAGCAATCTCAACCATGCGCTTGGCGATCAACGGACGCGCAATCGAAGTGCCCAAGAAATATTGGCCTTCATAAATCGCGCCCGCCTGCATCATCGGGTAAATGAAATCTTTTGCAAACTCTGCACGCAGATCGTCGATGTAAATCTTGGAGGCGCCGGTTTTCTTGGCTTTTTCATCAAGGCCGGCGACTTCTTCTTTTTGTCCGACATCCGCGCAAAATGCAATCATTTCAGCGTTGTATTTTTCCTTAATCCACGAAAGGAGCACCGAAGTGTCCAAACCACCAGAATATGCGAGGAGAATTTTCATAGTATTTTTTTAGAGAATTGATTTTATCATTTTGAAATTGACTCCCGAACTTTTCAAGCATTTTTCACGGGAACGGCAAAATCCGCGGGAACGCTAAATTCTCGGGACGGCGGCGAGCAAATGTTGCGTGTAGGGATGTTGCGGACGATAAAACACATCGTCGGGCGTTCCCGTCTCAACAATTTCGCCCCTGCACATCACTGCGACACAGTCCGCGAGTTCCTTGACGACCGCCAGATCGTGCCCGACAAAAAGATACGCAAGCCCCAAATGCTTTTGCAGCGATTGGAGCAGTTTGATGATCTGCGCCTGCACGGAAACATCGAGCGCCGAAACCGGCTCGTCACAAATCACAACTTGAGCCTGCGTCGCCAACGCACGGGCGATCGCGATCCGCTGACGCTGACCACCCGAAAATTCATGCGGGAAACGCTGCGCCATCGACACCGGCAACTCAACCATCTCCAGTAATTCTGCAACGCGTTCCCGCCGGGCGGTCTTATCCATTTGCGGAAAATGAATTTCAAGCGGCTCGCTCAAGATGGCGGCGACCGTCTGACGCGGATTGAGGGAAGCGTCGGGATTTTGAAAAACCATCTGCACCCGACGGCGCAACGCCAACGGCATCCTCGCCGAATAGGCGCTCACATCATCGTTCCCGTAAAAAACCGTTCCCGCGTCAATCGCCTGCAAACGCATAATCGCACGCGCCAAAGTCGATTTGCCGCTGCCACTTTCGCCGACCAGCCCCAAAGTCTGCCCAGGCTCAATGGCGACGGAAACGCCTTTGAGCGCCTGAAACTTTTCTTTTTTTGCAAAAAAACCGTTCCCGCGCCGTTCAAAATTAACAACAATATTATTGGCGGTCAAAATTGCCATCTTAAAAACGACATCCCATTTCTATGCCGAATGCGACCGTCGGCTCCGCGGTGAATTTTGTCGAATTGCGCCGATGGCCCTTATCCCAACGACGATAATATTGCCACGTGAGCAACGAAAATGTCCCTATGGCATAAAAATGCTCGGAAAAACGATATTCCAGACTGAAATCGACGGGAACGGCAGTCTCCTGCCAGCCGATGTTTTTTTGAACTTGGAACTCTTTGGGCTGATAGGAAATTTTTCCGTGGAGCAAGCAGCGTTTTTGGGAATCGACCGCCCACGTCAACTCCGCTCCGTTGGAAAGGGAAAGTTTCAAGTCGTCGCGCAAATTCCAATTGACCGAGAGTGCCGGCCAATAATACATCCGTTGGCGCAACTGCGAATAGGTCGCCGTCATGCCGAGCCAGACAAATTCGTCGCGCGAAAAATATTGTTTGAAACCGATCCCGAACGACGCTCCCAGCCCGTGCGAAAAATCCGTCGTGTCCGCCGTCGCAGACCTCAGCGACAGCAAACCTGCAACGGCGCGACCGTTATCCTTGTCATAAATAAGTTCCTGCCAGGCAAAAACAGAAAATTCATCGATCGCCTTAAATGCCGCGGGAACGCCGCTAAAATGATAATGATTGCGCCGATAAGACAAATCGCAAACCGTCAAAAACCGTTCCGAAGGACTTACGGAGACCAACTCAAGGTCGATCCCGGCGCTCGTTTTTGAAATCTTTCCGCCGTCGCCGATGCTCGCGGGAACGCTCTGGGAAAATTGCGTGCCGGAACGCATATGCGCGCCGTCCCAAAAATTATTAAAAAAATCCAATGCCGACGATGCCGTCGCGGGAACGCCGAATAAGCCCGAGCACAAAAGCGCGGCGCTAAATTGACGAATTTTCATTAAATTCCTCAATTATCGCATTCACATCCTGCAACATCCCGGGAGCCCGATCCATAATACCCGTCGTCAAAGCGGACTTTGCCATCAAAATCGCCGACGCGATCGCATGACGGTTGCTCGAGCCGTGAGCCTTGAGCACCATTCCGCTCAGTCCCAAAAGCGGCGCGCCGCCGAAACGTTCGGGACGCAACTGGGATTTCAAACTCTTCAAAAGCGAAATCATCATCAAAACCGCCGCGATATACAAGGGGTTTCGTTTAATGCGCGTCGATAAAATATCTTTGAGCATATGCACCAGACCTTCGATCGACTTGAGCGTAATATTGCCCGTAAACCCGTCGCAAACGATGACATCGACATCACCTTGGAAAATATCAAAACCTTCAATCGGACCGGCATATTTGAAGAAATCCATTTTCTTTGAGATTTCCTTCATATAGAGATTCGCCTTGTTGATGCGCTCGCCTCCCTTGCCTTCTTCCGTGCCGACCGTCAAGAGACCGATACTCGGTTTTTCAATTCCCAAAAGGCCGTTGGCATACAATGCGCCCAAAATTCCGTTGTGAATCAACTGCTCCGGCGTTGTTTCCGGATTGGCGCCGACATCAACCATGATCGTGTAGCCGAACTTGCGCGGCAAAATCGCCGTCAAAGCCGGACGCTGACAGCCTTGGAGCATCCGCAGCTTGATTGTTCCTGCGCCCACGAGCACTTTGGTGTTGCCCGTCGAAATGACCGCATCGACATCGCCGGCCTTCAAAAGTTCAAAACAGCGAATCATCGATGCATATTTTTTGGACTTGAGCGCCTGCATCGGCTTGTCCGTCATCAAAATCGCGTCCGGAGAGTGAACGATTGTCAGCTGCGGATGATTCTCAATTCCCGCCGCGCGCATGCACGGACGGATAACAGGCTCCTGCCCAACGACAAAAAGGCGGTCCCCCGGATTCAACTGCGGCAAAACCAATGCCACCGCATGAATGACCTCGCCGGGCCCTTTGTCGCCGCCCATGCAATCGACCGCCAAACGAAATGATTTTTCTTCCGCCATTACTTTTTAAAAAGTTGCCGAATACTCAAAAAAGCATTCGAGATAAAACGAAAATGTCACTATTCCATTGTAGGGAAGAGTGACATTGTTTCGCAAGTTTAAAAAGTGTCGATATTAGTCAACTTCGATAACTTTGCGACCGCGATATTCGCCCGTGACGGGGTTGACGCGGTGGGAAAGGCAAGCCGAGCCGTCTTTCGCCTTAGCGAGCGTCGGAGCCTTATACTGATTCGCTCCGCGACGGAGTGCCGAGCGACGTTTGGATTGCTTACGTTTTGGTTGACCCATGATTTTTAAAAGTTTGAGTTAATTTGTTATGTCCCTCCATTTTGCGCTCTCGACAACGACAAGTCAAGATTTTTTTTGCAAACGCGACAATCGTCGGGGAACCCGATGGAATTGCCCTTTAAAAAATAAAGTCGCTTTGTTATAATTAATCACAATGTCGTTTTTTTCAAAATCCGTTCAAGCTTTTCTTATTTTTGTCGCGTGCGCGAGCATGAGCGCGTGTATGATGACAAGAACGACGGGCGGGAACGCGGATTTCCGATTTTTGAACTACGAAAGTCCTCTCGCGGGAACGGCGCTTTTCAAACATCGCATCGACGCCCGTTTTGACAACGGCAAAAACGCCGCCGGTTATGTCGCCCTTGCCAAATGGGATCAAAACGCGCTTACGCTGATTGCAACGGGTGATATGGGAAGACTTTGTAAAATCGTTCTGAAAAACGACAACAGCTCCGAGCAGTTCGCGGCGGCATTCTTGCCGGAAGAAGCGCGAAAAAACCTTCATTTCGCCCTTCGCGATTTCCAATTTATTTTTTATTCCCCGCAACAAATCGCTGACGGCGGCATTTATCGGGCGGAGGAAAACGATGTTCCCGCGACAAAAAGCCGTTCCCGCAAAATTTTTGAAAACGGCGAACCGCTCCTGACGATCAACTACTCGCCAGCCGATGTTCCCGTGCAAAAACAAACAATCTCCGTCGTCTGCCACAAATGGCATTACGACTACTCCCTCTCCCCAATTGACTGATTTTATGAATTACTATCTTTCCAAACCCGCCGTCGTTACGGCACAAGGCTCTTCCCGCGAAGCCCTCGCGCAAAACCTGCTCCACGGGAACGCCCTTCCCCTGGCGATGGTCGCCTGCGGTGAAAAAACCGTTCCCGTCGGCGAAGTCTCCTCGCCGCTCCCGACAATCGACAATCCCGCGGACGATACGCGCATCAACCGGCTGATATTAGCGGCGCTCCCGCAGATTCAGGAAGATTGGAACATGGTAAAAAAACTTTTTGCGGGAACGCGTATCGCTGTCGTTTTGGGAACAAGCAACACCGGAGTTCGCGAAATCGAAAAACAGGTGAAGGCGAAAGTTGAAAATCCGGACTCTCCCGACAGCATCCGGCTTGAGCAGATGGCGCTTTGTCATCCGACGGACTTTATAAAAAAGACGCTTGGGATCGAAGGTCCCGCCATCGCCATTTCCACCGCCTGCAGCTCGGCGGGAAAAGCGTTTGCGACCGCGCAGGAACTGCTTGACGGAGACATTTGCGACGCGGTTCTCGTCGGCGGTGCGGATTCTTTTTCACCCTTTGTCCAAGGAGGATTTGATTCGCTCGGCATCATTTCAGAACATCAGGCGAGCCCGCTTTCCGCCCGCCGCGACGGCATCAACATCGGCGAAGGAGCCGCACTTTTCATAATGACGCGGGAAGTCCTGCCCGGGAACGAGCCGGTCCGCCTGCTCGGAGTCGGCGAATCCTCCGACGCCTACCACCTCACCTCGCCCGATCCCGAAGGCTCCGGAGCGGCAGCCTCTATGCGCGATGCGCTCAAAAACGCGAATTTGCAAGCCGGAGACATCGATTATCTGAATCTCCACGGCACGGGAACGCCCGCCAACGATGCGATGGAATCCAAAGCCGTCGCCGATGTTTTCGGCGCGCAAATGCCGCTGTGCAGTTCCTCAAAACCCTTTTTCGGCCACACGCTCGGAGCCTCGGGCGCACTCGAAGCCGCACTTTGCTGGCTGACATTGTCTGAAAAATACAACCCACAACAACATCTGCCTTATCACATCGAAATCGACGAACCCGATCCCGCATTGCCGGCGATCCCGAGAGCGGCGGCAGGGAAAAGCGTTCCCGTGAAAACGATTCTCAGCAACTCCTTCGCTTTTGGCGGCAGCAACGTTTCCGTCATTTTGGGTAAATAACCATGGATTATTCGCTCGAAGAACTTTTGCCGCACCGCAAACCGATGATTCTGGTCGGCGGGATCGAAAACTGCGACTTGGACGATTACTCCCTGACGGCCTGGGCGTGTTTTGACAAAAACTCCATCTTTTACGATCCCGAAATCGACGGCGTTCCCGCCTATGTCGGTATCGAACTGATGGCGCAAAGCGTCGGACTTTTTTCGGGAATCTTCGCCCGGGAACGTGAAAATCGCGCGCCGCGCATCGGCTTTCTCCTCGGAGCGCGCACTTACAAAAACAGCCTTTCAAAATTTGAAACCGGCAAAAAATATTTTATTCATGTCCGCCAGACTTATTTTCTCGATGGATTTGGCAAAACACACTGCCGCATCTTCGAAAACAGCTCCGAGGGAACGCCCGTCGCCGAATCCGAACTCAATGTTTATCTCACCCAAAATGACAAAATCGAAGACGCTCTCGCGCTTTTAAAAAAATAATCCAAAATTATGAATCCTCCGGAAATCACAATCGCGATCACCGCCGAGTTTTACGATCTCGATCCGATGAACATCGTTTGGCACGGCAATTATGTCAAATTCTTTGAAGCGGCACGTTGCGCATTTCTCGACAAAATCGATTTTTCATATGCGCATATGGCGGAAAACCACTATTCCTTTCCCGTCGTCAAAATGAATGTCAAATATATCCGCCCCGTCCGGTTCAGACAAAAAATCCTCGTGACGGCGCGTTTGGTCGATGCTGAAAATTTCCTGCGCTTCAAATTTTTTGTCAAAAGCGAGGACGGCGAACTTTTGACAATCGGCGACATTTCCCAAATTTGCGTCGATTTGCGTTCCCGCGAAACCCTTTTTACGATCCCGCAAATTTTTCGCGACCACCTCCATCGCGTTTTTCCTGAGGCCTAAGCCGAATGTCCGCATCCTCCGACAACGATTGGCAGACCGCTCGCGAACGTGGCGCGGGGCTCTGGCGGATTCTCATCATTTTTTACTGCTACAAAATCCTCGGACGGCAGATCACGCGCGCCATCGTCGGGATTCTCTTTTGCTGCGCGTTCCCGTTCTTGAGGGGACCGAGAAGGCATTCGCGCGATTTTCTTGACAAAATCGCGAAAATCCGTGGCGTTCCCGCCAAAAAATATTCCAGTTTCCGCCATCTGCTCACCTTCACTTTTTCGCTCCTCGACAAAGTTGCAGGCTGGTCTCAAGCCATCGGCATGAACAAACTCGCGATCAAGACGGACGAAGGCTGGCAGGCGATCAACAAAGTCTATCACGAGAAGAAAGGCGCATTTGTCGTCTGTTCGCATTTGGGCAATATCGAACTTTTCAGGGCGGCATTCCTCAACGATAAAATTTCAAAAAACCTCAAAATCAACATCGTCATCGCGACGGCGATCTCCTCAACTTTTGCCCGGGCGATGCAAACGATCAACCGGAACGCCGGCGACCGCCTCATCGAAGTCCTCACGCTCGGCATCGATACCGCGATGATTTTGGAGGAAAAAATCAAACGCGGCGAAATGATCATCATGGCGGGCGACCGCGTGCTCGGGAGGATCACTTCCAAAACCGCAACAACATTGCCCTTCCTCGGCGTTCCCGCCGATTTCCCCAACGGGGTCTTCCGTTTTGCCGCCTCGCTCGACTGCCCCGTTTTCGCTATCTTTACGCTCCCGGAAAACGACGGCGGAGCGATCTATGTTTACGAACTCGAAAACGTTCCCGCAACAACGTCGGCACGGGAACGCGCCGCGCAACTGCAAAAACAATTTGTCTGCCGCCTCGAATCCATGGCGCTCGAACACCCGTATCAGTGGTTCAATTTCTTTAAGTTTTGGAAAAATGACTAAAATTATCAATTTCATCGCCCTCGTCTGCCTCGTTCCCGCGATGCCGATTTTCGCCGAGCCCGTTCCCGCCGGACAAGTCCTCAAACTTATTCCGCAAAACCGGATTGTCGCCGGAGATTTTGAGCAGACGAAAACGATGCTCGATCTCGAAATCGACTTGAAGTCCGCCGGAAAATTTGTTTTTTCAAAAAACGACGGCGCGCTCTGGCAAACGGACGTTCCCGCGAAAGCAACGATTTTGATCAGCAAGGAAAGCCTGACTTTTTTTGACAAAGAAGACAAGATCGTCCAGGAAATCAAAATCGGAGCCAGCGCGATGGCGCAGGAAATCGTCCAAATCATCAACGACGCCATGCTTGGAGACGTTGCGGCGCTCGAAAAATATTTTGAACTGAACGCCCAAACGGAAAACGGCGGCTGGCGTCTCGAACTCAGCCCCAAAGAATCGTCTTTGCCGTTTAGCGCCATCACAATCTGCGGGAACGGCGGCGAAGTAAGCGACATCCACTTTCTCAACGACAGCAAGGACGAGTCCACCCATATCAAACTCAAAAATATTCAACGGGACCGGAACGAAAGCCTCGAAGCTTTTAAAAAATTTGAAAAATAATGCTCGCGCGAATTTTCCACTGGCTTTGGCTTCCGATTCTCCTCGCCGTTTCCGCGGGAACGGCATGGCTGTTTTTTGCCGTTCCCGTAAAAATCGAAAGCAGTTTTTTCTCCCTTCTCCCCCTCTCGCAAAACTCCGCCGTCAAGCGTGAAGCGATCGAAAAAATCTCCCGGAACTCCGCCGGACTTGTTCACGCCATCTTCGTTCCCGCCGATGCGGAACACACCCTCGACGCCCTCGAACGGCAAAAAACTTTTGCGCGCGCCGTAACGGAATCCGGAATTGCCGTTCCCGACAAAATCGCCGATCCCGACCCTAAAAAACTCAAGGCGATCGCCGCCCTTTTTAAACCCTATCGCCTCCAACTGCTCTCCCAAACCCACGCGACTTTGCTCGAAGAAGGCCGTCTTGACGCACTCGCCGAAACAGCGCTCGCGGAACTCAACGCGCCCGTGACGGCGCGCCTCCTGCCCGTGCGGGACGACCCCTACGGTTTTCTTACCGCTTTTTTTGCCGAAAATCCGCTCCTGCGCGCGCCCTTCCGTTTTATTGACGGCGTTCCCGTCGCCAACATAGAAGACGGCGTCACCGCCGCCTATCTGCCGCTGCGTCTCAACAACACCAATGCGTTAAGCGAAATCGTGGGGAACATCGGGCGCCTTCAAGCCCTCCAAGAAAAATTTAGCGACGGGAACGTCCGCGTCGAACTTGCCGGCGTTCCCGTCCATACAGCGATCTCCGCGTCAAAAAGTTTGAACGAAATCAATCTGCTCTCCGTCGCTTCCCTCATTTTTCTCTTTGCGATTTTCTTCGCCGTTTTTCGCTCGCTAAAAACTTTTTTTGTCGGCACAGGAACGCTTGTGCTCGCGGGAACGCTCGCTTTTGCCGGGACAAACGCGATCTTCGGGAGCATTCACACGCTCACCCTGCTTTTCGGCTGTTCGCTGCTCGGCATCGCCGTCGATTACATCCTTCATCTCGTCATCGCGGGAACGCTGACAAAACCACTCGCAAGAGCTCTCATTTTTTCCGCGGGAACGACCTGCCTGGCTTTTGCCGTCTTCCTCTTCGTCGATGTCGAACTCCTGCGGCAAATCGCGACTTTCACCCTCATCGGGATCGCGACCGCCGTTTCCCTCACGCTCGGTGTTCTGGCAAGATTCGATTTTCTCAAAAAATCCTTTGCGCGCAATAAAGCCCAAGAGCTTGCCGGACAAATCGCCGGGACCTTAAAAGCTGCGGGAACGAAAAAAAATGCGCAAATTTGGGTTTTCGCCTTTCTTTTTATCGCGGGACTTATCGGGATCGCGCGCGGGAATTATAGCGAGGATTTGAAAAATCTTTATGAGCCGGGCGAGGATTTGAAAATTGCTGAAAAACATTGCGCTCGAATCCTGGATTATCAAAACTCACAAAATTTTCTTGTCGTCGCGCAGACGGAACTTGAACTGCTCGACAAATGCAGCGATTTTGAAGACGCGATCCTTAAAAAAAATCCAGATGCCGGCGTCGGCAGCATCGCGCAAATCGTCCCGCCGCTCGAAAAACAGCTGCAAAACTTTTACCTCGCCTGCAAAGCCCTCAACAATCCGCCTGCCGCTTTTCCCATCCGCATCAAAAATCTTCCGGCGATGGAAGTCCTCAAACCGTCAAAACTCGAGAACAACGCTTTGCTGCCCGAACTGTCATTGCTTTTCGGCGGCGGGAACGAAGAATTTTACGCGATTGTCACCGTCAGGAACGCGGACAAAAAAATCATTCAGGAGATCGCGCGAACAAACAAAGTTCTCAATCTCGATTTTATTGCCGAAACGAATCTTTTTTTGGAAAAATGCCGCAATCGTTGCGCGCTTTATCTTTTGGTCGCCGTCGCGGGAACGCTTTTGATTTTTTGCCTTCGTCACGGGATTCGCACGGGCGCGCGTATGATTTTGCCGACCTTGGGCGCGCTCGCGGGAACGGCAGCCTTTATCACCGCCTGCGGATTTTCACTCTCCCTCTTTCATCTCCTCGCCCTCTTTTTGATTTTCGGATTCGGCATTGACTATATTATTCATCGGGCAGAAAATGCGGTGTGTTCCCGCAACGCTTCGCTCAGTATTTTGCTTTCGTGCGTGACAACTTTCGTCGCCTTCGGTTTTCTCTCCTTTACAGCGTTCCCGCTGACGCGCGAAATGGGACTGCTCATCGCTTTCGGGATCGTGCTTTCATACGCGCTCAGCCATTTCGTCGATCTTGACGGGAACGGCAAAAATATATCGTTCCCGCAAAAATAAATTTCTGTTCCCGAAACAAAAAAGCGCGTTCCCGTGACTTGCGGGAACGCGCTTTTTATGGATTTTGAAATTAAACCAGTTTTTCGAGCAACTGATAAATGCGGGCGGTCATATCGCGCGGATTTTCGAGAATCCCAGCCGCCACGAGCGTGTTGTCGAAAATCTGTTCGGCGATCAGTTTCGCCAAATCGGGCGAAGCCGTCCGCGCCGTCGCGAGTTTGTGAATCAGCGGATGCCGCGGATTGAGTTCGATTTTGACCGGCGTCATCGGGGCGTTCCCGGCGTCCTTGCTCATCGCACGCATCATACGCATCATTTGGGCGGACATGAATTTGTCCTGGTTGAGTGCGACGGCGGGAGAATTGACCAGTCGCGATCCCGCAGCGCAGGACGCGATTTTTTCTTTACCGACCGTCTCGGCGAACCAATCGCAAAGCCCCTTCATCTCTTCTTCGGGGAGCGCCTCACCCTCCGTGTCCGCGAGCGGCACTTCACTCAAGTCGATATCCGCCGAATCCGCAGAGACGAGCGTCTTGTCCGCAAAACGGCCCAAGCGCGAGAGCACATAATCGTCGGCGCCTTCATAAACAAAGAGGACTTCGATCCCGCGGGATTTAAAGGCTTCAAGATACGGACCTTTTTCGATTGCGTCGCGACAGGAACCGAGGAGATAATAAATTTCCTTTTGCGAATCCTTCATGCGCGAAACATAATCTGAAAGCGACGTCAATTTGCCGGCTTCCAAAAGGGACGACTCGCAACGGAACAGTTTTGCGAGAGCCTCCTGATTTTCCGGATCGGTTGCAATGCCTTCGCGGATATAGTTGCCAAAATCTTTCCAAAAACTCTCGTATTGTTCGGGCGATTTTTTGGCTTTTTCCTCAAGATGCTTGATGGCGCGCTTTGTCAAAACGCGATTGAGTTTTTGAATAATCGCGCTGTCCTGGAGCGTTTCGCGGGAAATGTTCAACGGCAAATCGGCAGAATCGACAACACCCTTGGCGAAACGCAGCCATTCCGGCAAAAGATTTTTGGGCGACGGATCAATCAGGACTTTTCGGCAGTGCAGCGAAACTCCCGGCTCGGAACGTCCGAAGCCCAGCTGTTCCGGATTGTAGGTCGGGAAATAAAGAATCGCGTTGATCGCCAGCGGAGCGTCGGCGGAAAAATGCAGGTAGTCGCGCGGCTCGTCAAAAGCGCGGCAATGCATTTTGTAAAAATCCTTGTATTCCTGCTCGCTGACGTCGCTTTTGGATTTGAGCCAGATCGCCTGCATCGTGTTTAATTTTTCGCCATCGAGCAAAATCGGATAGGCGACAAAACGGGAATAGCGCTCAAGGACTTCTTTGACGGTGTCCTTTTTGGCGAAATCCTTGTATTCGTCTTTCAGATAAATCACCAATTTTGAGCCCCGGTCCTGCTCCGGCGCCTCTTCGATTTCATATTCGCCGTTCCCGTCGGAAGTCCAGCAGAGAGACTCCGCATCCGATTTCCACGAATGCGTATAAAATTTTACAGAATCCGCCACCATGAAGACGGAGAAAAAGCCGACACCGAACTGTCCGATGAGATTTTCGTTGCTGCCGCCGCTCTCCTGGATTTTTTTCAAAAACGCCTTCGTTCCCGAGTGGGCGACCGTGCCGAGATTTTCGACCAGTTCGTCGCGCGTCATACCGATGCCGGAATCCGCAATCGTGAGCGTTCCCGCGGCTTCATCTGTCACAATGGAGATTTCGAGCGCCTTGTCAGGCTGAAAAATTTCTTTTTGCGTCAGCTGCGTATAACGCAATTTTTCGAGGGCGTCGCTGGCGTTTGAGACCAATTCGCGCAAGAAAATATCGCGGTCTTTATAAATGGAGTGCGCGACGATGTCGAGCACCTGTTTGACTTCTGCCTGAAATGAATGTTTTGTTGCCATAATCAACATTCATTGTAGCAGTTTTTATGCCAATCGCGTTGCAGCCTTAAATGTGTTTTTCATCAACATCGCGACGGTCATCGGCCCGACGCCTCCCGGTACGGGCGTAATGCGTTCGCAAAGCGGCGCGACATTGTCAAAATCGACATCGCCGACCAGGCGGAAACCATTTTTTTTGCTCGCATCGGGAACGCGGTTGATGCCGACATCGATGACAACGGCTCCAGCTTTGACCATATCCGCACGGACAAAATGCGGCTTGCCGATCGCCACGATCAAAATATCTGCCGTCCGCGTAATCGCCGCCATATCCTTTGTCGCCGAATGGCAAATCGTCACTGTCGCGCTTGCATCGTGTGCAACCAGCAAATTCGCGATCGCTTTGCCGACAATCTGCGAACGTCCCACGACGACGGCATGCGCACCCTTGATCTGCGTTCCCGTGCGACGCAAAAGTTCCATTATCCCCGCAGGCGTGCACGGAACCATCGCGTCCGGGAGCTCCTGGACAAGTTTTCCGACATTGACTGTTGAAAAACCGTCCACATCCTTTTCGGGAACAACGCGATTAAAAATTGCCGTCTCGTCGATCCCGAGCGGCAGAGGCGACTGGATCAAAATCCCATGAACGGCGGGATCGGCGTTGTAAATGTCAATCAGCGCCTCAAGCTCGGATTGGGTGGCTGTCTCCGGCAAAACTTTTATCGTGCTCCTAAAACCGATTTCCGCCGCCGCCTTTTCCTTTCTCTTGACATAGGAAACACTCGCGGGATCGTTACCGACGCGCAGGACGACGATGTGGGGAACGATGTTTTTTTCCGCCAACAAGCGCGCCGTCGAGATTTTTAAATCCTCAAAAATCTGTCCTGCGATTTGATTGCCGTCGATAAGCTGCATCGTTTTTCAAAAAATAAGCGTTCCCGGCGCACGCTCAGATTGCTTCGAGCATTTTACGGCGACGTTCCTTCTTTTCTTGCTCCGCCTTCTCGGCGGCAGCCTTGTCCCGTTTGGACTTTTGGACATCGTCAGCAGTCTGAATACGGGCGGCTATCGCAGCGTTTTCCTCTTTGTAGGCGGGCATTTTTGCCGGATAGGAGGGACACGGCAGCCATTCTTCCCTATAACGCTTCGCTTTTTGTTTCGCTTTTTGGGAAATGTCAATTTTCCAAAGTTCAAAATACGGCGTTAAATTTTTATCCGTCACATCACAGAGTGTCAGGAAGAAATAATCCCAGCATTCCTGATTGGTCGAAAGCTTCGGTTTTTCCTTGTGGTGGCGCAAGGCGACATTACGAAAAGACTCGTAACCCAAGCTGCGCATCAGTTCGACAAAAAAGTAAAGTTTGAGGCGGGCATCTTCCTCCTCGTCAAATGTTTTTTTGCTTTTGATGAACTCATTCACAGGAGCATACATGCTGCGTCCGGAAACATCCGTCCCGTCCCAGGCGCGTTCATAAGGGACTCCGACGCCGTGCGTTTGCGCGATTATAGAAAACAAGTTGACGGTGACCTCGCCACAGCCTTCAAAGCGGAATGGCGCCCACTGGTGATTATGTCCGAGTTCGTGGAAAAGTCCCCAACTGCCCTCTTTGACCAAACTGCCGTTTTGAATACAATTGCCCCACGCCATATACCCCATTGCCGGATAACCGGAGTGCCCCCATCCGACGGAAATTTGAACGTCGATTACAAAACGCATTGGCGTGTAAATTTGTCTGGGATGATAAACGTCCCAACCGATCAGCCAGTCACACATCGCCATTCCGTTTTGCAGATTTTTGCAGACCCGGCGCGGGATTTTCATCATCTGCAAATATTTGTTGGGCAGCGTAAAAATCAGTCGCGGCGTGGCGATTTCGCCCCAAGGCGCATGCGTTTCCTGGAGTTGGCGCTGCCATTCTTCCCGCGAAGTGATTGCGATCTCGACGCCTTTTTTATCCTTGGGTCCCATGATATAAAGCGGCGACATAATCCCGCCTTCGATGAGAAATTTTTGCGGTTTTGCCAGTTTCCCTTCTTGAATAGGGACATCAATATAAATCAAGCCGCCGAAAGGATTTGCCAGTTCAACCGATTTTTTGCCTGCTTCCAAGCGAATCGTATTTGTCATTTTGGGCGCGCGCTTCAACTCGCCGTTATGATTTTTTTCGATATGGTTCATGGTCAAAAAATCCGTGTGGCATCCGATACGCAGGGTCACCGGCCAACGGTTTTTCCCGACAGGGGACAATTTGATTTTTTGACCGGGAGGCGCATAAAGCCCGACGCTGTGCCATCCCCCGATCGTCGGATCGAGCTCGACCGTCCGCGCCAACAGATCGCATTCGCCGGTAGGGACGCCCGGGAAAATTTCTGCGGCGGGAAAAGCCTTTGTCTTTTTGGGATCGCCCTGCAAATATTCGTCGATTTTAGAAATCAGGCTTAAGATTTTCCCCTTGTCCTTCCAAGGTTTTTCCGTTGTCGGCAAATCCACCTCCTCCTTGGGACAGTCCGCCCAAGTCCACTGCCCGATGATTTTATCTTTGGCAGCGGGAATCTTATCGTTGTTCATCGGTGCAAAAACCGGATGCGACAAAACCTCCTCAAGAGGAATTTCACTTTCTCCTTTTGAAGATTTGGGAGCCGCAAATGAGGTAATTGTTCCAAAAGCAAGAATGCCGAGCGCTCCGACGATCAAGGGGATTTTAGAAAAAATCATAGAATTATTATAAAAAAGCAAGTCCTGTTTTTCAATCTATAAGACTTGTCGCGGGAACAAAAATTATCGGCAAAGCCGTTCCCGCAAAGTCGTGATCCGTCGGGTCGCCTCGACATTTTTGACCGCCATAAAATAGGCGCCGGACTGCCCGACGACAAAAACTTTTTTTCTGCCGCGCGTGATCGCCGTATAGATGAGATTGCGGCGCAGCATCATAAACTGGCCTTTGACGAGCGGGACGATGACAACGGGAAACTCCGAGCCTTGCGATTTGTGAATCGTAATCGCATAGGCGAGTTGCAATTCGCTCTGCGCTTCATTTTTTGTATATTCTGCCGTCGCCTTGTCGAATTTTACAACGACCGTTCCCGTCTCTTTGTCAATCGAAGCGACCGTTCCCATATCGCCGTTAAAAACGCTTTTTTCGTAATTGTTGCGCGTCTGGATGACTTTGTCGCCCTGCTCGAGATGCTGACTGATCGTCGCATTTTCCGCAGGAATGTTTTTATAGGCTTTTTGCAAATACGCGTTAAGCGCCTGCACTCCGACTTCCCCTTTGTGCATCGCTGTCAAAATCTGAATGTCGTTCACGGGATCGACGGCAAAGAGTTTGGGAATCACTTTTGTCGCCAGTTCAAGCACCTTGCGCTTCGTTTCCTCCGGGCTTTCGCAGGGCAAAAAGAAAATATCCCGCCCCGTATCGATTTCCCCAAAACTCAAAACTTCGGGCGGAGGTGTCGTCACCCCCCTCAAAATATTGTGCGCCGTCGTGACGATGCCGGAACGGGAACCCTGACGAAAAACCGCCTGCAAGGTCGTTGTCGCCACCGTTCCCGAACGGATAATGTCACTCAAAACATTTCCGGCACCGATACTCGGCAGCTGATGAACGTCTCCGACAAGGACGAGATGCGTCTCGGGAGCGATGCGCCGCAGTAGTTGCGCCGCCAGAGATGCGTCCAACATCGAAGCCTCGTCAATGATCACAAAATCCGCCTTCAAAAAATCCTCCGACTCCTCCTCGTTCCCGCCGGCAATCAGTTCCCGCAACTCTTCGTCGCTGTCTTTTCGCGTTCCCGCACCGATGTTGAGCATACGGTGGATTGTCTGCGCGGGAACGCCTGTCGCCTCCGCCATCCGCTGCGCCGCCCGGCCCGTCGGCGCCGCCAGCATTATCGTCGTCTTTTTAGCCTTCAAAATCGCACAAAGCGCGCTCAAAATTGTCGTTTTCCCCGTTCCCGGACCGCCTGTAATCACCGAAAATTTTTCGAGCAAAGCCGCCCTGATCGCCGCCATTTGTTCGGGAGCGAAATCAAATCCGGCGCGATCCTGTGCCCAAGCAAGCGCGATTTCCACCTTTATCGCCGGCAAGCGTCCCGAAGCCTCCCGAATCCTCGCAATGCAATCGGCAATCTCTTTTTCCGCCAAGTCCAAACTCGGTCGCAACAGAAGGCTCTCGTCATGAAGCGCGCTTTGCCCGCCAAAGATCCGCAATTTTCCCTTTTGGACCAATATTTCCAACGCCGCCGTCACCAATGTCGCGGGAACGTCCAATTTTTCCACAGCGCGTTCCCGCAAAAAAGCGCAGGGAGCCGCCGTATGTCCCTCCGACTCGATTTCCTCGAGCGTATAAAAAATTCCGGCATCGATCCGATAGGGATTTTCGTTCCCGAGCCCCATGTTGCGAGCGATTTTGTCCGCCGTCGGAAACGCGATCCCGCGAATATCGTAAGCCAGCCGATAGGGATTGGCGCGAATCGTCTTCATCGTCGCGTCGCCGTAACGGTCCAAAATCTTGGAACACTGGCTGATATTGATGCCGTAAATCTGCATCTCCGAAAAAATCTCGTGCAGTCGTCTATGCCGGTCCCATGCCCGCCGGATTCGCAAAATCCGCTGATCGCTGATGCCCTTGATCTCGCGCAGCCTGCCGGCCTCTTCCGAGATAATCCGGAAGGTGTCGGCACCGAATCTGTCCACGATGCGGTTGGCATAGGTTTTCCCGATGCCTTCGACAAATTTGCTGCTCAAATATTTACGGATTCCGTGAACGCTCGCCGGCAATTTGCTTTTAAAAGTTTTGACATTGAACTGCCTGCCGTATTTTCGATCGGAGATCCATTCGCCTTCCAACTCGAGCGTCTCGCCGCACTGCACGCCCGGCAAAATTCCTTTGATCGTCACATCGCCGCCAAAGACATCGCTTCCCTCGCAATGAATCTCCGCGATGGTAAAATGCGTGTCTTCATTGCTCCAAACGATTTTCTCGAGAACGCCGACCAACCGTTCCGCCATGATTACGACTTTTTGTTTTCGTAAACGATAAAGCGAATCAACGCGACGGCGGAAACTTCAATGTCGTTGCTGATATTTTCCACCCGCCCCATGATAAAAGTGTGACCGAGATAAAAAATAATCGCGACAATCAGTCCCAAACCCGTTGCCGTCAATGCCGATGCCACATCTCCCGAAAAAAGATCCGCGGTCGCATAATGCCCCGCCATTTTCATCAAAAAGAATGCCCGCAACAACGCAAACACCGTTCCCGCGAGCCCCACCAGCGGTGCGACGCGCGCCAATGTGGACAACGATGTCGTGCGACGATGCAAAACCGGCAGCTCAAGCATTGCCGCCTCTTCCGCCGCAATCCGCATCCGGGACTCCGACTCGCCGCTGTGCAACAATATCGCCTTCAAAACGCGCGCTACCGGACCGGGCGTATTTTCACAAACCGTCAGCGCCTCCATCAGACGCCCGCCTTTCAAATTGTTGCAAACTCCCTCGACAAACATCGGCGCATTGATTTGGGCACGATGCAAAAACACAATCCGCTCCGCGACAAAAACAACACCGAAAGCCAAAATCAAAAGTAAAAGCCAAACGAACGGTCCGCCGTCCGTAATAAGTGAAAACTGAACAATTTGCTGATCCATAAATTTTTATTTGTCCTTAATCGCCGCCAATCGTGTGCGCGCATATTCTTTTCCCGGGATTTTGTCATCGTCCGCCAAATCGACGATAAACGCATAGATGTCGCGGGCACTTTTGAAGTCTTGCCCCTTTTCATATTCCGCCGCCAGATTAAAAAGCGAGCGGGCGAGCCAATAACCGCCGGTCGTCCCGAGCTTTTCCGAAATTTTACCGTCTTCGCTGTCGCCGGATTTGTGGACGACTGCGTCAACAACCGTCCAATAAAGTTTTTTTGCCTCCTGCACCAGACGCTCCGCGTCCGATTTTTCCGTTCCCGCCAACAAACTCGCCTTTTGCAAAAGCGCGTATGCCCATTTGTTGCCCGACTCCGCCATCAGCGCGCAATCTCCGTCCGGCAAAGAATAAAGCCGTTCGTAAGCGATAATCGCCCGGTCGATTTTGGCCAACTGCTCCTTTAGCGACGTTCCCGCGACACGCGACTCGGACGCCAACGCGAGCAGACAGTCCGCCCGCGCAATCTCGATGCGGTGAATATCGTTGTGGTCCGCAAAATCATTGATCAGCGCATCATAAACCGCAAGTGCCGCATCAAACTCATTTTGCGCGCGCAACAAATCCGCCTGGCGGGAACGCGCATAAAAAACAAACGGCGAATCCGGATAATTTTTCAAAAGCTGCTCATAATTGTTGGCGGCCTCGCGTTCCCGTCCCAAAGCCACATTTTGCTGGGCGGACTCAAAATATGCTATCGTCGCGTAAGGCTGCAAATCCTCATGACCGGCAGCAATAACTATCAAATTTTCATACGCCCGCAACGCCTCCGTATGCTGCGAACGATCCGCATAAAAACGCGCCTCATCGATATACGAGATCGCCGCGGGAACGCTGTTTTCAAATCTGCCGCGCAAAAATTTCAACTGAGCCAAGGCCTCCGATTCTTCGCCGGCGATCAAAAACCCGCGCACCTTTTGCAAATAGGTCCAAGCCAAGAAATCCTCGCGCAACCTTATGATCGTCTCCGATGCGCCTTCCGGCAAATCCGTTAGGATTTCAATCAGGTCGTTAGTCGTCTTTTGGATCATGTCCGGCAACTTCAGCTCTACCACCGTCAACATCTGCAACCAAAGCGCACGAACACGAAAATCAACCCACAAATCGCGGTTTTCCAAAAAAGTCTTAGAGCGCGTCAACGCCTGTTCCAGACGCCCCGAATCGCGCAAAGCCGAAATGAGCACGCATTCTGCGCGCATCTTCCAAGAACGCATATCCTCAGATTCGTTTTCCTGACTGGGCAAATCCAAAAGCATTATCGCCTGCGAAAAATCTTTGTTGCGCACATATGAGAAAACGCGTTGGAACATCAGCAACGCCGCCTGTTTTTCGTTCCCGCGAATACTTTGTCCCGCCTCGGTGTAAAGGGTCGCCGCATGCGCATAATCGCCGACATTGGCATAACAGTCCGCCAAAGCGACCTGATAGATCTGCAAGCGCTCCGGTTCGTTCGCGGACAAGGCCATCAGACGCTCAAAACAATGGGACAGTTTTACAAAATCACCCTGACGATAAGCCGTCGAGACCAAAAACTGCAAGGCGTCTTTCCCCAACGGGCTCGACGGATATTTTGCGAGCAATTCTTGCGCCAGATGCTCCGCCCGCAAATCTTCACCCGTCTCGACGGCAATCCGCATTCGCGTCAGCAACTCCAGATCTTCAACGCGACTGTCCGGCGGCAAAGGCGTTCCCGTCGGCAAGGTTTGCACATTGTCGCTCAAAAAATTTTCAACATTTGCCGCCAAACTCCGCGCCAACTCCGTCCTGCCCGCCTCCGCATTTGCCGTCACGCCCAACCAAAGCCCCGTAAAAGCGATTTCCTGAATTTCCCGATCCGGACGGCCGCGAATCACATTCATAAAAGCCTGCTGCGCCTCCGCCGTTCCCGGCGAATCCTGAAGCAAAGCCTCCAAAAGATCAAAATTAATACGCTCGCCGGACGGGACTTCCCCCAGGAGCGAAAACGCTTCCCGCGCCTCTTCAAGCCTTCCCGCCACAGCCAAAGCCTCAATATAAAGCCTGGTAAAATTGATGCCTTCACTCGTCCCGCGGGAACGCATAGCCTCCTCGCGCAGGCTCGCCAAACGCTCATCGTTCACAAAATCTTTGCAAAAAATCAGTTCGCAACGCAAACGATAATATCTGAAATGCATCGCCTGCTCCTGAGAAACCGCCAAGCGGACCGCCTGGTCAAAATCATTGCGCATCGCCAAAAATTCCCCGGCGTAAGCCGCAACAATCCCGCGAGCCAAATAAAACCACGGCAAATCATTTTGCGTCAATTCATCTACCGCAAAAGACGCCAAATTGTCTTGAGCCGCGCGCCAATCTCCCGTTTTTTCGAGATTCAAAATCGCAAGCCGCAAGGATTTTTGCGGAGATCCCTGCGCCAGATCCAGCGTTTTTTGCGCCTCGTCAAGCTTGCCCTGGCTCATCTGCGCCGTTGCCAACAAAATCGACATTCGACTGCGGTCCAAGTCGTTCCCGGAAGACGATAACGCGTCCTTGGAAAACAGTTCCGCCAAATCCGTCAAACCCATTTGCAGCGTGTCGTTTGCCAAACGCATTTTGACCAACGCCGCAGACTCCGTTTCCAAAGACGGCAAAATATCGGACTGCGCTCCCGCCTGACTGCCAAAAGCCAGCAGACCCGCCACAATGAGAGCCCTCAACGAAAACCGCATAGTCTTATTATAAATTGCCCGCCGGCAATTGACAATTTTTACTTGTTCCCCGCGTGTTAAATTTTGTTAATCCGATGGGAGGAAGAAGGGGGTTCGAACCCCCGACCCTCGGAACCACAATCCGATGCTCTAACCAACTGAGCTATCTTCCCCATCATCGAAATAACGATGCGTAACGCACCATGTTCAATCTATTTTATCAAATCTTTTAATATCGTCAAGAACAATCGTTCCCGCGACGGTGCAGAGACAATGATTTTTTAGCAAGAAACAGATGCCAGGCGCTCAAGCGCCGTTTTCAAGCGTTCCCGCGGACATGCGAGATTGATCCGGACAAAACCCTCTCCGGCGTTCCCGTAAATCGCTCCCGGCGCGACGCGGACGCGCGCGCGTTCCCGCCAAAAATCCGTCAATTCCTGCGAAGTCTTCCCGCTACTCTTGATGTTCACCCAGGCAAGATAAGTCGCCTCCAACTTGCAGACTTCAAATTGCGGGAAATGCTCCTTAAAAAATTCACACAAAAAACGATAGTTGTCCCGCACATAGGAAATCAGCTCTTCAAGCCAGTCCTCGCCACCGTTGTAAGCGGCGATCAGACCGAGAACGCCGAACGGATTGACATCGCAAACTTCATTGATGTTAATAGCCCGATTGATTTTTGCACGAACCTGCGCATCGGGAACGACCGCACAGGCAATTTGAAGCCCCGCCGTGTTAAAAGCTTTTGAAGAAGACACCAGAGAAACTAAGCGCGCGCGATCGACAGCAGGAACGGTCGCGAACGGCAGATGACGACAGCCCGGCATCACAAGCTCACAATGGATTTCGTCACTCACAACATATTTGCCATATTTTTTACAAAGCTCGGCGATGCGCGTCTGTTCCTCCAAGGTCCACACCCTGCCCGCCGGATTGTGCGGATTGCAATGCAAAAACATTTTAACGCCCGGATCCGACAAGCGACGCTCAAAATCTTCAAAATCAATCGTATAAGTGCCGTTCCCGTAAACCAAGGGGCACTCCTCGACCCTGCAACCGTTGTTGCGAATGGATGAAAAAAAGCAATTGTAAACCGGCGTCAAAACCACGACCGCATCACCGGGAGCGCACAAAGCCTTGATCGTCGCGGACACCGCGGGAACGACCGTCGGCGTATAAAGCACCTGCTCACGCCCGATCTCCCAACCATGGCGACGCCTAAACCAATTTGTCAGCGCATTATAAAAATCATCCCCGACATGCGTATAACCGAAAACCCCATGCTCGACCCGGCGCCGCAAAGCCTCGATAATGCACGGCGCCGCTTCAAAATCCATATCGGCGATCCACAAAGGAATCACATCGCGCGGATCCTCGTCCCACTTGCAAGAACCGCTCCCGCGACGATCTATCATTTTGTCAAAGTCATATTTCATAACGCTTTCCTTTCTTCAATTTTACAATCCGCACCGCGCGGCAAAAATTCATCATATGTGACCGAGCCGATTTTGTCGGCGACAATCCGACCGCTTAGAGGATTCTTAATATTGCTGATGCTCCCACGAATCTCCGCACAAACGTCCGAATACTCAAAAACCCGATCGCAAGACGCATCAAAACTGCAATCCTCCAACTGCAAATTTTTTGCATAACACAAAACCTGCTCCCCCGAAATGCGACAGCGCACCAAACGCACATTTTTAGAATGCCACGCAAGATATTCGCCCGAAAGCTCCGAATCATAAATCGTCACATCCTCACACTCCCAAAGCGCATCCTTCGTATTGATCCTGGCATTGCGCAGCACAAGATTTTTACAGTACTGAAAAACATAATTGGAGTCCGTATCCAAACCGTCAATCTCTAAATCCCGACAAAACATAAACGGATACGTCCCGCCCTTGAGCACAAGATTTTTCGCCCGCAAACCGTTCACCCGCCAAAACACTTCATCCGCATCTTTGATCACCACATTCTCAAGCGTCAAACCGTTCATCTCCCTAAAAAATTTAGGGCCGTCGATAACGCAGTCCCGCATCGTCATATCGTCACTATACCAAACCGCCGAACGGGAGCCCGCCGCAAAATAACAACGCTCGATCAAAGAACCCTTAACATGCCACAACGGATACTTGCCAAAAAATTTACAGTCGGCAACAACAATGTTCTCACATTGCTTGACCGCACTCTCGCCGTCAACAACCGTCAACGACTCCAAGCGGGAATCCTTAAGCCCGAACAAGGGACGCTCGCCGCCAAATTGCCGATTTGCGATCACCGTAAAAATCTTCTTATCATCCATGCTAACATTATACTTGCCACCAAGAAGCAAGAGCAACAACGAAGAATCTCCCACGCGCTCGCGTGCGCGACACGACACGCCCGAGCGAGTCGTAAGTATAATCCCGTTTTGCGAGGAGGCTGCTCACGCTGCCATTATAAGCGATTTCTGTCGGCAAGTTTTGTGAAGATCAACTTTAAATAGAAAATTTATTATTGTGGCAATTGCGATTTTTGAACTTCGATTTTAAATTTATAATCTAAAATTCCATCCAAATAATTTAGTGAAAAATCAAAATATAAAAATTTTTCTGACTCAGGATCCGGATCCCTGTAAAAAACAGCACCTACACCATAATAACCGATAATCAACAATCTATCTTTTCCCCACAGTTTGTCAGAAAAATCAACAGAATTTACAAATTTTAAGTGCGGAAAACAATTTGACTCTATCTCCGCCAATTCATTTTCTGTTAACAAAACACGGCCAAAAACCCTTCTCCCACTATGAGGACCAACTGGCAATTCTTCGTAAAGTTCCAAATCATCAGTATGAGTTTTAAAAACAGGGAAAAAATCATATATTTTTTGCCGCGTCTTCTCTGAAATATTCTCCGTCAAAGATATTTTTTCATAATGAGTTCTATAAAAAAAGAAAGTATAGCCAACGCCCACCAAAGAAACGGCTCCTATAATCGCGCAGATGCTGAAAATTATATAAAAGAACAATTTTAATAACCAAATAATGTGTCTCATTTTGAGTATTTTATAACGATTGTTTTTTCATTCCGGCGGGGTTCCGAAGCCTTATTCAGTATCCTCAAAAAAATATTTTCTGTCAAGGTGTTTCGCCATTCCCACAAGCTTTAAGTTGTAAAAAAAGCATTTCCGCAACGGAAACTTTCTTCTCAAAACCGCAACCTTGGCTGTCGTAAACGCACGTGATGACTATTTCTGGATTATCACACCTGTAAGTAAATCCTTCCATACATATGCGACACCTTCCCTGAGGATTTATTATTGCCATAATTGATTTTTTAACCCGGTTTTATAATTTGTATGTAGCAGAGTTTTTTCTTTTCGGAAAAAATACATCGCCACCAATAACCATAAATAATATTGTCCATACGAGACGACTTTTCAGAAAACGAATCTATCCGATACTCTCGAGAAAACGATATGGCATCGTCTTCAAAATAAGACGTATATACATACGCATCACTTTTTGCATTTTCCTGAAAAAAAGAGAAAAGGTCTTTTTCAAAATTAGGAATATTCTCTATTCGATACAAAAAACACTCAGACCAACTACTCCCCCATATTCCTTCAACAGAGTGATCCATTTTTAAGATCGTATAATTTCTCCTATCGGTCACATTACATAATGGGTCTTGTGGTCTCAAAATAAAAGCCCACATCAAGTATATTAAAACAACGACAATGCTTCCACCGCCTATCAATAATATTTTTTTCATTGTATTTTATCGCAACAGCCTGTTCCAGATTCAATCCATTCCCCCATGACGACCGTTCTTGAAGCAAAAGTGTATTTCAACACATGAGAAAAATACGGATTATAATGAATAGATGCATCATAAAGAAATGCTATAACATTTCCCTTTAAATCTTTAAGCGTAGGCGTGTTGGAGCCAGTCACATCTTCCAAATAAAATGTTGCTTCCCATGAGAATTCACATTTGTTTGCCCATACAACAGTTATATCTTTTGTGAAAATGCTAAAATGCCCCATTAATAAAACTATAATACCTAAAAAAAGTTTTTTCATCGGGAACTTTCGTTCAGGTTAAATTAATCATTCACCCTTCTAATTTATCTGCCGCAACGATACAATACGTCAACCCAATACTCTAATTCCCAATTACAGCCAGCGTTCGTAAGAATTAAATTTTCCGCGCTTTTTTGCAATTCGTCGTCATCGCCCCATGATCTTAGCATCGATAAAAAACCGCAATCGTTCTGCAAATCGGTCTTGAGTTGCACATAATAAAAATCTTTCAAAAATATAAAAAACCAACACGCGGATCCATACGAAAAAGGAGGACGGACAAATTGTTTGAAAACAGGAGAAAAAATTTGATCGATCTGCCTGTTCTTTATGCTTTTTTCAGCAAGCAGTGATATTAAATCATAATTTTTAGGATAAATCCCCCCACTTGTTTTTTCCAAAGAAAAATCAGAAAAAGATGCTCGCAATTCCTCAAGCAGGCAGGATTCCAATTCTTGCCAGATTTTATCCTCCCTAAGTCGAATCTCATTTTCCAACGCCCATTCAATCAACGAATCTAAAACATCAATATCTTTCTTCGCTTCGAAAAACTTAATTCCAATCGGGAAAAAATAAACACATTCTTCATACGTTCCCGCATGGAGAATCGTTTGAAAAATACACATAAAGTCGTGTGTTGTTAAATCTTTGTCCTTTTTCCCTAAAATCTGCAAAAGTTCTTTTTCCGAAAAATCTTTTTCCGGATCACTAAATTTATTCGGACGCAAATAACAACTATTTTTCTTCATAAATGCCCTCTGTTATATATCCTATTGCAATTCCGGCTGCTATCGTCTCGCCAACAGGACCATCAAATGGGAGAAGTAATAACCCGACTGCAATACCACCCCATAAAAGTCCCATTCCAATCTTCTCAAAATCAATTTCATCATGATTGTTTTTAAGAATCAAAACTTTTGTAGGTAACGATTTCGGAGAAAATGTAGGAACCTTTGGAGGGTTATTCCCACATTTACAATCATTTATTTTCTTTATCAATATTTCTATGCAAACGAGTGCATTTTTATGTGCTTCTTCGATTTTATCAATATGATTATTATATTTTATTGGATTTTTATTTTTTAAATCATACTTATCGAGAGATAATTCTTGTTGACGTTTTGAATAATGCAATATCCATTGTGTTGCTTTTATCTTTAACAACGGACAACTATCTGGTTTTTTACATTTTATTGTCCTATGAGTATAATCTTCTTTTAAACCTAAAAAATCTATAAGTTTTACTAAATTATTTTTCACAAACGCATACAAATTCCAACCTCCCTGTTCTTTGATGGGGTCGCGGGAGAGGAAGCGGCCGTCGTAAGGGGAGTAGTGGCGGTAGTTGTAGTAAACTAAGGCTAACTCGGAGTCGTAAAATTCCGACGACCA
Organism: Opitutales bacterium; assembly: GCA_024697185.1. Lineage (GTDB taxonomy): Bacteria > Verrucomicrobiota > Verrucomicrobiia > Opitutales > UBA953 > Spyradosoma. Next base: position 1,369 of record JAILGB010000002.1, on the reverse strand, counting down.
CTGGAAAGGCTGGGAAATATTGCCGGAGGAAGTGACCGAGCCGAAGGGAGCGTAGTCGTAAGTTGTGCAAATATTGCCCAAAGCGTCAAAAACTTCGCAGATATTCTTTGTGAGGTCATAGCCGTAAGTGAACCAAGTGCCACCCTGCTGAATCGCAAGCGGACGCGTTGCCGTCGGCTGCGACGGATCCCACAAAACAAAACGCAATGCCGGATGCGACGCCCCCAACAAATCAAATGCCGCAATCTGCAAATAGCCCCGATAAACATAACGATGATAAGAAACCGTCGTTCCCGCGACAGAAACCTTCTTTTCAACGCGCCGTCCCTGGCTATCATAAACCATCTCAACGACCATATCCGTTCCCCAATTCTCAAAGCGCACAGGACGGTTTTCCGCATTGTAGGCGACAATCCACGTTCCCGTTGCTGTCCGCACCAAAATCGCGTTCCCGTCGGCATCGTGGATCGGTGTGAAATAAACCGGCGTTCCCGCAGTCGTCTCAACAATTGCCTGATACTGATTTAAATTATTAACCGAATATGCCGAACTCGTTCCCGCCTCCGTTGCCGTTTGGCGGTTCCCGACATTGTCAAACGCATAGGCGTAACTGTCGTTCCCGAGAGTCGCCGAAACCAATTCCGAACGCGAATTGTAGCCGAAAGAATCGTTTCGAGTGATGCCGTTTCTTGAAACCGAACGCGCGGTCGGTCTTCCGAGCGAATCGTAACTGTAAGCCCGCGAAAGCAATTCCGTCTCGCCGCGGCAAATCGAAATTCCCGTCAGCAAATCGCGATCGGCATCATAAGCGTTCCCGAGCGTCAAACCGTTCGGACACGCCAATGACTCTAAAAGATCCGTTCCCGCGAGGTAATTGTAAGCAAAAGTTTTTGTCTCGTTCCCGTGAACAAAATTCGCCGTCGCAATGCGTCCCGTCGCCGCGTCGTAAGCCGTTCCCGCCGTTTGCAGCGTCACCGAATCCCGAGAATAAGTGTAGCCGCTGGGACGACCGAAACTGTCGTAAAGTTCCGTTATCAAATGCGTTTCGCCGTCCTTGCTCAAAGTTTCCGTGGCGACGTTCCCGTAGGAATCGTAGGTTTTGCTTGTCGTTCCCGCGGAGTCGGTGACGGAGATGAGGCGGCCGAGAAGGTCGTAGGAACGCGAAACGGCGGGAGTCGGGTCGGAATAGCTCGTGGATGTGAGCTGATTCCAGGAATCGTAGGAATACGTTGTCACGATCCCGCGAGCCCAGGTGCGCGTGGCAAGCAGCCCGGCGGAATTGTAAGTGTAAACCGTCGCCTGATTTGCCACGTCGATTTTGGAGAGCAGAAGTCCCGTTCCCGCGTCATAAACCCAAGTCGTGACATCA
>JAILGB010000012.1 GCA_024697185.1 Opitutales bacterium | reverse complement strand
ACAACCTACAAAACACTCCCGAAACAAATCACAACCAAAAGCCCGAGCGAAGCTCAACAGTAAAGTCTGGATTATCATACGGCGAGACAAGTTGAATTTTATAAGCATTTCCCCGCAGGTCCATGTGATTAAAAAACCAATCAACACCAACAACGCGGACAACATCCGGACGTATCTGGGAATAGCCATTGACGATCGCAACGCGAAAATCCGGATTACCGTCAGCAAAAACAACACGCACCATCCCGCGACAAAGCTGTGCCTTTTCCTTGCGGGATAGCGCTGCATATTTGTCCGCCGCTTTTTTTTCAACAAGATACTTTTTGCAATTCGGCCAATATTTTTGCAAAATTTTTGAACGCATCCTCTCATTTTTGGGAAGCGGTTTTCCGGGATTTGCCGCATAGTAAGCACGCTCCGCCTCACGATCCGCCCAGATCAACAACGGCTCCGACCCGTCCCACTCGCGACTCGCCTCATCGTCCGCAAAAGCAAAAACAGACGCACAACACAACAAAAACAAAAGCCAAAAAGATTTTTTCATAAGCAAATTTTAAACCAACCGCATCCCGCCCGCAACCCAACCACCGCACAACGCCGGCGCAACACCCACGCACAACGCCGGCGCAACACCCCCGCGCGCCCGTCGTCCGGGAGCCACGCCGGCACAACACCCCCGCGCCCCCGTCCGCCCTCAAAAAAACAAAACCACCAAAACAAACGCGCCCCGGCAAAAATAAGGAATCTTTTATCCCGCAAACGCCCCGCGGTGCGCACCGCCGCGCTTTTTTTTGCGTCTCAATTTTTCACACGTTTGACACACTCCGAAAAAATTTTACGCCGCGACAAAAAATCCAGCCCGCGCCCGCTCGCACAAGTCCAACAGCGCCGGGAACGCGTTCGCGACTTTCGTCTCCACCCGCCACTCGCACTCCGCCAAAAACATTTTAAAATTGTAGCGATACCCGGACATGTAGGTCCTCAGATATTTTCGCAAAAAACGAAACGCCACCTCACAGCCAGCCGTCGTCGCGCCAGTCTTGCCCACCCACTCCTCGCGCGCGTGACAGCAACGCCGGTGCTCATAAACCGTCCGGAGTTTATTGTAGCCTCGAAACTCGTCCGTCCAGACCGTCGCGCCCGGCTCGATGTGCTGTTTTGCAAACGCCAGCAACTTGACGGCGGAGATCCCGGACAACTCCTCAAATTTTACCCGTTTAAGGTGCCCACCCTCCCGCGACACGATCCCGCCGACGACAAACTTGCCAAGCGTCCCGCGTCCGCGTTTCACCGTTTTTGCAACGCGCCCGCCGTCCCAATTTCCTTTGATGTAGCACTCGTCGATGGCGACCGCATTGGAACCGTCAAAGCCGGTAGCCTTTAAGTCCCGCTCGGCTTTTATGACCGCGCGCAACTTTCTGAAAAACAACAACGCGGTTTTATAGTTGACACCGCAAAACCGTCCCGCCTCCCGTCCGCTCATATTCGCCGCAAAACAGCGCAACAGCATCTGCTGCGTCTGTGGCGACAGTTTACACCTTCTCACCACCGCGCCCCGCTTTCCCCGGCAATTTCCAAGCCTCGCCGTCCTGTTTCCCCGGCAATTTCCAAGCCTCGCCGTCCCGTTAAAAAATTTTATATTTGACATCATTGGGGTAATCCTCCATATTATTTTACAGATTGCACCGCCGGACCTTCCGACCGTGTTATCTACCCCAAAAATAAAATTAAAACAAATACAGAATTGGAGAAACTGTAAATGCAAAAAATAATTTTCTCATTCCTTTCTTATCTTTTATATAGCGTAAACGTATTTTCAATCTGCATTGAATTTCCCCAAGAGGAAACTCATTTGACTGGCGCTAAGTTAATCGCTCCTTTCTCCTATTTCGATGTCGAAGAAACAAAGAGAAATCAAAACTTTATTTTTTTTAACAGCATAGACGAGGATTTTATTTTAGACCTTAGAATTAAATGTCAAAAAAAAGAAAATTTACTGTCCGTCTCTTTTTATTTTGGTGAAGATAAAGTTTTTAATACGCAATATCAGATTTCCCCCTTTGTATTGTACTCTATGGGCGGAAAAGAATCTACTCGTATAGGCAGATTTTTCGGTTCTGATTATCAAGTAAAAGAAATTAAGGAAGAGGAAATTATTATAAAGGAAAAATATTTTGATTTTATTTCCCTAAAATGGGGCAATGACGTCGAATCGATTATAAATAAGGCATCGCTTGTTCGTGTCGTATTCAATCAAAATACGGACGATGAAATAATTTTTTCCGGGAAATATTTAAAAGTCTGGCTAAAAGAGCTGATTGAAAACGGTTTTTATTTTACGTCAAAAGTTGATAATCGAGACGATTTGTTTTGCGTTGAAATACAATATGACATTTCCAAGACATTGAGATATATTGTTCGAATTTATGTCTCTCAGGAATATTTGCCGGATTCAATCCGTTTTTTATCGCCTTTAGGGACACGCCCGTTATGATTTTGTAATTGGAACAGATAAGACAAAATTAAGCGACAGATATGATGTAGCTGGCGCAAGGACTTTGCAGTAGCTATGATTTTGCCCAACATCAAATATAAACAAGGAAAAATTTTTATGCGCGCCGTATCAAAAAAAACTCGGTGCCTTTTCTGTTGTTAAAAGTTTTGATTTGGCATAAAATTACAGATAACTCTCTGTAGTGTTCGACCCTGAGGCAAACACCTCCTCTTTTCCGATGAACTCATTACGGGATTCGGCGCTGGTTAAAACACCGCAGCCACTCGATGGCAGCTAACACTTTAACATATCTGAAGCCCACCTAAACATAAAAGGCATAAGAGATCTGCCGCCAGACGGCACAGGCGGGGAGTTTTTTATTTTTATCGAAGATTATATACCCCTATGAAAACGAGTTGTTTAAAATTATTGGCTCTTTTGGCTGTGGCACCTTTTGCCTGCGCCCAGGAAGAGCCGGCGAAGGTCGTTCCCACCGAAAATGTGGCAACGGTGAGCAAAACGGAGAATCCCGTTCCCGCGGAGCAGGCTGTTCCCGCGGCAAATCCGGCAGATGAAAAGGCTGTTCCCGTGAAGCCGCAGCAGCCTCTGCCGACGGAAAAAGATTTGGCGAATATAAATGCGCGCCTTTTGCGGGCGCAGGCGGATTTGATGCAGATGCGTGCCGCTTTGATGCGTCAGGAGTCGGCGATGCGTTTGATGGATTTGGATTTTCAAACGGAGGAACTGACCGCCAAGCAGCGTTTGGCGGATGCGCGTTTGAAGGCGGAGTTGTCGGAGTCGGCGGCGGAGACTGCCCGTTTGAAATCGCAAACGTCTTTGCAAGGTGCGAAACTGGCGCTGGAGTCTTACGGCAACAATCGTCTTTGGGACGCCCGCGAGATTGAGGCGCGGATCGCTTCGGGACGTCGTGAAAACGAGATGGCTCAGATGCAACTGGATGCGATGCGCGTTGTTTACGGGAACGCCGCCCGCGGGATCGCCAAGGCGCAGCCGATGCAGCTGGACGAACCTTTTGTGGACGATGTGCTCTATGTCTCGGATCGCCGTATCGACATGAACGGTCCCGTGACGATGGATATGGCAAAATATATTTGCGACCGCCTGGCGTTTTTTGACAACCAGGATCCCAAGAAGCCGATTTTTGTCGTGATCGACAGTTCGCCCGGCGGCTCTGTTTTTGCAGGTTATCTGATGTTGAAGGCTGTCGAAAGCTGTCGTGCGCCCGTGCATGTGCTGGTCAAGTCCTACGCCGCGTCGATGGCCGCCGTCTTTACGACTTTGGCGCCGCATTCCTACTGTCTTGAAAACGCCATTATTCTTCACCACCAGCCGTCCTCGAGCATGAAGGGCAATATGACCGTGATGAAGGAAAGCTATGACCTGACAAAAATGTGGACGGGAAATATTTTTAATCGCGTCTGCGAAAAGGTCGGCGTCACTTATGATGAGTTTGTCGCAGACATGTATGCGCATTTCCAAAGCGGCGACTGGCTGGTTTTTGGCAAGGAGGCTCAGGAACGCAAATGGGTTGACCATGTGGCGAAATACGTCGTCGAAACGGGATCGCAGGTCAAGCCTTCGGTCAACAAAAAAGATCTTACGCCGGCGATGACTTATGATTTGCCGGAAATCCGCGACGAGCAGGGCAGAGTCTATCTGCAATTGCCGCCCCTGGAGTCCGGAGACGCCTGGTGGCTTACGGATCCGCGCGGCATGTATCGCGAGAGCAAATAGTCAGAGAGTGAAAGGAATTTGAAACGATGAAACATTTATTTTATTTTTTAATCGCCGCGTCGGTAACATTGGCCGGTTGCAATAACGTTCCCGCGGAGGCGCAAGGCGTTCCCGTAACGGAGCCGGAAAAAACGAATGCCGTTCCCGCGACGGAAACGCAGGTCGTAAAAGAAAGCGAAAATCCCGTTCCCGCGGAGGCCGTTCCCGCGGAAGCCGTTCCCGCGACGATAGAGGATCCCGTCGCCTATATGCAGGCCAAGGGCAGGGAAATCGCCGCTTTGGAGGCGCAGATCGCCAGCTTGCGGATGAAGCAGGGGGAAATGAACGCGCAACGCGATATTCTGCGGGCGCAGCAGGATATGAAACTTGCTGAGACCTTTAGCGAATTGGAGCGCTTGCAAAAAGAGAATACGCTGGCGGAAAAACGCCTCGCGGACGAATTGCTCGCCGCCAACCAGGAGCGCAGCCGTTGCGAGGCACAGCTGGCGCTTTTGCAGGCAAAAGATTCTGTCGCGCTGCAAAAGAAGAAACTTGAACTGATGCTCGTCAATATTGAAAAACGCGCTATCGATGTCGAAGCCAAGGAACTCGAAGCCTATTTGGTCGCACCGACAATGATCGCCAAAAAACAAGTGGAACTTGCGAAAAACATCAACAACTCGCAACCGGTTTATACGGAAACTCCCTATGACGAAGCCACGGGAACGCTGGTGATCTCCGATCGCCGCGTCGAGTTGGACAGTCTGTTGTCGCCGGAACTGGTCCAGAGTGCCTGCGAGCAGGTCAGTTTTTATAACCAGTGCGATGAAAAACTGCCGATTTTTGTCGTGATCACGACTTGTCAGGGCGGTTCGATCCGCGCGGGATTGCTTTTGAAAAATGCCCTCGACGGCAGCCGCGCGCCGATTTATGTCGTTGTCAAAGGCGCCTGCGGAGGTGTGGCGTCATTTATCGTGACGACGGCGGAACGCTCGTTCGCGTTTGAAAACGCCATGATCGAACAAAGCGAACCGTTCGCGCAGTTTAACGATCGTTCCAGCATGATGTTTATGCGCGAGGATATGCGCCTGATCGAATATTGGGTCGGAAAACTTTCCGCGGCTGTCGCGCAAAAAATGGGCATCAGCCCGGCAGAATACAAGGAACTGCTCTACAAAAAGAATTCGCGCGGCGAATGGTCGGAAAGTGCAGCGGAGGCCCAAAAACTCGGCTGGGTCGGCAAAGTGCTCGTCCGTGCGGAAGAAACCGGAGTCAATATGCTCAATCCGCCAAAATTGGGGGATAATTTGCCGGCAATGCCGCAACCCAAAAAAGAAGAGCCTGCGAAACCGGACAAAAAGGAAAAGTCCCGTCAAACGCTTCCTCTTTTGCTCGATCCTTCGGACGGCTGGTGGATTTACGATCCCAACGGCATTTATAAATATTAAGAATGTTCGATCCCGCGAAAATCCGTCGCGATTTCCCGATTTTGTCACAAAAGTCGGGAACGCGCGATCTCGTTTATCTCGACAATGCGGCAACGGCTCAAAAGCCGCAGGTTGTGATTGACGCAATCGCCCGATTTTATCGTTGCGAAAATGCGAATATTCATCGCGGGCTCTATCATTTGAGCGCGGAGGCGACGACGGCGTTTGAAAAGGCGCGGGAACGCGTGGCGGCGTTTATCAACGCGCCGGAACCCGACGCCTGTGTTTTTACGCGCGGAGCGACGGAAGGCATTAATCTCGTGGCGTCCTCTTGGGGGCGTTCCCGTCTGCGGCCGGGCGATGAGATTTTGTTGACGGAACTTGAACATCACGCGGATATTGTGCCGTGGCAGCTGGTCGCGGAGGAGACGGGAGCGATTGTCCGTGTGGCGAAATTGGATCCGAAGACGGGAACGCTCGATTTGGAACATTGGCGTTCCCAGCTTTCGGACAAGACGAAAATCGCGTGTTTTTGTCACATCTCAAACGCGTTGGGAACCGTTAATCCCATTGGCGAAATGGTAAGACTGGCTCACGCGGCGGGAGCGCTGACTTTGGTGGACGCCGCCCAGTCCGCGCCGCATCTCCCGATTGACGTCCAGGCACTCGCTTGCGATTTTTTGGTTTTTTCGGGACACAAGACCTTCGCACCGACGGGTATCGGCATTTTGTACGGCAGGAAAGATCTGCTTGATGCGATGCCGCCTTATCAGGCGGGCGGAGATATGATCGATCGCGTGAGCTTTTCGGGAACGACATTTCGGGAGGCGCCGGCACGTTTTGAGGCGGGAACGCCCAATATTTGCGGTGCGGTCGGCTTGGGGGTCGCCTTGGAATATTTTAAGGCTTTTCAAAAAGACGCCGCGGACTATGAACACCGTTTGACGCAATACGCTGTCGAAAAACTCTCGGAGATCGAAGGCATGCGTTTTTTCGGTCCTGTCCGAACGGCGGGAACGGCGGGGATTCTCTCGTTCCATTTGGGAAAAATTCATCCGAGCGACATTGCGACAATGCTTGACACTTACGGGATTTGCACGCGTGTCGGCCATCATTGCGCGATGCCGCTCATGGCGGCGCTCGGCATCACGGGAACGGTTCGGGCGTCCCTCGCGTTTTATAACACATACGCGGAAATTGACACTTTGGCGGACGCGCTTATCCGGATAAAGAAAATGTTTTAGGGTTTTATGAACTTTTCTTGTCGCTTATTTTTTGTTGTTTTGTTTTTTGTCGGGAACGCGATTTTGTCGGCGGGAACGGCACTCAATCCGGAGCCGCAGCATCGGGATCCTTACGATTGGGATGCGCGCCATGAAGAGGTCTGCCGGCGCAATAAAAAATTGAGTCCGGATTATATTTTTATCGGCGATTCGATTGTTCATCATTGGGGAGGCGAGCCCGCGAGTGTCCGTCCTCCGGCACAGGGGGCGGATTCGTGGGAACGCCTTTTCGCCAAACGCAAGGTGACCAATGCCGGTTTCGGTTTCGATTATATTGACAATGCCTATTATCGCGTGGAGAACGGCGAACTCGACGGCTTTAAGCCGCGGGTCATCCTGATATTGCTGGGCACCAATAATCTGTTTCATCTCAAGGACAAGCCGGATGTTTGTGTCGATAAGATGAAAAGTCTTTTGAAACTTGTCCAAAAAAAGCAGCCGCGCGCCAAGATTTTGCTGATCGGCGTTTTGCCGCGCAAAGAACCGGCGTCACCTTCTTTGATCGGAGCGACCAATGAAGGCTTAAAAAAACTGGCGGACGGCAAAAGGGTTTTTTATCTGGACGCGAGTTTGGCGTTGGCACAAAAAAATGGCGAGATCGCGGACTCGCAATATATGCGCGATGTGGTGCACCCCAACAAGTCGGGCTACGAACGTTTGGCTTTGCAGATTGAGGAAATGCTGAAGCAAATCGAGCGTTCCCGCTGACGGGAACGGGGCTATATTTGCGCGAAACAATTCTTCGCTTTTGGCGGGAACGCTAAAAGTCGGTAATTTTTTTGTCTGAAAGTGTTATAATAAAAACATTATGGTTACATATACTTGTGGAATCTTGTTTTTAATTGCCGGTTATTTTACTTACGGTAAGTTTATTGAAAAGTTTTTCGGGATCGACCCGCGGCGAGAAACACCGGTGAAACGGCTGGCGGACGGTGTCGATTTTTTGCCGATGCCGCTTTGGAAAATGTTGATGATCCAGTTGCTCAACATTGCGGGGCTCGGACCGATTTTCGGTGCGATTATGGGCGTGATGTTCGGGGAGATGGCGTTTGTCTGGATTCTTTTCGGTTGCGTTTTTATGGGCGCGATGTATGATTTTTTTGGCGGCTTCGTTTCTTTGCGCAACGACGGCATCAGCTTGCCGAACGCGATCGGGATTTATCTCGGCAAATATGCCAAGGGGATTATGATCGTGTTCACCTGTATTTTGTTGATGGTTGTCGGAGTTGTTTTTACGAAGGCGCCGGCGGGTTTGCTCGAAAATCAGACGAATGAACTGATTGAAACTTTCGTTCCTGCGTCTGACGGGAACGAGGGTTTGCGCTCGATGCTTTTTTCATTCAACAACATATATCTCTGGATGGGGATTGTGCTTTTCTATTATCTGCTTTCGACCCTGTTCCCGATTGGCAGGCTGATCGGTAAAATCTATCCGATTTTTTCGGTCGCTTTTGTGTTTATGGCGGTCGGTGTGGCGGGAGCGATCTATTATTACGGTTTTACGGGCGCAATCACGGTGCCGGAGTTGTCGTTCGCGGATATTTTCAAAAATATGCACAGGGATCCGGTCCACAATTTTATTTTTCCCATGCTGTTCGTGGTGATTTCCTGCGGGGCGATCTCGGGTTTTCATGCGACGCAGTCTCCGATGATGGCGCGTTGCATGACTTCTGAAAAATACGCGCGTCCTGTTTTTTACGGGGCGATGATTTTGGAGGGGCTGGTCGCGTGGATCTGGGCGACGGCTGCTGTTTCCTATTGTGGCGGGATCGAAGGGGCCAATACAATGATTTCGTCGTATTCACTGGTGGTTTTAGTCAATGAAATCTGTTCGGACTGGCTGGGAGTTTTCGGTGCGGTGCTGGCGGTTAGCGGGATTATCGTCTGTGCAATCACTTCGGCGGACACAGCTTTGCGGGCGGTGCGTCTGACGATTGCGGACACTTTTAAGATCCCGCAAGGCAGTTTTTGGATGCGTCTTGTGATTTCGCTGCCGATTGTCGTTTTTACGGCTTTGGCGTGCGCGGGTGATTTTGAGCTTGTCTGGCGTTATTTGGGCATTGCCAACCAGGTGATCGCCAGTGTGACTTTGTGGGCGGCGACATCGTTTTTGATTTCCTTGGGCAAGCCGCATTGGGTGGCGAGTCTTCCAGCCGTTTTTATGACCTGGGTCTGCATCTCGTATTTTTTGTTGGCGGAACCGATTGCGGGCGGCTTGGGTATTTCCTACGTTTATTTCGGATATATTGCGGGCGGTCTTGTGGCTTTGGGAGCTTTTTTGGCGGTGACGTCGATGGCGAAAAAGCGTTGGGCGGGCAATTAGTTTTTTTCGGGAACGTCCGCTTTTCGGGAACGCTTTGCGTTTGTCAATTTTTGCCCGCCAATTTATAATGGTTGGGTATGGGTAAAACATTATTTCAAAAAGTCTGGGACGCGCATACGGTGACAGTTTTGCCGAGCGGTCGGACGCAGCTTTTTATTGAAACGCACTATATTCATGAAGTGACATCGCCGCAAGCGTTCGGCATGTTGCGTGATTTGGGATTGAAGGTCGCCCATCCGGAGCGGACTTTTGCGAACGTGGACCATGTGATCCCGACGACATCGACGGTCGAACCTTTCAAAGATGAAGTCGCGCAGGCGATGTTGAGCGAGTTGCGAAAAAATTGTCAGGAAAATGGGATTAAATTTTTTGACACGCGCAGCGGTTGTCAGGGGATTGTTCACGTGGTGGGACCGGAGCAGGGCATTACGCAGCCCGGACAGACGATTTGTTGCGGCGATTCGCATACGGCGACACACGGTGCTTTCGGCGCGGTGTCGTTTGGGATCGGCACGACGCAGGTTCGCGATGTTTTGGCGACGCAGACGCTCGGCTTCAGCCCGTTGAAAGTTCGCCGGATCAATGTTAACGGTCGTTTGGGAACGGGAGTGACGGCAAAGGATGTCGCTTTGCATTTGATCCGCCTGCTGGGTGTTGCCGGCGGTATCGGTTTCGCTTACGAATACGGCGGCGAGGTTTTTGACCGCTTTTCGATGGAAGAGCGCATGACGGTTTGCAATATGGCGATTGAGGGCGGTGCGCGCGTCGGTTATGTCAATCCGGACGAAACGACTTTTGCCTATCTCAAAGGCCGTCCCTATGCGCCGTCGGCGGACAAATGGGAAGCGGCTGTCGCGCGTTGGCGTTCTTACGCGAGCGATCCCGACTGCGTTTATGACGACATTGTCAATGTTGATGCGGCGACGATTGCGCCGACGGTGACTTGGGGGATTACGCCGGCGCAAAACGCGCCGATTACGGGAACGTTCCCGCTCCCGGAGACGATGACGGACGAAGAGGCGGCGATTGCGAGGGAAGCTTATGCCTATACGCGTTTCCCCGCGGGAACGCCGATTGCGGGAACGGCGATAGATGTCGCGTTTATCGGTTCTTGCACCAACGGCAGACTTTCGGATTTTGAAGCGGCTGCAAGCTATTTGAAAGGCCGTCATGTCGCTCCGGGCGTCAAAGCGATTGCCGCTCCGGGTTCTCAAGTCGTCGCCCGCCAATGCATTGAACGCGGGATCGACAAGATCTTTATCGACGCGGGATTCGAATGGCGTCTGGCGGGTTGTTCGATGTGCTTGGCGATGAATCCCGACAAACTCGAAGGGGATCAGATTTGTGCATCGTCGTCAAATCGCAATTTCAAGGGCAGACAGGGCTCTCCGACCGGACGGACCGTTTTGATGTCGCCGACGATGGTGGCTGCCGCAGCCGTGGCCGGACGGCTTGTCGATTGCCGTTTGTAGCGCGGGAACAATATCGGGAGAAATCTTAAAAGATGAATGAACGTTGCCAGGAATGCGGAGCTCCCGCAGATGTCGTTTTGATGGAAACCGTCAACGGAGTTTCCCAAAAAATTTATCTTTGTCGCGTTTGTTATTTCAAAAAGATGAATTCTATCGGGATGGACGATTTGTTGCGCAAGATTTTTTCGGAGCAGGATCGCCAGCAGCTGCCGGAGGTTTTTGGTGCTCCCGATGTCGCTCCGGGTGAAGTGACGGTGTCTGCCGGTCGCTCGGATGAGGAAAGCTGCCCGATTTGCGGGACAACGCTTGCCGAGTATTTGAAAACAAATCGTTTGGGCTGCCCGCAATGTTATCAGGCGTTTGCAAAAAAAATTGAAGAGGATTTGCTGTCAATTCACGGAACGACCCGACATTTGCATCTCGTCGCCGCAATCCCAAAAAACAAGCAGTCGCTCAAAGAATTCAAGACGCTTTACGATAAGGCGTTGGCGGCTGAAGATTACGACGAGGCAATCCGTCTGCGCGAAATTATCGGCAATCTGACGGGAACGAAAAAACCGGCGGGAACGCCGAAATCGCCGAGGGGAAAAGGTCATGCGAAGCGATAAGTCCCTGACAAGTTTCAAATCGTTGCTTAAAACGGCGGAAGGCAGGTTTTGCCGTTTGCGCGAGGCGCCGTTTGTCGCGAGCCAGATTTTGATCACCCGCGATGTTGAGGGCTTCCCGTTTAGGGAAGACAACAAAATTCCCCGACAAAATATGGGCGAGGACTTGAAAAAAATATTGGAGTCCTGCGATCCGTTAAAAAACTGGATTTTTGTCGATCACGAAAAATTGTCGCCGAACGATTATGTGAGGCTTGCGGATTTGCACCTTTTTGACGATAAGGGGAGCCCCGATGTCGTTATCGAGCCGCGCCGGAATCCGGATACGGCGATCTATGTCAACGCCCGCGACAATTTTCAATTTGTCATCTGCGGGAACGACAATGCTGAAAAAGACTGGCTGGCGCGTTATGAAAAACTGTCCGGGTTGGTTTCTGAGATTGAGGAGACTGTGAATTTTGCCCAAACGGCGGATTTGGGATATTTGACAAGTTCGCCCGAAATGGTCGGGAACGCGGTTTCTTTGCAGGCGCTTTTGCACTTGCCTGCGCTTTTGATCGAGGAACGGATGGGACAGGTTGTTGACGCCTGCAATGCTGTCGGTGTGCGTGTTCGCGGCTATCGTCTCAAAGATTCAGATTCGACCGGCGCTTATTTTACGCTTGAGACTTCGAGAATGTTGGGGACAACGCCTAAAGAGTTGATTCGAAAATTTTCGGAATTGTGTGGGGAACTCGTCAGACAGGAGGAGCGTTCCCGTGAAAAATTGGCGGATGACGAGCGTTTGTTTTTTAAGATCCAGGACTGTTACGCGCAAGCGCGTTTTTGCTCCATGTTTTCATACGGGCAGGCGATGAATGTCGTGGCCTTGCTGCTTTTGGGCGTCGGGCTCGGGTATTTCCCGGAGGATTTGAAGACGGAATTGGACTTGCTGCCGCCCAATCTTTGCGATAGCGCGTTCCCGTCTGCAGCCCCCGATCAGCGTTTGGAACAGCGGGCGACCCTGATCAGGGAAACGCTCGAAGGCTTGCCGCCGCCCCGGAAAAAAAGGAAGTCGTGATGGCAGTTCAAAAACAAGAAAATCTTTTATTATCAGTCGGGGCGAATATTGTCGTTCCCGCGCTGTTGCTGTCAAAAGGGAAAGACTGGCTGCCGGCGCTTGAGGCCTGGCAGATTCTTCTTTTGTCGTTGGCGTTCCCGTTCGCTTATTTCTTTTACGATCTTTGGCGTCGTCGCACGACAAATTGGATTTCTGTCCTGGGATTTTCGGGAACGCTTTTGACGGGAGGAGTCGGACTTTTTCAACTGGCGCCGATTTGGGTCGCCGTCAAAGAGGCCTGCGTTCCCGCGCTGATAGCCGTTTTTTTCACCTTGTTCCCGTCGGAACGCTTTTTGTTGAACGGACAAGTTTTCCATATCGAAAAAATCGAGGCGCTTTGTCGGGAACGAGGAACGCGGGAACGGCTTTCGGCGGATTTGAAGCGAGCCTCGTATTTGACAGTGGCGGCATTCGCCTTGTCGGCGGTTTTGAATTTTTGCCTGGCGCGTTGGATCGTCGTGACGGATCCGGCGCAAGATTTGGAGCAATTTAACGTGGAACTGGGGAAAATGCTGGCTTTGTCGTGGCCGGTAATTGTAATTCCCTGTATGTTCTTTATGATCTTGGCCCTTTGTCTGGCGGTTCGCGCCCTTCGGCGGGCGACAGGCGAAAACTTGGAGAATTTGCTCAAAAAATAGTTTTATACCAATAATAAGAAAAATGAAAAAAAATATGAAAAGCAATATTGAAAGTTCCATTATTAATTTTTTGCAAAAGCGACTGGCTCTTAAAATCAGCCTCTTGGTTTTGATCCTGCTGGCGATTGTGCTCTCTGTGAATTCGGTCACATGCGTGCCGACGGGATCGATCGGCGTGGCGACGCGCTTCGGACGTGTGACAGGCGAGACCTTGGATGCCGGGATTCATTTCAAAAATCCCGTAGATCAGATCCACAAAATGAACTGCCGCACGCAGTCTTACAGTTACAAAACGCTTTGTTTCTCAAAAGATTTGCAACAGGTGGAGACGCAGCTGAATATTTTGTTCCGCCTGCAGTTTTCCGATGCGAGCCGCGTTTTTGAGACGATCGGCGAAAATTATTTTTCGCAGGTTCTGCCGCGCATCAGTGACACGTTAAAACAAAAAATCGCCGATTACAAGGCGGAGGAGATTTTGGACAGTCGCGAATCGATAAGGAAAATGGTGGTCGCTCTCTCTCAAGAGCGTCTGAACGGGATCGTGGTCGTTGAGGACATTTCGTTTGTGAACATTGATTTTTCGGATGAATATGAGCGCGCGATTGAACGCAAGCAGATCGCCCATCAGGAGAGTTTGAAAGCCCGTTATGATTTGGAGCGGGCGAAAACGGAGGCGGAGCAAAAGGTCGCGCGCGCCAACGGCGAAGCGGAAGCGTTGAAGGTCAAGAGCGAAGCGCTCAAGGCGAACAAGGATATCGTTTTGCTTGAGGCGATTGAAAAATGGGACGGGAAAATGCCGAACACATTGGTTTTGGGACAAGAGACACAGACGATGTTCCCGATAAAATAATTGGAAGGCTTGTGAATTTTCAAGGTCAATACGCTTGACCGTTTTTGCGGGAACGCGTATCATTTTAAGAAGCAAATTATTAAAGAAGCATGATTAATTTTTCAGAGATGTGTATGGATATGGCTCGTGCGATTTTGAGCCGTAATATTGCTGCGATAAACGAGGATGGCAGTGTCTCTCCGGCGGAAGGGGAGGCGGTGCTTGAAAATGAAAGCGGACATGCCGCCTTCGCTTTGGGCGAGTTTTATCGGGCGACACAACAGGAAAAAATTGACAATGTCGATATTGTAAAACTTGAAGCGGCCTGTGTTAACGCTCAGATGCAGGTGGCGAACGCCAAGGAAAGCGCTTTGGCTTATGCCGCGCTGGGACTTTTGTCTTTCGGTCCGTCCAAAGATCGCAATCGCGCCTATGCGTTGATCCCGGAGGAAACGCGCAAAACGATTGATTTGAAACTTTTGACGCGCAGCGATTATTCCGATTTCCAACAGGCGTTCAATATCGGCAAAAGCGTAACGCGTTTTTCGCTGGGGCTTTCCAAAAAAGACGAAACGCCGGCTTTGATCGACCGTTTTATCGAGCGGATTTCAAAAAATTCGAGTGGCGGCTATTGCGATTCTTGTCCGAAGACAGAGGAAAATCCCGCTGCGCTCGGCGGCGTGTTCGACATTTACGGCCTTTTGCAATATGTTTTTATCCGCCAATGCCTGCAATTGCACGCGAACGTCCATTTGCGGGAACGCAAACTCCCCTCGCTGCGCACTCCGGCAGACCGTTATTTGAAGCTGATCCCGGAGATCGTCAGAGAGGACGGCGTCGGTTTCGCCTATGGCGCCAACATCGGTGTCTATGGGCAAATGCATATGATCAGTTTTATCCTGCAATCGATGCGCGACGGCTGGATCGCTGCGGAACAAATGCCGTTGTATAAGGGCATTTTGATGAAGCTTTATCAGTATTTTTACGAAACATATTTTAATGCGGAACGCGGAGAGATCGTCATTCGTGACGGTGAGCGCGATACGGATCCCAACCATTCGACCCGTATGGCGAATTTTGATGCGGCGCGCTATCTCTGCCAATGGTCCCGTCTGGCGAAAACAGTCGGGGGCTCGCTCGCGGACGCCAAGACAAAACTGTTTGAAAAATCCGCTTACAAGCTCTTGGTTTTTGACAAACGCGGCAGCAAGGAGCAGGGCTTGATTATCTATCGCAATCCCGCGAGCAATTTGTATGTGCAAATTCCGATTGTTTCCAACAACGGTCGCGGCACCTGTGACTCATTGGCGTTCCCGCATATGCCGGGTGTCTTTGATGTTCCCGTCAACAAATATCTTCCGGCGTTTATTCCCGAATTTGTTATCGACGATAAGACATTCACGCCTTCCTACTATGCCAAAAACATCAAACCGAGAATGGGCGCGCGCCCGGGCTCGTTCGTCCTTTCGTTCGAACAGCCGGATTTGATTACGGTCGATGAAAAAATCGTTCCCTCTGTCGCCTCAATGCGCGTGGAGTGGGAATTTTCCGGCAACAAAATTATCGGCCGTTGGACTTTGATGCCTAAGGTTCGCAGTGTTTTAAGCAAGATGCGCATGGTCAATGTGACGGCGCTCTACCACAGCTCCCTGCATTGCGGGAACGCGTTCCGCCTGGGTGAAAAAAATGTCGGCTGCCAGGTTTTGAAAGACGATTTTGCGGGACAGTGGCAACCTTATGTCGATGTCTCGCAGGAAGCGGATCGCACGCGCATCGGAAAAATTTATTATTATCAGGAATATTTGCGTTCCGAGCCGCTGACGCTCGTTCCCGGGAAGTCGCTGACCATTGAAGTCGCCTACGAGCCGGATATTGCGACAATCGCGTAGTTTTTTTATTCAAAAAATAACAATTAACCCCTAAAAACCATGAAACCTACACTTCTTGTTTTGGCAGCAGGTATGGGCAGCCGTTATGGCGGCCTCAAACAAATGGACCCGATGGGCCCTTCAGGAGAAACAATCCTCGATTATTCCGTGTTTGACGCAGTTCGCGCCGGCTTCGGCAAAGTCGTGTTCATTATCCGCCCCGATTTTGAACAGGCTTTCAAGGAAATGATCGCCAAGAAGAAGCTTCCCGTTCCCGTCGATTATGCTTTCCAGTCGCTCGACAAGCTTCCTGCCGGATTCAGCGTTCCCGAAGGACGTGAAAAACCTTGGGGAACGACGCACGCGATTTTGTGCGCCAAGGGTGTCGTGAAGGAAAATTTTGCCATTATCAATGCCGACGACTTTTACGGTCGCAATTCTTATGAGGTGGTCGCAAACTACCTCAAGGATCTCGATCCGGCGAGTTCGGATTTCGCGATGGTCGGATTTTTGATGAAGAACACGCTTTCGGAACACGGCACCGTCGCGCGCGGCGTTTGCAAGACCGATGCGAGCAATCATCTCGTCGAGATCGCCGAGCTGACCAAGATCGCCAAAGTCGGCGACAACGGTCGCAACACGAATGAAGACGGCACGACGACCGATATCCCGGGCGACACTCCGGTTTCGATGAACATGTGGGGTTGCACACCCAAGCTCTTCGATCATCTCGACCGCATTTTCTTGGAATTTTTGAAGGAACGCGGCACCGAGCTCAAATCGGAATGCTTTATCCCGATGACAATCGGACAGTTGATTAACGAAGGCAATGCGACCGTGAATGTCTTGCGGACAGACTCCGCATGGTTCGGCGTCACCTACAAGGAAGACAAACCTGTCGTTCAAGCCAACATCAACGCCCTGATCGCCAAGGGAGAATATCCCGACAATCTTTGGAACGTCTAATTTGTCCTTGTCTCCAAAAAGCCTCGCGGGAACGCGGGGCTTTTTTATTGTCTATTTTTGTGACGGACATTATAATTTTTTATGTTAATAACAATTGCTTACCCTTATGAAAACACTTATTAAGAATGCGCATATCATTTCCCCCGGAATTGATATTGAGAATGGCGCCGCCCTTGTTGAAGACGGCAAATTCGTTCAAGTTTACGATACCGGCGCCGAATTGCCGGCAGCGGACGAAACGATCGACGCCGGCGGCAAAATGATGATGCCCGGCTTTATCGACGTCCACTCTCATGGTGCAGGCGGCGCGGATACTTGCGACGGCACGGTTGACGCGCTCAAAAAAATCGCGGAATGCAAAGCGCGGGAAGGTGTCACTTCCTATATCGCGACAACTCTCACCCTCGGCTATGACACGCTCGAAAAAGTAATGTATGCGGTCGCGGAATACAACAAGCAGCCGCACGGTATTAAAATCCCGGGCGTCCACTTGGAAGGCCCCTTCGTCAATCCCAAAATGGCGGGCGCGCAAAATCCGGAATTTTTGAAGAATCCCGATTATGAAATCGTCGAACACCTCAATAAAATTGCGCCCGTAAAAATCATCACAATGGCGATTGAGCTCGAGGGCGCTGTCGATTTTATCGCAAAGGCATCGGCACTCGGCGTTCGCTGTTCCGCCGGACACAGCGCGGCAACAAACGCGCAGTTCAAGGCGGCAAAGGCTGCAGGTCTGGCGCATTTGACACATTTTTGCAATCAGATGTCGCCCTTGCACCATCGTGAGATCGGTTTGGTCGGTTCCGGTCTGCTTGATTCGACAGTCAAAGTGGAAGTGATCTGTGACACGGTGCATCTCTGTCCCAATATGCTCGCGCTCGCTTTCAAAGTGCTGACGCCGGAGCGCATTATGATGATCACCGATTCGCTCGCGTGTTCGGGACTTCCGGACGGACCGTCTTCCTTGGGCGGTTTGCCGATTATGGTCAAAAACGGCGAAGCGCGTCTGATGAGCGGCAATCTCGCAGGCTCGACGCTCAACTATTCTCTCGGCATCCGCAATATTCGCAAGATCACAGGCTTGCCGCTCTCGGAAATCGTCAAGGCGACTTCCTGGAACCAGGCGCAATCCCTCGGCTACACCGATCTCGGCAAAATCGCCCCGGGCTTTACTGCGGACTTTGTCTTGCTCGGCGACGATTTCCTGGTGACGCACACCTATGTTGACGGCAAATTGGTTTATGCCAAATAAAAACAAATGATTTGAAAAAAATCCGTTCCCGCGATGGTATCTGTCCGAGGAACGGATTTTTGTTGAAAAATAAAATTGTGAAAACAGCCATTCTCTGTTTTTGGCTTTTTGCGGGAACGGCTCTTTCCGTTTTTGCGGGAACGGCGACGCGCCCGGCAAATCATCGGGAACGCTGCGATCTGCCTCCGTTGACGATTTTTGAGACGGTAAAAAAAGGCGAGTTGAAACTCGTTCCCGTCGCACGTCATTCGAAAAATCCCGTTTGTGAAAATTCGGGACTGGCGCCGTGTTCGGCGGGAACGCGACTTTTTTGGACGATTAACGATTCCGGGAACGAGCCTAAGATTTTTGCAATCGATCTCGACGGAAAAGTTTACGGGAACGGCGTCAAAGTCACGCACCGGCGCAATATCGATTGGGAGTGCATCAGTCGCGACACTCAAGGGAACTTGATAATCGGCGATGTGGGGAACAACCGTTCCAACCGGAAAAATTTGGTTTTTTATATCGTCCCGGAACCCAAAAATGTCCAAAATCCGCCGTTTACGGAGGAGGCGAGAAAAATTTCATTTTATTATCCTTCGCAGGACAATTTCGTTCCCGCCAACAACAAGAATTATGATTGCGAATCCTGTTTTGCCGCGGACGGAAATTTTATTTATTTTTTTACAAAACATTGGGCGGACACCCAAACGGTTTTGTGGCGGGTGCGCACCGATACGGAGGCTTATCAGGCGGCGCAACCGCTGTTGCGTTTTGACGCCGGAGGGATGGTGACGGACGCGGCGCTTTCCCCGTCTCAAAAAAAATTGGCGGTCCTGCTTTATCACGGACTCTGGATTTTTGATGTGGACAACACAAAAACGGAGCCGCGGGAACGGTTTTTTAACAATCCGCATTTTTACAAAACGACGAGTCCGATTTTGGACTGGCAGACGGAGGGGGTCGCTTTTGTTGACGAGAAGACCCTCGTCATAAGTTCGGAGTCGGGTGCGCTTTTTTGCGTTCCCGTGGAGTGAATGTCGTTGAGAAACGCGAGAATTTGCTTTAGTATGACGATATGTATCCTCTGAAGAATTTTTTTGTCGCGGGAGCGCTTTTTTGTGCTGTTTTGCCCAATAGCGCCTGTACATACTACATGCTTTATAAGGCGTCAAATTATGATTATGACGACAACCGTGCAGACCGCGACATTGAAGAGATTGAGCAGGAACGCACTAAGCGCCTTGTTTCGAGCGGTTACAGCGATGAGGAAATCGAGGTGATCAATCGCAACAACAGCCGCAGCACTCATACGCTTTCGATTGAGGAATTGCGCCAGCAACAGGAAAAAGAGCGTGAAGCCCGCAAAAAAAAGGGCAAATAAGAACGCTGTTTTTAAGGAAAAGAAAGTTTTGCCGTCGGGTTAGCGATGTTTCGTTTTGTCGTTAAGCGTTTGCTGGAAGCCGTTCCCGTTTTGTTGATTGTCGCGACGGCAACATTTTTTTTGGCGCGCTTTGCCCCGGGCGGTCCCTTTGACGAAGAGCGTCCGCTTCCGCCCGCCGTTCAGGCGCAGATGAATGCGCATTACGGTTTGGACCAGCCGCTTTCGCAACAGTATTTTCGTTTTTTGGGCAATCTTTTGCGCGGGGATTTGGGACCGTCTTACAAATATCACGGATGGGAAGTGAGCGAGCTGATCGCCAATCGCGTTCCCGTTTCTCTGGCATTGGGCGGCGGTGCGCTTTTGATCGCGTTGGCGCTCGGTATCCCGCTGGGCTGTGTGGCGTCCGTCAAGCCGGGCTCGTGGCTCGACCGGGTGCCGACGGGCTTGGCGACATTGGGGATCTGTCTGCCGACTTTTGTGATCGGTCCCTTGCTGGTGCTCGTTTTTTCAAACATGTTGGGCTGGTTTAACGCTTCGGGCTGGAGCGTTCCCGCGGATGCCGTTTTGCCGTGTTTGACTTTGGGAATTGTCTATGCGGCGCCGGTGGCGCGTCTGATGCGCGGGAGCATGCTCGAAGTGCGAACGGCGGATTTTATGAAAACAGCCAGAGCGAAGGGGCTTTCGCCGTGGCGGATTTATTTTGTGCACGGTTTGCGCAACGCGTTGATCCCGATTGTGAGTTATATTGCACCGACGGCGGCGGGGCTGATCAGCGGGTCGTTTGTGGTGGAGAGTATGTTCAACATCCCCGGTTTGGGGCAGTTTTTTGTAAAGGCGGCGTTTAATCGCGATTTTACCCTTATCGTGGGAACGGTTATGTTTTATGCGCTGATTTTGGTTTTGTTAAATCTTGTCGGCGAAATTGTGCTTGCAAAAATCAAACCGCAGTTGCGTTTGGAAAATTGACCGCTGCAAAAAAAGTGAAAAATGAATAGAGTTTATATCAAAACATACGGTTGCCAGATGAACGAGCGCGACAGTGAGGCAGTCGCTGAAATGTTGCGTTCCCGCGGCTATACGATTGTCGATGACGAATTTGACGCGGACATTATTTTGATAAACACCTGTTCGGTCCGGGAACAGGCGGAGCAAAAGGCAATCGGCAAGACAATGCGACTTTTGCCGCGGCGTTCCCGCGACGGCAGCATCTTGCCGCCGGCGGCGTTCCCGCAAGGCGGACGGCGGATTGTCGGGATTATGGGCTGCATGGCCCAAAATCGCGGTCGGGACTTGCTCGACCGTTTGCCGGACTTGGACCTCTTGGTGGGGACTCAAAAATTTCATCGCGTTCCCGAAATGCTCGAACAGTTGGTGGCGACACAACGCGGCCTGGGCCCCGAACCGCACACGCTCGTCGCGCTCGACGAGGAGGCGGGTTCTCAAAATGCGATTAAAGATCACGTTCCCGGGAGAAAAATCAGTGCGTTCGTTTCGATTATGCAAGGTTGCGATATGCGCTGTTCCTATTGTATCGTCCCCAAAACGCGCGGGCGGGAACGTGCGAGGCCGATTGACGATATTGTTGGGGAAGTCGAGGATCTGGTCAAAAATCACGGCACGCGCGAGGTGATGTTGCTCGGGCAGATCGTCAATCGCTACGGACTGAGAGAGTTCCCGACAGTGGACGGCAAAACGCCGTTTGTGCAGCTGCTCGAACGGCTTAGCGCAATCGAGGGGCTGTGGCGGATCCGTTTCACTTCGCCGCATCCCTCCGGATTTCGCGAAGACCTCGTAAACGCATATCGCTATTTGCCTAAGCTTTGCAGTTATATCCATTTCCCCGCGCAGAGCGGCTCAAACATGATTTTGAAGGCGATGCGCCGTCCATATACGCGGGAACGCTATATGCAGCTGATCAACGATTTGCGCGCCGCCCGGCCGGATATGTTTTTTTCCACCGATGTCATCGTCGGTTTCCCGGGAGAGACGGAAGAGGATTTTGAGCTGACAAAATCGCTTTTTCACGAAGCGCGCTTTGATATGGCCTATATTTTTCGCTATAGCGTTCGCAAGGGCGCTCCCGCGGAGATCTTGGGCGATCCTGTTCCCGAGGCGGAAAAAGATCGTCGGGACAAAGAGCTTTTGGCGATTTTGGAAGGCTATTCGATCGCCCGCAATCGCGCCTTGATCGGCTCTGTTCAAGAAGTTTTGGTCGAGGGTCGCGCCAAGCGCGGCGAGCGGATGTATCAGGGACGCAATAACGGCGACCGCCGCGTGATTTTTGAAGGCGACGATTCTTTGATCGGCGCATTGGTCAAGGTTAAAATCGAGTCGGTGACGGTGACGGCGCTGACGGGAACGTTGACGGAAACGATAAAACGATAGCTTTATGATAACACAGATGATGATAGACGCCGGCTGGTCGCAGCCGCTGACAATTGCAGTTTCGCTCATCGCGGTTCTGGCAATTATTTTGGGACTCTGGTCGATTTCGATTTTGTTTGCCAATCTGATGGAGGGCAAGGTGAAAAAATGGGCGGGGAAGACTAAAAATCGGATCGATGATTTTTTGGTCGGCGCTAAAGTTTTCCGTTCCCTCGCGCAAATTGTCGTGGCACTTTTGCTTTACAACTATCTTTCGGTTTTGTTTGTCGGAGAAAAAACGGTTGAGCATTTGACGGAGCTTTTCGGGAACGCTTATTTTGTTGTCGCGCTGGCTTACGCGCTCTGTGCGTTTTTGGACGCTTGGATTATTTATATTTCCAAAACGCGCGTCCGCTCGCTCCCGTTAAAAGGTTTTGTCCAGGCGGTGAAATACATTGTCGTCGCGGGAGCGGCGTTGTGCCTTCTCGCCATTTTCACAGGAACGTCTCCTCTTTATATCCTTTCGGGACTGGGGGCAGCGATGGCGGTTTTGCTGATTGTCTTCAAGGATTCGCTTTTGGGGCTGACGGCGGGATTGACCATTATGATCAATGATCTTGTTCGCAAAGACGATTGGATCGAAATTCCGGGGCAGGCGGTGGACGGCGTCGTCAACGATATTACTTTGACGACGGTCAAGATCATCAATTGGGACAACACCGTCGCCTGTGTGCCGTCCTACACGCTTGTTTCGACGAGCATTCGCAACTGGCGCGGCATGACCGACGCCAAAGCGCGCCGGATCAAGCGAGCGTTTCGCGTCGATTTGCGCACGATCCATATCGCGACAGAGGAGGAGATCGCAAAGCTCAAGTCCGCGTTCCCGCAAATCGAGACATCCTTTTACGAGATCCCGCAGACGACAAATCTCGCATTGTTTAGAGCGTTTTGCAAAAACTATCTCAAAAATCATCCGGGCATCAGGAACGATTTGTCCGTGATCGTGCGACAACTCGATTCGGACGTCTGGGGATTGCCGATTGAGATTTATGCATTTTCCAAGACGACGGATTTTGAACCTCACGAAGAGCTCGCCGCGAGACTGATCGAATATTTTATTACCGTCGCGCCGGAATTTTCGCTTAAAATCCACCAACGCTAAATTTATGACAGAGCCTGAGAAAAAATCGCTGGAATCCTGCCTTGAAAAATTTCTTTCGCGAGAGCCTGTCGTTCCCGCGGATGCCTATCTTGCGGAGACGGCTGTTTTGATCGGAGCCGTGACGCTCGGCGCGGGAACGAATATTTGGCCCAATGCCGTTTTGCGGGCGGATATTGATGAAATCAAAATTGGTGCGGGAACGAGCATTCAGGACGGTGTTTGCATCCATGTGGCGGAAAATCTTCCGACCATTGTCGGCGATTATGTGACAGTCGGGCATTCGGTGACGTTGCACGCCTGCACGATCGGCAACGAATGCCTTATCGGCATGGGCGCTACGGTGCTCGACGGAGCGGTAATCGGCGATCGCTGTATTGTCGCCGCGGGAACGGTAGTGCCGCCCCGAATGGTCGTTCCTGCGGGGACGATGGTTGCAGGCATCCCCGCGACAATAAAGAAAAATTTGTCGCAGGAAGCGCAGTCGGGCATTCGCGACTGGGCTGAGCGTTATGTCGTCGTGAGCGCCGCGCATAAACGCCGGCAAAACACGAAGTGACCGTGAAAACGTCTTGCATTTGCGCGGGTGAGATGTTTTAATGGAGTTTACGCACGGAGAGATGGCAGAGTGGTCGATTGCGGTGGTCTTGAAAACCATTGAGGCGCAAGCTTCCGGGGGTTCGAATCCCTCTCTCTCCGCCACTTTCTACCCTTACGATTTTAAATTATGGCAGGAGCTTTTCAGGTGATTGCACGCCGTTGGCGCCCCCAACAGTTTGATGAAATTGTTGGGCAGGAGCATATCGTAAAAACGTTGAAAAACGCCATCGAAACGGGACGGATCGGACACGCCTATCTCTTTGTCGGACCGCGCGGCACGGGCAAGACGACGACGGCGCGCATTTTTGCAAAAGCGCTCAACTGCACCGGCGGTCCGAGCGTCGCTCCCGCAAAGGATGATCCCATCTGCCAGGCGATTACCGCAGGTTCCTGTTTGGATGTGATCGAAATTGACGCGGCGACGAACCGTTCGATCGAAGATGCCAAAAAAATTCGTGAAGAATGTTTTTTCGCTCCGGCGCAATGCCGTTTTAAAATTTATATTATCGACGAGGTGCATCAGCTTTCAAAAGACGCTTTTAACGCACTTTTGAAGGTTATTGAAGAGCCGCCGGCACATGTGAAATTTATTTTTGCGACGACAGAGGCCGACAAAGTTTTGGAGACAATCACTTCGCGTTGCCAGCGTTTCGAGTTCCAGCCGATTCCTGAAGAAAAAATCGTCAAGCGTCTGCAAGAAATCACGGCGACGGATTCGGTTGAGGCAAGCCGTGAGGCGCTGTTCGCCATTGCGCGTCTGGCAAACGGCGGGATGCGCGATTCGCAGTCGATTCTCGATCAGGTGATTTCGTTTTGCGGCAAAAAAATTTCAGAAAGCGATGTCCTCGACATTTACGGTCTGGCGTCCAAAGAGCAGATTGAAGGCTTGGCGTCGGCGATGGCGGCTGCGGATTATGCGACCGTCGTCAAGCTTGCGGACACTTTTGTGACGGAGGGACGCGACCTTTTGCGCGTTTTGCGCCATACGCAAATTCGGATTCGGGAGGCATTGCTTGATTCGATTCGCAACGGCGGAGTCTCGACTCTCTTGGGACAGGCGATGCGCACAGAACAACTTTTGAGAATGCTCGACGCCTTGCAGCGCGGAGAGGGCGGCGTGCGCCTGGGACTTTCCGAGCGAGCCAATTTTGAAGTCTGTCTCTTGAAAGCGGTCGAACAAAGCCGTTCCCGCGCCATCGACAGTTTAATCAAGGATATTTCAACGCTCGCCGCCGATGCCATAGACATCGGGGCAAAAAAAAAATTGAGCGGTAAAGACGGCGGGACCTCAAAGTCTCTGCCGCTTTTGATGAAGTTTAAAGACGCTTTCGCACGCTATAAAACAGCGCGCGAAGCGGAAGAAAAAACGACGACCCCGATCGTTCCCGCCGCATTTTCCCGCACGAAAACCCAAGTGGCGATCCCGGAGGCTTTTTTGAAAATGCCGCCGACGGGAAGCGTTCCCGAGGCAACGGTTGCCGTTCCCGCTGAAATTTTGCCGACCTTGGAGGAGGCTCTAAAAACCGTTCCCGCCGAGATTCGGGCGTTTTTAAAAGAAAAGCTTTCGGTCGATTTTACAAATGTCGTTCCCGCGACGGAAACATTTTGCGCCCGTGTGGACGAAGGCGAGACTTCGGATGAAGCCGGAGTCGATGATCCGGAACCGATAGAAGAACCGGATTAAAAAAACCGTCCCCTTTCGGGAACGGGATTTTTCGGGAAGGTGCTTTCGTCACGATCTTATTTCTTGAGCACGAATGCGCTGGCTCTCGGCGCCCTCATATAGGATTCGGCATTGACGTAGATGACGGAAACTTTGGCGTCGGGAACGTCGATTTCAAGCTCCCGCCCGGCAACGCTGACGGTGATTTTTTTGTTTTCGGGCGTGGGGATTCTTGCGATGGAAAAAGAGCGCGGGAGCGTTTGCCAGACGCGCAGATCGGCGCCGGCGCTCCCGAGAGTATAGACGGATGTCCCGATGAGGGAAAAGACTTGGAATGCCAGGCTGTTGCTTTTGCGGGCTGCCGTATTGACGGCGATTGCTGATGTTGTTTTGATGATGGCCGTCGTAAGCGTTCTCATGACGATTGACGGGTATTTGTTGTGAAACTCGGTGACGCGGACGCGATTCATATCGCAGACGAGCGCGGCTTCGCAGTCGTTCGCCTTCATGTAGGGGATTTCGTAGTTGTTCGCGTGGCTGGTCTTGGGATCGAGTCTCGGACAATTGATGCGTGGCAAGGCGATGGCGAAGGGCGCTGTCGATCCTGTAATAGGATCGGGCAAGATCAAGTCGAGACGCCATTCGCGCAGATTGGCGATTTTGCCGTATTCGTAAATTATGTAAGTGACCGGCTGTGAGAGCTTCCGTCCGCCGGCGATAAGATCCAGGTCGGCTTTGACAACAGGATTGCCCGGAACCATTTGATTGACGCGTTCGAGAGCGTTGCGGGAACGTTCAATGTCTCCGCTGTCAGCGGCGGCATGGAGAAAATAGATGCCGTAGAGCCAGGTTGTGAAGGGATTGACGTAGTCGGCGTAGTGTTCAAACTGGAAATCGTTTTTTTGTTCTTCTTCCAATTTTTTATTGATTTTGTCGTTTTGTTCGGCGAGCGTTTTTTGATCGACTTCTTCTTTTTGGGACTCGTCCTTGGCTTTTTCAATCTCCTTGGCATTGCGTTCGACGGCGAGCGTCTGTTCGCGGTAGGCGGCGTTGAGGGCAGGGCGCGCGGCTGCAATGTCTCCGAGCTCCAAATAGGTCAGCGCACGATAGGTGTGCAACATGATGCGGTCAATGTCCTGCCCGCGATAAGGCAGGGCTGAGAGATTGCTGAGCCCGGCGGAAATCTCTTTGGAGATGAGCGTATCGGCTTTTTCATCCCAATATTCAAAAGTTTTGAGAGCGTCGTCCCAAGCGCCGGAAGCGGTTCTGAAATCCTGTTGCAGCCACAGGGTTGTGGCATAGTCGAGTTGCCATTGGAGCCGGTCGTTTTCATTGGCGTTTTCCGCTTCTTGTTTTGCGAGTTCGACGGCGGTGGCGTAATCCTGATTCCCGCAGGCGTCGCGAATTTTCGCCGCGCGTTCCGGATAGGTGGAGCAAGCGCTAAAAAAGAGAGAAAGGAACGCTCCCGCGGCGACAAGAGAGGTGCTTTGTCTTGAAACCATAAGAGTATTTTAGTCTCAAAAGCAGTCATTGCAAAGTAAAATTTAAAACCTGTATAATCTTAAAAATTATGAATAAATATCAAGAGCAGATTTTAAAACGCGGCACGCGTATGGCTACGGATACGGAACTTTTGGCGGCGATTTTGTCGGAGGGGGTGCAGACAAAAAAATTGGAGAGCGCGGCTATCCTCGCGAATATTTTGTTTGAGCGTTCGGGAAAAAGTATTTTCAATCTCAGCCGCTTTTCTGTCGAAGATTTTAAAAACTACGGATTAAACGACCGTCAAACGGTGCTCGTGGCTACATCGTTGGAATTTTCCCGCCGCTTTGAAGATCGCATCGAGTCCCACAAGGAAATCCGTTTTGACAATCCCCAAAAAGTTTTCGACTATTTCAAATCCAAGTTTCGCGATCTCGACTATGAGGAATGCTGGATTGTTTCGCTCGGCTCCAACAATGTCCTGATTCGCGCGGACAAGATCACAAGCGGGATCGCCAACAGCTCGCAGTTCCACCCTCGGGATTTTTTGCGCGCCGCCGTCCGCGCCAACGCCGTTTCGTTTATGATGGTGCACAACCATCCTTCGGGAGATTCTTCGCCGTCGCGGGAAGATGTGAAGATCACAAAAAAAATGTTGGAGGCGGCAAAAATCGTCGAGATAAATTTTGTCGATCACGTGATTGTCGGCAGAGAAAACATCCCGCCGAATTTCCAAGGCTACTACAGTTTCCATGACGCCGGACATATTTAATAATATGTCAAGATATATTAATAATATATTGCTTTATCACAAAAAATAACATATAGTAGCAGATGTGAACAAGTGCGGCCGTTTGATAAATGCAATGTGTCGTCAGGTTCAAAATTTCCCAATCCAACATAGATAAAGTACTGACTCTGTCAGTCGCCATCCCGATTGAAAAGGCGGGATGGTTTTTTATTTGTGTTGAGCCCGCGGGAACGAAAATTTAGAATAATCTAAAAATATTGGAATCCAAAAGATAAAAAAATTATGAAAATCGAAGATAAAAAAGTTGTTTCTTTCCATTACACTTTGAAAGACAAAGACGGCAAGGTCTTGGACAGTTCCGGCAATCGCGGTGAGCCGCTGCAATATCTGCACGGCGCCAATAATATTATTCCCGGACTTGAAAAAGAATTGCTGGGGCTGGAGCCGGGAGCCCAAAAGCACGTTGAAGTCGAACCGGAGCAGGGCTACGGCTTGCGTCGCGAAGACCTGGTCGTCGATATGCCGCGCCAAAATATCGATTTTAAGGGCGACATTGTCGCAGGAATGCAATTTTACGCCCAAACTCCGGAAGGGATGCCGATCGCGCTGACGGTCGTTTCCGTCGATGAGGCTGCGGGAACGATAAAACTCGACGGCAACCATCCGATGGCTGGCGTCAAACTTTTCTTCGATGTCGAAATCGTCGATGTGCGCGATGCCGGCAAGCACGAACTGATGGAGGGACGCCCGCATCAGCCGACTTGCTCTTGCGGCTGCCACGGCGGCGATGACGGATGCTGTCACGACCAAGATGGAGGTCACGACTGCAAATGCGGCAAAGGCGACGATTGCTGCTGCGGCGACGACCATGACTGCAAGTGCGACAAGGGCGACGGCTGCAGTTGCGATAAAAAATAAATGACGGAAAAGCCGGCTGAACGTTTTGCACGTTTTATCAAAGACGTGATTTACGACGCCCGCACCGAGGGAAAATTGGTGCAGGCGGTGGCGCGTGTCCTGTATTATTTTTCTTTCGTCTTCAAGGCGATTGTAAAACTGCGTTTTTGGCTTTACGAAAAACGCATTCTTCACGACACGCCGCTCGGCTGCCGGGTGATTGTTGTCGGCAACTTGACGATGGGGGGCACCGGCAAAACGCCCGTCGTTGAAAAAATGGCGCGCGTGATGGCATCCCACGGCAGAAAAGTGGCGATCCTTTCTCGGGGCTACAAATCTAAAAAAGAGCCTTTTTACAAAAAATGGTGGCGTTTTGTCACGCAGGCTCCACGCCCGCTCCCGCGCGTTGTCTCCGACGGGAACGAGGTCTTGCTGCCGTCGAGCGTCGCCGGCGACGAACCGTATATGCTGGCGCGAAATCTGGTAAAATACGGCGTGCGCGTTGTCGTGGATCGCGATCGCGTCTATGCCGGCATGTATGCGATTCGCAACTTGGGCGCGGACATCATCATCCTCGATGACGGATTGCAATATCTCCCTCTTAAGGGATCCCTAAATCTTTTGCTGGTCGATAAGACAAATCCGTTCGGCAACCATTGCGTGATCCCGCGCGGCATTTTGCGGGAACCCGTCAGTCATCTTTGGCGCGGCGATTTTATTTTTTTGACAAAATCAGACGGCAAGCCGGCTCCGGAACTCTACAAACTGATCCGCCAATACAACACAAAGGCGGAAATCATCGAATGCCGCCATGCTCCAAAATGCCTGTGCCCG
This sequence comes from Opitutales bacterium, assembly GCA_024697185.1. Taxonomy (GTDB): domain Bacteria; phylum Verrucomicrobiota; class Verrucomicrobiia; order Opitutales; family UBA953; genus Spyradosoma. The sequence goes on along the minus strand of JAILGB010000012.1, from coordinate 13,490 downwards.
GTTTATGAACGCGACGGAACGGAAAATCTGCCGCTCGAAACCTTAAATGGCGCCCGCGTCGCGACTTTTTCCGGGATCGCAACCCCGGACAAATTTGAAGCCTTTGTCATGCAATACGGCGCCAGCATCGTTTACAACCGACGCTTTTTTGACCACTACAATTTTACCCGCAAGGATATCGACGCCGTTTTTTCTGCCGCAGTCGAGGCGGACGCAAAATTTGTTGTGACTACAGAAAAAGACATGGTGCGTCTGGCGCGAGACTTGGAGCTCCCGCTCCCGCTTTATTTCCTGCGGCTTGAGATTGAGATTTTGTCAGACAAGGAAAGTTTTGACGCCGCCGTCGAACGCATTTGCAATTAGCGATGATCCCGCTCCCGCTCAACAAAAATGTCCGTTTGCTCGCCGAGCATCCCTGCGGAATCTTTGCCTTGGAAAAACCGGCGGGAACGATGACGCATCCCAATGCGCCGGGCGTGGCCGCCGCCAAACGGGCCATGCTCGTCGCCGATTACAGCCTCAAGCAGGAATGCTATCTCGTGCGTGTTCCCGGTTGCGCGGGAACGCAAAAAATCTATGTGCTCAACCGTCTGGATTCACCAACCAGCGGCGTCGTCCTGTGCTCCACCAACGAACAGGTCGCCCGTCTCGCGCGCCAAGCCTTTGAGACGGACAAGGTCAAAAAAATTTACTATGCGGTCGTTGTCGGGAACGCCCCGACAAAGGCGTTTTGGCGCGATGATTTGATCCGCGAAAAAACACGACCCTCCGAGCCTCTTCGCGTCGTTATCGCACCCCGTCGGGGAATGCGCGGCGCCCAGGAAGCCGTTTGCGAAATCCGCCGTATGGGCGGGAACGCCAAAGCCGCCCTCGTCAAACTTTTGCCGCATACCGGCCGAACCCACCAGCTGCGCGTCCAATGCGCGGGACACCGATTGCCGATCGTCGGCGACGAAAATTACGGGATCACCCCGATATTGCCGGCGGGAGTCAGACCGCGACTTTTTTTGCACGCGGCGGAGACGGCAATCTCGTTCCCGTGGCAGGGCGTTCCCGTGAATTTTTTTGCCGAATCGCCCTTGCCGGAAGATTTTTCCAGAGTAGCCGATTTTTTGGCGCGTTAGTCCCGAATGCCCGTTCCCGCAAAAACAGATTGCCCGCACGCGCACGAGTGATTAGAATAACGGAAGTATGAAAAAGAATTTTATTTGCTCTGTATGTGGTTATGTCCACGAAGGCGATGCCGCTCCGGCGATTTGCCCGATTTGCGGCGTTCCCGCGGAAAAGTTTACGGAGCAGCTCGTCGAAGTGTTCGAAGACGGAGAAATGGGAAAATTGGCGGCGGCGACCGGTTTGTCGGCGGAAGTCCTGGCAAAGGCGGACAGCATTGTCGCCAAATATCCCCAGGCGCGCAGCGCGACCCTGCCTCTGATCCACTTGGCGCAAGAAAATCTGGGCTATGTCAGCGAAGCCGCCATGAAATGGATCGCGGCGAAGTTGGAAATCGAGCCGATCAACGTTTATGAAGTCGTGACATTCTATCCGATGTTCCGTCTGGAGCCGATCGGCAAACGCCACATCAAGATTTGCCGCACCCTGCCTTGTGCGCTTCGCGGCAGCTACAAGACAATGGAGGCGTTTGAAAAAGAGTTTGGTGTCCGGCGCGGTCACACGACAGCCGACGGGAACGTGACCGTCGATTTTGTCGAATGCATCGCTTGTTGCGGGACCGGACCGGTCGTCCAGGTTGACAACAAACTTTACGAAGAGGTGACGGAAGAAAAAGTGCCGGCACTCGCCCAAAAAATCCGTGAATCCCTCAACGATCCCGATTACGGGAAAAAAGACCCCGATTTCAAAAATCGGGCGGAATGGCTTGGATAAATGGAGCTGAAAGTTTTTGATTCCTTCAACGGCGTTTTGCCGCCGCTGACCCCGCTTCAGGAGGAAATCCTGCGCCTCAAAAAAGAGCGCAACGCCGTTATCCTCGCCCACAATTACCAGAGTGCGGAAATCCAGCGCGTCGCCGATTATTTGGGCGATTCGTTGGGTTTGTCCTATTTGGCGGAAGCGGAAAAAAATGCGGATGTCATCGTCTTTTGCGGCGTTCATTTTATGGCGGAAGTCGCCAAGATTGTCAATCCCGCCAAGAAAGTCCTTTTGCCCGTGCTCGAAGCGGGCTGCTCGCTCGCAGACTCTTGCAACGCGGAAGAATTGGCGGCGGTCAAAGCCGCCAATCCCGATCTCTACGTGGTCGCCTACATAAACTGCAGCGCGGCGGTTAAAGCGCTGGCAGACGTGATCTGCACGAGCGGGAACGCCAAACGCATCGTCGAACAGGTTCCCGAAGATCGCGAAATCCTATTCGTTCCCGATCAGAATCTGGGTTCATGGGTCGCTTCGCAAACCCATCGCAAAATCAAACTCTGGCCCGGTTCCTGCTATGCGCATGTGATGTTTAGCGTCGAGCAAATCGAAGAGGCGCGCGCCCAATATCCCGGAGCTCCCGTTCTGGCTCACCCCGAATGCGTCGAAAGCGTTCGCGCCTGCGCCGATCTGGTCTGCTCGACGGAAAAGATGGTGAATTACTGCAAAGAATCCCCGGCGGACACTTTTATCATTGTCACGGAAACCAATATGATTCATCGCTTGCGCGCCCAAGTTCCCGGCAAACATTTTGTCGCGGGACCGACAGCCCGTTGCGCCTGCAACGAATGCCGTTTCATGAAGATGAATACCTTGGAACGCCTGCGCGACTGCTTGCGCGATCTCAGTCCGGAAATCATCCTCGATGAAAATTTGCGCCAGACCGCTCACGCTCCGCTCAAACGGATGCTCGACTGGAGCAAATAGAGTCGGCGGCTTGAAAACCGGCGTTCCCGCCGGGTGGCAAAATATTTTTTGTTTATGAAAAAATTACCCCTTCTTCTTTCCATTTTGTCATTTGCGTGCATTGCCGCGGGAACGAAACTTTTTGCCGCCGATGAAAATCTCGCGGGAACGGCGCCGGAAGCCGCGGGAACGCGCTCTTCGATGAGCCGGGACGAAAAAATGGCCTGGTGGCGCGACGCCAAGTTCGGAATGTTCATCCATTACGGACTTTATTCGGGACTGGCGGGCGAATGGCGTGGCGTTCCCATGGGCTCGGAGTGGATTCAGCGTTACGCCAAGGTCGATACGGAGACTTATATGTCGGAGGCACTGCCGCTTTTTAAACCGAAAAAAAATTGCGTGCAGTCTTGGGCCGCGCTGGCAAAAAAAGCCGGCTGCCGCTATGCGGTCCTGACGACAAAACATCACGAAGGTTTCGCTCTTTTTGAAACCGAACAGGAAGACGGATATTTTTCCGCCGCCCAAGTCGGCCGCGATCTCGTCAAAGAATACGTCACGGCTTTTCGCAAAGAAGGGATCCGGATCGGCTTCTATCATTCCCTTTTGGATTGGCATCAAAAAAATTACGACTGGACGATCAATCCCGATCTCGCCTATCCCGAAGGGCAGGCGACGATGCTGACGCAAAAATTTATTCCGCGCAATCAAGAGGCTTACAAGCGCTATCTCGCGGCGCAAGTTCGCGAGCTTTTGAGCAATTACGGGCAAGTTGACGTTATCTGGTGGGACTATTCCCAAGACCGGGCGTCCGGCGATCTCGCCTGGGGAGCATCCGATCTTATCAAACTTTGCCGCGAACTCCAGCCGGGCATCATCATGAACAACCGGCTTTTTTCCTACTCGGGATTGGACAGTAGCGCCGTCATCGAAAATTTTGACACGAAATACGGAGACTTTGTCACTCCCGAACGTCATATCCCCGCGTCCGGTTATCCCGGGACCGATTGGGAATCCTGCATGACGGTCGGCGACAAATGGGGATACAACCGTTATGATAAAAACATCAAGAGCCCGGAAACCGTCATTTACAAATTGCAGGAATGCGTCGCCAAGGGCGGCAATCTTTTGCTGAACATCAATCCGCGCGCCGACGGGAGCGTTCCCGCGGCAGTGGAAAAAGTTTTTGTCAAAATCGGCGAATGGCTCGACGTCAACGGGAACGCGATTTATGGCACCCAGGCTTTTTTTGGCCTGACGGACGCCGCGGGAACGCCCGTTTGGGCGACCCGGCAAAAGGACGGGCGCGTTTACGCCTTTTTGCCCGAGGGCGCGAGTTTGGAAAATTTTGCCTTAAACTATAACGGCGTTCCCGCGACTTTTCATCTCCTGGCGGAAACCGTCTGCCCGGTGCTTGTCGTCGAACTTCCCCAATAATCTTGTCTTATGACCACATCGGCGTTTTTTACTCTTATCATCGACTATATCGGAACGTTTGCGTTTGCGATTTCGGGTATCCGCCGGGCGTCCGCCAAACAGTTTGACCTCTTCGGCGCGATTGTCGTCGGTTTCGCAACGGCTTGCGGCGGCGGCACTTTGCGCGATCTGCTCTTGGGACAAACTCCGTTTTGGATGTGTTCCAAAGATCCGTTTTGGACGGGCGGCTACACCTATCTGCTCGTGGTGCTTTTCGCCTTGGTGGTGGTGACGGTTCTGGGACGCTGGCTTTTGCGGATCAACGACACGATTTTTATTTTTGACGCGATCGGTCTGGGACTCTTTACGGTCGTCGGCATCGAAAAATCCCTACAGTTCGGCTTCCCCATCTGGGTCGGCATTCTGATGGGAACGGTCACCGGCGCGGGCGGCGGTATTTTCCGCGATATTTTTATCAATGTCGAACCCTTGGTCTTCCGCAAGGACATTTACGCGATGGCGTGTATTTTCGGCGGTTTTGTCTATTGGATCGGCTGGCATTTCGGCTTGCCGTCGGTTTTGTTGCAAATCCTCACGGCGACGGCTGTCATCGGTTTGCGTTGCGTTTCGATGAAATACCATTGGACTTTGCCTGTCCTCCGTCGCGATGTCGCGGAATTTGACATGAACGATCTCGCGCCGTGGCGCCGTTATGCCGCTGCGGGAACGGTCGATGATTTTGCGCATTTCAATCTCTCGGTTGTCGCCTGTTCTCTCGATGATGTCGAGACGCTCAACGAAACGGACGTCGCCTATGTCGAGCTGGCGACGGGGATGGAGGAGGGCGGTCTGACACCGTCGCGTGTTTTTATCAAAGCCGCCTGTGAACAAAGCCGTGCTCCCGTGAGAGTGATGGTGCGTCCCAATTCCCAAGGTTTCGTTTATACCGAAGAAGAGTTTTCCCGAATCCTGAACGACATACGCTACATCCGTGACGAGACGATGGCGGAGGGCATTTGTTTGGGGATTTTGACGCGCGACAATGCAATCGATTTCGAGCGCATGCAGCTCGTGATGTCGCAGGCGGGAAGGCTCAAGGTGACTTTCAATCGCGCGTTCGAACGCACCAATCAGCTCGAGGCCTACAAACAGCTTGAGACACTTGGCGTCGATTGTGTCTTGGTGCCGTTTACGCCCGAGATTGAAAAATTGCCGCGGGCGCCGATCACCCTGCGTGTCGCCGGCGGCTTGTCGCCCAAGCAGCTGCCGGCTCTCGGCAAAGCCGGTCTGACACACATCCATATGGGCAGGGCTGTCCGCAAAAGCCTCAACTACAATTCGTCGATCGATCCCGTCAAAGTTTGGGAATTCATTCATGTCTGATCCGCTATGGCTTGTGAAGGCGAGGAAAAGTTTGTAAATGTGCGGGAACGCGATTTTATAGATTATTACGCCGTTCTCGAAATTTCCCCGTCGGCATCGTCGGAGGAAATCCGCAAAGCGTGGCAGAATCTCCAGCGGATTTACCATCCCGACAAAAACATCGGTGCGCAAAATCAGGAGGAAATCGCCGATTATTCCGCACTGATCAATGAAGCGTTTCAGATTTTGTCCGATTCGCGTTCCCGCAAGGAATATGATAATCGCCTCAAACGCATTGCCGTTCCCGCGGAGCCGGCTCAAGCCGTTCCCGCAAAAAGTCGCGGGAACGCCCGTTCCGTCCTCGCCAAACTGTTTTTTATCCTTTTCGCCTATCGCCCGCATTGTTTTTTAACGCGTTTTTTGCTCGCGGAATTTTCCCTGTTGCTCGCTTTGTCCGCCTTTGCGCTTTTGTCGGCGGCGGGAGCCTTCGAATATTCCGCCTGGCAGGTTGCGGGAACGCTCGCTCTCGTTTTGACGGCGTTGCTTTTTTCCGGATGGCGTTTCGGGGAAAATCCCTATCCGTTTTTGCTCGCGGGCGTTTTTTCGGTTTCGCTTGTCTGCGTCTGGCATTTTTTGGAGCCGTTGAGGGAGGGTTTGGCAGACTTTCAAAATCCCGCCTGCGTTCTTGTCTTTTTGGCGACTTGGCTTTTGTCGCTGTTCGCTTGCCGACATCGGATTTTGCCGGCGGTCGGCTTGCAGGCGGCGGCGATTTTGTTCGCCTTGGGCTCGTGGCGGAGTGCGCAAATCTTTTTGCCGACGCTTGAGGTCAAAATGCTTCTGCTCACCTTTGTGGGCGCCGTTCTGCTTTTTGTCGCGCTTCTGTTGAGCTTTTTCAAATCTTTTTCGGACGAAGCCTGATTTTTTGTTCTTTGCGCTCGCGCGGGAACGCCGATAGGTTTAAAATTGGAAGAGATGAACCTCATGGCCAACGCTTGTATAAAAGATTTGTCGCGCGCGGGAACGCTTGCCGCGTTGTTTTTTTTGTCGTCGTTGGCAGATGCGGCGACTGTGGGATTCGGAGACGAGCCCGAGGCGGACGCCGTTCCCGTCCGTCGCGCCAAGGTTACGGTGCGCAATATCTATGTTCGCAACGAAGGCGGTCCCGTTATCGACGAGGATTTGATTATCGCTCATGTCGGTGCAAAAAAAGGCGATGAGTTTTCCCCGCCGCAAAACGCGGAGTCGATGAAATCGCTTTATGAAACGGGACTCTTCGATTTTGTCGTGATCGATCCGGAGCTGGACGCCGGTGCGGGAGTCGTCGATTTGAAAATTTCCTATATCTCGCGGCCGTTGCTGACGGGCATTTATTTTAACGGCAATCGCGAGTGGGCTTCCGGTGTTTCGCAAAAGGAGTTGAGCCGCTACGACTACCGTCGTTTTATCGTGGACAAATACAATGGGGAAGATACGGGTTTTTGGTCCAATCTGAACTTTTTCAGAGGGCGTCTGATCACCGAATGCACGAATGCGGGCCTGCTTGTCGGCAAGCCCTTGGACAGAAACCTGATCATGCGGGCGGTCAGCAAGATCAAAAAGAAATATTCGCTCAAATTCCCTTTTGCCGAAGTCGCCTACGAGATTAAGGAAGACGAAGCTACGGGAACGGCGATTGTCATTTTCAACATCACGGAAAACCTGAACACGAAGATTAACCGCATCAGTTTTGACGGGAACGAAACATTTGACGACCAAACTTTGCGCAACCTGCTCGATACGGCGACTTGGGCCTATACGATCGATCCGGGCGAGTGGCCGTCGGGACGTTTTATGAAGTTTTCGGGACTGCGGGATCTCGGGCGTTTTGATTATGAAAAATACCGCCGGGACCTCGTCAAGATTCAAAATTTTTACCAAAACGCCGGCTTCCTCGACTGCAAAGTTTACGGGAACAGCAAAGAAGAGCTCGCAGAGGGCTACGAGTCGGTCAACAATACGGAAACGGAAGGCTGGCTGCCGATCGATATCCGCATTATCGAGGGACCGCGTTATTTTGTCGGGGATATTTCCGTCGAGGGCAATCGCCTGGGCAAAGAATTCCCGCGCTTCAAGTCGGACGCGATTGTCGCAATGCTCGCCTCCCGCTCGCCGCGCGGCGTTCGCAAGGACGACGAGTTAAACTTTGACTGGCTTTACAAAGGAATGCCCTATTCGCCCCAAGCCGCAAAAGTCGCGATTGAAAAAATCAGGGACTACTACGGTCAGGTCGGCTATCTTGACTGTCAGGTGACGCTCGTGCGCGAGCCCGACGTGGATACGGGACTGGTGTCGATGAAATTTAAAATCGACGAGGGCGAAAAATCCTATTTGCGCTCGATTCGTATCGACGGGAACACGATCACGCGCTCGGACGTGATTTTGCGGGAACTCGTTTTGGCCCCCGGCGAAGTTTTTGACTCCGTCCGCATGAAGACTTCGGAGGCGCGTCTCAAAAACACCAGTTACTGGCGCCAGCCGAGCGGCCAGTCGTCCATTTCGCTCACGCCTGTAAATACGCCGGTCGCCAATCAAAAGGATCTGCTTGTCCGCGTGACGGAAGCCGCGACGGGAGCGTTCAGCATGGGCGCGGGCTTTTCGACGGTCGAGAGCCTTTCCGCCTATGTCGAGTTTTCGCAGAGCAATTTCGATCTGTTCAACTACCGCAACTATTTTCGCGGCGGCGGCCAAAAGTTCCGTGCCCGTGTTCAGGTGGGAACGCGTTCGACGCGCATCGAGCAGTCTTTTGAGGAGCCGATGATTTACGGACGCGAGATTGCGGCAGGCTATGATGCGTATTACAAGTCGGACAACTTTGTCAGTTCGGACTACAACACCAAGGACGCCGGCGTCAAGTTTTACGGCAGACGCCGTTTGTTCGAGCGCGTCACGGGAACGCTGTATTGGAAAATCGACAACTACGAGATCGACGACATCAGCAGTTCCTGTCCGCGATTTGTTTGGGACGAGGCGGGCTACACATTCCTCTCCCGAGGCGGTTTCACGCTGTCGCGCGACACCCGGGACAACTATTTGTTCCCGACAAGCGGCGGCAAGATCGAACTGACCAACGAACTGGTCGGCGGTCCCTTCGGCGGACAATGTGATTTTTATCACCTGCGTTTCCAGGCGTCCAAATATTTCCCGCTCTTTGATTTCCAAGACCAGACGATCCGCCTGCGTTTTCGCGCGGACACGACGCATGCCTTCGGGAACAGTTATGTGCCGTTTTTTGAAAAAATCAAGTATGGCGGCCCCTACACCTTGCGTGGCTTCAAATATTCCTATGTTTCGCCGTTTGAGGGCGATGAACCTCGCGGCGGCGACAGCGGCGCTTTTGTGAGCGCCGAATACTCGATCAAACTGCTCGACAATCTGCGTTTCTCGCTCTTTTACGACGGCGGTTTTGTCAACGAAGACTCTTTTGACTGGGAGCCGGACGACTGGTGCGACAACGTCGGATTCGGCTTCAAACTGCTGATAATGGGCTCGTTGCTCAATCTCGATTTGGGCTTCCCGATCCACGCGACGAGCGACAACGACGACGGCATGCGCTTTAACATTTCGTTCGGAACCAACTTTTAAACCGCCAAGAAAGGAACCACGCGTCTGATGGAAACGAAATATGAACGTAAAAATGTTGTTTTCTTTGCGTCAGACGCGATAGCGCTGCCGATTTTGGAAACGCTGATGAGTGCGCCTTTGCGCGCCTGGGTCAAGATTGTCGGCATTTATTCCCAGCCCGACCGCGCTCGCGGACGCGGACAAAAAGTCAGCTCCAATCCGATCGCACAGTGGGCGAAGGATTTTAACATCCCGCTTTTCCAACCCGAAAAATTGGGCGACGAAGACATCGCACGCCTGCGGGAACTCCGTTGCGATATCGGACTTGTGATGGCATACGGGCATATTTTAAAAAAATCCCTGCTCGAAGTCCCGACTTACGGTTTTTACAACTATCACGCGTCGCTCCTGCCGCATTATCGCGGTCCCGCGCCCATTGAGGCGGCGATCGCAGCCAATGCCGGCGGCGCCGGTGTCACCTTGCAAAAAATCGTTCCCGCGCTCGACCAGGGCGACATTATCGAGAGCGCGGTGATCCCGTTAACTCAGGAATCCACTCGCGCGGGCTTGCGGGAAAAAATTTCTGAAGCCTGCACCTTTATCACCCAACAGGCGATCCCGGCGATTATCAAAGGGGAGGTGGAGCCGGTCCCGCAGAGCGAAAAATACGTTTCCTATTCCCGCAAAATTTCCCGTGCGGACTCCGCCTTGGATTTTAATGTCGAGGCTAAAATTCTCGCGGCGCGCGTCCGGGCGCTTTGCGGCTGGCCGGGCTGCACGATTCCTTTCAACGGGATGGAGCTCAAACTCGGGATGGTCGAGCCGGTTTACAACATCGAGATTAGGGAGGATTTAAAAGCGCAAATGAAGCCGGGAACAGTTTATTCGCACGACGGCGAACTGTATATTGCGACTTCGAATGGTTTTTTGAAAATCCTCGCGCTGCAGCGTCCTGGTGGAAGAATGCTGCCGATCAACATTTTTTTGACGGGGATGAAAATCACGACGGGAATGCAGATCGAGTCCCGTCCGATGATCCCGCTCTCGCGTCCGCAACCTTGGCCGCTTGTAAAAAAACAGATTTCTTAAACAATGAAAGCTCATAAATTATTTTTGGGAACGGTGGCGCTCGTCGCGTTGGCGGCGGGAACGTATTTCGTGCACAAAAAAGTGACGGATCGTGAAGTCATCATCGAAGAAATCGCATCCTTGGACACCGGATGCGGGCAGGGCGTCGCCGGTGCGGTCGGCGGAGCTTTGGCGGACGGCGGCGCCTTTGTTTTGGGCGGTTGCAATTTCCCGGAAGCCGGTCCCGCGGACGGCGGCAAAAAACATTTTTACGGTTCCGTCTGGCTCTTGGACAATCTCAAGGGCGACTGGCGGGAACGGCAGAATTTTGAGCTCCCGTTGGCTTACGGCGCTGCCGCCGCGACGACGGCGGGAACGGTGATCATGGGCGGCTGCAACGAAAAAGGCAGCGTCTCCAAAGTGACGGTTTACAAGTCGGAGGAAGATTTTGGCGCCAACGCGGAGGATTTGCCGCCGTTGCCAGGTCCCTTGGACAATTTTGCCGCCGCGGCGATCGACGACTGGGTCTTTGTCGCCGGTGGGAACGCCGCCGGCAAGGCGAGCAAGAGCGCGTGGGTTTTGCGTCTTGACCGTATCGAGGACGGCTGGCAGCCTTTGCCCGATTTTCCGGGAACGCCGCGGCTTCAGCCGGCAGCCGTTTGTGTTAAGACCAATCGCGGGAACGCCTTTGTTCTGATCGGCGGCTATTCTGTCGATCCGGAGAGCAAGGAGGCGATTTTGCCGCGCGATGCCGTGGCCTATTACGTCGATGAACTTTCTTGGGAGACTTTGCCCGCATTGGGCGACAATGTTTCGGAGGCGGGCTTGGTCGGCGCGGCGGCGACGGTCAATCCGCGCGGACAGATTGTCGTTTTGGGCGGCGTCAATGCAAAGATTTTCAAAAATGCCGTCGAGGGAAAATATGGCAGCGACTATTTGCGCCACGAGCCGCAATGGTATCGTTTTAACGGTGACATCTTGCTTTTGTCGCTCGGCAAAGTGGAACCCTGGTCGTGTATCGACAATATCCCGCAGACAGCCCGCGCGGGAGCGACGCTCATCAAACTCGAAGATCGCGACAGCTCCTATCTCTACGTCAACGGCGAATCCATGCCGGGCGTGCGCAGCACCGATGTTCTCAAGATCAATTTCAAGAAAGGTTACTGATTGCTTATGAACGAAACTACCCAACTGACGGAGGCGGAGGCTGTAGCCACGCCGATAACCCAGGCGCCCGCAGAACAGGCGGCAGCCACACCCGTCGTCGAGCCGACGACAGCGCAAATCAACGAGACGGTGGAGCAGATCGCGGACGCCGTTCCCGTGGCGGATCTTGCTGCGGCGCAACCCGCGGCGGAGAGCGGTGGAGGCATTGTCTCCTTTATCCATGACAGTATGGCGTCAATGGCGGACTATACGCCTTGGCTGGCGGCGGTAATCGCGCTTGTCGCGATCGCGGTCGGCTTTAAAAACGGTTTTAAGAAAAAAGCATTGGGTGAGGCAGTCGCCAAGCCCGGTCTTTGGGCGTGGCTCGCCGTGGCGGTTTTGTGGGTCGTCGTGATGCTCAACTACTTTGACCGCCAACTGCTCGCGGTGCTCAACTCCTCGATCACGTCGGGCGAAAACGGCATCGAGATGACGCAGGCGCAGTTCGGTCTGGTGACATCGGCGTTCTTGGTCGTCTATGCGCTTTTGAGCCCGGTCGGCGGTTATCTGGCGGACAAGTTCAGCCGCAAATTTATCATTCTATGCTCCCTCGTCGTCTGGTCCGTCGTCACATGGGCGACCGGCAAGGCGCAGACCTTTGAGGAACTGATTTTTTGGCGCGGCGCCATGGGCATTTCCGAAGCCTTCTATATTCCCGCCGCGTTGGCGTTGATCTCCGACTATCACCGCGGGAACACGCGTTCGATGGCGACCGGCCTTCACATGAGCGGTATTTATGCCGGTCAGATGTTGGCGGGTTGTGGCGCTTTGATTGCCGGCAGCCCAGTCAATCTCGGCTGGCGTCTCACCTTTGAAGCCTTCGGTTTTATCGGCGTCGCCTATGCGATCATTGTTGTCCTCCTTATGCGCGATCCCGAATCCGCCCAAGCCGGCGTTCCCGCAAAAGAAACTGCGGCAGATGAGGCTGAAAAAGAAGCCGTTCCCGCCAAGGCTGACGATGTCAGCATGATGGATGCCATCCGCGGGATCTTTCACGGGCGCGCCATGTGGATGCTGCTCGCGATGTATGCCTTCGCCGGATTTGCAAACTGGTTTATCATGAACTGGTATCCGCGCCTCCTCCAAGACCTCTTCGGTATCTCTGAAGCCGAAGCCGGACCGCAGGCGACCATCTGGATTAACGGCGCAAAATACGGAGCCGTCCTCTTGGCTGCCATCGTCGCCGACTTTTGGTATTCGCGCAACAAAAACGCCCGCGCCTATGTCCCCGGCATCTGCTTCTGCATCGCCGGTCCCTGCGTCATGATCGCAATGTTCCCGGGAATGGCGCCCCTCATCGGCCTCGCGGGAACGCTCGCGCTCGTCGCGACACAAGGCGTGGCGCAAGGCTCCCTCGACGCGACATTGATGCCCGTTCTGCGCTCCAATATCGACGAACGCTTCTCCGCGACAGGATACGGACTCCTCAACCTGACATCCGTCTCGGCGGGAGCCTTGATCTCTTGGCTCGGCGGCTACATCAAGGATCTCGGAATCCCGTTGACGCTGCCGCTCTGCATCGCCGGAGTTTTGCTCCTCGTTTGCGGCGCATCGTTCTTCCTTTTGCCCAAGAAAAAAGCCTAAAAAGGAAAACCTCAAAAAAGCCGTTCCCGACACCCCGCGGGAACGGCTTTTTTATTGCAAAAAATCCCGCGCGCGTTTATATTAGTAAAAAAATGCGATAGAATCGCTTTACCCCACTTTAAATATTCCAAAAATTCTCTGAAAAAATATGAAGACGAAAACATTGCTTCTTTCTACACTCATCGCTGCCGCGGTTGCGGCTCCTTATGCGCTTGGCGCAGGCGATGGCACAAGTGGCAGCCCGTTGTCAGGGGAAATAATAAATATTAATTTTGACGATTATACCGGGACTGACGGCACGGTTTATGTGAACGGCATCAACGGGAACAGTTATTTTGCAAATGGAACGCTGACGATGAGCAAGAATTTGAACATCTCCGGCGACGGTCTTCGGATCGGAAACGGTTTTTCGGGTTCGGCTTACA
>JAILGB010000026.1 GCA_024697185.1 Opitutales bacterium | reverse complement strand
GTGCTCGATCTGCTCTTCGATATTGCGAATATCATTTTGCACCGCGCGACGCCAACGTTCCATTGCCGTCTGTGCCTCGTGGATCTGATAGGGCAGGGACATTTTAAACCTGTTGTCCCTGACATCGTAAGTGCCGATATTGTCCGTGGCGGATTTTGTTTGCACGGCGTCAAAAGTTATAAACTCCTCGCCGTCGTTGTTCACGCCGTCAAAACCTTTTTCTTTCAGCAATTCGCGCGCTTTCGTTCCCGCATAATTTTGTCCTTTAAACGTTGCGAGTGCGTCGTGGCTTTCTGCACCGTTTGCGGGCTTTCGGATATTGAGGAAAAACGCGCGAACATTTTTGCCGTAGCCTTCCGCGTCCTCTTTTGACGGCGTAAAGAAATTCCCCTGAATGTCCATTCCTGCGCGCGACTTTGACGCGTCAAACACATTAAACTCCGCGTCCGTCCCGTGCCATACGACCAACGGCTCCCCATTTTCATCCAAAACTTTGGAGTGATCCTCTAATGTAAGTTTTCCGTTGACATTTCTCACGCCGTCGAGCAAAATATTCATAGGGATCGAGGTGATCGAATTTGCGGGAATGGAGGCTCTCTTCATTTGTTGTCCAGCGAGCACCTCGATCTCTTCTATTTCATAGGCATAGGCTTTTGTGGCAGTCTTCATCTTCGGCGCATACTGTTTGAGCGTTGTCTTTACGCGATAGATTTCGCCTCCTACAGATACGGCGCCGTGCAAGATCTCGATTAAGACGTTCGGATTCATCCCGTTCGCAGCACTTCGTGTGCCGTCTTCTCCTTTTTTGAAGTCTTCGTGAACGTCCGTTATCTCCGATTCGCGGATAATGTCGCGCAGTTTGGTGATCGCGGCAAAATGGATTTCACGGCTGACAGATTTTTTCTGTTGATTCCCGTTCAGCATTTCGTGAACAGACTTCGTGCTGATTGCGATTTCGCCTTTTCCGTTTGTCTCTGGGTCCGTCATTATTCCGAGGATGCCGGAGTTTTTAACCCATTCTTTAACATCTTTCGTGTCTGCGAATCTGCTTTCCGGCAGCTCCACGATGTTGACGCTTTTGTTTTTCAGATCCCATGCGCCAAAGAACGACGGCGAGATCCTGTTCCCGACAAAGTGCGCAAACTTGAACGCCCTTGTCCGGACTCGCAGCCATTGATGTTCGTTCAGGTTCGACGCCTTGCCGTTGGGCGCTTTCATAAATGTTCCGTCGGCAAAAGCGCGTTTTTGGATTTCGATTTCTTCCTCCGTCTGTTGTGCCGGCAGAGAGTAGCGCGGATCGTTGTTGCGCACGGCGCGTTTGCCGTTGAGTCCCGTGACAAAACGCTCCGACAGCGGGATCAGTTTTCCCTCGTTGTCATAGGTGGCGTCGAGCAGTTTCTTGTTGTCGGGTGATGCATAGGCATAAACTTTTCCCTCCGCGTCCGTCGATTCGTGCAAAAGTCCGCGCGCCATTGCCTGATCGCGGAGCAGCCGTTGCACCGTGGTCTTGTCGCCGGCGCTGACGGCTTGCGCGTATTCCGCGTCGAGGTCGCTTTTGCTTTTGCCGACGACATTTTGCAAGGCTTCGAGCGCCAAGGTGCCGCGCGTGCCTTTAAGCGTCGCTTCGACTTCGGTGTCGTCAAAAAAGCCAAACGACATTGTGTCGTCCGGTGTCGCTGCATCGACGAGGCGCTTGTATTCCGTCAAAAAGCGGGCAAACACAAAACCTTTGCCGGACTGTCCATCGCGAGAGTAAAAGTTTTTTGTCTCGCGGGAACGAGAAAATTTTATCCGGCGATAAATTTTTTCAGAGCGGGCAGGGTTTCGTTTGCCGTTTGTCTGCCGATGTCGTAAACGCGTTGGAGTTCCTCCGGATCATGGCAGAGATGGGAAATTCCCAACGGCTCCGGCGGGCGGATGACGAACGCCGTTCCCGCCGCTTCGCGGGACTCGACATATGCGAGTGTTTCGTTGTAAGCTTTCGGGCGTTCCCGCATCGCTCGAACAAGCCCGGGATGGCGTCTCAAAACAAATCGGATAAGTGGCCAGAGCCCCGACTGTTTTTTTTGAAATCCGCGTGGCTGTGTCAAAACGAGCACATTGTGTTCAAAACCGCGGCTTTCCATAAATTTTAGCGGAATGGAATCCCCGACACCGCCATCGACCAGCAAACGTCCGTCGAGCGCCACGGGTTTGGAAACGAGCGGCATTGACGATGACGCGCGAAACCATTGAATGTCCTCGCTGTCGCCTTTGGCGCATTCGTGATAGACGGGCTCGCCGTTTTCCACATCTGTCGCCACTACCCAAAAACGCATCGGGTCGCGCGCAAAAGTTTCCGCATCAAATTTATCAAGCTCGTTCGGCAAGATCTTCCAGCAAAATTCCGCATCAAACACATCGCCCGTTTTCAAAAGCGACCGGAATGTCCCGTAGCGCGGATCCCGACAAAAACGCTTGTTGTAGCGGATGACGCGCCCGGTTTGCCGGCTTTTGAGGTTGCCGCCGAATGTCGCTCCCGCAGAAACGCCGGCAGCTTCAGGGAACGTGATTCCGTTTTCGAGCCAAACATCAATCACTCCGGCGGTAAACATGCCGCGCATCGCGCCGCCTTCAAGCACGAGTCCGACATTTTTTGAGGGATTGTTTGTAAGCATCAAAATCTTATCGTCTGCGACGTCTTCCGGCGGCAAAGGCGATGGCTGCCAGTGCGGCGCCGACGCCGAAATGACTCGGTTCCGGAATGTCGGGAATCATGGAAGAGGGCTGCCAGACGCGCACATAGTCGATCAGCATTTCAGATCCCGTGTTGTAAAGCGCGTTGCTGTCGATGCCTCCTGCGCCAGCCCCTTCAACCCATCCGCCTCCGATTTGCATGGAGAGGATGAGAAAAAATTTGTTGTTTTCATCATCAAACGGCCAATAGGATGAAAGCGATTTCGAGTAAGTTGCCGTTTTGATATCGTTGAGGTAAAAAGAGATACTGTCCTCGGTCCACTCGATGCCGTAGGTGTTAAAATCGTTTTTTGTCGAGTTCCCGTAGCCGGCGAAGTCCGGATGGACGCTGCTGGACGCATTGTTGCCGCTGCTGTTCCAATAGTGCAAAGTCTGATAGACGCTGCCCTCGTAGTTGAGGTGCTCCATGATGTCGATCTCGCCTTTTGACGGCCAGGGACCGGTGGAGGGCATCATCCAAAGGGCGGGCCAGACGCCCTGAATGCTGTTGAATTTTGCCCGGATCTCTACTTTGCCGTATTGGAACGAATATTTGTTTTGCGACCAGACGGCACCGCAACGATAGTCGTTTACGGAACTGTTGGCGCTGTCTTTGGTCCCCTTCAAAACAAGACAGCCGTTGCGAAACTCAAAGAGGTCGTCGTCCGTTGTCACATATCGCCGCCAGGCGACCGTCGTGTCAATGTGGGGCACTTTCGACCAGACATTTGTGTTGAGGCTGTCGCTGTTGAAATTTTCCTCAAAAACAAGCGTGTAGTCAGTCGCCGCGACGACGGGAACGCAGAGGAGGGGAATTGCGAGGAATATTTTAAAACGGGGCATGCTTATAATATTACGAGCGAGCGTTTTTTTTGTCGAGTTATAAAGTCGTTCCCGTGAATATTTTTTGCGGGAACGCGGTTTTTGCGGGATTTGTGAAATTTGAAAACGCTTGTTTTTCGCTTTAAAATACAAAACGAACTGAAACAACAATGGAAGACATTAAAAACAACATTCTCGAAACAATTGGCGAAACCCCGCTGGTCAAGATTCGCAACTTGAACAAGACCCCGGCGGAGTTGCTGGTCAAACTTGAATTTTTTAATCCCGGCGGCTCGGCAAAAGACCGTGTCGCGCTTGCGATGATTGAGGCGGCGGAAGCGGCGGGAACGCTTTTGCCCGGCGGCACGCTGATCGAGCCGACGAGTGGCAACACGGGTATCGGGCTCGCGTTGGCGGCTGCGGTAAAAGGCTACCGGATGATTTTGACAATGCCCGACACGATGTCCGTCGAACGTCGAAAATTGGCGGCGGCATATGGCGCGCAAGTTGTCCTCACCCCGGGCAAGGACGGTATGGGCGGCGCGATTG
Organism: Opitutales bacterium; assembly: GCA_024697185.1. Classification (GTDB taxonomy): domain Bacteria; phylum Verrucomicrobiota; class Verrucomicrobiia; order Opitutales; family UBA953; genus Spyradosoma. Next base: position 18,221 of record JAILGB010000026.1, on the reverse strand, counting down.
CAAAGGCAAAAGAAATTCATGCGGCGACGCCCAATTCGATCATCCCGCAACAGTTCGAAAATCGCGCCAATCCCCAAATCCACTACAAAACGACGGGAGCGGAAATCCTCCGTCAGACCGACGGCAAAATCGATGCTTTTGTCGCTTGCGTGGGGACGGGCGGAACCCTATCTGGTGTCGGCAGGGCGCTCAAGGAAAAATTGCCGTCAGTTAAAGTTTTTGCCGTCGAGCCGGAGGATTCGCCCTTGTTGTCGCAAGGCAGGGCTGGACCGCACAAAATCCAAGGGATCGGCCCCAACTTCGTTCCCGCGACGCTCGACACCTCCATTTACGACGGCGTGATTGCCGTCAGCGCAGCGGACGCGGGAGCGACAGCTCGTGCCGCGGCGGCGCAGGAAGGGATTTTGGTCGGAATCTCTTCGGGAGCGGCGCTTTGGGCGGCGTTGGATCTGGCGGCAAAACCCGAATGGGCGGGCAAACGCATCGTCGCTTTTTTGCCGGACAACGGCGAACGCTATCTCTCGACGTGGCTTTTTGACGAAGCGAGTTGAGAAAAAACAGCTTTTTATCGGCACAAAAAAACGCGTTCCCGCCGGAAAATTTCCGGGAACGCGTTTTTGTTTCAGTTTCTCGGGAGCGAGAGGGCGATTTTGTTGGCGGTGATAACGCCGTAGTTGATCGTCCCGAGCCAGCCGGACATGATGATGCCGACGGAGCCTGCGTGATAAAGTCCGCTGACGATTTCGGGAAGACGGACGGAGATGTCCAGCCCTTCAAATTTTGTGCCGAAAGACGTTCCCGCCATATGTGTCGTGTAGCGTTTGACGGTGCGCGGCGTGGCGGCTTCGACCCAATCGACTTTTTCGCGAATGTCGGGAATGAATTTTTCAAGCCCGGCAAAGGATTCTTCGATCAGGCGCTGTTTTTCCGCCTGATATTGCTCATCGCTCAATTTTTCCCAGTTTTCAAATTTTTGATTGATCGAGGTGACAATCGCGTAGTGCGGGAACGGCCATTGCGGGCGGGTTTCCGGATAATAGACGGAATAGGTGCGCGATGTCGTGTGCAGATCCGTCAGTTCGCCGCTGTCAAACTTGGGCGCGGCGGATGTGAAAATCAAGTCGCCGATGTGCGGGATCGATTCGCCTTTGCGGATGCCCATGTAAACTTGGCAGGAGGAGCTGTTGAGACGCGTCTCTTGCGATTGTCGCAAAAAGTCCGCGGGAACGTTGCCGGGCTCGAGCAGTTCTTCAACCGTGTTGCGGATATTGGCGTTGGAGAGGACGGCGCGGCAGGGGATTTCTGAGACTTCTCCGTTGCGCACATTTTTGATGCGGACGCCGCAAACGGCAGGCTTTTTGTCGTTCCCGCAGCTTGTTAAAATTTTTTCGACGCGGTGGTTGCGGATGATTTGCACGCCGTTATCCTTCAGGATTTGCGTCATTTTTTGGATCAGCAGATCGGTCCCGCCCTGGAAAATGTAAACGCCGCGGCTCATGAAGTTTGAAAACACGATCCCGTAGGTGATGGCGGGTTCGTCGAGGGTCGAGCCGTTGGCGTAGGCGATCGGTTCGAGGAGGAGGCGCCAGACGTCCGTGCGTCCCGGGAAAAAACTTTCGAAGAGTTCCCGTGTCGTCCGCTTGTCGTCGTCATAATAGTTCATGCTCGCCAAGTGCCCAAAAAAGCGATGGACATTGTCGGCGGGAACGCCGAATTTTTCAATCAGAATGCGCGTGAAGTCTTCCTTGTCGAATGTCGTTTGGAGCTCGAATTCCGGATTGATGAAGCGCACATCCTTGAGCTGGTGGATCGCGTCGGCGATTTCTTTTCCCCAGTATTTCCGGCAGGATTTGATCATCCCGTAGGGAAATCCGTGGAGGGAGACGTCAAAAATATGCCCGTTCGGCCGTTTGAAGGAAGTGGCGAGTCCGCCCAATTGGTAATGGTGCTCGACGAGCGTCACTTTGTAGCCCGCTTTTGCAAGATAATTGGCACCTGTGAGTCCGGCGAGCCCGCTGCCGATAACAATAACGTCAACCATGATTTTTTTGTCGAGAGAAAAATTTTTATAGATCTAAAATCGCGTTCCCGTCACCTTGCGGGAACGATTTTTTAGGCTTCGCCGCCTTTGTGCTTTTGTTCCCGCCGGGCGTCTTCTTCCGCGACGCGGTCAAGGGCGGCAAGCACGCTGGCGGATTCTTCGATCCCGCGGTCTTCGACAAAATTGTAAACCGGCGTGTATTTCAAAATCACGCGTTTTGCGACAGACATGCGCAGTTCCTTGCTGATTTCGTTGAGAAATGTTTTGGCGCGCCGGGCATCTTCCCGCGAGCCGATGACGGCAAAATAAATGCGCGCGTCGTGGAGATCCGGAGAGATTTTGACTTGGGTGATCGTGATGAGCACGCTCTCCGAAGGCCAGCGGCGATGGATTTGCTCGCTGATCTCAATACGCAAAAGTTCGTTGATGCGGACAGTTCGTTGGGACATAAAATTTTTCTCTAATTTGCAGAATAGCCGATGGCTTCGAGGAGACGTTCAAGGTCTTCGTTGTTGTTGTAAAAGAGGACGATGCGACCTTTTTTCTTGCCGTTGAGGACTTGGACGCGCGTTTGGAACTTGGAGGTCAGTTTTCTTTCCAACTGGCTGATTTCCGGCGTCACAATGCGGGTCGTTCCCGTCTTTTGCGGCAGGATGGATTTGCCTTCGTTGAGTTTCGCCGCCAGTTCTTCCGCCACGCGAACGGAGTCTTTGCTTTCCACAAGCTTGTTGGCGAGGAGCATTCGGTCCGTCGTGTTTTTGACGCTGAGCAGGGCTTTGGCGTGTCCGGCGGAAAGTTTGCCGGAGGAGATGAAGCCTTGGATGAGCGGATCGAGTTCGAGGAGGCGCAAGGTGTTGCTGATGGTCGGACGCGCTTTGCCGACGCGTTCCGCGACCGCTTCTTGGGTTAGGTTAAAGTCTCTCATCAAAGTCCCCAGCCCGATGGCTTCTTCGATTGGATTGAGATTTTCGCGCTGGAGATTTTCGATCAGGCACATCGCGGCGGAGGAGGCGTCGCTCGCTTCGACGACGCGGCAGGGGATTTTGGGCAGTTTCAAAAGTCCGAAGGCGCGCAGACGACGTTCCCCGGCAATCAGTTCGTAACTGTCGTTCGTGCGCGGTTTTTTGCGGACGATGATCGGCTGCAAAAGCCCTTCCGCGCGAATCGAGTTTGCCAAGTCCTGAAGACTTTCCGCGGGGAAATTTTTTCGCGACTGCGTCGGGGAGCAGACGATTTTGTCCAAGGGGATTTCGCGGTAGGGCAAAATATTAGAATTGATCGTCGAGACCATTTTTGTCGCGGGAGCGACATTTTTCGGCTCTGTCTTTTCAGGGCTTTTTTTGGTTCCCGCAGGATTTTTGCCGTTGGGCTGTTTGGGGGTCGCCGCGTTGTTGAAGGAAGAGATGCCGGCATTGTGGATAATGTCGGAGAGGCCGCGGCCGATGGGTTTTTTGTAAGCCATAATATTTTTTAGGGAATAGCGAAAAAATTTTTCAGCTTATTTTTGGGGAACGACGATTTTTTGTCCCGCCTGCAGGCGGTTGGGATCGAGATTCGGGTTTGCGTAAATGATCCAATCGACTTTCGACTGCTGGCTCCTTGCGATTTTTGTGAGCGTGTCGCCGCTTTTTACGGTGTATTCGATGCCGCTTTCAGGAATGTCCTTGGGGCGGGCGACTTCCTTGGGAGCGGCGTTTTTGCTGCCGGCGGCGAGGGCGGTGTTGACTTGGGCGACGACATTTTTGAGAATCTCGTTGCTTTCTTTCGACTGTTTGGAAAATTTGCCGTCAATCTCCGCGGCATAGGCGTTGAGTTTTGCGATAATCTCGGATTTGAAGGCTGCGAGATCGCTTTGGCTCGCCGCATTTCTGTTCTTGGCGTTTTCGGCGCTCAGGCGGGCGTTTTCCGCTTGAAGGGCTTCGAGATCGGCTTTCAGCTGGCCGACTTCGTCGCGCAGGGCTTGGACTTCGTTGATGAGGACAGCCAGGCGGCGGGAATCGTTGGAATTGCCCTGAGGCGCGGCGAGGGTGGAAACGGTCAAAGCGGCAAAAGCGAAAATATAAAAAAACGGACGAATCATAAAAAAAATAATAAAGAAATCCTATTTGTGTTGCGAGTTTTTTTGTCGCGTGAAACAAAGTTAGGGACGCCGCGGGAACGGGCAAAAAAAATCCTGTTCCCGCAAGGGATTCCGGCGTTCAAAAAAATCAAAAAATTTATTGCGGGAACGGGCGCAAAGAGGGTATTCTATAAAAGATAAACTAAAATTTTTGCGATATGGAAAGAACATTCATTATTTTGAAACCTGACTGCATGGAAAAAAAACTTGCGGGAACGGTTCTGTCCCGCTTTGAAAAAGCCGGTCTCAAGATCGTCGCCTGCAAAATGCAGCAATTGACGGACTCCCTCTTGCGGGAACACTATTCGCATCTCACGGACAAGCCGTTTTTCGGCTTTCTCTGTGACTATATGAAAAAAATGCCGGTGATCATGGCGATCCTCGAAGGGGAAGACGCGATCGCCAAAGTGCGCGAACTGCTCGGTCCCACCAAGTCCGCCGACGCTCCCGCGGGAACGATCCGCGGCGATTACGGCGACAAGTCCATCGTGACCTTCAATGTCTGCCACGCGTCGGACTCCCCGGAATCCGCCGCCGCCGAGATCAAACGTTTTTTTGCAAACAACGAAATTTTTTAAGATAAAATGTTAGACGTAAAGTTTTTCCGCGAAAACATCGATGAAATCCGCCGCCGTTTGGCGACAAAGAAATTTGATGTGGATTTCGACGCCATTTTGGCATGCGACGCCAAGCGCCGCGCCCTCGTTTCCGAGTTTGAATCCGCCCGCGCCGCCCAAAACGCCACCAATAAGGAAATGGCGGCGATGAAAAAGGGCACGCCCGAGTTTTTGGCAAAAGTCGCCGAGATGAAGGCGGTTTCCGCCAAGACAAAGGAATTGGAGAAACAGGTCGCCGAAATCGAAGTCGAGTGGCGCAAACTCTATCTGACCGTCCCCAACATCCCCGATCCGAGCGTTCCCGTCGGCAAGACGGAAAACGACAACGAGGTCGTCTATACCTGGGGCGATCCCGAAAAGCTGATCACCAAGGACGCCAAACCGCACTGGGATATCGCGTGGTTTGAAAAAGCGATCGATTTCAAGCGCGGTGTCAAGGTGACGGGCGCGGGTTTCCCGTTCTATGTGGGCGACATGGCGCGCCTGCTGCGGGCCCTGATCAATTTTTGCCTCGAGGAGGCTCACAACGCCGGCTATGAAGAGGTGATGGCTCCGATCATGGTCAATCCCGCGTCGGCGACGGCGACAGGACAGCTGCCGGACAAGGAAGGGCAGATGTATTACGCGCAAGAGGACGATTTTTATATGATCCCGACGGCGGAAGTCCCCGTGACCAACTTTTTCCGCGATGAGATTATCGACGAAAAAGATTTGCCGTTGCGCCGTTGCGCCTACACGCCGTGTTTCCGTCGCGAGGCGGGCAGCTGGGGCGCGGGCGTTCGCGGTTTGAATCGTCTGCACCAGTTTGACAAGGTCGAGTTGGTCAAATGGACGCTCCCGTCGCAATCCTTGGAAGAGCTGGAATCCCTGCGCAAGGACGCCGAACGGCTTTTGCAGAAACTCGAATTGCCCTATCGCGTGCTCCGCATCTGCTCGGGTGACATCGGGTTCCCGCACTCCAAGCAATACGACCTCGAAGTCTTTGCCGGCGGACAAAAGCGCTGGCTCGAAGTTTCGAGCTGCTCGAGCTTCACCGATTTTCAGGCGCGCCGCGCCGGCATCCGCTACCGCCCCAAGGACGGCGGCAAGGCGGAAGTCCTGCACACTTTGAACGGCTCGGGACTCGGACTGCCGCGCGTTTTGGCTGCGATTCTCGAAAACAACATTCAGCCCGACGGCTCCGTCCGCGTTCCCGAATGCCTCCGCAAGTGGTATGGCAAGGAATTTATCGGCAAGGCAGAATAACAATTCCCGTTCCCGCCGATACCGGAACCTGTGGCGGGAACGCTAAAAACGACAAAAGATAAAAATGGTAAAATTACGGGACACTCTTTCACGCACGGATAAAATTTTGGCGCCGCTGACGCCGGGCAAGGCGTTTGGAATGTATTGTTGCGGCCCGACGGTCTATGCGCCCGCGCATATCGGCAACTTCCGCACCTTTTTGATCCAGGACGTTTTGCGCCGCGTGCTCGAGTCCGACGGGATCGAGGTTTGCCATGTGCGCAACATCACGGATGTTGACGACAAGACAATTCGCCGTTCCCAGGAACAGGGCAGGACACTCTCGGACTTTACCGCGATCTGGACGGAAAAATTTCATAAGGACTGTCGCGAACTCAATATGCTCCCGCCGACAATCGAGCCGAGCGCCGTGGCGCATATTCCTTTGCAGATCGAGATGATTGCCAAGCTGATCGAACACGGACACGCCTATGTCTCGTCCGACGGCTCCGTTTATTTCAAGGTCGCCTCCGATCCGCATTATGGCAAATTCGTCGATGTCTCGACCTTGCAGACCCAAACGACAAATTCCGCCGGCGAGGCGAATTCCGCTGATGAATACACGCGCGACAACGTCGCCGATTTTGCACTTTGGAAAGCGCGCAAGCCGGAGGACGGTCCCAATTTTTGGCAGTCGCCCTGGGGCGAAGGCCGTCCGGGCTGGCATATCGAATGCTCCGCGATGAGCACGCATTATCTCGGCGAAACTTTTGAACTGCACGGCGGAGGCGTCGATCTCTGCTTCCCGCACCACGAAAACGAAATCGCCCAGGCGGAATGCTCCTGCGAACACTACGGCTCCTTCGCCCAGCAATGGTTCCATAGCGCGCATTTGATGGTGGACGGCGCCAAGATGTCCAAATCGCTCGGCAATCTCTATACGCTTGACGATCTGGTCAACAAGGGCTTCGCTCCGATGGCTTTGCGCTATGTGCTGATTTCGGGACATTACCGCTCACAGCTCAACTTTACCCTCAAATCCCTCGACGATGCGGCATCCGCATTGGCGAAGATTGAAAAAAGCGTTCGCAAGATTTTGGCGGCGGCGGGAATGAGCGAGGCGGATTTTGTCGCACAGGAACCGGACCGTCAGGCGCCGTGGGGCGATTTTGAACGGGCTTGGAAAACGCTCGGGAACGACCTCAACGTCTCAGGCGCGCTCGGCGGGATTTTCGGCGCGGTGGCGTCGCTTGCAAAACGCGAAATGACTCCCGAAGAAGCGAGAACCCAACTGATGGGACTGACAAAAATTCTTTGGGCGCTCGGATTGAAACTTTTCACGATAAAAGAAAAAAATTCCGTTCCCGCGACAAGCGAAGCGGCGGACGTTCCCGCGGAAATCGCCGCTATCGGCGAACAGCGCTGGGCGGCAAAAATCGCTAAAAATTGGGCGGAAAGCGACCGCTTGCGCGGCGAACTGGAGCAGCGCGGCTGGAAATCGCTCGACCGCAAGGACGGCTATACATTAGTAAAAATATAAAAAAACAAAGAGACAGAAGAGGAAAAAACGTGACGATGAAGTCTGAAATCAATGTAACATTCGGCAACCGGACCTATAAAACTCCTGTGATTATCGGAACGGAGGGCGAACATGCTGTTGATATTAGAAAATTGCGCAGCGAGACCGGATTTATCACCTACGACGAAGGCTATGCCAACACGGGCTCCTGCGAGAGCGCAATCACCTTTATCGACGGCGAAAAAGGCATTTTGCGTTTTCGCGGATATCCGATCGAAGAACTCGCGGAGCGTTCAAATTTTATCGAAAGCGCCTATTTGGTGATCTACGGCGATTTGCCCAAGATGGGCGAACTCGAGGATTTCCGTAACCGCATCCTCCTCAATTCCGGCATTCACGAAGCCCTGCGTTCGATCGTGGCGGGTTTTCCTCCGTCGGCACACCCGATGGCGGCGCTCTCGGCGATGCTCAACGCCTTGGGCTGCTATTATCCCGAACTCTCTTCCAACGACCGCCAGCAAGGCATCGCCAACTTTGACCACACGGCGACGGTCTTGATCTCGAAAGTTCGCGCGCTGGCGGCGATGTCGCACCGTTATCGCACCGGTCTGCCCGTCGTTTATCCGCGCCGCGGCTTTAACTATTGCGAAAACTTCCTGCACATGATGTTTTCCTATCCCGGCGAAGACATCCAAGTCCACCCGGATATCGCCAAAGCCCTGGACACCCTCTTGCTCCTCCACATCGATCACGAGCAAAACTGTTCGACTTCGACCGTGAGAATGGTCGGCAGCGGCGGTGCCAATCTCTTTACGTCCGTTTCCGCCGGCGTCTGCGCCCTCTGGGGACCGCGTCACGGCGGCGCCAACCAGGCGGTGATCGAGATGCTCACTGAAATCAACGAGCGGGGCGAGAGCGTCGAAAACTTTGTCGAAAAAGTCAAAAAAGGCGAATGCCGCCTTATGGGATTCGGACACCGCGTCTATAAAAATTACGATCCGCGTGCCAAAGTGCTCAGCAGACAGGCGGAGAAAATCGTCTCGGCAATGGGCGCCAAGGAGGCGGATGACCCCTTGCTGGTCACCGCGCGCAAATTGGAGGAAATCGCCCTGAACGACGATTATTTCAAGTCGCGCAACCTTTATCCCAACGTCGATTTTTACAGCGGCATCATCCTGCGGGAACTCGGTATCCCCGTCGATATGTTCCCCGTGATCTTCGCAATGGGACGTATGCCGGGCTGGATCGCACAATGGCGCGAAATGGCGATGGCGCCGAGCGGCGGCAAAATCTACCGCCCGCGTCAGATTTATGTCGGTGAGAACGAACGGCATTTCGTGCCGCTCACCGAACGAGAATAAACTCAAACGCCGTTCCCGCGGGAACGCGAAGTCGCAACTATTTTTTTACAATGACGGACGATGATGACATCAAAAACGATCTTAACGGGAACGGCTCTTACGACCTGGTGACCCCGCAAGATTACGAATACGAACATCCGTTCAATTTTTTGCACGGCGGCTCGATCCCGCGCCTGAATATCCGTTACGAGACCTACGGGACTTTGAATGCGGACAAATCCAACGCGATCCTGATCTGCCACGCGCTGACGGGCAACCATCACGTCGCCGGCCGCAACAAACCCGACGACAAGGCGCCCGGCTGGTGGGATCATTTTATCGGTCCCGGCAAGGCTATCGACACCAACAAATATTTCGTCATCTGCAACAACTGCCTCGGCGGCTGTTCGGGAACGACAGGCCCCGCTTCCATCAATCCCGAAACCGGCGATCCCTACGGCATCGATTTCCCGGTCTTCACCTTCGAAGACATGGTGGAAGCCCAAAAACTCCTGATCGACCATCTCGGCATCTCCTGCCTCCACGCCGTCGTCGGCGGCTCGATGGGCGGCATGCAGGCGCTCGTCTGGGCAGTCCGTCATCCCGACCGCGTCAAAAACGTCGTGACCATGGCGTGCCCCGCCAAGCAGAACACGCAGGCGATGGCGTTCAACTGCGTCGCCCGAGCCGCCATTTTTGAAGACCCGGGCTGGAAAGAAGGCTATTACGCCGAACAGGAAGGCTACGGCCCCATGGTCGGGCTCTCCGTGGCGCGAATGATGGCGCACATCACCTATCTTTCGGATTTCAGTTTGGAAAAGAAAACCCATCGCCCCGCAGACCCTTTGCCCGGCGACACGCCGACCGCGAGATTCAAACGGGCAATCACCCCGCCGATCTGGAGTTATCTCCGGCATCAGGGTGAAAAATTTTTAGGACGCTTTGACGCCAACTGCTATTTGTATATTTCCGCCGCCACCGACTTTTTCAATATCGCCGGCGACAAAAGCCTTGTCGAGGCTTTCGCTCCCGTGCAGGCGCGCGTCCTCTCTGTCGGCATTTCGACGGACTGGCTTTATCCGGCCTGGCAAAACCGCGAAATCACCATCGCCCTCAACCGCGCGGGCAAAGAGGCGTATTACGCGGAAATCGAAGCCGCCAACGGGCACGACTCCTTCCTGCTTCGTTCCGACCATCTCAACGACACCGTCTCGCGCTTTCTCGCCGGCGGCTCGCCGCTTTAGATTTTTTATCGCAACGTTCCCGCAATGTCGCGCGGCGGCTTGAGAGCGGCGGACAGCCCCGATTCCAAAATGCTCGCCCGCTCCCGTCCAATTTTTTATAATACTTAGAGATGTTAGTCGAAAAAATAAAATCTTCCGCGGACGTTCATTGTCTGTCGCAGGCTGACTTGAAGACGCTCGCCGACGAGGTTCGCGGCACGATTATTCGCGTAACATCCAAGAACGGCGGTCATGTCGCGCCCAATTTGGGCGTCGTGGAACTGACGATCGCGCTTCACAAGGTTTTTGATTTTCCCACGGACAAAATTGTCTTTGACGTCTCCCACCAATGCTACACGCACAAGCTGCTGACGGGACGCGCGGAGCGTTTTGAGACCTTGCGGACGAGCGGCGGTCTTTCGGGATTTTGCCGCCGGGACGAAAATCCGGCGGACGCGTTCGGCGCCGGTCACGCGGGAACGGCGATTTCGGCGGCGATGGGCTTGGCGGCGGCACGGGATCGCCTCGGCGGCAACGAGCACGTTATCGCGGTTGTCGGTGATGCTTCGTTGACCAACGGCGTCTCCTTCGAGGCCCTGAATATTTTGGCGGAAACAACAAAGCGCCTCATCGTCGTCCTCAACGACAACGAATGGTCAATCGACCGCAATGTCGGTGCGACGGCAGAACTCCTGAACCGCCTGATTATGACGCCCGCATACAACAAAATCACGCGGGCGGCGCGGCGCTTTGTCGAAAAATTCATTCCCTTCGGCAAACAGATCGTTCAAGCCGCGTCGCAGTTCAAAAAAGGCAACAAAAGTATGGCGACGCACGGGACTTCGTCGATTTTTGAACATTTCAAACTGCGCTATCTCGGTCCCGTGGACGGACACAACATTCCCGAACTTTGCCGTTATCTGGAATTTGCCAAAACGACGGAACAGCCGATTTTGCTCCATGTCCGCACCCAAAAAGGTCGCGGTCTGGCGCCGGCGATCGCCAATCCTGAAAAATTTCACGGTTGCGCCGCCTACGATCCGGAGACGGGAACGGTTTCGCGTTCTTCGCCGCTCAAATCCTGGCAGCAGGTTTTTGGCGAATCGCTCGTCAAGCTCGCGGCGGAAGATTCCCGCATTGTCGGGATCACGGCGGCGATGGCGGCGGGAACGTCGCTCAATCTTTTGAAAAAAGCGTTCCCGCAACAATATTTCGACGTCGGGATCGCCGAGGAGAATGCCGTCGTGATGGCGGCGGGAATGGCGGCGCGCGGCCTCAAGCCCTGCGTCGCGATCTATTCGACTTTTATGCAGCGCGCGATCGACATGGTGATGCACGACGTCTGTCTGCAAAATCTCCCCGTCGTGTTTTGTCTCGACCGGGCAGGGCTCTCGCCGCAGGACGGTGCGACCCATCACGGCCTTTATGACTTGTCCATGATGCGCTGCCTGCCAAATCTGATTTTGATGCAGCCCAAGGACGACGACGAGTTGGCGGACATGCTCAAAACGGCGTTCGACTCGCAAAAACCCTGCGCGATCCGCTATTCGCGCGGTCCCGCGCGCGGCGTTCCCGTCAAGGCCGTTCCCGCGATTTTGCCGATCGGCAAGGCGCAGATCGTCAGGGAGCCGCAGGACGCTCCGGCACAGATTTTCATCTGGGCGCTCGGCGCGGAAGCCTTGGAACTGGCGCACAAAGTCGCCGCGCATTTCGCGGGAACGACAGTCGTCAACGCGCGTTTTTGCAAACCCTTGGACACGGACTTGCTCTTTGAACAGGCGCGCCGCGCCAAAGTTTTGGTGACGGTCGAAAACCACGCGATCGCCGGCGGCTTCGGCTCGGCGGTGCTCGAGGCGCTCGCACAAGCCAAAATCTCCGTTCCCGTCGAACAAGTCGGCTGGCCGGACCGTTTTGTGCCGCACGCGAGCACGGCGGAGGATTTAGAAAAGGATTTCGGTCTGACGGAGGAAGCCGTCGTCCGCCGTCTTCAACATTTGATCGGACAGTAATTATGGAAACGCTTATTTTGGGAGCCGGATTTTTTTTGTGGCCCTTGGGATTTTGTTCGCTGCTGGCGGCTTTTGTCGTTATTGAACGCCTCATCGCGCTGAGGGCGTCAAAGATCGTTCCCGCGCAAATCCTGCCGCTCATCATCGCCGGCGATTTCAAGTCGGCGGCAACGGCGTTCCCGCAGTCCGTCGCCGGACGCATCGTCAAATTTTTTATCGGCGAATCCCCCGACAAGGATGGGCTCGCCGCCTACGCGCGCTTGGAGATTTCACGCATGGAGCGGGGGCTTTTTTTGCTCGACAGCGTCATCGCGATCGCGCCCCTGATCGGACTTTTCGGCACGGTTTACGGACTTTTTACGCTTTTCCCCGAAAACGGCGGACTGCCCGACCAGGACACCCTCACGCGCGGAGTTGGTCTGGCGCTGACGACAACGATGCTCGGACTCTTTATCGCGATCCCGGCATTGTTCATGAACAACTTGATTTTGCGCCGCATCGAGATCCTGGCGACGCGTTTGGAGCTGATTGTCGAACGTTTGAGCGATAAGAAAAATTGACCGTTCCCGCCATGCTTTTGAGAAGTCGCCGTCGTCGCCTTTCCTCGATCAACATCGTGCCGCTGATCGATGTGATGACGGTTTTGATTTTTTTCTTTTTGATGAGCATGAAATTTGACGATATCCGCCAGCTGGCAATCACGCCGCCCGGCGCGGAGACCGCCACGGAAACGCAGGCGCAGACGCGGCTTGTCGTCGCCGTCACGGACAGCGGAGATTTTTATGTCAATTCAAAGTTCGTTCCCGCCGACGCGCTCGGCGACAGTTTGGGCAAAATCGCCCGCGAGCAAAATGTCGGCTCGCTGATTTTGGTGGCGGACGAACAAACGGCGACAAAATGGACGGTTTTTGTGGTCGATCAAGCCCAAAAACACGGGCTGGCTGTGCAACTTTTAATCAGGGATCAGGAAGAAAAATGATGAAAAATATTTTTGCGATTTTATCCTTGGCGCTCGCGGGAACGCTTTTCTGCGCCTGTGTCGCCCGTGAAGGGGCAGACGCGGACACCCGCGCGCGCAACGCCGCCAAGACAAAACAGCAGCGGCAGATGGAAAATTTGGAAAAGATGATCGTGGTTCGCATCAGCGAAGATTCGAAATTTTGCATCGGACTGGATGACAGGAACGTTTTGACCGCGCCCAAATTTTCCTCACAGATCGCCACGCTCGGCAAAACGCGCCCGGGAACGCCGGTTCTGATTTATGTGACGGAGGATTTTTTGAAGGAGCACCGTCCTCTGGTCGATTTCGCACGCCGCGAATGCCGTCGGGCGAAACTCGGCAAAATCTATTTTGAAATCCCGGAGAATTTGGACTAAATGTATATCCCGCCAGAACTACGCAGCCGGCTCGACGAAATTTCCCGTCGTAGCGAACATCTTTACAAATTTTTGGACGTTCCCGCCAAGCAGTCGCGCCTCGACGAATTGGAGCAAAAAATGTCCGCGGCGGATTTTTGGAACGACCAGTCGTCCGCGCAGGCGGTCATCGCCGAGAACACCCGCCTGAAAGCCGTCATCACACCCTGCATCCAGTTTTGCCGACAGGTGGAAGATGCCAAAACCCTCGCAGAACTCCTCGCCGAGAGCGAGGACGACGAGGCGACGCTCGAAGAGCTGCGTCGCGAGACGGAGACGCTTGCCGCCAAGATCGACGACCTCGAAATCGAATCCTTCCTCTCCGGCAAAAACGACAAATGCAACGCGATCATGATGATCAAGGCGGGAGCCGGCGGGACCGAGGCTTGCGATTGGGCGGAAATGCTTATGCGGCTCTATCTGCGCTGGGGCGAGCGTCGCGGCTACAAAGTTGAGATCGAAGATATGATGCAGGGCGAAGAAGCCGGCGTCTCGACCGTCCTTTTGCGTTTTGAGGGCTTGAATGCCTTCGGCTACGCCAAGGCGGAGCGCGGCGTGCATCGCTTGGTGCGCATCTCCCCCTTTGATGCCAACAAGCGCCGCCACACTTCCTTCGCCAGCGTCGATGTCGTTCCCGAGATTGTCGATGATACGGAAATCGTCATCAAGGACGAAGATTTGCGCGTCGATGTCTATCGCGCCTCCGGAGCGGGCGGCCAGCACGTCAACCGCACCGAGTCCGCCGTCCGTCTGACCCACTTGCCGACAGGCATCGTCGTCGCCTGCCAGCGGGAACGCTCCCAACACCAAAACCGCGAACTCGCCATGCGCATTTTAAAAGCCCGCATTTACGAAAAAATGGAAGACGAACGCCGTTCCGAGCAAGAAAAGGTTTACGGCGAAAAAGGCGAAATCGGTTGGGGCAACCAAATCCGTTCCTACGTTTTTCAGCCCTACCAACTCGTCAAAGATTTGCGCACAGGCTACGAGAGCGGCAACATTCAAGCCGTGATGGACGGCGAGATCGACGGATTTATCAACGCCTGGCTTCGCGCCGGCGGACCGCGTTCCCGCAACAAAGACATCAAAATGGAAGACTAAGTCCCGCGGGAACGCAATTATCCACAGATTGGAGGATTTAAAGATTGGGAACGGGAACGGCGGGAACGCGCGAATCCAAACAAAAAACCTTAAATCCTAAAATCTGTGGATCTTAAAAAACCATTCCCGCGCTAAAAAAAATTATTTCCAGGTTCTCACCAAGAGCAGGGCGGAATTGCCGACGACGAGGAGGGAACTGCAGTTGTGCAGGATTGCGCCCGTGACGGGATCGAGAATGCCTGCCGCGCTCAAGATGACCGCCGCGAGATTGAGACAGATTGAAAATGCAAAGTTGAGATGGATTGTCCGCATGATTGTCCGCGAAAAGCGGATCAGGGCGGGAACGAGTTCCAGTTTGTTGTTGAGCAGGGCGATGTCGGCGCTTTCGATGGCGAGGCTTTGCGCGTCTGCATCGACGGCGTTCATCGCCATGCCGACGTCGGCGCTGACCAATGCGGGCGCGTCGTTTACGCCGTCGCCGACCATCATAATCTTGCCGTCGTTTTTGATCTGGCGGACGATTTTAGCCTTGTCGGCGGGCATTTGCTCGGCAAAGATGTTTTCGACGCCGACACTCTCCGCGACGCTGCTTGCCGCCTCTTTGTTGTCGCCTGTGATGAGGGTTGTCGTGATGCCGGATTTTTTGAGGTCTTCCACGACGTTTTTGGCGTTCCCGCGCACGGTATCGACAAAGGAGATCACGGAGACGAGTTTGTTGTCGAGCAGGGCATAGACGAGTGTCGTTCCCGCGGGAACGGGCGGTTGTTCGCCGTCTGCCGCTTCGTTTTTGATCGCCTCATAGGCTTTTTGCGAGCAGATCGTCAGTTTTTCGTGGTCGTCTGTCCAAGCCGTGATGCCGATCCCGCTCTGCGCCTTGATGTTGGAGAGATTGGGCAGTTCCTGCGGATTTTGGGACTTGAACGCTTTGGCGATCGGGTGGCGGGAACGGCTTTCCGCTGCCGCGCAGAGTGTGATGATCTCTTCCTGCGAATAGCCGCTCGCCGTCCAGACTTTGTTGATTTTGAGTTCCGCCGTCGTCAGCGTTCCCGTCTTGTCAAAGGCGATATGGTTGACGGTGGCGAGGGCTTCGAGCGCCGCTCCCGTCTTGACCAAGACGCCGTGTCGCGACGCGGCTCCGATACCCGCGGCGATTGCCGTCGGCGTCGCCAACGCAAACGCGCAGGGGCAAAAGACCACCAGGATCGTCACGCCGCGCACCAGGGCTTCGTCAAAACGGCAGTCGAGGACAAAATACGCGAACGCCCAGACCAGGACCGAAAACACAATCGCTGCGGGAACGATCACCGCCGCCCATTTGTCCGCGATGTTTTGGATCGGCGCGCGGTGGTTTTCCGCCTCCTCGACAATATCGATCAGCCGCGCCAACGCCGTGTCGCCCGAGCGTTTGCCGACGCGGATTTTGAGCGCGCCCTGCAGGTTTCGCGTTCCCGCGAGCACGTGGTCGCCGACCGTTTTTTCCACGGGAACGCTTTCGCCCGTCATATTTGCCTGATTGACGCTGCTGCTGCCCTCGACGATCTCGCCATCGACGGGAACGGCTTCGTCGGGCGCGATTTGGACGATGTCTCCGATTTGCAAATCTTCCACGGGAACGGTGGCGGGAACGCCGTCCGCGCCGATGCGCTCCGCCGTCTTGGGCGAGAGGCGAACGAGTTTTTCAACACCCGCGTGCGCCTTGCGCAAGGTAAAGATTTCCAAGGTCTCCCCCAACATCATCAGCCAGGCGACTTCGCCCGCGGCAAAAATATAACTGTCGCCGCAAGCGTCGCCGTGCACGTCCGCTATGCCAAAAAACACAAAGACCTGCAAGAGGATCGACGCCGTCATCGCGATCGAGATCAAAAGGCTGCTCGTGATCTTTTTGCGTTTGAACAATGCGACAAACGCCGTTTTGTAAAGCCCGCTCCCGCAGAGAATCACCGCGAGCCACGCGGGATCCGTCAGGGGATAAAAGGGGATTTCATGCGCCCACTCATGCGGCATAAAAAAGCTGACGAGCAAACTCAAAAGCCCGAGCGCCAAGAAAGCGAGCTCCTTGACGGAAAGCGTCGCTTGGTGTTCGTGATGTGATTTGTGAGGATTGATCTCACCGCTGCAACAGGGACAGGACATGGTTTTTTATGACTTGGAAATCTAATATTATAAAAATTCTAATCTCGCAAAAAAACAAAGTCAAAAGTTCAAGCCGAGGCGCGGGAATGCCTTTGCGATTTTTTGTTCTTCTATTTATAATAATTTTTGTTATGGCAGAAATTTATAATAAAACAAACCCCTATCTTGCCACATTGACGGTGCGCCGTCGGGCAAACTCCCCGGAAAACAAAGCAAAAGAAACCGTTCACCTCGAGATTGACTTGGGCGATAGCGGTCTTGTTTACAAATCGGGCGATTCGCTCGGCGTCTATCCGCGCAACACGGACAAGCTCGTCGATGCGGTGCTCGCCGCCTACAAACTCGACGGGAACGCGACCGTCACCTTGCCCAAGGCGACGACGTCGATTTCCCTCCGTCAGGCACTGACGACGGAGCTCAGCCTCGGCAAGATCACAAAAAAATTCGCGCAGTTTGCGTTGGAAAATCTCGCCTGCGAAGAGCAAAAGGCAGCCCTCGGCGCCATTTTGGCAAATCCCGATCCGCTCGCGGTGACGGCTTGGGTCGATGCCCGTCACATCATCGACATCGCGGAGGAATATCCCTCGATCCAAGTGACGCCGCAAGCCTTTGTCGAACAGCTCCGCAAACAGGCGCCGCGCCTCTATTCGATCTCGTCCTCGCCCAAATACGTCGGCGCGAACAAGGTGCACCTGACCGTCGCGGTCGTGCGCTATGAGACCAACGGCAGACAGCGCGACGGTGTTTGCTCGACATTTTTGGGCGAATACGCGCCCGTCGGCGAAGCCTGCCTTCCCGTCTTTGTCGCCAATTCGCATTTCGGACCGCCCGCCGACACGACAGTGCCGATGATCATGGTCGGACCGGGAACGGGTATCGCGCCCTTCCGTAGTTTCGTCCAGGACCGCAAGGCGGAAAAAGCCACAGGCAAAAACTGGCTCTTCTTTGGCGACCAGCACCAAAAAACCGATTTTCTCTACGAAGAAGAATGGAATCAGGCGCTCGCCGACGGCTCCCTGACAAAACTCTCCTGCGCCTGGTCCCGCGATCAAGATTACAAGATTTATGTCCAGGACAAAATCCGTGAAGCCGGCGCGGAAATCTGGCAGTGGCTCGACAAGGAAAACGGCACCTTCTTTATCTGCGGCGACGCCAAGCGCATGGCAAAGGACGTCGAAGCAGCCTTGATCGAAATCTTCAAAACCCAAGGCGGACTCGACGACGCCGGAGCCGCCGATTATCTCAAAGCCCTCAAAACGGCTGGACGCTACCAAAAAGACGTCTATTAAGATAATCAAAAACCGCAAAAACGCCGTTCCCGCCAAAACCGCGGGAATGGTTTTTTTTTTCGCGGGAACGCGGAAGGGGGAACAATCCCGAAATCTTCGCGCGGGAACGGGATTTTTTATTTGAGAGGAAGAGAGGCGAGGGGTAAAATAGTTCTATGAACCCCGCAATTTCTATGTTAAGAACAATGAT
>JAILGB010000006.1 GCA_024697185.1 Opitutales bacterium | reverse complement strand
TTTTTTTTTGCGGGAACGCGTTCGTTCCCGCGATAATTATATTTCACAAAAAAGAGCAAATGACTGTATAATTAAGAATATTGAGATTATTGAATTTTACTTGGCAAAACGATGGAACGTCATTGGAAAACGATTAAAGGTTACGAAGATATTCTTTTTGAATTTTATAACGGGATTGCCCGCATCACGATCAATCGTGAGCGTTACCGCAATGCGTTTACGCCTCAGACGACGGCGGAGATGAGTGACGCTTTGCGGCTTTGTCGCGAGATGCAGGAGGTTTCCGTCGTTGTGCTCACGGGCGCGGGCGACAAGGCGTTTTGTGCCGGCGGTGACCAAAATGTCAAAGGTCGCGGCGGCTATATCGGCAAGGACGGTTTGCCGCGTTTGAGCGTGCTGGATGTGCAAAAGCAGATCCGGTCGATTCCCAAGCCCGTCATTGCCGCCGTCAATGGTTTTGCGATCGGCGGCGGGAACGTGCTCAATGTCGTTTGCGATCTTTCGATTGCGTCGGAAAACGCCCGCTTCGGGCAGACGGGTCCTCGTGTCGGCAGTTTTGACGCCGGATTCGGGGCGTCGTATCTGGCGCGTTGTGTCGGGCAAAAAAAAGCGCGGGAGATTTGGTTTCTCTGCCGTCAGTATGACGCGCAGGAGGCGCTCGACATGGGGCTCGTCAACAAGGTTGTCCCGCTTGAAAAACTCGAAGACGAATATGTCGCCTGGGCGGAGGAGATGATGAAGCTCAGCCCGCTCGCCATGCGGATGATCAAGTCCGGGCTCAATGCCGAACTCGACGGGCAGGCGGGCATTCAGGAACTCGCCGGCGATGCGACGATGCTCTATTATATGACCGACGAGGCGCAAGAGGGTAAAAATGCGTTTTTGCAAAAGCGCGCACCCGATTTCAAACAATTTCCCAAAATGCCCTAATGATGAACTACGAAATCAGTCTTACGCCCAAAACGCTTCATTTCAAACAGCCTGCGGGAACGTCCCGCGGCATTTATACGGAGCGCCGTGTTTGGTATTTGGAGATTCGCGATGAGGCGGGCAATATCGGTGTCGGCGAATGTGCGCCGTTGCCCGGTCTCAGCTGCGATTACGATTTTATCGTCGGTCACGACAATGAATATCTGCTCAAGCTCATCCGTCAGGCAAATTTTATCGGCGGGAACCTTTTGTCGTTCCCGTCGTTGAGATTTGCGCTTGAGACAGCAGTCCGCCATTTGCAGTCCGGCGGGAACGCCACGCTCGGATTCGATACGGATTTTTCTCGCGGGAACGCGGGTATCGTCACCAACGGGCTCATTTGGATGGGCGATTTTGAGACGATGAAAAAACGGATCCGGGAAAAAATCGACGCGGGCTTTCATTGTCTCAAACTTAAAATCGGGGCGCTCGACTTTGAGCGGGAACTCGAACTCATCCGCGATATCCGCCGGGAATTTGCCGCGGGAACGCTCACGTTGCGCGTCGATGCCAACGGCGCGTTCGCTCCGCAAGACGCGCTGCAAAAACTTGAGCGGCTCGCAAAATACGATTTGCACAGTATCGAGCAGCCGATCCGCGCCGGGCAATATGAGGCGATGGCGGAGCTCTGCGCCAAAAGTCCCGTTCCCGTCGCGCTCGACGAAGAGCTGATCGGGATCAATATGCCTGTCAAAAAACGGCGGCTTGTCGAAGCGCTCAAGCCGCAGTTTCTCGTCCTCAAACCGTCACTCCACGGCGGAATGGCGGGTTGTGAACAATGGGCGCAGTTTGCTCAAAAAAACAATGCCGGCTGGTGGGTCACTTCCGCGCTCGAGTCCAATGTCGGGCTCAACGCCATCGCCCAATGGGCGGCATCCCTCGACAATCCGCTCCCGCAAGGGCTCGGGCTCGGCAATCTGTTTAGCGACAACACGCCTTCTCGCCTGCAAATCCGCGGTGAGCGTCTTTATTTTGAGCCGTAAATTTTGATTTTTGTGCCGTTCCCGCCGCCCATTTCGCCACAAGTCCAAGCCTTTATTGAAGACTTTGAGTCCGTCGCGCCGACCCTCTGCGTGCAGACATCCGGCTCCACGGGAACGCCAAAAATGCTCCATGTCCAAAAAACGGAGATGCTTGCCAGCGCGCAACGCACTTGCGCCGCTCTCCGCCTCAAATCCGGAGACAGCGCGCTCCTCTGCCTGCCGATAAAATATATCAGCGGCAAAATGATGGTCGTCAGAGCCCTCGTCGCGAAACTCCGCCTGATTGACGTTCCCGTCACAGGACATCCGCTCGCCGGCGTTCCCGCCGATATCGACATCGATTTCGCCGCCATGACTCCGCTGCAGGTTTTTAATAGTCTCGGCGTTCCCGAGGAAAAAGCGAGCCTTTGCCGGATAAAAAAACTCATCATCGGCGGCGCCGCCATCGATCCCGAACTTGAAAAATCCCTCCGGGATCTCCCCAACGAAATCTATTCTACCTACGGCATGACGGAGACGCTCTCCCACATCGCGCTCCGCCGGCTCAATGGTCCCGCCGCGCAAAAACATTATCATCCGCTCCCGGGTATTGAAATCTCCGCAGACGAAGACGGCTGTCTCATCATCGCGGGAACGCTAAAAAGCAACGACATCGTAAAAATTTTCCCGGACAAATCCTTTGTCGTCCTCGGGAGAAAAGACAATGTTGTCAATAGCGGCGGCGTCAAAGTCCAAATCGAAGTCGCAGAGGCGAAACTCCAGGCGGCAAATCCTCAAAATAAAATTGTCCTGACCGCCGTTCCCGATAAAAAATTCGGTGAAATGATCGTCGCCCTCTGTGAAGGCGATCCCGAATCGGTCAATTGCGACAGCCTCGACAAATACGAGCGGCCCAAAAAAATTTTGAAAATCTCCAAAATCCCTCTCACCCCGACGCACAAAACGGATCGCGCGGGCGCGCGGCGTCTCGCACAGGCGATCTTTGGCGGGAACGCGGGAACGGCGGAAAAATGAAACGGGGCGGGAACGCGAAAAAAGTTTTTGTTCCCGCGGCATTCGATTTTAAGACGATGACGCTGTGCGCGTTCCCGTTTAAAAAAGACTGTCGTCGAGAGTGACGGCG
This sequence comes from Opitutales bacterium, assembly GCA_024697185.1. Lineage (GTDB taxonomy): Bacteria > Verrucomicrobiota > Verrucomicrobiia > Opitutales > UBA953 > Spyradosoma. The sequence continues at coordinate 26,284 of JAILGB010000006.1, read as the reverse complement.
ACGGGACAATGGTCGGATCCCGTGATGTCGGAGAGAATGGCGGGATCGCAAAAATCGTTTTTGAGCGCCCGGGAGAGCAGCCAATAGTCGATTCTCCAGCCGACATTGCGTTCCCGCGCGCGAGTGCGGTAGCTCCACCACGAATAAGCTTTGGCGAGTTCCGGGTTTTTGTCGCGAAAACTGTCGATGAATCCGGCAGCCAAATGTTCGCCGAACGACGTTCTCTCCTCAATGGAATAGCCCGGATTTTGCTCGTTGGCTTTGGGGTTTTCGAGGTCGATGGGCTGATGCGCGCAGTTAAAATCGCCGCAGACGGCGACAGGTTTTTTGCGCTCGAGTTCTTTGAGATAGGCTCTGAAATCCCGGTCCCAGGCGATTCTGAAATCCAAGCGCGCGAGTTCGTTTTGCGCGTTTGGCACATAGGCGTTGACGACAAAAATATTTTTGTATTCGGCGGCGATGACGCGCCCTTCGTGAGGATTTTCGAGCGTTCCCGCAAAAGAGCAATCGACACTGAGCGGCTCGATCTTGGAGAGCAGCGCCGTTCCCGAATATCCCGGGCGGACGGCGGGCCGCAGCGTGCAATGTTTATAGACGCTCGTAATGCTTTGCGGGAGAACAAGGTCCGCAGGGCATTTGATTTCCTGGAGCATCAAAATATCCGGCGAACAGGTCGCGAGATATTCTTCAAAATTTTTTTTGAGCACGGCGCGCAGGCCGTTGACGTTCCAAGAGTGCAGTTTCATAAAAAAATCAAGCTTCGTAAGTGGCGGCGTCGCGGGAACTTTCGTAGGCTTTGACCGCCTTGATCCAAACGCGGCCGTTGCTTCGGGCGCGGATCTGCGGGTCAAAAATCTCATGGAGATGTTTCGCCAATCCCTCGGCGGAGGCGCAATCGACAAAATAAGGTTTGAAAAGTTGCGGGAACGCCGAGACGAGAGCTTTCGCCTCAGGATCGTTTTTGTCAAAAATGCAGGCGTGGTCGAGGTGTTCGTCGAGCCATGCGGCGATGAATTTGAGTTTGCCGAAATCGATGACGAAGCCCTGTTCGTCGAGCGCGTCGCAGGCGAAGACGAAGGTGAACGACCAGTTGTGCCCGTGGATGAAACGGCAGTGCCCGTCGTGCTTGTATTGCACATGCGCGCAGGCAATGTCATTGTAGTTTTTTTCGCAGCTGAACATTTTTTCAAAGATAACAAATCGGCGTTCCCGCCGCAACGCGCAAACGTGTCGTTCCCGCGCTTTATTCGCCGAGCAGATCCGTATAATGCCGGATGACGGGAACGCCGAGATTGCAAATGCGCGGGTAGGACATTTGGGCGAGTTCTCCGTGATAGATGATGACGCAGTCGATCCCCATGAATCTCGCCGCCTGAAAATCGTGAGTCGTGTCGCCGACATAGAGGACTTGCGAAGGGTCGCAGCCTATCTGCCGGAGATGCGCGGGACCGCGGGCGATTTTGTCGCCTTTGAGATCGTTGGCGCCGCTGAGACACGAAAAATACGGATCGAGATCGTATTCCGCGATAACGGGAGCGAGACGGTCGTGGGAATAGGCGGAAAAAATCGATTGTCCGATTCCCATTTTGCTGATCCTGTGGATAAAGTTGCGCGCGCCGTCGTGGAGGTGGCAGTTGTGCCGGCGTTTTTCGTAGGAGTTCATAAAGTCGGCGCAGATTTGTTGGAAATGCTGCGGGTCGCCGACGGGAAAACCGAGAGCGCGGTAGGTGTTGATGAGCGGGAAATCAAAGATTTCGCGGTAACGCTCCGGCGTGCAGTGCGGGAGTTGGAGCTTCTGGAGCTGTTCGTTGAGACAATCGACGCAGAGCAGAAAGTCGTTGAGCAGCGTTCCGTTCCAATCCCAAATGATGTGTTTGTAGTTTTTTAGATCTCTCATAAGCTTATCATTTTATGATACGATTAGGGCTGTGGAGAAGGGTTTACGGGAACGCAAAGCGTGAGCGGCGCGTCGGTTTGCGGGTCGGTAAATTGCGGGAACGCGACATTGAGCCGCGTCGTTCCCGCGGGAACGTCCGCAATGAGCAGTTCGCTGGGAGATTGTGCGATTTGAAAATGCTCTCCGGTCTCTTTGACAAGAACCCGGACGGGATAGGGCGGGAGCGGAACGGCGCTGGCGTCCGCGGGAACGCCGACACGCGCGATTTCACAGCGGAGTTTTTTGTTGTCGGGGCTGAGCTCGGCGGAAATCCGCCAGCCGGTTTCCGTCGTGACATGGGTGAGAACAGTCGCCCGGGCGTCTTTGTGCGCGAAATGGACGGCAAAGAGCGCGCCGACGGCAGCCATTGCCAAAAAGAGCAGAGTGCTGAGTTTCTTGTTCATATTTTTATCTTAACACAAGGCGGTGGCAGGCGCGAAAAAATGCTCTAAAAGCGTTGACGGTGCGGGGCGGGTGGCATAATGTAGATTTTTATGGCATCAAAAGATCCGCTGACACCGATTCGCGAAGGGCTGCCGCTTTCGCGCCGGCAACAGCTGTCCCTGATTGTCTCGATGAGTGTGCCGTGCGTTTTGTCGATGATGTCGATCTTTGTAATGGAGGCGATCGACGCTTCGATGTTGGGGCATTTGAGCACAAACGCGAGCGCGTCCGTCGGTTTGGTGGCGACGCCGACCTGGTTTTTTTTCGGGATGGTCAGCGCGGCATCGTTGGGATTCAATGTTCAGATAGCGGAGATGTTGGGCGCCAAGAAAAACAGGCTGGCGCGCGGGCTTTTCAAGATGGCGCTGCTTTCGACGCTCGTCTTCGCTCTGGTTTTGTCGGCAGCGGGAACGGCGATGGCTCCGTTTTTGCCGCATTGGCTCGGCGGGAACGAGGCGATTTGCGGCGACGCGTCGCTCTATTTTTCAATCTTTGTCTTGTCGGTGCCGTTTTTGCAGATCACCTCACTGGCGACGGGAACGCTCCAAAGCAGCGGGAACGCGGTTTTGGCGGGCGGGATCAATATCGCGATGTGCGCGCTGGACGTTCTGTTCAACTATCTTTTTATCTTTGTCTTCGGCTGGGGCGTGGCGGGCGCGGCTGCGGGAACGGCGTTTTCTGAATTTTTGGCTGCGGGAACGTCCCTGTTTTTTATCGGATGGCGGCTGCCGGCGCTAGCACTTCGGGCGCGGGAACGGTTTTTGTTCGAAAAACGCAGGTTGTGGCGCGCGCTGAAAATCAGTTTTCCTGTCGCTGTCGAAAGCCTCGGCATGAACAGCGCCTACATCGCGATGATCATGATCGTGGCACCGTTGGGCACCTTGGCGATTGCGAGCAATTCGTTCGGGATTACAATCGAGAGTTTTTGTTTTATGCCCGGCTACGGGATCGCGCAGACGGCGACGGCGATAATGGGAGTTTGTATCGGGGCGCGGCGAAAGGATCTGGCGCGCAGTCTGGCGTGGTGCAGCGTCGGACTGGGCGTGGCGATCATGACGGTGACAGGTGTCGTGGTCTATTGCTTCGCGCCGTGGCTGATCGCGATTTTGTCACCGGATACGGAGGTGCAAGCCTTGGGAACGGCGATTTTGCGTATCGAAGCCTTTGCGGAGCCGCTTTTCGCCGCATCGATCATCGCGGCGGGAGCCATGCGCGGCTGGGGCGAGACGCTTGGTCCGGCGGCGATCAATTTCTCGACAATGTGGATTTTGAGAATCCCTTTGGCGCTGGCGCTGGTCGGCGAATGGGGCTTGAAAGGCGTTTGGACGGCAATGGCGTTGGAGCTTTGTGTCCGCGGAATCGCCCAGCTGATAAAATTGACGCGCTCAAAAAAAGTTTGACTTTTTGTTTTTTTCTCGCGCCGACTATCCGCTTTTGCTAACATTGACATGAAAATGGTGTTTGCAGCCGTTTGACCCCCTCTTTAAATTTTACTCCAAAAAACTATGAGTGAAGAACTTGAAAACACAGCAGTAGAAGCGGAAGCGACCGGCGTTCCCGCCGAAGAGTCCGTTCCCGCCGCAGAGGAAACCCTATCGGAAAACGTGGTCATTGACGAACACGGGATTCGCCACAACAAGGAAGAAAGCGCAGAGGCGACGATGGATCCGCTCAAGCGCAAGAATTTCAGCTGGCGCAATTTCGGCGGCGAAGGCTTGATTTTTTCAGTTATTTTTCACGCGGTTTTGGGCATCATCGCGATTTTCTTGGTGGTTCACCATTATGTGCAACAGCCTGAAGAAGATCCCGATGCGTTTGTCTCGGGCGCGGGCGGAGGTTCCAACGGCGACCGTCCGGAACGTCACATGAAGCCTAAGAATCGTCCGGACATGAAGCAGGCGAAGGCGAAAATCACCTCCAAGTCGGCGACATCGACAATCGCTTTGCCGGAGATGCCGCAAATGTCGATGGGCTCGTCGTTTTCTGGCGGGATGGATGCCGGCGAATCGTCCGGTATGGGCGGCGGATTCGGTGGCGGCATCGGCACCGGTGTCGGCGTTGGCGTCGGTAACGGCAAAAATTTCGTTTCCGCATTCGGTTCCCGTCTGAAACGCGATCAGGATATGGAAGGATTCATTTACGATCTCAAGCGCAGAAAAGACGGCAGTGAAATCTGCACCACGGCGCCCGGAGACCAGGGCAAGCGCAAAAAAGAATTGCACGACGCTTTGGTGCTCCTGCACAACGACGGCAAGGCGAGCAGCGCCTGGGATATGAAAAAACTGGGAGACCGCTGGTATAAGGCGCCGACCGCCCTTTACAATTCGCGTATCTTTGTCGTCGGCGACAACGGTAGGGCGCTTCAGGCGACGCGCGCAACAGAAGCGTTCGCGACTGAAGACGACGAAGGCAACATGAAGAAGCCTTTTGAGGCTCCGGGCTGGCTTTGCGTCTATTCGGGACGTTTTTCCGTGCCGGAAACGGGTTATTACCGCTTTGTCGGTATGGGTGACGACGCGATGCTTGTCGGTGTCGGCCAAAGCAAAATGCGTATGCAGACGGTGCTCTACGCGTTCTGGCCGGGCGAAGGCCACGGTCCCTCGATCTGCCTGCCCAAGGGCAAAAGCCAGGTGAAAGGCGACAAGGACGTTCCCGCCAATTTGGCAGACCAATGGGAGCCGGCAAAATATTGCGGTCCCGGCGGTGCGGACGGCAAAAATGTGAGCGCGAAGCCCGCAGATGCGGCAAAGGCCAACAGCATGGGCGGCCAGCGCGGTTATCTTTACAAAGGCCACTGGTTGCATCTCAAAAAAGACGTGAAATATTTTGTTTCCGTGGCATTTGGTGAAGGCGCCGGCGGTGCCGCGGGAGCGACACTCGGTTTGCAAAAGAAGGGTCGCGACACAGACCAGAACTTCCCGATGTTCACCCTTGAATCTCTCGAGGAGCCGCCGGCCGGTTGGGCGGTTTCAGAAAAAGGCATGTATAACACGAGCGAGTGCTATATTGCCACCGGTCCCGCAAAATAAGTTTTTTGACGGCAGAGATTTTCCCGCGGGAACGGCAAAGTCCCGCGGGATTTTTTTGTGACAAAATCGTTGAGAGTCGCAAGTTCGCTTTATATAATGAGAGAAATATTTAAATTTTTTGATTATGGATGCACAGGAACAGATCAATTTGTTGAAAATGCGCGCCGAAAAATTTATCGGTGAGGATGAATTGCTTGAGCGCATTAAGGCGGGCAAGCGTTTGCGCGTGAAGTTGGGCGTCGATCCGACGCGTCCGGATTTGACCTTCGGCCACATGGTGGTCTTCAACAAACTCCGCCAGTTTCAAGATTTGGGGCATCAGGCTGTTTTGATTATCGGTGATTTTACGACGCGCGTGGGCGACCCGACGGGGCGTTCCGCAGCCCGTCCCGTGCTCAGTCCGGAGGAGATTGACGCCAACGCCAAGACTTATTTGGATCAGGCGTTCAAGATCCTCGATCCCGAAAAGACGGAAGTGCGCCACAATAGCGAGTGGTTTGAAAAAATGTCGATGATGGATGTTTTGAAGCTTTGCCGTCAAATGACGGTGGCGCGTATGCTCGAACGCGACGATTTTGCCAAACGTTACGCCAGCAAGACTCCGATTTCAATTGTCGAATTTTTGTATCCGCTTTTGCAGGGTTATGATTCGATTATGGTGGAAAGCGACATTGAGCTCGGCGGCACGGACCAGCTTTTCAACAATCTCGTCGGCAGACAGCTTTTGGAAGAAGCCGGCAAAGCGCCGCAGGCTGTGATGACATTGCCGCTGCTCGTCGGTCTCGACGGCGAACGGAAAATGTCGAAAAGCTACGGCAACTACATCGCCCTCAACGATTCGGCAAAGGATATGTTCGGCAAGGTGATGAGCATTCCCGACAAGACAATGTGGGTTTACTACGAACTCCTGCTCGAAAAATCCCCGTCGGAAATACTGGCGATGAAGCAGCAGCACCCGATGGAGATGAAAAAACAGCTCGCGTCGGCGCTGACCGCAAAGTTTTACGGCGAGGCGGCAGGCAAATACGAACGCGAACAGTTTGAGGCGGTTTTCTCCAAAAAACAAGTGCGCGCCGACATTCCGGAATTCGCCTGGGAAAAACTCGTTCCCGCGGGAACGGCAGACGCGACCCTCGTGGATTTGCTGGCGGGAACGGGATTTTTTGCGAGCAAAAAGGAGATTCGCCGCCTGATCGAACAGGGAGCTGTCAAGCTGAACGACACCAAAGTCGAAGACGCATTTTTGCGCCTGACACAAGAAGAGGCGGACGGTGCCGTTGTTCAGGCGGGCAAGCGGATTTTCGTAAAAATTTTGAAATAAGCGTCGGAACGTTTTGCTGCGGCGATGATGACGGATGCAAAAATGCCGGAAGGTCCCGTTGCCGTCTTCGGCGCCGGAGTGAGCGGCAGGGCTGTCGCGCGTTTTTGCGAGGAACGCGGCGTCGCGGCAACGATTTTTGACGCCGCGGGAACGCCGTTTCAGCCATCGCGGATTGAAGAATTTTCCCAAGTCGTTTTCAGCCCTGCGTTCCCGCCGGAACATCCGTGGATCGCCACAGCGCGCGCAGCGGGGCGCGAATGCCTGACGGAGATTGATTTTGCGTCGCTTTTTTTGCGCGACCGCGACTGGGTTTGCGTCACTGGAACAAACGGGAAGACGACGCTGACGGAATTTTTGGCTTTTGCACTTCGACGGCTCGGGCTGTCGGCGACTGCCGTCGGCAACAACGGCGTTCCCGCGATGACGTTGGCGTTTGAAAATGCCGTTCCCGCAAAAACGGTCGTTTGCGAGACGAGCTCGTTTCAGGCGGAAGTCTTGCGCCATCTTTCGCCCGCCGCCGTTTTGTGGACCAATATCGACGAAGACCATCTCGAACGGCACGGGACTTTGGAATCCTATTTTCGAGCCAAATACCGTCTGGTCGAGCGTTTGCGCGACGGCGGAATTTGCGTTGTCGGCGAAAGCGTCGCGACGGCGGCGAGGGAATTCGGAATCGCGTTCCCGCCGCAAACGCAAATCGTCACGCGCGAAAGTGTGTGCGCCGCCGTTCCCGCGGGAACGATTTTTGAAACGTTCCCGCAGATGGAAAACTACGCGCTGGCGCTGGCGTTTTGGCGTTCCCGCGGATTGCCGGAGGAACTTTTGTCAGCGGCGGCGCGCGATTTCAAGCCGCGGGAACACCGTTTGGCAAAAGTGGCATCCTGCGGGAACGTCGAGTTTTGGGACGATTCCAAAGGCACCAATTTTCACGCGGTCTATGCGGCAATGAAAAGTTTTGGTGACGCGCCGATTTTTTGGATCGGCGGCGGTTTGGGCAAGGGCGGCGATTTGCGTCGTTTTGCGCAATGTTTGTCGAAACGGCTTTCGGGCGCGTTTTTGATCGGCAGAACGGCGGAGGAACTGCGCGGATATTTTGAGGTGAACGCTTTGCCGGCGAAAACGTTTGCGACTCTGGCGGAGGCGACGGCTGCCGCCTGGGAGTCGGCGCGCGGCGTTCCCGCAAAGCGCGCGATTGTTTTGTTCAGTCCCGGCTTCGCCAGTTTTGACATGTTCAAAAGCTATGCGGACCGCGGCAGACAATTTGTGTCGATAGTGAAGTCTTTAATCGGTTAGAATATTCTTATGGCGACGGTGCTTGAGGCGAGACATATTTGTAAAAATTTTGAAACGTCGGCGGGAACGCTGAAAGTTTTGAAGGATGTCAATCTGGCGGTTGACGCCGGCGAAAGCGTTTCTGTCTGCGGTGCGAGCGGTTCGGGGAAGACGACGCTCTTGCAGATCTTGGGCGGACTGGACGCCGCGAGCGGCGGTGAAATCTTTTGGGCGGGTGAAAAAATCACCTCGCGCGGGAACGCCTTTTTGTCGAAGGCGCGCATGCGTCTGATCGGCTATGTTTTCCAGTCATATCATCTCGTTCCCGAGTTGACGGCGTTGGAAAATGTTCTCCTGGCGGCAAAAATCGCGGGAACGCCGATGCGGACCGCCAAGGCGGAGGCATTGGCATTGCTCGAAAAAGTCGGGCTGCGGGAACGCATCGGGCATTTGCCGGTCAAGCTCTCCGGCGGCGAGTGCCAGCGGGTGGCGATCGCGCGCGCGCTGATCAACCGCCCGCCGTTGATTCTCGCGGACGAGCCGACGGGCAATCTCGACGAACACAGCGCCGAAGCCGTGATGCAGCTGCTCTTGGAACTTTGCGAGGCAAAGGGGACGGCGTTGGTCCTGGTGACGCACAACGGCGATTTTGCGGCGCGCTGCCGACGAAAATTGATTTTGAAGGACGGCGTTTTGGTCGGGTGATTTTGCCGTTGCCGATTGCGGCTTAAGTTTTTATAATGACGTTATGGAACGAAAAGAACTTGAAGATTCGATTAAGGAATTGATTGTAAATTCGCTGGATTTAGAAGATGTCGAGCCGTCGGATATTGTGACAGACGCGCCGCTTTTCAAGGAAGGTCTCGGCTTGGACTCGATCGATTCCCTCGAATTGGGAATCGCGCTCAAGCGCAAGTTCAATCTGAACATCAAGGGCGACGATCCCGCCGTCCGCAAACATTTTTACTCGGTCAAAACGCTTGCGGATTTTATCGAATCCCAAACGCCCAACGCGTAAAAATTTTTTAATTTAACTATTTAGTTTTTTATCACATGGACATCCCCAAAGACAAAGCCGGCATCGAGGCCGCCGTTAAAGAAATTCTCGTCAGCAAATTTGATTGCGATCCGGAACAGTTGACGCCGGAAGTCAATTTGTTTATGGATTTGCAGCTGGATTCGATTGACGCGATTGATTTGGTCGTTGATCTTCAGCGCCAAACGGGCAAACAGGTCAATCCGGAAGATTTCAAACAAATCCGCACGTTGCAGGATCTTGTGGACGCGATTTACAAATTGCTCAATTCGTAAAAACATTCTGTTTTTGAAAAAAATGCCGTTCCCGCGCGTTTGAGACTTGCGGGAACGCTTTTTTTGTTCCGGGCGGGAATGTATTTTTTTATCGCGGGAAGATTCTCCGGAGTTTAATATTGATTAGATTTATGGCTATTATCGTCCAAAAATACGGAGGAACTTCAGTCGGCAATGTCGATCGCATCAAAAATGTTGCGGCGAAGATTAAAAATTATTGGGAACGCGGCGACAAAGTGGTCGTGGTGGTTTCGGCGCGCAGCGGCGTCACCAACGAGTTGATCGCGCGCGCCAAGGCGATCAATCCCATGCCTGACGATCGGGAAATGGATATGATGCTGGCGACGGGCGAACAGGAAACGATCGCCTTGACGGCAATGGCGTTGCACGCAATCGGCGTTCCCGCCGTCTCGCGAACCGGAGCGCAGGCTGGAATTTTGACTGACGGTTTTCACACCCGCGCGCGGATTTCCAAACTGACCGGCGGCGATTTGCTCGACCGGCTCAACGAAGGCAAAGTTGTTATCGTCGCCGGCTTCCAGGGACTTTCCTCATCGGGGGAAATCACGACGTTGGGACGCGGCGGCTCCGATTTGACGGCGATTGCGCTCGCGGCGGCGATCAAAGCGGACCTCTGCCAGATTTATACCGATGTGGACGGCGTTTACACCGCGGACCCGCGCATTGTCCTGCACGCACAAAAACTGCAGCAGATTTCTTATGAGGAAATGCTCGAACTCGCATCGTCCGGCTCCAAGGTGATGCAGTCGCGCTCGGTGGAATTTGCAGAAAAATACGGCGTGCCTTTCGAGGTGCGTTCATCCTTTAACGACAAACCAGGAACTATTGTGAAAAAAATTGAAAAGACCATGGAGGACGCGCTCGTTGCGGGCGTGGCTCTCGATCGCACACAGACACGCATTACGCTCGGCAAATTGCCGGACAATCCCGAAAGCATCGCCGCTGTCTTTGACGCTTTGGGCGACGCCGCGATTTCCGTCGATATGATTGTTAAAAACGTTCGTCGCGAAGACGGTTCGGCATCGTTGACTTTTTCTGTCAATACGGCGCAGGTGGCGGTAACGGAAAAAGTGGTGACGGCGCTGTTCAAGAAACTCGGCGCGGGAACGTTCCGTTCGGCGGGCGAAATCGCCAAGCTTTCGATTGTCGGTGTCGGGATCACCTCGCACCCGGGCGTTGCGGGAACGCTTTTCCGCGCCTTGGCGTCCGTGGGTGTCAACAGCGAGCTGGTGACGACTTCGGAGATCAAGATTTCGGTGGGTATCGCTCCCGAGAAGGCTGACGCTGCCGTTCGCGCGGTTCATACGGCGTTCGGTCTTGACGGCGAGGGCGAGGTCAAAATCGGCGGCAAATAGTCAAATCGCAATGTTGTCCGACCTTCAAAAGCGCATTGTTTCTTGGGCGATGACGGGAACGGCATTGGCGGTCCTGGGTGCGCTTTTGGTTGGTATAATTGTTTTGAGCGGTCGGTTTCTGTCGGTTTTCGGCTATGTGATCTGGCCGCTTTTTATTGCGATTATTTTGGCGCTTTTGGTGCAGCCGCTGTCCAATTTTTTGGTGACGCGCTGCCGTTTTTCGCCGGCGTTGTCGGCGGGAACGCTCTTGCTCTTTGTCTTGTCTTTGTTGGCACTGATTGTTTTTTTGGTGGTGCCGCAGGCGATCGGGCAGTTTTATGATTTTGCGCAGTCTTTGCCGGGTATTTGGTCCAATGCGCTCGCCAAGCATCCGGATTTTGCGGCGTGGTTGAACGAGCTTTTGCAGGAAGGCGGCCTGACGCAGTATTTCAAGGACGCGGATTTTGGAGTCTTGGCAAAGGAGGGGCTTGAAAAATCGGTTCCCAATCTTTTGGCGCTGATTAGCGGTGCCGAGGGGGTTTTTGCCGCATCGGCGGCATTTGCCGTCGTCCCCATTTATTTTTATTACCTCGTGAGCGAGGAGCATGATTTTATCGGCAAGATCGCCAAGGAGTCCGCTTCGCTGCTCCCGCCTCATATTGTCGGGGACTGCCGTTATTTGTTGGAGCAGTTTAGGAACATCATTGTCGCGTATTTTCGCGGGCAGTTGCTGGTGGTCACCTGCTATGGCGCGATTTTGGCGATCGGATTTTTGTTGAGCGGTTTGCCGAGTGCGCTTCTGCTCGGTTTCGCTTTGGGCTATCTCAATATGATCCCGTATTTGGGAACGGTTGTCGGGCTTTGCGTCGTGTTCCCGCTGGCATTTTTTGCGGGAGGTCCGATGATGCTGCTCTGCGTCTTCGCCGTTTTTTGCCTCGCGCAGTTTGCGGAAGCCTATTTTTTGACGCCCAAGATTATGAACCGTTATACCGGACTGCATCCGATGACGGTTCTGTTTTCGGTCTTTTTTTGGGGAGTTGCGCTCCACGGCATTTTGGGTATGGTGCTCGCGGTGCCGCTGACGGCGTTTTTTGTCGTCTTTTGGCGTTTGCTCAAAAAGAAATATTTGCGTCAGGTTCCCGCTGTGGAAAACTGAGTTTTTAGCGGGAACGCGCTTTTCAGATCCTAAACGTCAGCAGTCGCCAGATCCGGCGAATGACGAGTTGGGTATGGGTGAGAGAAATCGCGAGATTGCCTTTGAAAGGTGTGAGATGGGAACGTCCGCCTTCGGGGTAGATGACGTGAATATCGACAAAGATGACGGGAACGTGCAGCCAACAGAGTTCGACGAGCAGGTGGAGATCGACGCCCATGCGCGAAGACCAAAAAGATTTTTTCAAAAGTTTTTTGACGGTTTCGAGGGGATAGACGCGAAAGCCGCAGAGCCCGTCTTTCATTTTGAGGGAAAAAGTTTCGATCACGAGCCAAAAATTGGTGATTTTGCGTCCGTAAACGCGCGCTTTGGGGGCACTGTCGTCATAGACGGGCGCGCCAAAGATTCCCGCTTCCGGATTTTGTCCGGCGCGTTTGAGAAAAAGCGGGATCTCGTCGGGATCGTGTTGTCCGTCGGCGTCAATTTGGAGAGCGTGGGTAAATCCTTGCCGTATGGCGGCTTCAAAACCCGCCTTAATCGCCGTTCCCTTGCCGCCGTTTCGGGCGAGTCTGATAAGCTGTATCGTGCTGTTCCCGTCGGCAATCGCCTGCAGGCGTTGCGCTTCTTCGGGAACGCTGCCGTCGTCGATTAAGAAAATTTTTAGCGTTCCCGTAGCGCGGAGCAAGCGCGGTAAAAATTTTTCAAATTCTACCGAATGGTTGTAGCAGGGGATAAGAATGCAGGGTTTGAAATCCATCAAAAATTAGAGCCGCCGCGCGATCAGGTCATTGGGTTTGTCAGGGAGAATCGACTGAAAATAGGTTTCGCGTTCAAAGGGAAATTTTTCATCGGGAACGACTTCCCACTGCGGATGGGCGTTGACGTGTTCGAGTGCCCATTGATAAAAGTCGAGATGGTCGGTTCTGAAATAGAGTTTTGCTCCGGGGCGGGAACGTTCCGCCCATGCCGTCAGGGTTTTTTCTTGGATGATGCGGTTTTTGTGATGGCGTTTTTTGGGCCAGGGGTCGAGATAGAGGAGAAAAATTTTTTCAAGGGTGACTTTTGGCGGGAGCGCTTCTAAAAATTCGTTGGCGTCGGCTTTGTAGAAATTGACATTGTTGAGCGCCGCCTTTTCTTTTTTTGCGTTTGCCCGTTCGATGCGTTTGGTGATCAGGTCGAGCCCCATGCAGATTTCTTGCGGGAACGCTGCGGCGTAGGCGGCGAGAAAATGTCCGTGCCCGCATCCGATTTCGAGGGTGATGCCGTTGAGGGAAAATCCGCCGATGACTTCTTCCGGCAGGAAGGCGGCGATTTTTTTTCTCAACGTGCAGATGCGCGCCTCACGATCGGCGAGAGCTTTTGCGTAGTCTGACATTTTTGGGGACTATGCTTTGTTGTCGGGAAGCTCTTTGTAGTAGCTGGCGGTGTGTCCGACTTGGGAGATGAGAACGCTGTCGCTGCCGGCTTCAATTTTTTCCGCGAGTTCGACGACGGCTTTTCGGCTGGAGAGTCTGAAGCGGACTTTGACGAGCGGATGTTTTTTAAAATTGATGGCGAGCTGTCTCAAGATTTCTTCGAAGGCGGTTTTTTCGCCGATCATGATTGAGGCTTCGATTGTTTGCGCCTGTCCTCGCAGTTGTTTTTTTGCCTGTTGGGAAAGAATCATATTTTTATTCAGTTTTTAATCGTTGTTTTCCTCGTTGTCGCCGGCGGCGGGAACGGAGATTCCGGTGCCGATGCCGAGTTCGGCGAGTTTGTTGCGCAGATCCGCCTCCTGGAGGGCTTCGATCAGTTTGTCAATATCGCCTTCCATGATTTGCGGCAGGTTGTGCAGTGTGAGTCCGATGCGGTGGTCGGTGAGACGGTTTTGGGGGAAATTGTAAGTCCGGATGCGTTCCGAGCGGTCGCCGCTGCCGATTTGGTTGCGGCGTTGTGCGGCGTATTTTGAGTTTTCCTCCTCCTGCTTTTTTTCGTAAATGCGCGAGAGCAGGATTTTCATCGCCTTGGCGCGGTTTCTCAGCTGGGAGCGTTCGTCGGCGCAGTAAACCATGATGCCGGTCGGCTTGTGGATGATTTGGACGGCGGATTCGGTTTTGTTGACGTGCTGGCCTCCGGCTCCGGATGCCCGGCAGACGGTGAGTTCGATTTCGTCGGGAGAGATGTGGACGTCCACTTCTTCGGCTTCGGGGAGGACGGCGACGGTGGCGGCGGAGGTGTGCACGCGTCCGGCAGCTTCGGTGACGGGAACGCGTTGGACGCGGTGGCCGCCGCTTTCGTATTTGAGCATTTTGTAAACGTCCGTTCCCGTGATAAGGATGGAGATTTCTTTAAAGCCTCCGACTTCGCTGGGTGCGGAATTGAGGATTTCCCATTTCCATTTTTTTTCCTCGGCAAACCGTGTGTACATTCTGAAAAGGTCGCCGGCGAAGAGGGAGGCTTCGTCGCCGCCCGTTCCCGCGCGGATTTCCATAATCGTGTTGCGGGAATCCGTCGGGTCGGTCGGGATCATGGCGATCATCAGTTTTTCGTATTCGCTGTCGAGTTGGGCTTCAAGGGTCGGGATTTCCTCTTGGGCGAGTTCTTTGAGTTCTTCGTCCATTTCGGGGTCATCGATGATCGTCTGATTGTCGAGGAGTGATTTTTGGAGCCGGTCGCATTTTTCGTAAAGCGCGACGGTGTTGCAAAGGCGGGAGTGCTCGGAGGAGATTTCCCCGGCTTTGCGCTGGTCGTTGTAAAAATCGGCGGCGTTCATCAGTTTTTCGATTTCGCTGATGCGCGTTCGTGCGGGCGTGATGTCCGGAAGTTCTTTCATTGGAAATATTTTTTCTGGGTTTAGTCGATTTTGATTTTGTTAAAATCGACGGGTTTTTCGAAATCGACGATGAAGCGGAATCCGCGTTGGCGGGAACGGTCGTTTTTGGGGGCTTTGGAGACGGGCTCTATCCGCAAAAATTCGAGGGGTGTGAGGTAGTCGCCTCCTGCCACATAGGCGTTGATTTCTCCAGAGTCGGGATTGATCGTTCCCGAGGCTTCGTAGAGGTTGTCGCCGAGCCATTCGCCGACGTTCCCGATGAGGTCGAAATATCCGTTTTCGTTTGCGTTTCTATTGCCGACGGGGTGGATTTTTTCGTTGGAGTTTTCTGTCAGCCACGCCTGGTCGAGAACGGTTTCGTTTGAGGGGATCTGTCCGCGGGCGGCGAGGTATTCCTCTTTGTCGGGCAGGCGGACTTCATAGCAGTAGAGAATGGAGAGCAGGCGGCAGAAATTTTGGGCGTCGAAGAAGGAGAGGGATTCGACGGGGGCGAGCGGATTGCTTTGGTCTGCCGACGGATTTTTTTGTGTGACGGCTTGGAAGAGCGCCTGGGAGACTTCTTTGTCCGCCATCATTTGTTTTGTTTCGGGAACGCCGGGAATTGTCTTGAGGGATTTTTTGACGGAGATCCGGATCTGTTCGATGACGGGGCTCGAGATGTCGATGAAGGCGAGGACTTGCACAAGATCTTTGGAGAGCAGGGTCGCTCCGGGAAAATCCTGGATGATGCTTTGGGAGATGACGGCGGCGTTTCGGGCGAGTGCCGTCGTTTTGTTGTAGTCGTCATTTTTGATCGCCTGGGAGAGCTGTTCGACCACTTGCATCAGATTTTCGTATTGCGGGCGCGCGCTGGCGTTGGCGACATCCGTTTGCAGTTGATGCTGGGTTTCCTCTGACACAAAGTTGGAGCGTGGGAAATTGGTTTCGAGCCGGCGGTATTCGTCGTAGGCTTTTTGGCGGAAGTCGAGAGCGCCTGCCCAGTTTTGTTCCGCTTCGCATTTTTCGGCGTCGGCGATATAGTTTTCGAGGCGTTCCTGATAAGGCGAGGAGGCGACGGTCGCGACTTTGCGGTTGAGGCGGGTGACGGAGGCGCCGTTGTTAAAGGAGATCATGTAGAATTCCCCGTTGAGGCGCTGGAAGATTTTGAGGGATTCCTTGTATTTCAAGCCGGCGCGCGCCCAGTTTTTTTCCTTCAAAGCGTCATCGCCTTCTTTTTCCAGCCGGTTGGCGCGATCGGTCATCGGGATCGCCTGCATGGCCTGCATACGATAGAAAAGGAGTTGTGTGCGCGCCGCATTGCGCAGGTCGGCGAGCGTGTATTGGGTGTCGATGCGTTTTTCGAGGCCGTAGGCTTCGCGAAATTTTTTTTCGGCGGCTGCGAATTTTTTTTGATCGACCAGTTTTTCGCCTTCTTCCTCAAGGACGAGGGTGCGTTCCCGGATGAGCATCGCGCGCATGTTGTGGAGTCGTTTGCGCATTTTGTCGGCGCGGGCGTTGACACTTCTGTCGATGTTGGAGTTGGCGAGATATTTTTCATATTCGGTGATCGCCTGTTCGTAAATATCGATATCCTCCATTGTGATTTTGTCTTTTTTGTATTCCTGGATGGAGTTGAATTTCCGTTCGAGGCGTTCGGATTCCAGTTTGGCGGCGTGGGCGACTTCGCCGTTGACTTCGTTGGTGTAGCGGGTGTCGTTCCCGCGGTCTTTGGAACCTGTTTGGAGGGCGGAGACGTAGGAGATGCCGATGATGACGGCTCCGGCGACGATCATGAGAATGATGACGAGTGCGTTCCCGCGCAGAGAAGGCTTATGATGATTTTTTGTAAACATAAATGGATTTTATTTGAGTTTTGAGCGCCAGTCGCTTGCGAGTTTCAAGATTGTCGCCAGTTTTTGGCTGTTGTTGTCGGCGAGCGCGTCGCGCAGTTCGCCAAAAAGTTTGAGATAGGTGTCGAGGGCGGGCAGGACTTCTTTGCGGTTTTCTTCAAAAATCGCCTGCCAGACTTCCGGCGTTCCCGCGGCGATACGGGTCGTGTCGCGCATGCCGCCGGCGCCGAAATCGCGCCATTGGAGCGGTTGTGTGGCGAGCGTTCCCGCGAGCGCGACGGCGACCGCCTGCGGCAAATGGCTGACGTGGGCGACGATTTTGTCGTGTTCCGCCGGGGAAAGGCTGTGGGTGCGCATGCCGAGACTTTGCCAAAAACTTTTTGCGTCATCGACAATGTCGGGAGCGGTATCGGGCAGCGGTGTGACCAGCGCGAGGCGGTTTTCAAAAAGATCGTCGCGCGCTTCGTCGATGCCGTTGCGCTCGATGCCCGCCATCGGATGGGAGCCGACAAAGCGGAGTTCCCGTGGCAGGCTGGTTTTTGCATCTTTGCAAATGGCGGCCTTGGTGCTGCCGACATCGGTGACGAGCGCGCCTTTTTTGACCGTTCCCGCGACTTGGGAGAGAAGGGGGACGATGCGATCGACGGGAACGCAGGCTACGACGACATCCGCATCGGCGACCGCTTCTTCCGGGCTTTCGCAAACAGTGTCGATAAAATTGCAATGCCGGCAACGTTCCCGCGTCTTTTCGGAGCGGGACCAGGTGCAGCAGGTTTCGGCAACGGCAAGACGTTTTGCGGTTTTCATAATCGAACCGCCCAAGAGGCCCGCGCCCAAGATGGCTATGCGTTTTATTTTCACAAGTCCTAACATTCTACATTATCCGCGCGCGTGCATAAAGCAAAAACGCGTTTTCCGTCTCTTGCGGGAACACCGCAAAACGATAAAGCCGGCGGTGCGTTCCCGAGTCGGGAGTTTGACAAAGGTGTTTGACAGACTTATGATGATTTTGTCTTTTTTATGGAAGAACCATCTGCTTATTCCGGCGCTTCGTCGTCGTATTATCAAAAGCCGGACCGTGTTGTCGGGCGGATTTTGGCTGCGGCTCAAAAAGTTTTTATCGTCAAGGGGATTGATGCGACTTCGATGAGCGACATTGCGAAGGAGGCGAAGATCAGCCGTCCGTCGCTGCATTATTATTTCAGGACCAAGGACAACTTGTTCCATGAAGTTTTTCGCGGGATCGTTTTCCGTTTTGTCCCGACTTTGTCCAAGATTGTGGAGGGCGACGGGACGGTGGAGGAAAAGGTCTGCACTTTTGTTGACAACTATGTCGAACTGTTGGCCCGCAACCCGCTGACGCCGCATTTTATGATCAATGAGATTTTCAGGGAACCGGAGAACATGTCGCGGATTTTTATCGAGATCGAAGGCCGTTACGGCTGTATTATGAAGGCGATTGTTCTGCTTGACGCCTTCGCGCGCGACAGGGGCTTGAAGGATTTTGACGCGCGGCAATATTGTCTTTCGCTTTACGGCCAGTGCATTGCGCCGTTTATGCTGATCCCTCTTTTCGAGCGGACTTTTTTCAAGCGCGACTCGACGCAGTTTGAGGACTACGTGCTCCGTGTGAAATCCAACATCAAGCGCAACGCTCTGCTCGCCTTGGGCATTACGGGATCATGATTTTCACGGGAACGCGCCTTTTAGTTTTTTTTTGACATTGCAAGAATGTAGATTTTATACTTATAAATGTTGAAAGAGTTTCGCGCTCCAACCTTGAACAAAACAAACAGATAGACAAATGTTAGAGAAGTTTTTAAAACAAACAACATTTAGTTCTCAAGAAGATTTTGAGGAGCACTTCGAAATCAAGGTTCCTGAAAATTTCAATTTTGCATACGATGTCGTTGACGAATGGGCAAAAATTGAGCCGGAAAAGCGTGCGATGCTTTGGGTGAACGATCAGGGCGAGGAACGGGTTTTTACATTTGCCGATATGAAAAAATACAGCGACCAGGTCGCATCGTTTTTTCAGTCCAAGGGTATCGGCAGAGGCGATATGGTGATGCTTATCTTGAAGCGTCGCTATGAATTCTGGTTTTCGATTTTGGCGTTGCACAAATTGGGCGCCGTCGCCATTCCCGCGACGCATCTGCTGACCGCCAAGGACATCACTTTTCGTTGCAACGCCGCCGACATCAAGGCGATCGTCTGCGCGGGCGACGTCGTCATCACTTCGCGCATCAGCGAGGCGTTGCCGCAATGCCCGAGCGTGCAGCACGTCTTTTCGACGGGACCGCTCTATCCCGACAGGTTTGAGGATTTTCAGGATTTTGCCAATGCGGCGCCTTTTGTGCGCCCGGAAACCGTCAACGAAAATTCCGACATTTCCCTGCTGTATTTCACCTCGGGGACAACGGGACATCCCAAAATGGTGGCGCATGATTTCCTCTACCCGCTCGGCCACATTGTCACGGGATCGTTCTGGCACAATCTCAACGAGAACAGTCTGCACCTCACAGTGGCGGACACGGGCTGGGGCAAGGCCGCCTGGGGCAAACTTTACGGGCAATGGATCGCGGGAGCGACGGTTTTTGTCTATGACCACGAAAAATTCACGCCGCGCGACATGTTGCGGATGATCAGCAAATACCACATCACTTCGTTTTGCGCGCCGCCGACGGTTTTCCGTTTTATGTTGCGCGAGAAGCTCGGCAATGTGGACATTTCCTCCCTCAAATGGTGCACGATCGCGGGCGAGGCGCTCAATCCGTCGGTCTATGAGGCGTTTCGGGAACGCACAGGCATCAGTTTGCGCGAAGGTTTCGGGCAGACGGAGACGACCTGTTCGATTTTGACGACGCCGTGGATGAAGCCCAAGCCCGGCTCCATGGGCAAGCCCAACCCTTCCTACAATGTCGATCTTGTCGATGAGAACGGCAATTCGGTGCCGCCGGGCGTCCAGGGTGAAATCATCATTCGCGTCGATCCGCAGCACCGTCCGCTGGGACTTTTCAAATGTTATTACCGCGATGAGCGTCTGACGCGCCGGGCGCTCATGGACAACATTTACTACACGGGCGATGTGGCGACGCGCGATGCCGACGGCTACTATTGGTTTGTCGGACGCAATGACGACGTGATCAAGAGTTCCGGCTATCGTATCGGGCCTTTTGAGGTCGAGTCCGCGCTCATGTCGCATCCGGCTGTCGTGGAGTGCGCGATAACGGGCGTTCCCGATCCGATTCGCGGCATGGCGGTCAAGGCGACGATCGTCCTGGCGAAGGAATATCGGGAGCATCCCGAAAACTTTGAAGCGCTGCGGCGCGAAATCCAGGATCACGTCAAAAAGGAGACTGCGCCCTACAAATATCCGCGTATTGTCGAATTTGTCGATGAACTCCCCAAGACGATCAGCGGCAAAATCCGCCGCGTCGAATTGCGTCAAAAAGCGGAATCCTTCGTCGAAAAAATCGTTCCCGTCTCCATTAAGGAAAGCGCGATCGAAATCGTCGATAAGATCCCGATCGAAAAAATTGACGAACGCCTGGAAGAAATCAAGGCGACGGTTGACAATCATATCAAAATTATCAGGGACAAAATCAATCAGATTTTGCCCGCGTCCGACAACGACAAAAAAGACGACGCCTGATCCCGGCGATTTTGCAATTCGGCGTTCCCGTGAAAATTCGCGGGAACGCTGTTTTTTAGGGGAAAAATCTTTTTTTGCGGGAACGCCATCGGGCGGGCAAATTCTTTTGCGGGAACGGATTGTTCCCTTTATAATGGAAGGTATGAAGAAAAATGTTATTCTCGCTGCCATTGCGTTAACCCCCTTTGTGCTTTTTGCGGAAGAGCTCGTTCCCGCTTCCGTTCCCGCGGATCCCGCCGTTCCCGCCACCGCTCAGGCTGTTCAGACAAAGATTGTTTTAAAATCGTCGGAATGCGAGGTGACGGCACCGATAAAGCTTTTTGACGCCGCTTTTGTGGACGAAGGCGATTTGAACGGCAACAAATATAATGATGACGCTTTGCTCGGCGAGGAAGTCCTCGACAAGGCTTCGCTGGAAGGCGTTTCCCCAGAGGCGGCGGGTGAATGGCTTTTGCCGGCGCCGAGTGCTCCCGGTGTCGCTCCCGCGTATTTTCGCGTTTATCATTTCAGAGTCGCTTCATCGGCTTTTGCCAAGGCAAAAATCCGCGTGAAATGCCCGCAAAAATCGAAGCTTTTTATCGGAAACAACGAAGTTTATACCAAATACACGGCTGAAGACTCCTTTGAAAACGCGGGAACGCTGCAGGCGGATTTGTCCTTGGAGACGCGCAGCTATGATATTTATGTCAAAACGCTGGTCGGCAAGGACGGCGCGGTGCCGGAAGGCGTCCGTGTGGAGGTCGAGACGGAAAAAGGCGTCGAAAAATCCGGTTTGCGCTTTTTACAGAACGGAGAAAAACGTTCCTTGAATCTCGCCGACTACAACGAAGGCCGCCGCATCGCGGACACGGCGATTTCCCCCAACGGCAAATATGTGATGGCAAAATATTCGGGTTCGAATCCCGACGGTTCCCGCCTTTGGGGCTTTGAGGTGGTGGATCTTAAAAACAACAATGTCGTCTATGCCGCCTCCGGCTATCCCGCCGCCTGGATGCCTGCCGGAGGAGCGCGCGTTTATTGGGCGTCGGTCGTGCTCGGACGAAAAACATTTTACGAACACGATCTCGAGACGCAAAAAATCCGTGTTCTGGCAAGCGATCTGCCCGATGCCAACAACGAATATATCTGGCTGCCGGACGAATCGGGCTTTATTGTCCGCCGGACGGAAAAATATGCTGCGCCGACCGACCAATGGACGCGTGTTGAAAATCTCGCCGACCGCCGCCCCGGTTATCGCGACCGCAGCTATCTCTATCTTTACAAGTTTGAAGACAAGGTGATGACGCGAATCACGGCGGGACACCATACCTGCGACCTGAACGACATTTCCCCGGACGGCAAACGCATTTTGGTGACGACGGGCGATGTCGATTACACCCAGCCGGAATACCGCACCTGCAATCTTTATGAAATCGATTTGACCGACGGGAAGGTCGATAAGATTTTTGACAAGGAGCCTTTCGGCTCTTCCTGCGTCTATTCGCCGGACGGGAACAGGATTTTGATTTTGGCGCCCGCCAATTTTAAAAACAATCTGGGCTCGGTGCTCGGCGAGGGCGGCTATCCCAATTCCTTTGACCGCCAGCTTTACATTATGGACACGGTGACGCGCGAGATCGAGCCGGTTTCCAAAAACTTCGATCCCGCCATCACATCGGCAGAGTTCGGCGGCGACGGGCGCGTTTACCTTTTGGCGGAAGACCGCGATTACAAGCACGCGTTCATTTACGATCCCGACACAAAAACCTTCGAGCCGGTCAAGGCACTCAACAACATCATCGACAACATTTACAAGATTTCCGTCTGCACGCGGGCGCAGGACTTCGTTCCCGTGATCACGGCGCATGGCGGAGGGGTCGCCAACACGGGCAAGGGCGTTGCCGCCGATCTTTCCAACGGGAACGTGAATGTGTTTTTTGAAGCGGACAAGCCCTTGGACTCCTACATCGAGATGGGAACGACGCAGGATTGGAACTTTGTCTCAAAAGTCCCGGAATCCGCCGGCGACACGATTTACGGCTACTATTGCTTGCCGCCAAAATTTGATCCCGCCAAAAAATACCCGATGATTGTCTATTATTACGGTGGCACTTCGCCTTCGACGCGCGGCTTCAATCCTCATTATCCCTTCCTGCTCTGGGCGTCGCACGGCTATGTCGTCTATGTGCTCAATCCGAGCGGCACGACCGGCTTCGGTCAAAAGTTTTCGGCGCGCCACGTCAACGCATGGGGACGCATTACCGCGGACGAAATCATCCAAGGCGTCAAACAGTTTTGTGACGAACATCCTTATGTTGACAGCAAAAAAATCGGCTGCATTGGTGCCTCCTACGGCGGTTTTATGACGATGTATCTGCAGACGCGCACGGATATTTTTGCCGCCGCCGTTTCGCACGCCGGCATCAGCAATATCGCCAGCTATTGGGGCGGCGGCTATTGGGGCGCAGAATACAACGCCATCGCGGCTGCAAATTCGTTCCCGTGGAACAACCGCGAACTCTTCTTTGAGCAGTCGCCGCTGTTTAGCGCGCAAAAAATCAACACGCCGATTCTCTTTTGCCACGGCCAAAAGGATACCAATGTGCCGCCGCACGAGTCCCACCAGATGTTCGCAGCCCTCCGCCTTTTGGGCAAACCGACGGATCTTATCACGTTCAAGGACGAAGACCACGGCATCGTGGATTACGCCCGCCGCGTGCAGTGGGGCAAGTCGCACATGGCTTGGTTTGACCGCTATCTCAAAGACGATCCCGACTGGTGGTTCGAACTTTGGCCGAGCGCTAAAAAATCTTTGAACAACTAAGGCGTTCCCGCGAGTTTTGAGAACATGAACCGCAAGGAAATCGAGGCTAAGCTGCTCCAACTGGTGCGCTACGGTGTTGACGGCGGCAAAAAAGAGCGGAAATATTTTATCGAGCCCGCCTACACTTTTGTGATGGACGCGCTCGACCGCAGTTCGCAGGTCATCCGGAGCAAAAATCCCAGTCACGGCAAATCGCTCTCCGGTCAGGAACTCGCCGCCGGCGTCTGCGATTTTGCCAAGGAACTTTTTGGCCCCTATGCCTGGATTGTTTTCAAAGACTGGGGTTTTTTGACGACGCGCGACATCGGCGAAGCGGTTTACGGGCTGATCGATGTCGGTATTTTCTTTGACGATCCCAAGGACAAAATCGAGGATTTCGACAATCTTTTCGATATCCCGACGCGCTTGCGACTTTGATCGATGGACGATTTGTTTGCTTCTCAAAAAAAATCGCAGCCCCTGAGTGTCGGGGAGGTCAATTTGCGTATGAGGGCGGCGGCTGCTGAGTTCGGGGAACTGGAGGTGCGCGGCGAGATCTCGGATTTTAGAGGGGCGAACGGGAGCGGTCATCTTTATTTCACGCTCAAAGACGATTCGGGCGTTCCCGCCAGCTTGAATGTGGCGATTTGGGCAGGCGTCGCCGCGCGTCTGCACGTTTTGCCGCGCAACGGGATGAAAGTCGTTCTCAAGGGACGTTTGGACGTCTATGTGCCGCGCGGCAACTATTCCCTGATCGCGACAAGTTTGCGCGAAGAGGGCAAGGGCGATCTGATGGCGCAATACGAAGCGCTCAAAGCCCGCCTCGCCGCAGAGGGACTTTTTGATCCCGCGAGCAAACGTCCCGTTCCCGCGTTTGTCAAAACAGTCGCGTTTGTAACGGCGCCGACGGGAGCGGTCATTCATGATTTTTGCCAGCTTTTGCAAAACGGCGCTTTTGCGGGAACCGTCATTCTCGTTCCCGCAAAAGTGCAAGGTCCCGACGCTGCGGAGAGCATCGTCCGCGGGATCGAACTCGCCAACAGGATCCGCGATTTGGACTTGCTCGTCGTCGGACGCGGTGGCGGTTCGCTCGAAGACTTGTGGTGTTTTAACGAAGAGATTGTCGCGCGCGCCGTCAAAGCCAGCTGCGTTCCCGTCATCTCCGCCGTCGGCCATCAAACCGATTTTACCCTCAGTGACTTTGCCGCGGATTTGAGAGCGGAAACCCCCTCCGCGGCGGCGGAAATCCTCGTCAAAAACCGGCGAAATCTCCTCGACCGTCTCGAAAATGCGGCGGGAACGCTGGAGGACGAGACGCAAAATCTCCTCAATCTGCGGGAACGCGATTTGGATCTGCTCGGTTTGCGCTTGGAAAAACAGTCGCCGCAAAATTACCTGGAACACGAGCGCCTGCGCTTGGACAATCTCTCGCAACGGCTGGAAAATTCGCGGGAACGCGTTTTTTCGGGAACGAGCCTCAAATTTTCAAACCTGCAAACGCGACTGGATTCCCTGCGTCCCGAAAAATTTTTGGAGACGCACCAAAGCCTTCTCGAGCAATTGGAGGCGCGCTTGCGGGCAAGCGGAATCGAAGCGACATTGAATCGCGGATTCGCCGTTGTTTTCAATCCGCAAAAAAACGTTCCCGTCACTTCCGCGGGAACGGCAAAAAAACTGCCGGGACTGAAGATCCGTTTCAAGGACGGCGAAATCACAAGATGACGGGAACGGCACGAAAGATTTTTTTTTGAAATGAGCATTAATGAAATAGAAGATTTAAGAAAACGCAACGAGCAAATGGGTTCTGTTGTCGAAAACGGCAATTTCCATATCGACAAAAACGCGATCGCCAAACTGCCCTTGGCGCAGTATGAAGGCAGGATCGTCGTCGTGACGAGTTTGGAAGAGGCGAAAAAAGCGGTGAAGGCTTTGTCGCGCGAAAAGATTTTGGGCTTCGACACGGAAACGCGTCCGATTTTTACGCGCGGGGAACCGTATCTGGTCTCGCTGGTCCAGCTTTGCGGCAGTCGCGCCGTCTATCTTTTCCGTCTGGATTATTGCGGCGGTGTCGCGCCTTTGATCCCGCTGTTTGAAAATCGCGAGATAATCAAAACCGGCGTTGCGGTGCGCGACGACGTGCGCCATCTCAAACAGCGCGCGCCGTTTGACGATGCGGGATTTGTCGATTCCGCCGTTTATTCTCGCCGTCTGCAGATCGAAAACACGGGCTTGCGCGCGCTTTTCGCGTATTTCTTCGGCAAGCGGATTTCAAAAAACGCCCAAGTCTCCAACTGGGCGGCGCTCCAGCTCAGCGAGCAGCAGATTGTCTATGCGGCGACGGACGCCTGGACTTCGCGGGAACTTTTTTTGAAGCTGCAGGCGCTCGGTGTCGCTCCCGCCAAGATTTCCCAAGGTTCGCTTTTTGACGCTCCCGCGACGGAGGTGGACGACATCGTCGAGGAACAACGCCCGGCGGGAACGAAAAAACGTCGCCGTCGCGGACCGCGCCGCCGTTATCTCAAGGCGCTCAAAGCCGCCGAAGCCGCCGAGTCGCAGACCGTTCCCGAAAATCAAGAATTGAAACAACAATAAGAAAAAAACAATAATGACAGCCCAAACTCCCTCTTTCCCGAAACGCGCTCTGCTGATCGTCGGCACGGAAGCCTGCGAACGCTTCAGCTTTTACGGCATGCGCTCGATTTTGACGCTTTATATCGTCACGGTGCTTTTCAAGGAACTCGACAGCGAGACTGCCGGCGACTATGCGACGACGATCGGACACTTGTTTAATATGGGCGTCTATTTCATGCCGCTTTTGGGTGCTTGGATCGCCGACAAGTTTTGGGGCAAATATTGGACGATTTTCGGCATGTCGCTGATTTATTGCGCCGGGAACGCGGTTTTGGCGCTGACGGTCGGCGAAGAATGGGGACTTGCCGTCGGGCTCGGACTGATCGCGTTCGGCTCCGGAGGCATCAAACCCTGCGTTTCCGCGTTCATGGGAGACCAGTTTTCAAAAGAGCAGACGACATTTTTGACACGCGCGTTCAGTCTGTTTTATTGGGCGATCAATTTCGGCTCCTTCTTCGCGTTTATCGTGATCCCGCCCGTCAAGGACAGTTTCGGTTACATGTGGGCGTTTGCGTTGCCGGGAATTTTTATGGGGATCGCGACTCTGATTTTTCTTGCGGGAACGCGCTATTACACCCGTTCGCTCGGCGAATGGATGCAGATGCCCTTGCGCCGCGTCGCCGCAAATGTTCTCACTTCGTCGCTCCTCTACGGTGCGTTGCCGGGAACGGTTTTTGCAGCCCTGATGCTCCCGCTGAAGGAAGTGGCGCTGGCGGCGCTGCTGTCGTTCCTTTTTGTCTTCGTCGTTTTTTCG
>JAILGB010000028.1 GCA_024697185.1 Opitutales bacterium | reverse complement strand
TTTAATCTTTTTTTGCTTTTTATAAATTGTTCCTTTTTGTCTGATGTGTTATCATTAAAGGGTCATGAGCAGGCAGATTTGGCATCACAAAGATTTGGTTGATATTGAGTCGCTTTCGCGTGAGGAGTTGGAGACGCTTTTTGCGCAGGCAGAGGTTTTCAAGGCTTCTTTTGGGACTCGTCGTAAATTTGACACGTTGAAGAATCACACGGTCGGGACTTTTTTCTTTGAGCCTTCGACCCGGACGCGTTCGGCGTTTGAGGTTGCCGCCCGCAATTTGAGTGCGGATCTTTTGACGTTGAACGAATCGACGTCTTCGCGCACGAAGGGTGAGACGCTTCGGGATACGGCGATGAATATCCGTGCGATGGGTGTTGACATGGTGATTATGCGGCATTCGGCGGCGGGAGCGGCGTCGTATTTGGCGAAGGTTTTGGATATTCCGGTGATCAATGCGGGTGACGGTGCCCATGCGCATCCGACGCAGGCTTTGTTGGACTCGTTTACGTTGCGGGAGCATTTCGGTCGGGATTTGCGCGGCAAGAAGGTGACGATTTTGGGTGACATTTTGCTTTCGCGGGTTGCCCGTTCGAACATTTACTGTCTGACGAAGCAGGGTGTGGAGGTGACTTTGGCGGGGCCGACGACGTTGGTGCCGCGCGAGTTTGGCAATATTCCGGGTGTCCGGGTGCTTTATGATTTGAAGGCGGCGTTGGCGGATGCGGATGCGGTGATGTTGTTGCGGATCCAGCATGAGCGTCAGACGACGACGCATTTTCCGTCGCTCAACGAATACACGTCGCTTTTTGGGATCAACGAGGAGCGCGCCGCTTTGATGAAGCCGGAGGCGATCATTATGCATCCGGGACCGATCAATCGCGGGGTGGAGCTTGAGAGCGAGATTGCGGACGGTCCGCGTTCGGTGATTTTAAAACAGGTGACAAACGGCGTGGCGGTCCGTATGGCGGGCATGCATTTGTGCACCTTGTTCCGCGAAGGGCAACTTTGATAAAGCAATATTTAAAATAAAAAAAGACTATGAAAAAAATTCTGCAAATGATGATCGTGGCGTTTGCCGTGCTGTTTATGGCGGGAACGCTGACGGCTGCGCCTGAAAAAAAATCCGCGAAACCGGTCAAGTTGGAACTGGCGTCGGCCTGGATCAAAAAAGCCAAGCAGTATGAGGGCAAGACGGTATCGACGTTGGTCGCCAATGTCGAGGATCCCGGCGAAATGATGAGCAATGCTCCCGCTGTGGCGATTTTGATCGAAAGTGCGACGGCAAAAAAATCGGGCGGGCAGATTTATATTTTGATTCCCGGTTCGGACGCATCGGCGTTTCAGGAAAACTATATGCCCAAGAAGCAGGACGGCGGCAGCAAGGCTTTTGGCGCGCGCAAGGAAAAGCAGACGATTACGGGTGTTTTTACGACGCACAAGGGTGTTCCCGTCCTTTTGGTCAATTTGAAGAAATCGGCGCTCGACAAATTGCCGTCGGTTGCGGAGCTTTATGCGGCTCAAGGCGGCGAGGGTGCAGAGGAAGCGGAATAATTCGTTTTTTTGGGTCGGATGAAGCAGTATCTTGATCTTTTGAAGACGGTGCTTGAGCACGGCGAAGAGCGCAGTGACCGGACGGGCACGGGAACGCTTGGGATTTTTGGGGCGCAGATGCGTTTTGACTTGAGCAAGGGCTTCCCGCTGATGACGACCAAAAAAGTTCATACGCGCTCGATCATCAACGAGCTGTTCTGGTTTTTGCAGGGTCGGACGGACAATGCCTGGCTGCGGGAACGCGGTGTAACGATTTGGGACGAATGGGCGACGGCGGAGCAGTGCGCGCGATTTGGGCGCAAGGAAGGCGATTTGGGGCCGATTTACGGTCACCAGTGGCGCAATTTCGGAGCGACGCAAAATCCAGACGGGACTTATTGTGCCGACGGTGTCGATCAGATCCGACGCGTTTTGGAGACGATTAAAAAATCTCCCGATTCCCGTCGTCTGATCGTCACGGGCTGGAATCCGCTTGAGGCGGACAAGGTGGCGCTCCCGCCGTGCCACACGCTTTTTCAGTTTTCGGTGAGCAGCGGCGGCAAGTTGAGCTGCCAGCTTTATCAGCGGAGTGCGGATCTTTTTTTGGGCGTTCCCTTCAATATTGCCAGCTATGCGCTCCTCACGCAGATGGTCGCGCAGGTTTGCGGTCTCGAGCTCGGGGATTTTGTGCACACCTTCGGCGATGCGCATATTTACAAAAACCATATCGAGCAGGTCAAATTGCAGCTTTCCCGCGAGCCGCGCGCGTTGCCGACTCTGAAGCTCAATCCGGCGGTCAAGGATCTCTTCGAGTTCAAATACGAAGACATCACGATCGAAAACTATGACCCTTATCCGGCGATCAAGGCGCCGGTTGCCGTTTGACGATGGCGGGAACACTGAAAATGACGGCTATCGCCGCGATGGCGAGCAACCGCGTTATCGGCAACGCCGGCGCGATCCCGTGGCATATCAGTGAGGATTTCAAATTTTTTAAGGCGACGACGATGGGCGGCGTCCTGCTGATGGGGCGCAAGACTTACGAGTCGATCGGCAGGCCGTTGCCGGGACGCACAACGGTGGTGCTCTCGCGCACGATGCCCGCGGGAACGCCGTCGGACGCGCTCGTCGTCATCCGGGATTTGAAGGATTTGCCGGCGATTGCGCGGGAACGCAAGATTTTTTTGGCGGGCGGTGCGGAGCTTTATCGCCAGTTGCTGCCGTTTTGTGAAGATCTGTATCTGACGGAGGTGGATTTGCAGCCGGAGGGCGACGCCTTGTTTCCGCCGTTTGAAGATCTGTTTGTTTGTGATAAAATTCTTGTATCGGGAAAAAACTTTACGATTCGTCATTTTAATCATCGTTGAAAAATGGACTTTGATTTTGAAGAAAGACAGATGCGGCAGTTTATGAGAAGAGAACTGGCGGAGCGCTATTTGAGCACGAGCCGGCGCTTCAGTTTGTTCTTTTTTGCGCTGGCGCTGGTTTTTTGCGTCTTGGGTGCGGCGAGCGGCGGGACGGAGCTTTTCTTTTACGCCTTCGCCTCTTTGGGATGTTCGGCGCTTTTGCAGGGTTTTTATCTTTTGCGGCTCTTTAATCACGGCGTGCGGCATTATTGGTTCGGGCTTTTGATTTTTTTGCCGTGGATGATTTATCTGTTCGCTGAAAATTTTTACGGGAACGCGCCCTGGTCGGTTTCGTTTGTTTTTTGTCAGAATCTTTTTGTTTTTGCCGCCTTTTTCATAACGACGCAATCGTCGCGCACGGACGACTCCCAGTTCAGGCTCTTGTCAACGATGACCTTGGTGTCGGTCGCTGCGGTGACAATGGGCATCGTTTATCGGATTTTCGGGACGGGCGAGTCTGAGGGTGCGCGAAATGCGATTCACGGCTTTTTTGCGTCGGCGGAGCAGATTTCGCTTTTTTCGCTCTTTGTTTTTTTCGCTTCCTTTGTTTTGGTGCTTTATCCGCGGACGAATACGGCGTTGCGCCTTTTGGGAATTTATACCGCGATTTTTGCGGCTGCTGTCATTTTTATCGCGGGAACGACGGGCGGGGTTCTGGGATTTTTTGCGGGCTCGCTGATTTTGTCGCTCTTTTTCATTTGGAAGAAGATCCTCCGGATTCTGGCGATTTCCGTTTGTGTCGCCGGTTTGGCTTTTGCGCCGTTGATGACGCATTTTGACGCGCCGCTTTTTGGCGGCGGCAAAGACTCCGTCGCGCGGCATTTCGGCGGGGAGCAGTCTTTGTCGCGCGAGGATTTGGCGTTCCCGTCGGCTGCGTTGAGGATGTGGGCGGACCATCCCGTCCTGGGCGCGGGAACGGGAACCTTCGCCGAAAACTATTCGAACAGTCTGCCGGAAGGCTTGAATGTCAAGGAATCGACGGCGACTTGCGGTTCGCTGCCGTTGCAGATTTTGGCGGAAAACGGTCTTTTGGGATTTTTGCTGCTTGCCGTTCCCGTCTTCGGGTTGTGGTTTTCGTCCCTGTTTAAGATTAACGGGAGCAAACTTTTTGACGACAGTGAAGACGCGCGCGCCTTTGAGATGCGGCAGCGTCCGCTGGCGTCGTTTCGCGTGCTGATGACTGCCTCTTCGGCGGGTCTCGCTGCGGGAACGGTTTTTTTGCTGGTGGCGTATGAAAAGTCTCTGCCGGCTCTGTTTTTGCCGTTTGCGATCTTTGCAGGAATCCTTGTGCGCAATGTGTGGCAGCCGAGAGCCGTGAAGCGGCGGGCTTTGTCGCGTTTGGAAAAAATCTGGCGCTGGGTGCTCGCCGTCGCTGTTCCCGTCGCGCTTGTTTTCGCGGTTTATCCCGTTATCGAAAGCGCGGTGCAGACGCGGCGCGCGGACAGACTGCTCCAGCCGTATTGCCAGCAGATCGGAGTCTCGGAGACGGCTCCGGCGACGGATGCGGATCTTTTGGAGGCGATGCGGCTTTATCGGCGCGCCCTCGCGTTTGACAGCGGCAATATTCCCGCCTGGCAGGGTTTGACAAACGCGGCGCTGCTGATTTGCAACTACCGTCCGCAGGAGCTTGCCGTCTATCTCGACCTGGTCAGACGCTGCAGCGACGAGGAAATGAAAATCGCACCGCACAACGCGCGCGTCCTGTGGCAAAAAGGGCTTTCTTTAGTCCTGACGGGCAAAAAAGAGGCGGCAAGGGATTATCTCCTGCGCGCTCAAGAAATTTCCCCCAACAATGCCGCGTTGCTGATGAATCTCGGCGAGGCGTGGCGAAAAATTTCGGTGGAGTCACCGCAGGCGAAGGAAATTTATCGCGCGTTGAGCGAACGTTTCCCGGGCGACGAGCGTATCGGCAGTATTTTTTCGGGACTGCTGCTGGTGATGCCGGACCATGGGGAGACGACGACTGAAACATTTAATTTTGACCTCTAACTATGAAGCACCAACACCATCGTCAGGCGACGCAGTCGGAGTCTGTTCAAAAAATCGCACGGCATGAGGCCAACAAAAACCGTTTGAAAATTTATTTGCCGCTACTTGCCGTGCTGTTGTTGCTTTTTGTCCTGGTGCCGGCGCTTTGGCAGGCTTGCTGTGCGGGAGATCCGGCGGGAACGGCGGGAACGCCGGAGCAGGCGGAGGCTTTGGTTTTGCCGCCTGTTGTCTATGTCGAAAACGAATAGGGCGGAACGATAAATTTTTATTGGGAAACTATGGATAGAGATGTTGAAAAAAAAGTAAAAAAAAGAATTTGGGCAAGCCGGCTTCCTTTTTTGTGCAAACTGTTTTTTTTGAGTTTGGCCTGCATCGTCGCGTTATCGGTTGTCTGCTTCCTTTTTGGGGAACAGCGCGAAATCGCGATTAACAACCAGTTTTCGGATTCGTCTTCGGCGGCAATCGATATCGGTTCCCGTTTTGACGATGAATTCAAGAGCGATTTCCAGGCGATGGATGCGCTCGATTTTGTCGAAGACGTGGTGGAGCACCATGTTGAGATCGAGGATTTTTAAGCTGTAGTGTTCCCGCAACTTTCGCATAAGAAAATGAAGACTCGCGAAATCGTCATCGGCTCCCGCCGTTCGCCGCTCGCCATGGCGCAGGCGCGTCTGGTTCAAAAAAGGCTGGAGAGCGTTTATCCGGGCTGTCGTGTGAACATTCGCGAATTTGTGACGCAGGGCGACAAAAAATTGTCCTGGTCGCTTGAAAAAACGGGCGGCAAGGGGCTTTTCACCTCAGAACTTGAGGCGGCGCTGCTCGACGGTGCCATCGACGTGGCGGTGCACAGCGGCAAAGATCTGCCGACGGAAATCCGCGCGGGAACTCTTGTCGCCGGCTGTCTCGCCCGCGCTTGCGCCCGCGATGTCTTGGTCGTCCGGACGGGAACGGAAAAAATCCGGACCGTCGCCACGGGATCGCCGCGCCGGAGAGGACAACTCAAAAAACTTTTCCCGCAGGCGGATTTTCAGGAACTGCGCGGGAACGTCGAAAGCCGTTTGCGCAAGATTGCGCAAGAACATGCGGCGGACGCGACCGTGCTGGCGGCGGCAGGATTAGAGCGCTTGGGGATCAAGACGTTCCCGGGACTCGAATTTAAGGTTTTGCCGGCAGAAATCTGTGTTCCCGCGGCGGGTCAGGCTTTGATCGCGATGCAGTGCCGGGAACGCGACCGGGATTTTTTTGCAAAGGCCGCAGCGGTCGCGGGAACGCGGGCTTTTGAAATCGAGCGCGCGTTTTTGTCCGCTTTGGGCGAAGGCTGCCATACGGCGTTCGCGGCTCATTATTCGCGGGGTGTGTTGCGCTTGTTCCGCGAAGATTTCGGCTTGCGGCGATTGAAAGTCTCGTTCCCGCAAAATCCGTTGAAACTTAAGGAAAAAGTAAAAAAAATATTGGAGGGAATTTTATGAAAAAATCTGTGCTTCAGAAAAAAACGATTGTGCTCACGCGGACGCCGGCGGACAATCTCGCCTTGCGGGAACATTTGGAAAGCGACCACGATGCGAAAGTGCTCGAAGTGCCGTTGATTGAGGTCGGATATTCGGCGCCGGCTGAGATTCAGGCGGAAATCTTTGATTTGTTCGGCGAATACGAATGGCTGGTTTTTACATCGGTTCACGGCGTTGAGGGATTTTTTAAAAATTTCTTCAAGCGCTATCGGGACATTCGCAGCATCGGCGGCTGCCGGATTGCCTGTGTCGGTCCCGCGACGGCGGCGGCTGTCGAAGCCTTTCATCTTGAGGTTGATGCCGTTCCCGAGACGCAGACGGGCGAAGCGCTGGCAAAACTGTTAGTCGAAAAATGGGGCGTCGAAAATGTAAAGATTTGTCTGATCACGGGCAATCGCAATCGCGAGACGGTTGCAAAAATTTTGGCGGAGGACGGTCGCGCGATCGTGGACAGTTTTCCGGTATATGAGACAAATCCGACGGATTTGGCGGCAGATCAGGCGGCGCGGAGTTTTAGGGAAAACGGCGCGCATGCGATTGTCTTTGCGAGTCCGTCGGCGGTGCAGTCGTTTGTCGATCAGCTGCCTTCGTTGACGATTGTTTCGGGCGCTCGGCAGCCCAAGGTCGTGGCGATCGGCGAGGTGACGGCTGCGGCGTTGCGGCGCAAAATGATTCCTGTGGCTGCCGTGGCAAAAAGCGCGACGGTTTCCGGAATCGTCGAAGCCCTGGAGTCTGTTTTTTAAAACACAATGATCTCGGACGCGCCTTGCAAACTGAATCTGATGCTCGCGATTACGGGCGTGCGCGAAGACGGTTTTCATGATCTGGTCTCGCTGGTTGTTCCCGTGGATTTTTGCGATACGCTCGAATGCGAGACGGCGGCGGGAACGCAAGACCGGCTGTTTTGCGAAATGCCGGGCGTGCCGTGCGATGAGAGAAATTTGGTTTTGCGCGCTACGCGGCTTTATCGGGAAAGTGTTCCCGAATTGCCGGCGCTTGACTGGCGTTTGAAAAAATCAGTGCCGCACGGAGCGGGCTTGGGCGGCGGAAGTTCGGACGCGGCGACGGCTTTGAAGGTGATGAATTCGCTTTGCGGGAATGCGCTCGGGACGGAGGATTTGCTGGCGATGGCGGCGAAATTGGGCAGCGACGTGCCTCTTTTTGTCGGCGGGAACGCTGTTGTCATGCGCGGTCGCGGCGAAAAAATCCAGCATTTGGAAGCCCGGCATTGTGCGGCTTTGCGGGAACGGCGGTTTTTGATTTTCAAACCGGCGTTCGGCATTCCCACTGCGGAGATTTACGGCAAGATGAGGCGGGAACGGCGCTATTATTTTTCGCGGGAACTCGCGGAGGAACGCCTGAAAGCCTGGCTTGACGCTCCCGTGGGCGCGCTGCCGCTGTTCAACAATATGGAGGAGCCGGCATTTGAAAAATATTGTGCGTTGCCGGCGCTCTTTGCGCTTTTGCGGGAACGCTTCGGGCTTGTCGCGCATATGAGCGGGAGCGGCAGCGCGTGTTTTGTCGAATTGTCCGCGAATACGGATTCGGCGGCGCTCGAAGATTTTGTGCGTGCGTCGTGGGGCGACAGCGCCTGCGTCCGACTTGTGCGGCCCTTGTAAATCTTTTGCCGTTGCCGGCGCGAACCGATAAAATTGAAAACATGAGTAAAATCGTAGGAATCGTCTCTCTCGGCTGTGCCAAAAACCAATCGGACACGGAAGTGCTTTGCGGCTACTTGACGGAGGCGGGAATGACATTGACGGGCGATGTGACGGAGGCGGATGTCGTCATCGTCAACACTTGTTCCTTTATTCTCGACGCGCGGACGGAAAGCCTGGATGCGATCGAACAAATGGCGGAAGAGGCGAGACGGCGCCCGGCGGACAAACCGTTGAAGATCATCGTTGCCGGCTGTCTGCCGCAGCGCTATCGCGAAAAAATGCTCGCGGAACTGCCGCAGGCGGACGCGTTCATGGGGATCGACGAATTGCCGGAGGTTGTCGGGATTATCGAAAAACTTTTCGGCAAAACCCGTTCCCGCAAACCGTTGATGGCGATCAGAAAAAAACCGCAGTGGCTCGCTTGCGCGGAGACGCCGCGGGCACGCCTGACTTTGCCGCACATCGCCAATGTCAAGATCGCCGAGGGCTGCAATCACGGTTGTGCTTTTTGTGCGATCCCGATGATTCGCGGGCGTTTTCGTTCCCGTCCGGTGGCGGATATTGTCGCCGAGGTCAAAACACTGGTGCAAAAAAATGGAGTGAAGGAAATCAATCTGATCGCGCAGGACACGACTTACTACGGAATGGACACTTGGGCGGGAACGCGCGTCGGACGGCGCACGGAGGCGGATTCCAAACATGGCGACTCCTTGGTGACGCTTTTGAAGGCGCTCGACAAAATCAAGGGGGATTTTTGGATCCGGGTCCAATACACGCATCCGGCGCATTGGTCGGACGAACTGATCGAGGTTTTTGCAAAATCCAAACACGTGGCGAAATACGTCGATATTCCCCTGCAGCATATTTCTGACAAGATGCTGGCGTCGATGTCGCGCGAAACGGACGGCGCGTTTGTGCGGCGGCTGCTTGAAAAAATTCGTCGGGGTGTGAAGGATGTCGCGATCCGGACTTCGCTGATTGTCGGCTTTCCCGGCGAGACGGATGAGGATTTCAAGGAACTGCTCGCTTTTGTCAAAGATGTGAATTTCGAGCGCGCCGGCGTTTTCAAATATTCCAAGGAAGACGGTACGAAGGGCGCGACGATGCCGCATCAATGCAGTATGGCGATGAAGGAACGCCGTTACAAGACGGCAATGGAAGTCTTGAAAAAACTGTCGAAGGAGCAGCAGCGTTCCCGTGTCGGGCAAAAAATCCGTGTTCTCGTCGATGCTCCGGGCATCGCGCGAAGCGAGGGTGACGCGTTTGAGGTGGACGGGATCGTGCACGTGCCGCGCCATTTGCCGGTCGGGGAGTTTGCAGAGGTCGTCGTCAGCGGTTTTTCCGCCTATGACTTGATCGCCAAGTAAAGTTTTCGCGAGACTTTTTGAGCTTGCGGGAACGATTTTTTTCTCAAAATGTTCACAACTTGTGAATAATTTGTTTTTTAACGGTGAACGAGCCGTAAAAAATCCGATTTTTTTGTGAAAAAATACTTGCAGTTTCTTTTGAACTTTCATTATTATATTTACATCAAATACCTTTTTCCCATTTTCCCAATCCCTTATATTTCGTTTTAATCTCTGCAATGAAAGTATTCTCTATCGTTTCAAGTATCGTATTTTTGCACATCGTGGCGTTTGTCCTTTTGGTGAACGGTTGCTCCACGCGTTCGCATCGCACCAACCATTATCGTGCGACGCATCCGAATGTGCAGGTTGCCGGCGAGCCCACTTCGAGCCGTCCGTTCGAGCCGACGGAAAGTGAGGTTGTCACCGGAGATCCGATCACGCTCGACGAGCCCGCGTTGGCGGAAGAGCAGCCCATTCACCCGGTGCCGCCGCCACCTGCGACGAACGATGTCAAGCCGGACGCGAATAACGGGAACGAAAAAGTTTATGTCGTCGTGCGCGGCGATTCGCTTTGGTCGATTGCCAAGAACAACGGCACGACGATCAACGCGCTTTGCGAACGCAACAATATTTCCCGCAACACGACATTGCGCGAAGGCCGCAAGCTGGTGATTCCGCCAAAGACCGAAAAGAAAGACGGCGCTTCGGCGGAAAATGCGGCGAAGGCGACAGATCCCAACGCTAAAGTCTATGTGGTGAAAGCCGGCGACGCTCTCAGCAAAATCGCGCAGGCTCACGGCGTCACGACAAAGGAGCTCATGGCCGCCAACAATATCAAAAATGCGAACAATATTCGCATCGGCCAAAAGTTGACGATCCCGTCAAAGGAGGCTCCCAAAACAACGGAGCAGCGTTGCGGCACCGGCGAAAAAAAAGCCGCAGCTCCCCAACAGGATGTTCCCGAGCCTGAAAAGAGCGTTCCCGAGCAGAAACCTGTGCAGGAAAAAGAAACTGCTCCCGTGCAACAGGAGGAACTTGCTCCTGTGACGGAAACGGTGTCGGCAGAACCGAGCGAAGCTGTTGTCGAGTAATCTCAAGTGTCAGGATTGATTGCCATCGCGAGCCAGGATCTCCGGTGGCAATTTATTTTTTTTGAAGCTTGATGGACGAAGATTTTCACGAGGAGCTGAAAACGAAGGCGGGACCCGGCTGGGAAGGCTGGCTGATGCTGTTGATTGTCGGGATCTTGATTGTTTTTGGGATTTTTGTGCAGAGCAGTGCCGGTTATGCGCACAAAAACAGCGACCACTATTACACGTTTTATCATCAGTTGGGCTTTTTGTTCCCGGCATTGCTTTGTTTTTTTGTGGCGACCAAAATCAATTTTAAAAAAATCTGCGAGAATTCTTTTTTGATCTGGTCGATTTATGCGGGTGCCATTGTTTTGGCGGCCAGTGTTTTTGTCCCCGGTGTCGGGCTGACGGTCAAGGGCGCGTGCCGGTGGATCCATCTCGGTTTTTTCAATCTGCAGGTGAGTGATCCCGCGAAGATTGCGCTGACGCTTGTAATGGCGCATTATCTTTCTGTCTCTCAGCGTTATTTTCAGACGCCGAATTTCAAGTGGTGGCGCTTGTCTTTTTCGTTTATTCCCAATTTGACGCGTGAGGGCTGGCTTGATTTGTGGCGCGGCTTGATTTTGCCGACGATCATTTTGGGCGGGATTGTCGCCCCGATCGGATTGGAGCCGGATTTGGGGACGTCGATTCTTTGTGTTTGTGTCGTTTATTCCTTGTTGTTTGTCGCCAACGCCCGCATGCGTTTTGTCCTTCCGGTCTGTCTGACGGGTTTGGCGGGCTTGGGCGTTTTGATCTACAACTGGCCCAACCGTCTGGCGCGCGTGACGTCGTTTATGAATCCTGAAAAGGATGTGGAGAATACGGGTTATCAGCTTTGGCAGGCTCTGGTGGCGCTGGCGAGCGGCAGGGCGACGGGCAAGGGCTTCGGAGAGGGGATCCAGTGTCGCGGATTTTTGCCGGAGGCGCATACTGACTGCGTTTTTGCCATCATCGGGGAGGAATTCGGCTTTGTGGTTTGTGTGACGATTGCGCTGGCGTTTTTATTTTTGTTTTTGTTGGGGATCGACCGTCTGCGGCGGATTACGGACGTCTTTTATTTCAACCTCTGCCTGGGTTCGCTGCTCTTTATCGTTTTGCAGGCGTGCGTCAATATGTTTGTGATCACAGGCATGGCGCCGACGAAGGGAATGTCGTTGCCCTTTATCAGTTATGGCGGGAGCAATCTGGTGACGATGTGCATTTTTGTCGGCATTATTTTCAATGTTTTTTGTCGCAGTCGGGAGAACGGCATCCTGCCGCCGCCCGTGAACCTCTGATTTGCGGGAACGCGATAGTTTTTGGAAGACGGAACAGGGCTGTTCCCGTTAAAAAAATATTGCTAAAATTTGCCATAGAGAACATACTCATTGGGAACTTCGAACAACTACAAACGATTAAAAACTATGGCAATTCGTAATGATATCAAAACAGTAATGATTATCGGTTCGGGTCCGATCGTCATCGGTCAGGCTTGTGAGTTTGACTATTCGGGGACACAGGCATGCAAAGCCTTGCGCGAATGCGGCTATAAGATAGTCTTGGTAAACTCCAATCCGGCGACGATTATGACGGATACGGCGATGGCGGACGTCACTTATATCGAGCCGCTCAACGAAAAGCGCATCGAGCAGATTATTGAAAAAGAGCGTCCGGATGCGTTGCTGCCCAATCTCGGAGGACAGACGGGACTTAACCTTGCGATCGAACTCAACAAGAAGGGGGTTCTTGAAAAATACGGGGTTAAGGTGATCGGTGTCAATCTGGAGGCGATCGAACGCGGTGAAGACCGCTTGATTTTTAAGGAGACAATGTCGCGCATCGGCATTGATATGCCCAAAAGCGATATCGCCTATTCTGTCGAGGATGCTGTAAAGATTTCGGAACGGCTCGGCTTCCCGCTGGTAGTGCGTCCGGCTTATACGATGGGCGGTGCCGGCGGCGGTTTGGTTTACAATCTTGACGAGCTCAAAACGATTGTCGCCCGCGGTTTGCAGGCTTCGATGACCGGCCAGTGCCTGATTGAGGAGTCCATCCTCGGCTGGGAAGAGCTTGAGGTGGAAGTCGTCAGAGATGCGACGGGAAAGATGATTTCGGTTTGCTTTATCGAAAATGTCGATCCCTGCGGCGTCCATACGGGCGATTCGTTTTGCACGGCGCCGATGATGACTGTTCCTGTCGCCGTCCAAAACGAATTGCAAAAGAAGGCGTGGAAGATTATCGACACGATCGGTGTGATCGGCGGCACCAATGTGCAGTTTGCGCGCAATCCCAAGGACGGTCGTGTCGTTATCATCGAGATCAATCCGCGCACATCGCGCTCGTCGGCGCTGGCTTCCAAGGCAACGGGCTTCCCCATCGCCCTGATTTCGGCCAAACTGGCGTCAGGTCTGAATCTTTGCGACATCCCGTATTGGCGGGACGGCACTCTCGACAAATACACACCGGGCGGCGATTATGTCGTTGTAAAATTTGCGCGCTGGGCGTTTGAAAAGTTCAAGGGGGTTCAAGACAAGCTCGGCACGCAGATGAAGGCGGTTGGCGAGGTGATGAGTATCGGCAAAAATTATAAGGAGGCCTTCCAAAAAGCGATCCGTTCGTTGGAAATCGGACGCATGGGCTTGGGCTTCGCTAAAAACTTTAACACTTTGGACAAGGATGAACTGCTGGCGCTTTTGCAAGAGGCGTCGAGCGAGCGGCACTTTGTCATTTATGAAGCCCTGCGCAAGGGAGCGACGATCGATGAAATCTTCGCGAGGACAAACATCAACCGCTGGTTTTTGGAGCAGTCCCGCGAATTGGTCGAACTCGAGGAAAAAATACTCGAGACAAAGGGGGCGCTCCCGTCGGACGATTTGTTGGTCCGCGCCAAAAAAGACGGTTTCGCGGATGCGTATCTGGCAAAGATTTTGGATGTCCCCGAAAAGCTGATCCGCGAAAAGCGTATTTCCTTGGGTGTGGTCGAGCGTTGGGAGGCTGTTCCCGTGAGCGGTGTCGAAAACGCCTGCTATTATTTCTCCACCTACGCGGATTCCGTTCCCGTCAATCCCGCTCCCGTCTCCTCCAAGAAAAAGGTGATGGTGCTCGGCGGCGGTCCCAACCGCATCGGTCAGGGCATTGAGTTTGACTATTGCTGCTGCCATGCGGCGATGGCGCTTCGCCGTTTGGGCTATGAGACGATTATGGTCAATTGCAATCCGGAGACGGTTTCGACGGACTATGACACTTCGGACAAGCTTTATTTTGAGCCGTTGACCCTCGAGGATGTTCTGGCGATTTATGAACACGAAAAGCCGGAGGGCGTGATTGTCCAGTTCGGCGGTCAGACGCCGCTCAATCTCGCTCGCAAACTGTCGGAGGCTGGAGTCCGTATTCTCGGCACGTCCATCGATACGATCGACACGGCGGAGGATCGCGATTTGTTCCGCCTTATGATGCAAAAGCTGGAAATCCCGATGCCGGAAGCGGGAATGGCGATCAATATCGATGAAGCCCTGGCAATCGCCCACAAGGTCGGTTATCCGGTGATGATCCGCCCGTCCTTCGTTTTGGGCGGCCGCGGCATGGAAGTCGTCTATGACGACGAAGCCTTGAAAGAATATGTCAGCAAGGCGATCGGCGTCACGGAAGACGCTCCGCTCCTGATCGACCGCTTTTTGAGAAACGCTCTCGAATGCGAGTGCGACGCCCTTTCGGACGGAACAGATGTTTTTGTCCCGTCGGTAATGGAGCATATCGAACTCGCCGGCATCCACTCCGGAGACTCCGCCTGTGTGATCCCGCCGGTGCATATTCCCGAAAAACAATATGCGGACATTTTGCTCTATACCAAAAAGATCGCGCAGGAACTCGGCGTTGTCGGTTTGATGAATATGCAATACGCCATCGAAGACGGCAAAGTTTATGTCATCGAGGCTAATCCGCGCGCCTCGCGCACGGTGCCGTTGGTGTCAAAAGTTTGCAATATTCAAATGGCGAGCGCCGCAACGGAATTGATGATGGGCAAAAAACTTTCGGATTTGAATTTGAAGGCTTTTGTCCCCGGCACACATTATGGCGTCAAGGAGGCGCTGATGCCTTTCGACAAGTTCCCGGAAGTCGATCCCGTTTTGGGGCCGGAGATGCGTTCGACAGGCGAAGTCCTCGGCATCGCTCCCGATTTCGGAACCGCATTTTACAAAGCGGAAGAAGCCGCCAACTACCTCCTGCCGTTCTCGGGAACGGTTTTGGTCACGATTGCGGAAAAGACGCAGCAGGCGCTTGAAATCGGCAAAGGATTCGCCGAACTCGGCTTTACGATCAAGGCGACGGCGGGAACCTATGATTTCTTCAGCAAAAACGGAATTCCCTGCCAGCTGATCAAAAAGCAGCATGAGGGACGCCCGAATATTGTTGACGGAATCGTCAACAAGGAAATCTCGCTGATTATCAATACGCCGGTCGGCAAACGCTCGATTATCGACGACTCTTACATCCGCAAAAATGCGATCAAGTTGCGCGTGCCGTATTTCACGACGCTCGCGGCGGCGGCCGCCGTTGTCGAGGGTATTCGCGCGGCGAAAGCGGGCAAGACGGATGTGCTTTCTTTGCAGGCGCATCATAAAGCCTTGCAAAATGCGGTAAAATAGTGTTAATATATTTGTATTAGGAAAGTTAATCCTTTCTTAGTTATTTTGTTTGTTTGTAGTTCCACGGCTCTCATATCTTCGGGTATGGGGGCCGTGTTTGTTTTTGGTGGAAAAATAAATTGCCCTCCTTATTTTTCGTGCATAAAATAAAATGTATGGACTATTTTTACGAATCGCTTATTCGTCCTATTGTTTTTAAACTTTTTAGAGATGCGGAAAAAGCCCACGATCAGAGTTTGTCCGCGCTCAAATTGTTGTCAAGATTCCGTCCGGCGGTATCGCTGATGGAACATTTTAATATGAAGAACGGGCATTTGCCGCCGCAGCGTCCGATTGAAGTCTTCGGTTTGAAGTTCCCCAATGTCGTCGGCTTGGCGGCGGGTTTTGACAAACAGGCGCGCGTTTGGCCGGCTTTGGGTGCTTTGGGCTTCGGACATGTCGAAATCGGAACGGTGACGCAGCAGCCGCAACCCGGGAACGAAAAACCGCGTGTTTTCCGTTATCCGCAAAAAGAGGCGGTGGTCAATAGTTTCGGCTTCCCGAACGACGGTGCGGACGTCGTGGCGGAACGTATTTCAAAACTTGCCTGGCGCGGCAAGGGCAAGCGTGATTTTGTTTTGGGGATTAATATCGGCAAGTCAAAAGTCTGCCCGCTTGACAAAGCGGTTGAAGACTATTTGGCGTCGTTTAAAAAATTGGCGCCTCTGGCGGATTATATGGTCGTCAATATCAGTTCGCCCAATACGCCCAATTTGCGGGAGCTGCACAATCATGAGCAGCTTTATACGCTGTTGTCGGAACTTCAGCACGAAAATCGCGCCTATGCGCAAAAGACGGGCGGGAAAGCGCTGCCGTTGCTTTTGAAAATCGCACCGGATTTGACGTTCCCGCAAATCGATGCGGTGCTCGAGGTCGTCAGCGATACAAAGATTTCAGGTCTTATCGCGACCAACACGACGGTAACGCGTCCGGCGGATATGCCGGGAGTGGTGACCAAGGGCGGACTTTCCGGCGCTCCGCTTTTTGAAAAAGCTCTCGATATCGTGCGCTATATTGTTCGCGCGACGGATTATAAGTTGCCGGTCATCGGCAGCGGGGGTATTTGCTCCGTGGAGGATGTTGACCGCTATCTCGCGGTCGGCGCCTCGCTTGTTCAGATTTACAGCGGTATGATTTACCGGGGACCGTTTTTTGCCAGCGAGATTGCCAAGGCCTACGCATGGAATCAGACAGATATTCCCCATGCCGGACAGGAATGGGGGCGTTGATTCCCGTTCCCGCGCAAATCGCGTTCCCGCAGGTTTTTTACCGCGGGAACGCTTTTGTTTTATCTTG
This sequence comes from Opitutales bacterium, assembly GCA_024697185.1. Taxonomy (GTDB): domain Bacteria; phylum Verrucomicrobiota; class Verrucomicrobiia; order Opitutales; family UBA953; genus Spyradosoma. The sequence continues at coordinate 45,696 of JAILGB010000028.1, read as the reverse complement.
CAATATGCCGCCGCCAAAGGCATAATTTCAATGTAGTTACCCTATTTCATACTTATGGCAAGAGTTCTTTTGACTGAAATCGATCCGCGTGAGCAAAAACAGATTGCCGCGGCGGAAAATGCAATAAAAAGCGGCAGCGCCGGTGTCGCGATGGAAACCTGCCTGGCGGTGATCGGCCGCCATCCCGAATGCACGCAGGTCAGACGCCTTTTGCACCAGGCGCAAAAACTTGCAAGCGGGAAGCGGCCGTCAACACTCAGCGGCTTTTCCAAAGCCATTGCCGCTATGGGTGTCGTCAGTGTCAAAGCCGCTCTTAAAGATCCGCGAAAAGCGATGATGGACGCAGAAAAAAAACTCTGCAAGGATCCCTATGACTACGCGGCGAACATGTCTTTGGCAAACGCCGGTGAAGCCGCCGGATTGTGGGACGTCGTCGGCGTCGCTTATGAAAACATCGTGGCGGTCGATCCCAAGATGGAAAATTTTTCGAAATTGGTATCAGCTCTCCTCAAGGACAAAGATCCGGATCGCGCCCTCACGGTCGTTGATGCGGCTTTAAAAAAGTTCCCGAACAACGGAGATCTGCAGGAACTCGCCCGCCAGGTCTCCGTCGCGCAGACGATGAATAACGGCGCTTGGGATGAAAGCAAGGACTATCGTTCCAAGTTGGCGAATTCTGACAAAGCGATCGAGTTGGAAAAGAAAAGTCGCGTCGTCTCGGACGAGGAAACCGCCAAGGAGGCGATTGTCGATTTGCAGGCGCAGATCGAAAAGAATCCGGCGGACTTGCAGCTTTATCGCGAGTTGGCGCGCAACTACAAGGTGCTTGGCGATCTTGATGCCGCTGTCGAAGCGATCCAACGCGCCCGCGAGACGGAAAACGGCAAAGTGGACGCGACGCTCGAAAAGCAGGAACATGCGCTGATGTTGGAAAATTACGAAAAGCGGATCAAAGAGGCGGAAGATTATTTGAAGGAAAATCCGGACGATGCCGAATACAAGGAATATCTGGCATCACTCAAGGCGTCGCTTGACGACTACAGTCTGCAATCCATCAAAGCGCTCGTCGAAAAATATCCCAATGATTACAATTATCGTTATGATTACGGTCTGCGACTTTTGGCGGCGGACGATGTCAACGGTGCGATTCGGGAGCTGCAGTTGGCGCAGCGCGCGCCCAAAAATCGCCACGCGGCGATGCTCAATCTCGGCCGCGCGTTTGTCAAGTCGGGTAAATTTGACCTCGCTGCCGATCAGTTGAGGGCCGCCAAGGATGAACTCAAGCAGATGAGCGATATCAAGAAAGATATTGTTTATGAGTTGGCGACGGCTCTCGAAAAATCGGGAGACAGCGCCGCCGCGCTCGCCGAATACAAGGCAATTTATATGGCGGATGCCTCTTACAAGGACGTCGCGGACAAAATCAACCGGTCGTATTCCTAAAAGATTTGTTTTGGCGTTCCCGTGAGAGACCAGTCTGGATTTTTACGGGAACGTGTGTTTGGGGAAAGATGTCTTATGAAGCGTGAAAAGCAGCCGACGCGCGTTTATTCGAAATCTGAGGAGATTCGGCAGAGCCGGGTGCATGGCGCGTCGTTGGGCAAATGCCTGATTTTGGCGCCCTTGTTGTTTTTGATGCGTTTGTGGACGCGAACCTTGCGTTTTTCTTTTGAAGAAGGAGTCGCCCGTCGTCTCGGAGACGAAAGAAGCGGTTATCTGATTTTGTTTTGGCACAGCGAACTTTTTACGATCATTGAACTTTTCAAGCGTTATCGGACTCGTGCGGGCATTCCGATGAACGGTCTGGTGTCTCCGTCAAAAGACGGCGCCTGGCTTGCGTCAATTTTCAAATTGGTCGGGATTAAAACAATTCGCGGCTCGACTTCGCGGCGCGGCGGTCAGGCCTTGCTGGAAATGATCCGTCGCTTGAATGCCGGAGAAGATGTCGCAATCACGCCAGACGGTCCCCGCGGTCCCGCACATCATTTTAATCAGGGCGCGGCATTGCTCGCGCAAAAAATTTCCGGGGGCGTCGCATTGATTTCGATGAAGCCGCGTCGCGCATGGTATTTCAATTCGTGGGACCGCTTTTCCGTGCCGCTGCCGTTTTCGACAATCGATGTCAAAGTAAGTCTCTTGCAGCATGATCCTTCGTGGGAAACGATTTCGACAACAGAACTCGCCAAGAAATTCGGTGAAGATCTGGAGCGTTTGGGGAAATAATTTTTTTGGCGGTCGCCCGCTGTTTAGCGACTGTTGAAAAAATCTTGTAAAATGATGCCGGCGGCAAGGGAGTCGATTTCGCCGCTTTTGCGGTGATTTTGGTGTGCCTTTGCGTTTCTTCCTCCCTTTCGTTTTGCGGAGAGTTGGGATTCGGCGGCATAGCTGGTAAGCGTTTCGTCCACTCGGGTGACCGGCAGGTGGAATTGCGTTTCAAGCTTTTCGATAAAGGCATCGACTTCGCGCGTTTTGTAGCCGTGCGAACCGTCCATGTTGATCGGATAGCCGACAATGAGATGGGCGATGCGATAACGCGATATGACGGCGGCGATGGCGGCGAGACGTTCCGCCTCGCTCGGCTGATTGGCGCAAGGCAGCGGGAACGGCATCAGAAGTTCGTCGTCACCGTGCGCAAGCCCGATGCGTTTTTCGCCATAGTCGATCGCCAAAAAATTCATGCTTGTTTTTCCGTCAAAAATTTCAAGAGCCCTTCGCAACCGTTTTCCACATGGGCGATTACGGCGTCAAAGGCATCCGGTTTTTCTGAGAAATAGGGATCTTCGACGATAAGGGTGTTGGCATAGTCGCCGTTGCAAAAATTTGTAAAAAGTTTAATTTTCGCCAAATCCTGCGCCGTTCCCGCGAGGGCTCGGACATCGCGCAAATTTTCGTTGTCCATTGTCAGGATGAGGTCAAAATCCTTGAAGTCGTTTTCGGGGTCGAACTGCCGTGCCCGGTGATCAAAGGCATAGCCGTGCCGGGCTCCCGCCTCTCTCATGCGTTTGTCGGGCAGGCAGCCGATGTGCCAGTTGCCGGTCCCGCAAGAGTCGCAGGCGATGGATCCGCTCAAATGGTTTTTGTTGATGAGCGCGTTGAAAATGCCGTTGGCGGCCGGGGAACGGCAAATGTTGCCGAGACAGACGAAAAGCACTTTTGTCATAAATGGAATTATGGCACAAAATGCAGACTTGGCGCAATTTTCGATTCTTAAAAATTGCCATTTTTAATAAGTCAATTTATAATAGTTCCTATGTCTGATTTGAAAATTGATTTAGACCATGTGGCGGCGCTGGCGCGCATTGAGTTGTCGGCGGAGGAAAAGGTAAAATTCTCCGGAGATTTTCAGACGATTCTTGGCTTTTTTGAAAAGTTGGGGGCGGTGGATGTTTCGCGGCTGGAGCCTTGCGCCCACGCTTTCCCCGTTTACAATGTTTTGCGGGAGGACGTTCCCGCGGAGACTTTGCCGATAGAGGCGTTGGAGAAGAATGCGCCGGCGTTTAGAGACGGGCAGATTGTGGTCCCGCGCATTGTGGATGATAACGCATAGTTTTGATTTTTTTAATGAAAACAGCTTTGGAATATTCGAAAGAACTCGCGGCGGGAACGTTGACTTCACGTCAGCTGGTTCAAGCCTGTCTTGATGAAATTCGGGCAAAAGACGGCGAGATTCACGCTTTTTTGTCCTATGATGCGGAGGACGCGTTGGCGCAGGCGGACGCTTCGGATGCGCGCCGCGCCGCCGGCAAAGCGCTTTCGCCGCTCGACGGCGTTCCCGTGGCGATCAAGGACAATATCGCGGTAAACGGTCAGCCTTTGACGTGCGCTTCAAAAATGCTTGAGCATTTTGTTTCGCCCTATGATGCGACGGTTATCGCCAATCTTCGCAAGGCGGGAGCGGTTTTGCTCGGCCGCTGCAATATGGACGAGTTCGCGATGGGTTCATCGACGGAAAATTCCGCATTTGTCAAAACCGCCAATCCGTGGAACAAGGATTGCGTTCCCGGCGGCTCTTCGGGCGGCAGTGCGGCGGCGGTTGCGGCGCGTATGGTTCCGATCGCCTTGGGCTCGGACACGGGCGGTTCGATCAGGCAGCCGGCGAGTTTTTGCGGGGTCGTCGGATTCAAGCCGACATACGGTTGTGTTTCGCGTTATGGCGCGGTGGCTTTTGCGAGTTCGCTTGAGCAGGTCGGTCCGTTGGGGACGACTGTCGCCGATGTCGCGATGCTTTATGATGCGATCGCTTCGGAAGATGTGCATGACTCGACGGCATTGCCCGGGGCGCGCGAAAAGGCGTTCCCGCAGTTGGAAAATTTTAAACCCTGCCGTATCGGGCTTCCCAAGGAATTTTTTGGCGGGGATGCAAAAATCGACGCGGCGGTTCGAGCAGTCGCCGAATGGTATAAGTCCCGCGGTTGCGAACTGGTGGAGATCTCGCTCCCGTCGGTTGATTTGGCGATTCCCGCCTATTATATTATTGCGACGGCGGAGGCGTCTTCCAATCTTGCGCGTTTTGACGGGATTCGCTATACCCATCGCAGCGCGGATGCGACAGACGCCGTCAATATTTATTCCAAAAGCCGCGGCGAGGCGTTCGGCGAGGAGGTCAAGCGCCGCATTTTGCTCGGCACTTATGTTCTCTCGGCGGGATTTTATGACGCGTATTATAAACGGGCGCAAAAAATTCGCGCGTTGATCCGCAATGAATTTGAGGCGGCGTTTAAAGAAGTCGATTTGATTTTGACACCGACGACCCCGGAAACTGCGTTCCCGAAAGGCGGCAAAATCAGCGATCCTTTAAAAATGTATCTTGGAGACATCTGTACCGTTCCCGCCAATCTTGCCGGTCTGCCAGCCATCTCGTTCCCGTGTGGGACGAATGACGAGGGAATGCCGATGGGCGTGCAGATTTTGGGTAAAGCCTTGAAGGATGCCGACGTGCTCGCCGCCGCTCACGCCTACGAACAGTCTCATCCGTTTGAAACCCCCGGGATTTAAGGTTATGCTCGAACAACTTCAAAGTTTTTCAGATGGCGGGCTTGATCTTTTTGTAGCGGCCAATGCCGCTATCGGCGCGATTTTTTTGTTGTTTTACAGCTATCAGTTTTTTTATATCCCCATTCCCCATTTGCTGAGAGACCGTCCCTTGCCGGAGGGTCGGAAAAACCGCTTGGGGATTATGATTTCGGCGCGCAACGAAAGTGCCGTTATCGGAGAACTCATCGACAGTCTCAACAGACAGACATTCCCGCGGGAACAGTTTGAGATCTTTGTCGTTGCGGACAATTGCACGGACAATACGGCTGAAATTTGCCGTTCCCGCGGCGCGATTGTTTTTGAACGTTTTGACCAAAATAAAATCGGCAAGGGCTATGCGCTCAATTTCCTCTACAAAAAAATCGTCGGGCAGTATGGCGCCGACGCTTTCGAAGCGTTTCTTGTGCTCGATGCGGACAACATTCTTTCGTCGCAGTATTTGGAGGAGATGAACAAAACTTTTTCCGCCGGCTATGAGGTTTGCACCAGTCTTCGAAATTCCAAAAATTACGGTGACAACTGGATTAGCGCCGGCTACGCGCTCTGGTTTTTGCGCGAGAGCGAATACCTTAATCATCCCCGAATGCTTTTGGGCACGAGTTGTGCGGTTTCGGGAACGGGATTTCTTTTTTCTTCAAAAGTTATCCGCGAGGCGGACGGTTGGAATTTTTTCCTGCTGACGGAAGACATCGAGTTTTCGGTTTACAACATTTTGAAGGGACGCAAGATCGGCTATGCGAAAAATGCGGAGCTTTTTGACGAGCAGCCTGTCACATTCGCGCAATCCTGGCGTCAGCGTTTGCGTTGGGCAAAAGGCTATTTCCAGGTTTGGGGGCATTATGGTTGCGGGCTCTTAAAAAATATTTTTTCGCCGCAGTTTACGTCCTGTTATGACATGACGATGACGATTATGCCGGCGCTGATTTTGACATTGGGAGCCTTGGGCAATTTTCTTGTCGGGGCGGTGTTCGCATTTATTTTCGGCTGGCAGTTTTCTGTTTTGCTCGAAAGCCTTCTGTTCACCCTGTTAGGTATGTATTTCACTCTTTGGCTGATCGGCGCGATTACGACAGTCAGCCAGTGGCGCCGGATTTATTGTTCGTCTTTCAAAAAGATTTTTTATACGTTCACTTTCCCGCTTTTTATGTTGACCTATGTGCCGATTGCGTTGACGGCGATGTTTAAAAAAGTCGGATGGAAGCCGATTGCCCATACTCGCGTTTGCACGCTTGAACAAATTCGTAAAAATTAAGAGTTTTTGCGGGAACGGCGATTTTTTAATAATCGCATTTTTGTTTTTTGGGGAGTAGAATTTAAAATGCTATGAGCAACACAACTACAAACAAAAAAATTAGAATAGGGATTGTCGGTTATGGCAATTTGGGTCGCGGAGTCGAACTCGCGATCGCCCAAAACGACGATCTGGAACTTGTCGGCGTTTTTACACGTCGTGATCCCAAGTCCTTGTCGATTTTGACGAAGTCGGCGGGCGTTTATCCCATGGCGGAGGTGCCGGCGTTTGTCGGCAAAATCGACGTGATGATTCTCTGCGGCGGCAGTGCGACGGATTTGCCGGAACAGACTCCCGCCTGTGCGGCGCTGTTCAACTGCATTGACAGTTTTGACACGCACGCGAAGATTCCGCAACACTTTGCGGCTGTTGACAAGGCCGCCAAGGCTGCGGGAACGGTCGGGATTATTTCCGCCGGTTGGGATCCCGGGATGTTTTCACTCAATCGTCTTTACGGCAATTGTCTTTTGCCGCACGGGAACGATTATACGTTTTGGGGTAAAGGCGTCAGTCAGGGACATTCGGATGCTATTCGCCGCATCGAAGGTGTCGCCGACGCCAAGCAATATACCGTTCCCGTTGAAGCGGCGCTCGAAGCGGTGCGCGCGGGAACGAATCCTGTTTTGAGCACGCGGCAAAAACATTTGCGCGAATGTTTCGTGGTCGCCAAGCCGGGCGCGGATTTGGCGGCGATTGAGCAGACGATCAAGACGATGCCCAATTATTTTGCGGATTACGACACGACGGTTCATTTCATTTCTCAAGAAGAGCTTGATCGTGATCACAGCGGGATCGCGCATGGCGGCTTTGTTTTGCGTTCGGGAACGACAGGCGTCAACGGCGAGACAAAGCACGTGATCGAATACTCGTTGAAACTCGGCTCCAATCCGGAGTTTACGGGAAGCGTGCTTGCCGCCTGCGCGCGCGCCGCGATGCGGCTCAAGGCGTCCGGTGCGTCCGGTGCGTTCACGCTTTTTGACATTGCGCCCGCATGGCTTTCCCCCAAGTCCGGCGAAGATTTGCGCGCGACATTGCTTTAAGATTCTCATAAACAAAATGCGTTCCCGTGAAATTTTTGCGGGAACGCATTTTTCTTTATGCCTGCAGCGGCTTGCTTTAGAATAGAGGGGATGGAAAGTTTTTTGTCTTTGTTTTCGACGTTACAGGGAATTGCGGCGATTGTCATTTTTTTTGGCGGTTCGATTTTTGTTCATGAATTGGGGCATTTTTTGTCGGCTCGCTGGCGGGGAATTCGTGTTATTCGTTTTTCAATCGGTTTCGGTCCGCGTCTTTTTGTCTGGAAGAGCCGCCGTTCCGGGATTGAGTATTGTCTTTCGCTCTTGCCCTTGGGGGGCTATGTCGCGCTTCCGGATTTGGCGTCAATGTCGGCGATTGAGGGCGGCGTTCCCGAAGGTTCGGCAATCGGGAACTTTAAAAAACCGGAGGAAATCACTTATCTCGACCGTGTGATCGTCTTGTCGGCAGGTGCGGTTTTTAATGTTTTGTTCGCTGTGATTTTGGCGTTTGTCGCATGGGCGATCCCGATGGAAGTCGCCGCCGATGCGAATACGACGCAGGTCGGCAATGTTTCGAAAACGTTGGCGGTTGAGCCGGGTGTGGAAATCCCCGGGCCGGCGTTTGAGGCGGGAATCGAGATTTTTGATCGCATTGTCGCGGTTGACGGCGAGCCCGTAGATGATTTTTCGGATTTGTCGCTGGCGATTGCATTCGGGACGGGACGTGACGATGCGGGAGCGCCGCGGGCGGTATTGACGGTTGAAAATGCGGCGGGAACGCGAGAAGTCGCCGTTTCGCCGGCATTGGTGGCGACCAATGCGCGAGTGGGCGACAGGTTGCGCCGTTTGGGCATGGAGCCGGTGCAGGCGTTGCGGATTGTCCCCCAAGAAGACGGGGCGGCGGCAAAAGCGGGTTTGCTGGCGGGCGATATCATTACGGCGGCGGATGGCGTGCGGCTCGGCAATGTCAGTCATTTTGTTGAAATTTTGCGTTCCCGCGAGGCGACGGCTCCCCTGCGTTTGGATTTTTTGCGTGAAGGCGAGGCTATGACGGCGGTCGTGGAGCCTCAGGCGATTGTCCGCCTGGCGCCGACGGCTGTTTTGGCGCTTGATTTTGGCGATGAAGTGCAAACGGTCCATATTTTGCCGACCCCGTTGGAATTGGAGAACATTAGCCTCTCGGCGCCGCGCGATACATTGAGGACTTATTTGGCGGGAACGAAGGATTTCCCCGTCGGCACGATTATTGACGCGGTCGGGGTTGATCCGCAGTCGGCGTTTGTGCCGTTAAAATCGCTGGAGGACTTGGCGGGAACGCTGTCGTTGCTCCCGGAGAAAAAGCCGTTGAGATTTGTGCTGACCTATCCTGACGGGAACTCCAAAGTTTTGGCGGGAACGTTAAAGTCTTTTTTGCTCGTTCCCGGCAAGGAGGAATCCCACATCGGAGTCGCGTTTCATCCGTTGACGGAAGAACGGCACATCAGTCCGCTTGATTCTTTGGTCAAGAGCGTCGATCTTACATTCCGCTCCCTGGCGGGTTTGGTCAATCCGGGCAGCGATATCGGGATCGGACATATGAACGGCGTTTTTTCGATTGGGGAAGTCTATTACAAATTTTCGAAAAGTCTCTACCTGCTTTTGTCATTGACGGTGATTATCAATGTCAATTTGGCGATTTTGAATCTTTTGCCGGTGCCGGTGCTCGACGGCGGGCATATTTTGATCGCGACGGTCAACCGTTTGCGCCGCCGGCCGCTCGGCCTTAAAACCCAGGCTTCGATCACGATGGTTTTCATGTTCCTGCTTTTTATATTTATGGCTTATGTGCTGCTCAACGATTGGGCGCGTGTTCGCGGGAACAGGGAGGTGGATCGCGCGGCAAATTTGGAGCGCTTCGAATATTCGAACGAATATTTGAAATTGATAAAAAAATAATAATTCATTTTCAAGAACGACTTTAATATAATCAAGAATATGGAAACGGCAAAAGAGAGAGCATTGTCAGTGTTTCGCCAGCCGCCGCATCGTTTGAATTGTGCGCAGTCGGTCGCCTACGGTTTGAGCCGTGAGGATCTTTTGGAAGCCTTGGCGAACAATGGTGTCGGCAAAGCTCCCGAAGGGATGTGCGGTGCGGCGTATGCGCTGTCGCTTCTGGCGGGAACGGAAAAGGCGGAAAGCGCCTTGGAGGCGTTCAAGTCAAGAAACGGTTCCGTCTATTGCCAAGAATTGAAGCGTGTCCACAAAGTTCCCTGCACGCAGTGCGTCGCTACGGCAGTTGATATTTGTGAATCTCTCAAATAATGTCCCTGACTGTTGATGATTTGCCCAAAAGGCCGTCGTGGCTGCTCCGTTTGTCTGCGGTCGCGACAGTTTTGGTTTTGATTGTCGCGGGAACGCTGATGTGGAGTGACCGTTTCCGTTGCGAATGCGAGACGGAGGAGGTTGTTTTCAGCGTTTTGGGCATTGAGCAGGATGGCGCCGTGCTCGAAAGTTTTGCGGGAGCGAACTTTTTGAAAACTCTCCAAAAAATGGGTTTGGGCTTCAAAAGCGGCAGTTTGGAGGCGCGGGAACGCTTTGCCGATTATTATTTTGGCGATATCGCCCGCGCGAATGAGAGCCGCAATGTGCCGTTTGTCTGGATTTACGCCCGCGGGAGAACGGATGCTGCAAAAGATGCGGGTTATTATAGCGGTGGCAAGTTTTTTTTCGAAGGGGAGAAATTTGTTTTTTCGGTCGTGGATCCCCGCACGCGTTTTGCCGTTCAGCTCGATCCGGACAGTTTTACGGTTTTTCATGCCAAGACGGGCGATGCGATTGCGGCGATCCCGCTGCCGGTCCGTCCCGTTTGGAACGACGGGTTCAATGAGGATTTTTTTGAAAACTGGCTTTTGCGCATCGAGTCAAAAAAAGATACCGACTGGGAACGCCTCGGAGAGTTCGAATGCCGTTTTATCTCGCAAAGTTTTGATATTCCTGCGGAATCCTACGGGAACAAGCGTTTGACGGATGAGGAGCGCGAACAGATCGAGGCTTTGCCCGTTCCCGCATTGACGGCAACGGTGACCGCGCTATCGTTCCCGCATGATTTGAGGACTTTCTCGACGCTTCGGGAAGAGAGTGAAAAGTTCGGAACGATGAAAATCGCTCTCGCGGGAACGGAAAATTTTTATCATTGGCAATTGGAGAATTTTGCGCTCGGCTCTAAAAAAACTTTGGAGGCGGCGTTGTGGTCGGATGCCGTTCCCGCGGATGTCCGCTTGTTCGCGCCGACGGATCCGCAGCAAGTCTGCCTGACGGCGCCGGATCGTTTTCACAGCAATGTCCGTTTTTTGGAAAATGAAAGTTTTGGCAGTCTTGACGGGAACGAGCTGACGGTGCCGATCGCTAAGACGATTTTCCCGCGGGAAGACGACATGTGGGCGGTTTATGCCCGTTTGGTCAAAGTGCGCGGTTTTGGGCAAAAAGAGATTCTGGCGGAGCAGAAGATAAAGTTGGGCAAGGGCTCCAACCAACGGATTTCCTATGCGGGGCGCACTTGTCGGGTTCGCGCGTTTTTTGACGAAAATTATTTTAGGATTTTAAAAGGCGCTCCTCCGGCGCTGGTTTTGGAGGTGGCGGACTTGCCGTCGTTGTCAAAAGAAGATGCGCCGGAACTTTTTTTCGTTCCCGCCAATGTTCGCAGCGACGGCAATGAGATTCTCGTTCCCGAGAGTGTGGTGATCGTGCGTCCGGGCGTTTACCAATATTGGTTTTTGCCGAGCGTTCCCGTGAAGGAGCTTTTTGTGATGCTGGGCGTTTCCCGGGTTGTGACGGCGGAGGGTTTCGCGTTCCCGCCGTCCTGGCAGGAATGATTTGCGGGCAACTTTAAACTTTTAAGAACGCTCGCCCGACTTTATAATAAAAACATGGTGGAAACGACCCCTTCTCAAAATTTGAACACCGATACGGAGCCTGTCGGGCGGATTGAAACGCGCGCGTTGGCCAAGGTTTATGGAAAACGTGAAGTCGTTCACGATGTTTCCTTGTCGGTTTCCGCCGGGGAGGTCGTCGGGCTTTTGGGGCCTAACGGCGCCGGCAAGACGACGACGTTTTATATGGTGGTGGGTTTGATTCCTTCGACGCGCGGAAAAGTTTTGCTCGATGGCAGGGATGTCACCTTGATGCCGATGTGGCAGCGCGCGCGTTGCGGGATCGGCTATTTGCCGCAGGATGCGTCGATTTTTAGAAAACTCTCCGTTTGGGACAATGTGATGGGTGTCATCGAAACGATGAATATGCCGCGTTCTCAAATGCGCGACTATTGCCGTCAGCAGTTGGACGATTTGGGCTTGATGCGTTTGGCGAAACAGCCCGCCTACACTCTTTCGGGCGGCGAGCGTCGCCGTTTGGAAATCGCGCGGGCGTTGGCGACAAAACCGCGCTTCATGTTGCTTGACGAACCTTTTTCGGGCGTGGATCCGCTTTCGGTCGCGGATGTTCAAAAAATTGTTATCGACCTGAAGCATAAAGGCATCGGCGTTTTGATCACCGATCACAATGTGCGCGAAACGCTTTCGATCGTCGATCGCGCCTATTTGATTCACCAGGGGACTGTTTTGGTGGAGGGACCTGCCGATAAAATTCTCACGGATGAAAACGCGCGCAAATTTTATCTCGGCGAAGGCTTTAAAATGTAATGCGCCGCGCACTTGTTTTTGCGGGAACGCTTTTAATCGCCGCGGGAACGCTTATTTTTTCAATATTTTTTCAAAATCCATCCACAATGAAAGTCGAATTTTTTAATCGCGCGACGGGAACGGTCGAAGAGGAAGCTATTTTCGGGGAAGGTCCTTTGCGCTGGGTTTATGAGACGCATTTGGGCAAGATAACGCTTTGGGCCCTGGTGCGCCGTTCGATTTTTTCAAAAATTTACGGTTGGGAAATGAGCCGTCCTTCGTCGCGGGAACGGATTTTGCCGTTTATTGAAAAATACGGAATTGACGCTGAAACGTTTGAGACGGCGCCGGAAAATTTCAAATCCTTCAACGATTTTTTTTCGAGAAAACTGAAAGCGAACGCCCGACCGGTTGCTGCCGGGAACGCCGTGGCATGCCTTCCTGCTGACGGACGTCATTTCGCATTTGAGAACCTGTCGGCGACGACGCAGATTTTTGCCAAGGGGCAGCAGTTTGATTTAAAAACTTTTTTGGGTGACGAAACGTTGGCGAAGCGTTACGAGCAGGGCTCTCTTTTGTGTTCCCGCCTTTGTCCGACGGATTACCATCGTTTTCATTTGCCGGTCGCGGGAACGCTGATTTCCGAGCCGCGCCTGATCAACGGGATGCTTTATTCGGTCAATCCTATCGCCCTTTCGCAAAATCTGGCGTATCTTTGGGAAAACAAGCGGATTGTGGTCGAGATCGACTCGCCGGAATTCGGCAAAGTGACGCAAGTCATCGTCGGCGCGACCAATGTGGGGACGATTTGTCTGACGGCGAAGCCGGGAATGCCGCTTGCAAAGGGGGAGGAATTGGGCTATTTCCGTTTTGGAGGTTCGTTTGTCGCGACATTTTTTGAAAAAGGCAGGATTCGTTTTTGCGATGACCTGACGGGAGCGACAAAGCGCGGTCTGGAGACTTACGCGCTCATGGGCGAGATTTTGGGGAGTGGACAATAAAATGTTGGAAATCGTATTGCTGTTTCTTGTTTTTGTTTTTTTGTTGCTGGGTTTTATTTTTGTTTTTGTTCCCGGCTTGCCGGGTTCGCTTGTCGCCTGGCTGGGCATGCCGATTTATCTCGTTTGCACCCAAGTTGACAGTCCGGTTTTGTCGTGGGCGGGCGTCGGCGTTTGTGGTGTCTTGGCGTTGTCGGCGTTTGTTTTGGATTATTTGGCGGCGAGCTGGGGTGCGAAAAAATTTGGCGGGACCTGGCTCGGCGCGCTCGGCGCGTTTGTCGGAGCCTTGTCGGGACCGATCATTTTTGCGCCCTTCGGGTTTTTTTTGGGATTGTTGGTCGGGGTTTTGGTCGGCCCCGCAATCGGCGCCTTTGTTTTTGAATGGTTCGGCGGGAAGGATTCCAAAAAAAGCGGAAAAATCGCCTGGGGCGCGTTTGTCGGCGGCGCATTGACATTCCTTTTTAAAATAATTGTCATTTCAGGATTCTTCATTTATGTTTTATATGCGTCCGTAGCGCAGTATTTTGCGTAGATTGCGGGAACGTTTGGCACGGAAAATGCTACATTGTCGTGTAGTGAAAACAGAGTGTCGTCAAGAATCGTATAAGTAAAGTATGAACATTCCAGAAAATTTCAGTCCGCGCGCGAGGCGCGTTGTCGAATTTGCAAAACGTGCGTCCGTTGAGTTCGGCGCCCGTGTTATTTGTGTCGAGCATTTGCTGTTGGGACTTTTTCGGCTTGAAGAAGGAGTCGCCTATGAGGCGTTGGTGCGCATGGGGCTTCATGCGGGAGATTTGCAGGCGGAGATTGTCGAAAAACTTAAGAAGGACAATGTTGACAAAACTCCGCCTGGAGAAGATCCCGATTTTACAATCGCGGTGGAAAGCGTCTTTGTCGAGGCTGAAAAAATCGCGAAGCACATGGAGCACAGCTATGTCGGAACAGAACACCTGTTGCTGGCGTTTGTGGCGTTGAGGTTGTTGGAGGAAAAAATTTCCTACAACGATCTTCGAGAGCATGTCGAGCAGATTTTGCATATCGACAAAAAGAAGCGGAAGAGCGAAAAGCACCCCAAAATCGACGGGCGCGAAATCGATGAGGCGGAGCGTCTGCTCCGGTCAATTTTCGGCTCACGCATGGAGCCGCCCAAAAAAGAAAAAAAAGACAGGGAGGACGACAATCCTCCCAATGAAGAGGAAGATTTTCCCGAAGACCCTCGCGAGCGAAGAGAGAGGCGTGTGAATTCTGCCGTTAAGGCGTTTTGTACGGATTTGACGAAGGAGGCGACAGAAGGGCGTTTTGACCCGTTGATCGGTCGGGACGACGAAGTACGTCAAGTGATTGAGGTGCTTTGTCGTCGTCGCAAAAGCAATCCGGTGCTTTTGGGAGAGGCCGGCGTCGGGAAAACCGCCGTTGTCGAAGGATTGGCGCAGGCGATTGCCGAAAAACGCGTTCCCGAAATTTTGCAGGGCAAGCGCGTGATTTCGCTGGCGATCAACGACATGCTTGCGGGAACGCAATATCGGGGACAGTTTGAAGCGCGCATCAAGGCATTGATTGAGGAAATCCAAGCGGCAAAGAACATTATTTTGTTTATCGATGAGATTCATACGATTGTCGGCGCCGGCAAAAGTGAAGGCTCGCCCGGCGATGCGGCGAACATTTTAAAGCCGGCGCTCTCGCGGGGCGATTTCCAATGCATCGGGGCGACGACCTTGAACGAATATCGCAAATTTATAGAAAAAGACGCGGCGTTGGAACGGCGTTTCCAAAGTATCACGATCGATCCTCCCAATGAAGAGGAGGCGATCAATATTTTGAAGGGCGTTTCCGGCAGATACGAATCCTTCCATTCTTGCGTTTATTTGCCTGAGGCGCTCGAGGCGGCGGTGCGTTATTCGCAGCGTTATATCCCGGATCGCAATCTCCCGGACAAGGCGATTGACATTATCGATCAGGCGGGAGCGAGAGCACGTTTGTCGCGCTTTGAAAAACCTAAAAAATTTATCGAGCTTGAGCAGGATATTGAAAAATTTGACAAGTCTCGAAAGGCGGCTGTCGAGAACGGGGATTTGGAGCGCGCCCGCGATTTCAGGAATATGCGCGACAAACAAAAGGAGGCTTTGGAGAATTTGCTGAACCATTGGCGGGAACGCCAGGAGAAGAAGGCGGGAACGATCGATGTCGATCGGATTTTGGAGGTCGTCTCCGAAATCGCCAAGGTTCCGGTCTCGCGGATGAGCCAGAGCGATGCGAAGCGTCTGCTGGGACTTGAAGAGCGTCTTCACAAATCGGTTGTGGCGCAAAATGAGGCGTGTTCCGCAATTGCGCGCGCCCTTCGCCGTTCCCGTGCCAATTTGAAAGATCCCCGCCGTCCGATCGGTTCGTTCCTCTTTTTGGGACCGACAGGCGTCGGCAAGACGCTTTTGGCAAAAACCTTGGCGGAAGAGCTTTTCGGGACAAGCGACTCTTTGATCCAAATCGACATGTCCGAATATATGGAGAAAATCAATGTCTCGCGCCTGATCGGATCGGCGCCGGGATATATCGGCTACGAAGAAGGCGGCAGATTGACGGAGGCGGTGCGCCGCAAACCTTATTCCGTAGTGCTTTTTGACGAAATCGAAAAGGCACACCCGGACGCAATCCAGCTGCTCCTGCAAGTGCTCGAAGAAGGGAAACTTTCCGATTCTCTCGGGCGAAAGGTCGATTTTCGCAATACCGTTGTCATTATGACGTCTAATGTCGGAGCGGAAGCCTTGCAGCGCAATTCCCGTATGGGATTCGGCGATGTGGGGACCGCGGCGGATTATGAAGGAGCAAAAGCGAAGATTTCGGAAGAGATGAAACGTGTTTTCAAGCCCGAATTCCTGAACCGTTTGACGGATTATATCTTTTTCCGCCAACTGAGCAAGTCTGACTTGGGCTCGGTCATCAAAATCGAGGTCGAAAAATTGGGAAAGCGCCTGGAGTCTCGCGGAATCACCCTTAATCTGACAAAGGCCGCCTATGACTTTTTGGTGGAGGTCGGCTATGACGAAAAATACGGTGCAAGACCGTTGCGCCGGGCTGTCGAGCGCTATCTTGAGGATCCGTTGAGCGAGGAGATTCTGCGCAATTCGGACAAGCGGCTCGAGGGCGAGATTTTGGTGGATGTGCGTGAAAACGCTTTGGTTTTTCAAGGCAACTACAAAAGCGAAGAGTCGAAGAAGAAGTCGGGTCGTCCCAACAAGCTTATCGTTTCAAACGAGTAGGTTTTGATCGCTTGAAAATATTTGTTCCCGTGTGAAATAAAAAATCGCACGGGAACTTTATTTTTGCTAAAATCAACAGTTATGGCAGAAGAAAAAATTGAAAGAACGGACGGGCGGGGGCATCCGCTCGATGAAGAGGGCATTCCTTTGCCGACAGACAATTCTCTGTTTGCGATGGACAATATCCCGGCGGATTTGCGAGATGCCTATTGGCGCAAATATGTCTATCGTGCGGACAAGGAGCCGCAGCTGACGGTTCGCGGTGCTATTTTTGGCGGTTTGATCGGTATTTTGGCCTGTGCGTCGAGCATGTACACATCGCTTAAGATCGGCTGGGGTTTCGGGATCGCGCTCGTGGCGGTGATCCTTTCCTTCGTCGTCTTCAACGCGCTGCGCTCTTTGTCGCGGGGACGCATCAAGCCGATGGGCGTTTTGGAAAACGCGGCGACTTCTTCTGTGGCTTCGGTTATCGGTATGACGACGACACATACGGTCGTTTCGGCGTTCGGCGCCCTGATGCTTTTAAATCTCGCCCACGACCCTTCTTATGTGACCGAATGGTATAAGATGGTCCCGATGATCTTTTTTGCCGCTTTGACGGGAACCTGCATTGCGATTCCGTTGAAACGTTCGCTCATCAACCAGGAGCGTCTGCGTTTCCCGAGCTCGATCGCTTCGGCGGAAACATTGCGTTCGCTCTATGCAAGCGACGGGAGCGAGACGACTAAGCGCAAAGTCAACACTTTGTTGTCCGCGCTCGGTTTCGGAGCCGCTTTAGGCTTGATCAAACAGGCGGGAACGCTTGGCGGGGCATTTGTCGAGATTGGCAAGGAAAAAGTCGGCGCGTTTTTCAATAAACTGGCATTTTTGCCGGACGAAATCGGTTTGCCGGACTTTTTGAATCCCCTCAAAATTTGGGGAATTACAAACAGTGAAACGGCTGCCGTTTTAAAAACGGACAAGGGCGAGGCTGTCAACATCCCCGAGAAAGCGACGTTGCCGGGGCTTTCCTTTGACATTTCCGTCCTGATGGTCGGCGCGGGCATGCTTTGCGGTATGCGCGTCTGTTTGACAATGTTGGGCGCGGCCTGTCTGCTCGATTGGGTGATCGCCCCCTGGTTGATTCAGATGGACATTTTGCATGTTGCTTCTAACGCCGACATTTTCCGCAACATTGAGGTCACCCTCAAGCCCGACGGCTCTTTTGGTGGCTTTAAAGTCGTCTATTGGTCTTTGTGGTGCGGAACGGCGATTATGGTGATGGCGAGTTTCACATCGCTGGCGTTCCAGTGGAAAACGATTTATCGCGCGTTCTCGGGCGTTTTTTCAAAAAACAAGGGCTCCGAACCTGCGACAGCAAAGGATCCCGTGGCGGATTGCGAAGTCCCGATGAAATGGTTTTTTATCGGCATCATTCCGGCGGCGATCGGTTTGATTTGCACCTTGCATTTTGCGTTTAATACGCAATGGTATCTTGGAGTGTTGGCGATTTTCCTCGCCGGAGCGTTCGGCTTGATTTGTGCGCGTTCCTGCGGTGAGGCGGACACCAATCCGATCGGCGCAATGGGCAAAATTTCCCAATTGATCTATTCGGTGATGCCCGGAGCTCGCGGGAACGTCGATACCAATTTGATCACCGGAGGCGTCACGGCGGCTGCCGGCGGATCCGCAGGAGATTTGATGAGTGATATGAAGCTCGGCAATCTCCTCGGCATGAAACCGCGGATCCAATTTTTCACGCAGTTGTTAGCTATTTGTATCGGCACCGTAATCGTCGTTCCCGTGTGGCGTTTGCTCGTGCCTTCGGCGGCGGCGCTCGAACAGTATCCGGCTCCTCCGGCGCGTATGTGGAAGGCTGTCGCGGAATTTTTGAACGACGCTTCCGTTTCGCTCCCGACGACAGTTTATTGGGCGATGGCGATCGGCGGTATGATCGGTGTCGCATTGCCGTGCCTCGAAAAACTTTTGCCGAAATATCGCGCTTATTTGCCGTCGGCAATCGGTTTGGGCATCGTCCTCACCCTCCCGGGCGCATTTAACAACGCGGCATCGTTTGCACTCGGTGCGATTATCGTTTGGCTCTGGCACAAGTTCCACGCCAAGACGGAAAACGAATATTCAGTTGCTTTGGCATCCGGATTTGTCGGCGGCGAGTCTATCGCCTGTGCGGTTGTCGCGATGACGGCGACGGCGATCTTGCAGTTTGGCGACAAACCGGCGGAAAATGAGGTCGAAAATGTCGTTCCCGCAGAAACTGCGCCGATCATCGAAGTCATCACTCCCGAGGCGTCGCAACCCGAGACCCAGCCGGAGATTGTGGTGTTTTGACGTTCCCGTTGAAAAACGCCGCTTTTCAAAAAGGCGGTGTTTCGTGAAAATCCGGATTTCTCTTTGGGAAGTCCGGTTTTTTTTTATGTCCCGTCCGATATTACCCTATCGCGGGAACGCCTTTTTTCTCGCGAAAATATCCGGCTGCCATTATGCTTGATTTTATGATTAAACCCTCAATCTTTTTGACCGCGGGCATTTGTTTTTGCTCTGCGACTTTTTCTTTGTTAGCGGAAATCCCCGCGATTGCGTTGTCGGCGGAAGTTGATGCCGCGGGAACGGGCGAATATGCGGTGCTCGTCGCGCCTGAATATCAAAAAAATCAAAGCGCCATGGCGGCGATTTCCCGATTTGCCGAGCGTCACGGCGCTTCAAACGCCGTTTATACATGGGACGGGACGGACGCCTGTCTCGCAGATTTGAAGCGACAGCAGGCGCGCTATGTCGCAGTTGTCGCCCCGCCGCAAATGATCAATCGCGTCAGCCTGCAAACGCTCAATCAAATTTCGCGCCGTATCGATCCCGAGGAGGATTCGCATATCGATGCGATCGTAGGCGTGCTGACGGCAAACAATGTCAAAAATTTGTCGCGACTCCTGGAGCCGTTCCCGCGCATCGAATTAAAACGAGCCGTCGGAAACACTTTTTTTGACACGGAGCTTTTTGAGCGCGTTTTTATCATGCTCGATTGGGGAGCACCGCAGCGTTATTGCCTGAGAGAAAACGGCGAGACAAAACAGGAGGTGTTCAAAGACCCGACAAAATCCGTCGAATTTTTTGCCAAACATTATGACGCGATCAATCCCCAATATTTTTTGAGCGCGTCCCATGCGACAGAGTTTAATCTTGAAATGCCGTTTTCGCACGGAATGCTTTTTTCGGCAGGCGGGAAATTTATTGTCGTGCCGGAAAAAGAAATGCGGCGGGCGCTGGGTTCGTCCAAGACGCCGCCCGGCAAAGCGCTCGCTTTTTCGAAAGATCCTAAAATCTGGGTTGCGGCCGGAAATTGTCTGATCGGAGACGCTTACGGCCATCCCGATTCGATGGTGGTGACGGCTTTGTCCAATTACGGCTATCGGCAATTTGTCGGTTATACGGTGCCGAGCTGGTTCGGTCGCGGCTGGGATGTCCATCGAAACTTTTTTGATGGGACGCCGGCAATGCAACTTGGGCAGGCTTGGCTGTTTTGTATGGAAAAAACTTTGCAAAACTTGCCGGAATCTTTAAGAAAAACACCCGTAAAATTGCGGGAACGCGGCAGGGACGGGCCGGATATCGGCTTTTTGGCGCGACAAATCTCCGCCGCGGGCGTGCAGCCGGTCAAAGATTTGATCGGCAACCTTCACGATCGCGACACGATCGCTTTTTACGGTGATCCGATCTGTCAGGTGGCGTTCAAATACAAACCGACAAAAGTCGCCCTCACGGGAACGGGAAAAATGCGTGAACTGACGGTGTTCCCGTCATCGCGCACGGACAAAATCCCGATCCAATATTGGTTTGTAGAGCGCGCCGATGTCAAATCGGAGATTGTTTTTAAGCGCGTTCTCGCCGACGGGAGCAGTGAGGAAATCCATCCGGAACACATTTTTACCCCCAATTTTGTCATACTCAAGGACGATTATGATTTTGGCACGGACCAGGCGCTGAAAATCGAGTGGCGGAGCCGATAGAATTCCCCCGAAAAACAGGCGTGTTTTTTCCTTGCGGGAACGGCAAAATTGGGTCAAAATCTTAACTATAAATATGCGCGAGCGCGAAAGACGCGCAAAATACCCCCTTTAAACTCCAAAAAAATATTGTTTTTATGAAATCCAAAAAACTTCTTTTTTCAACCCTTTTTGCCGCTGCGGCAATGAGCGCGTCTGCGCTTGGCGCCAATTCGTTGACATGGAACGGCGGCGCTACGGGAAATTGGGATTATGCGAGTGAAAATTGGTTGAACGGCTCCGCTGCCGCGAAATTCGCTTCGGGCGACAACGCGACACTTTCGATGGCGGGATCGACACTTACTTTGGGAACATCTGTTACGGCGGGAACGGTGACGGTCTCCGCCAATACGACAGTGGAGACGGGTTCATACGATCTGAATGCCGCATCGATTGTCGTCGAAGACAATAACACGCTGACGCTTTCCGGCGCGGGAACCTATAAACTTTCCGGAGAATTGACGATCAAAGGTGCTGCGGCGAATATTGTCATCAACTCGAACATGACGCTCAATGAGATTGCGACAAGAAACGCCAATGCGACAACGCGTTCGCTCACAATCGGCAGCGGCGCCACGGTCAATGCGACATCTTTTTCAAACGCTTGGGGTCTTAAAACGCTGACTGTTGACGGAACATTGAACATTTCCGGCGCCATGTCGATGGCAGCGAACAACATGACGCATACGATGACGGGTTCGGGAACGATCAATGTCGGCTCGATCACGGTCGGCAATGTGGGAACCTACCTTTTTGACGGCGGGCTGACAATCGGGCTCGGCAGCGGCGGTATCGCGCAGTCGAAGGCGCAGCCGGTTCAGTTTGCCAACGCCACCCTCAAGGCGACGGCGACGAGCACTTCTTCTGCGACCAATATTCAGTTCGGCAGCAATGCGACATTTAACACGAACGGTAACAATATGACGTTCGCGGAGAAATTGTCCAGCATGTCTTCCCAGACTTCCGGCAGTCTCGTTAAATCGGGAGCCGGTACTTTGACCTTGAGCAAGGGCGCGACGTTTGGCGGCAAGATGTTTGCGGTCAATGCCGGCACTCTCACCTTGGACGGCGATACGGAGCTCAAAGGGCTGACGGTGGCGTCCGGCGCGACTTTGAATGTCAACAGTTCCACATTGAAACTCGGTTCCGGCGGTATCAAGGGCGATTCGATTTCGGTTTCCCTGAACAATGTGACGATTTCCACCTCGGATCCGTCGTCGACAATCACGACTCCGATTGCCATTTCGGGAACGAGCGGATTGAAGCTTTCCCTTTCCGGGACATTGACGGCTTCCGGAGTTATTTCCGGCAGCGGCGCTTTGACCAAGGAAGGTTCGGGTGCGTTGTTGCTCTCGGGAGAAAATACTTTTACCGGCAACGCGACGATTTCTGCGGGTTCGGTGATCGCCCAGTCGGCAACAGCTTTGGGCAAGGGCAATGTGACGATTGCCGCTGGCGCGAAAGTGACGGCGGATGTGGCTCAGACATTTAGTGGAAATCTCAACAATGCCGGCATTTTGACCTTGAGCGGCGGTTTGACGATTTCCGGAACCTTTACTAACACGGGAACGCTCAATCTTGGCGGCTCGACAACGTTGCCGGCTGCGACTCTCGGCGGCACGATCGTGCTCGCGGAGTCTGCGACGGTGAACAACTTGAAATTGAGCAACGGCAAGCTGTCGCTCTCGGGAACGAACACTTTGACGGATGCGACATTGACGAATGTCGCAGTGACGATTGGCGCCTCCGCCTACGGAGCCGCTGCGACGACGATTGACGGCGCGATCACGTTCTCTTCGGGCTCCATCAATTTGTCGGGTATTCCATTTTACGGGAGCGATCTTTCGCGCGTTATTTTCAAGGCGGATGCGGATACGAATTTGTCGGCGATTTTGTCGGCGTTGAATTCGGGAACGATCGCGACGATTTTGTCGTCGGGTGCGGACGGATTGTGGACATATTCGGACAACAATCTCATTTTCACGGCGACATCTGCCAGTTTTATCGCGTGGAGTTCGGGCACATCCACGGGCAGTTCGGGCATTTGGACGGCGACAAACTTTAACGGCCAGCAGGTCGGCGGCACGGCGGCGGCCGGTTCGGCGCTTTATTTGGACAATGTCAGCGGCCAGAGCGCTGTGACGGTCAACGTTTCGGGCGAAGTTTATGCGAGCGTTTTGAATGTTGTTGCCGCCGACACAGTTTACACGCTGGCGGGAACGACCGGCTCCGTCAATGTCAGCGGGGCCTTGACTTTGCTTGACAGCACGCTGAACGTCAATACGAAGTTGGCGGCGGAGAGCATTGAAATCGGCACCGGCAGCACCTTGTTCGCTGCAGTGAAGTCTTCTTTGAACACTCCGTCGATTTCCCTCGCGGCGACGGGCGAACTGGTTCTCGACAACGCTTCGGCAATGTATGAGGGCGATACGGCGAAGAATACGGTCATCTCGATGGCGGGCGGCTCCAAGATTTCCTTTGTCCAAGGCGCTTTGAGCGGTGCTTCGAAGATCAACATCTCCAACGCGTCAAGCGCGTCCTATGCGGCGATTTTCTCCTTGGAGGCCAATCAGGCTCCCAATAAAACAGAGTCGAAATATCAACTTGGCGACCGTTTGGCGTTTGAGGCCGGTTCGTATATCACTTTTGATGTCGGCAGCAATTCTTGGTTTGATTTGACGGGCGCAACGATCAGTGAGACCGGAGTCTTTACAAAGACGGGCGCGGGAACGCTGGTGCTCACCAGTCAAGGCACTTTGAACGGCTCTTTGCGGATTGACGCGGGAACGGTCGCTTTGGGCGCGGCGGGAACGGGCTCGCCTGTTTTTGACGGCTCGATCACGGTCGGTGAAGACGGAACGCTGGCGCTGATTCGTTCCGATTCGTTTTCTTCCAATTCCCAAACGGCGACGATTGACGTTTACGGCAATGTTTACATCGGTCAGGACGAAGTTTACGACGGTGCGGGAACGGATGTCCCGACGCAGCTTGTTGATGGTTTGGTCTTCAATCTCTACGGCGGCTCGATTACGGGTGTCGATACTTCCGATTTTTATTTGATCGACGCCAAGTCGATGACGATCAATGCCAAGACGGGCTATACAAGTGAGATCGGCGCGATGCTCGTCAAACTGCAAAATGCCAATGCGGCGACTTTCAATGTGGAGTCCGGTGCCGTTTTGCGGGCGGGAACGACCTTTATCGAGGCGGATACGGAGAGCTACGGCTTTACCAAATCCGGCGCGGGAACGATGCTTCTCGTGGGAACGCAGAACAACAATATCGCCCAATATCGGGATTTTACAGGAAAAGTGACGGTTAGCGGCGGCGTATTGGAAGTGCAGGGCAATTTTGGCAGACCGTCGGAAATCGAACTTGCCGCCGGCACGGAACTGGTTTTCAATTTGTCCGACAACACTTCGAAAGAACTGCAAAGCGCCATTACCGGTGCGGGTGCGGTGACGGTTAAGTCGGGAACGGTCAGCACAACAGGTGCCTTCAATGCGACGGGAACGCTGACAGTCGATGCCGGCGCGGCGTTTTTGTCAACGAGCACCACGGGTGAAATCAATCAGACGGTTGTTCTCGGCGGCACTGTTGCGGCGGCGACATTGTCCGGCACACTGCAACTCCAGGACGGCGCGACGATCGGCAATGCCGGTTTGGCAACCAACTTGTCGGCAACGATCGTGACGACAAATTCAAACGATCTGACGATCGCCAATGGCGCGCGAGTGGAGGTTGTCGCGGGCGCGAGCGCGGGCGCAGCTTTGGATATTACTGTCCTCGACGGCGCGACTTTCCTCGATGCGGGAATTTTGAATGTCGGTGGTGCAACGCTTTATGGCAACAGCATGTTTAGCGCTGTTGACGGCACGCTGGCTTTGGATACCTTGACGCTGGTGGATGCGGGAACAAAAACTTTGGCGGGAACGATCAGTGTGGCCTCAGGAGCGATTGATGTCGTTTCGGGAGCGACCTTGGCAGTCAACGCCAACTCCCACTTGTCGGGCTGCGATGTCGGCCTTGTCCTCAGCGGCGGCGGTTCTGTCAGCAACAACGGCACGATCATCGTTCCTTCGCTGACGCTCGCCTTGTCGTCGGCGGGAACAGATCTTGACAACACTTCCCATGCTACGATTACCGCGAATCTGAATTCGGTTTTGAGCGAAGATATGACGATCCGCAATGCGGGAACGATCGATTTTGCCGCTTCGGCGGTGTCGGGCAAGGTGAGCGTTGAAAATACGGGCAGAATCAAGGGACGCTTTACAATCGACAAAGGTCAGACCTTGTCGGTCTCCGGCGGCATCTTGGGTGATGTTGCCGAAACCCTCTCCGTCAGCGGAGAAGGTCGTATGGAGGTTCGGAATTCGGCGACATTTTATGGCAACGTCGCTGTCACCGGCGGCTCGTTGTCCGTCTCGGGAACAATGGGCGCGACCGTTGATTTTACCGAGGCTGTCGAGGATTTCAAGCTTGAAAGCGTTTTGGTTGACAACGGCAGCTTGCAGGTGCAGGCCGGCGATTTGTCGATTTACGGCACGGACGCGTCCAGAAAACTGATTGAGGTCGTCAACGACGGACGCCTGGCAGCCAATGTGATCATTGGCAAGGAGACAATGTCCGGAGATGCGACGATTCTTGTCAAAAATTCGGCGATTTCCGGTTCCTTGACCGTCTTGAGCGCGACGGCGGAACTGTCAAATGCAAAGGTTTCAAATGTTTTGCTCCTGCAAAATCAAGTCGCTCTCGACAAAAACAATATGCTCGCGGAAAGCACAGCCGGCGAGACAGAACTGACCTACGGCACCGATTATACGGGAACGACAGTCGTTAACGATGTTTCAATCGGCGGCATTTCGGGCAATCAGCTTTCGTTTGTCTATCAGGCTTCCGGCGAATATGCCAACGCCTCCTATCAAATCAACGATGTCAATGTGACGTTTGATTTGGAGAACGCCGCCGCAATCGGTGACAGCTATGCCTTGTATTCCGGCGCGGTGACATTCAGAGGCAGTGACAACAGGGATTTGGACTGGAGCGAACTGACCTTCACGGCTTCGGAGACCAACGATGTTTATACGGTCACTTACAACGAAGCGACAATCGCGACGATCAATTTCAGCGACGGCACCGCCGATTTGTATTTGGATTTCTCAAACACCGACGGCATCACCGTCAAGCGTGCGGGAACGTATGTCTGGGCAAACGACGTCGGACTCAGCAAATGGACGGATTCCTTGTGGGAAAAGACACAGGTGTCCGGCGGCAATATGACTGGCCAGGCGATTGCGGACGATTCCTATGTGACGATCGCCTCCGCTTGGGCGGGATCGCTGTTGTCATTGGATACGGACGCTTCCGTCAGCGCCCTTGTCTTTAGAGACAGTGTCAATTTCAGCCTGAATCAGGACGGTCATTCCTTCACAGGAAATTATCTGAATGTTTCGAGCGGCTCCGTTTATTTCCATAATGTCGGCGCCAACAATTTCGCGGACGGTGCCATTATCGCGGACGGTGCGACATTGACGCTCGCGTCCTTGGCGACAGGCGGCAAACTTTCGGGTTCTTCTATCCAAATCGCGGGAACGTTGAATGTGCTCTGCGATTATAGCTCGGCGGAGACATTGACGATTGTCGGCACCGAAGCCCTTATCAATGTTGCGGATTCGAAAACGGCGGCATTTGATACGGCGACGGGAACGACCGCCACTTTGACGAAGACGGGAACGGGAACGCTGGAACTCGCAGCGAGTTCCACGCTCGGCAAGGTTGTCGTCAGTCAGGGAACATTGAATTTTGTCAATGACAACACATCGACTCTCGGTGTTGACCTGCTGCAAATGTCGGCGGGAACAACGGTTTCGGTTTCCTCAAAGGTCTCTTCTACAAACTTTGATTTGGGCGAGAATGCGACATTGGCGTTGACCAATACGGCGGCGCAAAGTTTGCGGCAGGTTTCGATGGCGGACGGTTCGTCGCTCACGTCGTCGGGAACGCTGACAATCGATGACGCAACACGGATCGCTTCGACGGGAACGGCAACGCTTGCGGCGACACTTTCACAAAGCGCGGGAACGACCTCGACGATCGACACCGCCGCGGGAACGCTCACGGTTGACGATCTGACCGCTTCGGGAACGTTGATCAAGTCAGGTGACGGAACTCTCGCTGTCACGACGGCGGATCTTTCGGGAACGGTGCAGATTGCGGCGGGAACGCTCAATGCCGGCACTCTCAGCACTTGGGGCACGATTGTCGCGACGGGCGGCTCGACGCTCGAAGTCGGCGGCAACAGCTCGACAGCAACGAGCGTTCTCGGTGTCGCGCCGGACGTGACATTGACGGTCAAAGCGACGAGCGCGTTGACTTTTGCCGGCAATCTCCAGAGTTTCGGCACGCTGAAATTTGATCCGAGAGGCGAAGCGGTGACGCTCGCGGGAACGGCAAATGTTTACAACCGGATCGAGTTCAATAATTTGACGCTCGCAGACGGCTTTACGGCTGTAAACGCGGGAACGCTTGCTGTTAATGGCAACGGCGCCGTTTTGACGATCGCGGGAACGACGACGGGCGATTTGGGCTCGATTCAGGTTTCCAAAAATCTCAAGATCGCCCTGGCGGCGACATCGGACGCTTCCTTTAACGATTTGACGGGTTCCAAGAACACGACATTGACGATCACCGGCGCGGGAACGGCAAAGTTTGACAAGATCAACAGCATTATGCTCGCGATCAGCGATTCTGCGACGGTGCAGCTGACGGAAGGAAAACTTTCGACTCTCAGTGGTGATACCGGTGCGACGCTTGAAAAAATCGGCGCGGGAACGGTTTTGACGACCGAGACGGACAACAGCGCCTTTGCGGGAACGGTCAAGGTTTCCGCGGGAACGCTCGAATTTGCCGATGGCGGAACCTTCTCCGCCGCTGAACTTTCTGTTGCCGCGGACGCGACGGCAATTGTCAACCATGATGCAGGCTCTTTTGTCGCGATCGGCGCAGTTGACGGCTCGACGACGATTGCAGCTTCCTTGTCGGGCGCAGGAACTTTGACGGTCGGCAATCAAAACGTATTGAGTTTTGCCGCAGGCTCGGCGGACGGCTTTACGGGAACGCTCGCCCTCGGCAATTATTCGACGGCGAATCTGAACAATTTCAGCTCCTCCGCGACCTTGCGCCTTGCGAACGCTTCGGCGGTCACGATTGACGCCGGGAATTTGACATTGGCGAAACTGGAATATGCCTACAATGATACAGCCTTGATTTATTTGGCGGGCGCGAACACATTGGCGATTTCCGATTTCGCCTACAGCACGTCCACGACCGGCAATGCGGGAACGCTGGTGTTTGCCGTCGAAGACGCGAACGGCCTCGTCACGGTCAATGCGGATATTGACAACAATCTCAATATGCTGGCGGAAGGGGCGGGAACGCTCAAACTCGCCGGCGCGAATTACGCATTGGGCGATTTGAGGGTTACGAATACGGCGACTGTCGATTTGAGCGCGGCCACGACCGCAGTGGCGGTCGGTTCGGCGACGCTTGACGGCGGCACGATCGTTATCGGTGACAAGGTGACAATCGGCAGTCTCGCGTCTGCGAAAACGGCTTCAGCGATTCAGACGGCGGGCATGATGACCTTGACGACGGATATTGACGGCTTCGCGGGAACGGTCGAGTCGCTTTCGGGCAAATTGACGCTCGTGCGCGCCGGTTCGATGCTTTCGCCGTCGGAGACCGTCTTCAAGGCGGATCCTGGCGCGTCAATCCTTTTGGATGTTGACGCCGATATGACCCAGGGCAAGGCAAGTTTGTCGGGCGCGGGAACGATCGAAATCGATGCGACAGATCATACTTTGACATTGAGCAAGGCTAATGACGGGTTCACCGGAAAACTTTCTCTTGTCGGCGGCACGTTGAAGTTGACGGAGGCGGCGACACTGGGAACGGAGACGGTCTCGCTTTTGTCGGGAACGACATTGGTTTTGGCTCCTGAAAACAACAAGAGCGCCGTTATTGTCGCCGGCGCGGTTAGCGGCAGCGGCTCGATCTCCAAGACGGGCGGTTCAAAGGCCTTTATCGGCGGGAACATCGATATCAGCGGCACGATCACTTTGTCGAGCGGCACTTTGGCGGTGACATCCGTCGAATCCGGCACGAAGATTGTTTTTGCCGGCGCGGCGGTTCTTGAAACGGCTTTGAATCTTGAATCCGGTTCGCTTGTCCCGATGAGCGGTTCGACTTATCGCACGATTGATGCGGTTTATACGGCGAGCAGCAGCGGTGCGACCTTCTCTCACGAAAGCGACAAGGGCGGCGCTGTCATCACGGGTTCGTGGACGACAAATCCTGTTGCCGGTGCAGTTTTGACGTTAGTTAACGGCGGCGAAGGCTCGACCTTTGATTTGGCGGCGGGCGCGGCCCAAGTCAAGAAGACGGGCATGGGCAAATGGACATTGAGCAAGGAGTTTACGGGTTCGGCGCGTGTTATGGCGGGAACGCTTGCGGTGCAAACCTTCAACTCCACGCAGACGGTTTCAATCGATGATGCGGGAACGTTTGAAGTTGCCGGTTTGGCGACATCCGCGGCGGGAACGCTCACGGGTGATTTCGCCGGTAGCGGTAGCCTGAAGATTTCGACGACGGCAAAGCTCGGCGATCTCGGCAGCAATTCCGGCGATTTGCTTTTGCAGGTCGGCAGTGGCAATACGCTGACGATTGTCTCGGATCTTGACAATTCGATCATTGTCGAATCCTCGGCGACGCTCGATTTTGACACGAGTTCCGATTTCACATTCGGCGGCAAGCTCAAGGGCGATTCTACCGCGACGGTCACTAAGACGGGCGCGGGAACGCTGACGCTCGGTGCAGATTTTGGCACGGATTTGGATATCGCCCTCAATGCGGGAACGACTGTTGTTACAAATTCCTTGGGCACAAGCTCGAACGGAACAGTCACGATCGCCTCCGGAGCCACTCTCCAAGTGGCGGGAACGAGCGGAACAGCCAGTATCGGCAAAGTGATCGCGGGAACGGGAACGCTTGAATTTGTTTCGGGAACGACCGAAATTTCCTCGGCGAGCGATTTCGCGGGAACGGTGCAGATCGACAGCGGAGCGACGCTGGTCTATTCTTCCAAGAATTATTCGGCGACGCTCGGTGACAACGCGACCTTGGCGGGCAGCGGTGCGCTGCGTGTCAAGTATGCGAGTGCCGCGCGCGAACTCGATTGGGCACCGGCAAGCGGATTTACGGGAACGTTGGAAATTGAAACCGGCACGGTCAATATGACGGCTTCGGATCTTGCCTCTGTGGCGGGAACGATTAATTTTGTCGCATCGGCGGCAAACAATGCCACCCTCAAGTTGACGACGGGAACGTCGCTCTTGAATCTTGACAATTATTATACGATGCTTAACGCGTCATCCGCGGGAACGCTCGCGATCGACGGCACGGCGAAGGCTTCCGGTCCGGTCGGCACGGGCGCGCTTTCGTTGCGCGTTTTGTCCGGCAGCACACTGACATTGAGCGGGGCTCTCGTCGGCGGCAATCTTACGGTTGACAATGGCGGCACTGTAAATGTCCGTTCGGGCATGTCAACGGCATCGTTGACACCGGGATCGACTCCGGCTTTGACGATTGCGGGCAATTTGCTCGTCAGTGGCGATTATGTCGTCTCCGCAGTGCCGATTGCGGTAACGGGCGATGCGACATTCACGAGCACGGCAAATGTTGTCTTGAGCGCGATCCCGGCAGATTCTGTCTTGATGACTGTTGCGGGAACGACCGTAATCGACAGTGCGGCGACATTCAAATTGGGCGACGGCACCGTT
Organism: Opitutales bacterium; assembly: GCA_024697185.1. Classification (GTDB taxonomy): domain Bacteria; phylum Verrucomicrobiota; class Verrucomicrobiia; order Opitutales; family UBA953; genus Spyradosoma. Next base: position 15,575 of record JAILGB010000028.1, on the reverse strand, counting down.
TTGAGTGCGGCACTTCGTTCCGGACAGATTTTTGTCAATCAGTATATCGCGTCCGAACACGCTAAGGGCTTGGGCGGTTTTGCAGATTTGATTGACAGTGATCAGACGAGCGCGATTTGGACGGCGGTCAATCAGTCCGCCGGCGACCAAAGCGCAATTTTGTCGGCGTTCTCGCCTGTCTCCTTCGGCGCCTTGAGCGATTTGTCTCTCTCGGTGGCTCGGACGGAAAACGATCTTTTGCGCCAGAGACTCGAACAGCGCCGCTACGATCGCGCCGTTTACAATATCGTCTCGCGTGAAAAGACGATGGGCTATGCCAATGCGATTGGCAGTTCCTCCGACACGAAAACCAGCAACGGCGGCAATCCGCACTACGATCTCCGTTCTTACGGATTGCAGGCGGGTGTCGATACGCTCCTCTCCCAAAAAGCGCTTGCGGGCGTCAATGTCACTTATGTCACCGGCAAAGCGAATCTGCACAACAGCGCCGGCAAGCATGAGAATGACACGCTTAGCATCGGACTCTACGCCCAGCAAATGCTCGATGACTATTCCTATCTCGGGCTCGGCGCGCATTTCGGCTTTAGCGCTTTTGATACAAAACGCAACACGGTTTTGGGCGTCGCGGAAGGCGAGACAAACGGTTATGATTTCGGCTTGTCCGCAACATTGGGCCGCGTCTTCATCCTTAGCGACAGTTTCCACCTTTCGCCGTATGTCGGTCTTGATTTGGATTATATGATCGTCAACGAGTTTGAAGAAACGGGTTCGGCGGCTATCGCTTATAATGTCGATTCTTACGATCGTCTGTCCGTGCGAGGTGTTGCGGGAACGAGCTTGACTTGGGCTCCGTCCGCGCAGTGGCGTTTCTCTCTCGATTGCGCCTTGCGTCATGAGTTTGTTGACAACGATAGTGATATCAAAGCGACATTCCAGGGCGGCAGTTACGCCGGAGCCAAGACAAAGGCGACCGCCTATTACGCAAACGAAACCACATTCTCCGTCGGACCTCGCGTCGAATACCGTTTCGACAATTCGTGGTCGCTCAACGTCGGCTACACGTATGAAAGCGATTTCGAAGAGACAACATCGCACGGTGTGAATGTCGGTTTGCGCGCGCGCTTCTAAAAATTGATGAATGGGGCGCGGCGGATAAAGAAAATTTTTCCGTCGCGCCCGATTTGTATGTCTAAAATCGTTACATTGCAAAATGCAGCCCGGGCGTTCCCGGACCGGGAGCGTCCCGTTCATTTGGCTTTGGGTGTCTTTGACGGCGCGCACCGCGGTCATCGCGCCATTTTTCAAGCGGCAGTCGCGGGAGCGCGGAAGGCGAACGGCGTTCCCGCCGTTTTGACTTTTGACCCGCACCCGCAAGTGCTTTTCGCGGGAACGGGAGCTGTAAAATTGATTTATCCGCTCGAACAGCGCTTTCAGATTTTTGAAGATTGCGGTTTTGAAAAAATTGTCTGCGAGCCGTTCACGCGCGAGTTCGCCGCCATTCCCGCGCAAGATTTTTTGAGTTATTTGAAGAAAAAAATTCCTTCTCTCGCGGCGGTTTATTGCGGTGAAAACTTTCATTTTGGCTCCCGCCGCGCCGGTAATACAAAAGACTTGCCCGTGTTGGCGATGCGGTCGGGAATCGACTCGACAGCCGTTCCCGCCGTAAAATGGGAGGGCGCGCCGGTCTCCTCGACACGAATTCGCGCGGCTCTCGAATCTGGGCAGATAGAAGCTGCCAATGCGATGTTGTCGGAAGATTATTTTATGACGGGAACGGTGATCGGCGGCAATCGTCTCGGCAGGACGATCGGATTCCCGACGCTCAATGTCCCATGGACTCCGGAAACACGGGTGCCGTTTGGCGCCTATGCTGTCCGGCTTGTTGATTTGGAGACGGGAACGGATTTTGAAGGTGTCGCCAATTACGGTGTGCGGCCGACAATCGGTGATTTGAAAACAATGGCGCCTCTGCTCGAAAGTCATTTGCTCGTTCCCGCGGGAACGCCCGTGCCGGGATACGGAGCGAAGGTCCGTGTTTCCCTGATTTCTTTTTTGCGACCCGAACAAAAATTTTTATCGCTTGAGGCTTTAAAGTCGCAATTGGAACAAGACAAGACTGCGGCGCTTCAAAAATTTTTAGAAAAAAACAAAACTTGAATTATGAAAATGCTTTATCCTTTTTGGCGGATGGCTTATGTCAGCGCCAAGCAAGACGGTCCCAAGTGGGAAGATCCCTTTGTCGAGATTCCCAGGCAAAGTGACGAAAAAAAAGTCCATTTGCTTTATCGCGGCAAGACCTGTTACATCGTGATGAATGCGTTCCCGTATAATGCGGGGCATGTCATGGTGATCCCGTATCGTGCCGTGCCGTCGCTTGTCGATCTGACGGAGGAAGAGCGCGCGGATCTGATGGAAACGATCGCGCTCGCGCAAAAAATTATAACGGAAACGCTCCACCCGCACGGTTTTAATATCGGCTTTAATATCGGAGCTTCCGCCGGAGCCGGCATTCCCAAACATTTGCACTGTCATGTCGTTCCGCGTTGGGACGGCGACAATAATTTTATGCCGGTTGTCAGCGACACGCGTTGTCTTTCGTCTTCCATGGATGAATTGTGGCTCGCGCTCAAAAAAAACACACCGAAGCATGTCGCGTCAGCGAAAATGGCGTTCCCGCAGCGACAGGCGAAAAAAGCCGTTCCCGAAAAAAACGCTTCTGAAAACGGTGTTCCCGCAATAGACGGCGTTCCCGAAAAAGCATCTCCCGCTTGTCCGAAATGCGGCGCGCAGATGGTTTTGAAAAAGGCAAAACGCGGGCGTTGCGCCGGAAAAACTTTTTGGTCCTGCAGCCAATTCCCAAAATGTAACGGGACGAAGCCGACGGAATAGTTTTGCCGTTCCCGCAAAAAAATGCCGGCTGCGCAAACAGCCGGCAATTTTTTTATCGTTTTAGCGGTTCGTTGCCAGCCGCCCAATTGTCAAAAACGCCTTCGATCTGCTGTTTGCCTTTGACGGCGGCTTTTGTGGCTTTGAGATAAGCGTCGCTCGCCGTTCCCGCAAAGGATTTTTGGGCATCAAAGAACGTTTCCATTTCCCATGACGCCGGACCGTGCGTTTCTGTCGCATTCCAAAAAGAGGCGAGGATTTCCACTTTCTTTTTGTCATCGTTGAGGAGGGGCATCAAACGGGGATAAACAAGTTTTTGAAGGCAACGCGCGCCGACATTGGGATATTTTTTGCAAAAAGCTTGGAGGGCGATTCCGTTGAGCTTTTGCCAAACGGCGGGATCCTGTTTTTTTTGGGCGGCGATAATGTCAGTCGCGTATTGCCAGACGATGTAGTTGATCGGCTGGGTTTCAATGGCTTGGACTGCGATTTCTGCGGCGCCCGGCAGATTTTGGGTTTTTTGGAAAAGTTTTGCGATGGCGATCCGTTGCATTGCGGCGATGCAGTCTTTTTTGTTGGAAAACGCATCTTGCATATTGAAAAGGAACGCCCATTCCCGTTCTCCGGTTTGTGTCCAGTGGGTCGAACGTTTCCATTCAATGCTGTTGTTGTCGATCCATTTGCCGTTGTTGCGTGTCGCAAAAGCGCAGTGTCCGGGTTCTCCCATGGTGACGGCGGGAACGCCGTTGGCGATGGCGGCACTCGCCCCATAGTGGGAAACGCCGCCGCAGACCGCTCCGACCTCGTAGGACATCGCCGCCTGGTTGATGCCGGCGCGTTCGGTAAATACGGGAACATAGGCTCTGTAATAATCGGCGCCTTGGACGGTGTCGCCGCAAATGTTAAAAAGTCTGTAGTTGAGCTGGTGGATTTCTCCTCCGCGACTTGCATAGCCGGCTTCGGGCTGTTTGACGTTGTCGCGGGACCAGCGCAGGGAGGTTTCGTTGCCCCAATTGCTGCCGTTGTGACTTGCCCAGCCGCAGATGATGCGCATATCCCAATAGTCGAGATCCTTGAAGGTGCTGTTGAGCAGTTCTTCGCGGTAGCTTTTTGCAAAAAAGCGGTAACGGCGCAACATCGTCTTGTCGTCGGTCTGTTCCTGGCGGGAATACTCGCCGGCGGTTGCGACTGCGATTTTTCGTGTCACGGGATCGTCCTGCATTTTTTTATCGCTTGCGGCGATTTTCATAAAAAACGGCAAAAAATTGTCCGTATTGTCGAGTCGTCCCGAATAAAGAAAGCCGTTGAGCCAATCTTCGTCGGAGAGGACTTGGAAAAGCACTTTTTTCTCTTTGCCGGAGGCGGCTGCCGCAACGGCGTTCCCGAAGGTGTCCGTAAAATACCAGCGATTGAGCAAAATGCGATTTTCGGGAGCCTTTAAAAATGCGGTGATCTCCTTGTCGCTCGGTTTTTCTGACGGGATGAGATTTAAAATTTTATTTGCGAGTTTACGTTTTTGGTTTTTGACATTTTTCCACTCGGCGCCGGTGAGGCTTTCCCCCATGACGGCTTTGTCGATTTTTATGCTCTTGTCTTCGGCGGCGAAAAGAGTCGTTCCCGCGAGAGCAATCGTCAGAGCCAGGGCTGTTTTGAGAACAGGGAAATGAGGGGTTTTCATGTTCACTATTTTATGCGTTAGCCGGCGTTCCCGCGAGTAATATTTTTTGCGTTTGTCTCTGGAACTGCTTAAACTTGTTGCTATGGATTTTGAACGTAAAGAAAACGATCGGGCGGTCCCGCCGTCGTCTCGTCCCGCGCCTTGGGTGCAGTTAAAATATATGACTTATTCGCCCAATGTTTTTCCCCGTTTTATCGGGCTGGCGAGCGGACCGGCGATTCCGGCGGGAACGCAAGTTGCGGTTTACGGCAAGGACGGCAGTCTTTTCGGTCACGGATTTTACAATCGTCAGGCGAATATTCCCCTGCGTATTTTTTCCCATTCGACGGAGGCGTTGCCGGAGGATTATTTTGAGCAGTTGATTTTGCGGGCGATTCGTTTGCGGACGCAGATTTTGCGGCTGCCGGAAAAAACGGATGCGTTCCGGGTCGTTCACGGCGATGCGGACGGTTTGAACGGTTTGGTTGTCGATAAATACGGCGATGTTTTGTCTGTGGAGATTTTTACGTTGGCGGTTTATCAGCGCATTCGCGAATGGCTGCCGGTTTTTCATCGCGAACTGGGGACAAGCCGCGAGACGATTCAGTTGGTCAAAGGTTTCGGGTCGATGGAGTGCGCGCGCGGTTGTGAGGATTTTCATACGCCGGGTTTGAGGGAAATCAAAATTCGTGAGAACGGGATCCGCTATGCGGTGGATTTTGAAAACGGTCACAAGACCGGATTTTTTTGCGACCAGCGCGACAATCGTGCGCGTTTGGCGACATTTTGCAAGGGCGCGCGCGTCTTGGATCTTTGTTGTTATTCGGGCGGTTTCTCCCTGTCGGCGAAACTTGCGGGAGCGGCGGAGGTGACGGGCGTGGACTTGGACGAAAAAGCGATTGCGCAGGCAAAACGGAATGCCAATCTCAACCAGACGCGGATCAATTTTGTTCACGCCGACACTTTTTCTTATGCCCGTCAAATGCAGGCGAATGGCGAGTCGTTTGATGTCGTGGTGCTCGATCCGCCCAAGTTGATCAACGGCCGTGACGATTACGAGGACGGTTACGCCAAGTATCACGATATGAACAAAGCGGTGCTCCCGCTGGTCAAACGGGGCGGCCTGTTTGTGACGAACTCCTGTTCGGGACTTTTGCAGACGGAAGATTTTGAACAGCTGATCATTCGCGTCGCGCACCGTTTGGGGCGGCGTTTGCAAATTATCGAGCGCACGGGACCCGGACTCGACCATCCCGTAATGTCCAACTATCCGGAGGGACGGTATCTCAAAGCGCTTTGGGCAATTGTTTGGTAAATTCGGCTTATGGAAATTCTTCCGTTTAAAATTTCTGTTTTGATTTTTGTCCGCGACGGGCAGGGACGCCATTTGATGATCCGCCGCAAAAAAGCGCCCAATCAAAATTGTTGGAGTCCGATCGGCGGCAAGCTTGAAATGGCAATCGGAGAATCGCCGTTTGAATGCGCCTGTCGCGAGGCAAAAGAGGAAGTGGGAATTGATCTCGTTCCCGCGGATTTGCATTTGTTCGGCATGGTTTCCGAGCGCGGTTACGAAGGCAGCGGCCATTGGCTGATGTTTTTGTTTGACTGCAAAAAGACGATGAACCGCGTTCCCGCGACAATTGACGAGGGCAATTTTGAGTTTTTTGAACGCGAAGAGATTGATAAAATCGCGATCCCGCCGAGCGACAACATTCTCGTTTGGCCCGTTTATGACAAATACGCCCGCGCGGGAACGTTTTGCGCCTATCGCGCACAATGTGGCGGGAACAGCCTCCCCGAACGCATCGTTGACGAGGAAATCGGAGTTCCCGGGCAATAAATTTTTTATAAATAATGATTGTGGAAAGTTCTCATTTGCCTCGTGTCTGGGCGGAAATCGATCTGGCTGCGTTCGAACGCAATGTCGGCAAGATCAAGGAGGCGATCCCGGAGGGTATTCACTATATTTCGGTCGTCAAGGCGGACGCTTACGGTCACGGAGTCGCGTATATCGTCGAACGGCTGTTGCAATGCGGGATCGACAGTTTTGCCGTCGCCAATGCTCGCGAAGGCGCAGACGTGCGCTATGTGGCGCCACAGGCTGAAATCTATATTTTGGGTCCTTCACTGCCGGAAGAGTTTGGAACGATTATTGCCGAAAATCTCGTTCCCGCGATTTCAAACGCCGATGAAGCGGACCGCTTCGACGCCTTAGCTGCCGATGCGGGAACGCAATTGTCCGTCAATTTGAAAATTGATACGGGAATGGGACGCATGGGTGTTTGGCATGCGGAGGCGCTCCCGCTGGCATTGCATATTGCGGCAAAAAAGAATTTGAGATTTTGCGGAGTCTTTACACATTTTTCATCGGCGGACACTTCTCTCGAATTTACGGAACTGCAACGCTTGCGTTTCCTGTCCGTCATCAACCGCTTCCCGGAAGACTTGCGTCGGGGATTGCGAATCCATGCGGACAATTCCGCCGGGCTTGACTCGATGGTGCGCGACGGAGTTTTTAATGCGATTCGCGCCGGAATTATTCAATATGGCTTGAAACCTGCCGCGGGAACGATTTTTGAAAAAATCGCGCCGGATCCCGTTTTGTCTTTTCATTCGCGTATCGGTCTGATCAAAATGATGCCGGCGGGCGTTCCCGTGAGTTACAATCGCACTTACACGCTCAATCGCGAGACGCGAATCGGCATCGTGACGGCAGGTTACGGGGACGGCATTCCGACTGCGGCGAGCAACAAAGCACATTTTCTCGTGCGTGGAAAACGCGTTCCCGTGCTCGGAAGGGTGACGATGGATCAGACGCTTGTAGATTTGACCGACGCGCCGGAAGTGCAGGTCGGCGACAAAGTGACTATCATCGGCAGCGACGGCGACGAATGTGTCAGCATCGAAACTTTTTGTGAATGGGGGGATTGCATTCCCTGGGAAGCGCTCGTTTCCATCACCAAACGCGTGCTGCGCATCTATCGCGGCCAACGCAATTGAGCTTGCGGGTGGCTGTGTTTGGGGGAGACGGAAAAATTTCTTGCGTTGTTTGTGAAAAAATGGCAGAATGAGAGATACATTTTAATGGCCGGTTAGCTCAATGGTAGAGCAGTTGACTCTTAATCAATTGGTTACAGGTTCGAGTCCTGCACCGGCTACCACTTTTAAGAACCTCGCGTCAGCGAGGTTTTTTGTTTATACTTGGGATTATGGACGAAGCGAACGGAATTTTACTGATCGACAAATCTCGGGATTGGACGAGCCATGATGTGGTTGCCAAGATGCGGGGGCTTTTGCATACACGGCATATCGGGCATGCGGGAACGCTTGATCCGATGGCGACGGGACTTTTGATTGTTTTAGTCGGTAAAGCTTGCAAGGCGTCCCAGTATTTGATGAGCCAGTCCAAGGTTTATACGGGAGAGGTGACTTTTGGATTTGTGACAAATTCGCAAGACGCGGAAGGCGAGGTGATGGAACGCCGCGATATTCCCGCGACAATGACGCGCGAGTCGGTTGCCGCGGCGATGAAGGCGATGGAAGGTGACCAATATCAGATCCCGCCGATGTTCTCGGCGATAAAAATCAATGGTCAACCGCTCTACAAAGCCGCACGCAAGGGAAAGGAAGTCGAGCGCGAAAAACGCTTTATTCATATTTCAAAATTTGAATTGACGGATTGGACGGCGACAGCAGAAAAAACGGCGGCGGGTTTTTGTGTCGAGTGTTCCAAAGGGACCTATGTGCGGACCTTGGCTCACGATTTGGGACGCAATTTGGGGCCGGGCGGATTTTTGTCGGCGTTGCGTCGTGTCGCTTCGGGGGATTTTAAGATCGAAGACGCGGTCACTATCGAGGAACTGGAGGCGATGAGCGATGCCGCGCGATTGGCGCGACTGATGCCGGTTTCAAAATTTGTTCCCGCGGTAGCGCTTATTTAGTGAGTGAGAATTTTTTTTATGCTGAACGATAATCCAAAACTGTTTGAAAATTTGTCGGATGCGGTCGCCCGCCGTGAATTTTTGCGGGAACGCGGCAAGACGATTGTTTTGACCAACGGCTGTTTTGATCTCTTGCATTGCGGGCATGTCTATTATTTGCGGGAGGCTGCCAAGCTGGGCGATGAGTTGTGGATTGGCTTGAACGGGGCGGATTCGGTGCGGGCGCTCAAGGGGCCGACGCGTCCGGTGCAGGGGGATCTCGAGCGCGCTTTTACGCTGGGAGCGCTGGAATTTGTGAGCGGTATCTTCTTTTTTCATACGCCGCGCTTAGACAAGGAGATTCGCCTGTTAAAACCGGATGTATATGCCAAGGCGGGCGACTATACCCTCGAAACTTTGAACGCGGATGAGCGCGCCGCGCTGCAGGATGTCGGGGCGGCGATAAAATTCCTGCCGTTTTTGCCGGGTTTTTCGACGACGTCTTTGATAGCCAAAATTAATGCCGCGGCAACGGCGGGAACGATTTAGGACGATGAAGAAAATATTTGCGTTCCTTTTTGCGTTTTCGGCTTTTTCGATCGGGGTTTCGGCAGAAATCGTTCCCGAAAAAATTTACCTTTTGGCAAACGCGGCCGACGAGGAGTCTGTGGCGTTGGCGAATTTTTATTGTGAAAAACGCGGCGTTCCCGCGGAAAACATCATTGCGTTTGAAATGTCGAAAAAGGAGACGATTGAGCGTCGCGAGTATTCGGCGATTCGCAATCGTCTGTTGCAAAATTTGATCGATCGGGGTCTGTTGAAAAAAGTTGCGCTTTCGAAGGAGCTCGATCCCGCGGGGGCTGCTTTAGTCGAGTATCAAAGAGATATCGGAATGGAGGATGCGGCGCTCGGGCTAAAGGTGGACTGTCTGCTTGTTTGCCGCGGTGTCCCGTTGCGTGTCGCCAACGATCAGGCGTTGATGCCGGAGACAGCGGATAAAGACGGCAAATCCTTGATGCAAGAGGCGCTCGCCGTCAATTGCGCGAGTGTCGATAGCGAACTGGCTTTGCTGGCGGTGCCGAACCTGCCGCTCGGCGGCCCTTCCAAAAATCCGTTTTTTAAAAAGACTCCCGAAGCGGAAATGCAAAAAATGACAGTGCGTGTCTGCCGGCTTGACGGACCGTCGTTTGATGCCGCCAAACGCATCGTGACGCGCAGTATCGAAGCGGAGCGGGCGGGCGGTCCCGCGGGGCGCGCGTATGTTGACAAGGGCGGGCCGTATGCGGAGGGTAACAAATGGTTTGATGAAACGGCAAAAATTTTGAAAGACCTCGGCTACGATATGACTTTGGAGAACACGGGAAAGCTTTTGGGGCAGACGACGCGCTATGACGCTCCCGTTTTTTATTTTGGCTGGTATGCGCGTCGGGCGAGCGGCTTTATCGAGGATCCGGATTTTTATTTTCCAGCGGGAACGGTTGCGTTTCACCTCCACAGTTTTTCGGCAACGACTTTGCGGGATCGCAAAGAATGGTGTGCATCCTTGATTGATCGCGGGGCTGTGGCGACATTCGGCAATGTCTATGAGCCGTTTTTGTCGTTTTCGCTCCATCCGCATTTTGTAATGGAATCGCTGGCAAAGGGTGAGACGTTGATTGAAGCGGCATTTGCGGGAACGCCGGTTTTGAGCTGGCAGGGCATTATTGTCGGCGATCCGCTCTATCGTCCGTTCGCGGAAGATATCAAGGAACAGCTTTATTTGCAACAGATGCGAGCAAAACTGCATCCGTCACCCTTGTCCCAATATATTTTTATGAGAACTGTCAACTATGCGCGTTCCCGCGGAGACAGCCGCAAGGCGGAGATTGTCGGGCGGGAGCTGAAGCTTTTTACAGCGGGTTTGGCGGGGAAATTTTTTGTGGCGGCAGAAGAAAACGAAGGGAAGACGCTCTCTGTTTGGACAGGTCCGACTTTGCTTGATATGCGTCGGGAAAATGTCGGTCTGCTTTTGGAAACGGCACGATGGCTGGCGGCTCACGGACGCAAGGCGGAGGCGGCAACGATTTACGGAGAACTGCTCGCGCGGCCGTCGGATCAAATTGTCTCTAAATACCGAAAAGCCGTGCTGGAGGAGGCCATTGCCTTTGTAAAGGAAAATCATCTCACAGGAACGCGTCTCGGTGAGTGGTTGGAGGAAGTCAAAAAATATAAAAAATAGCGGAAACGGTTTTTATGACGGAAGGAAAAAAAGTTCAAAAAATGTTTGGCGGGATCGCCGGACGCTATGATTTGACAAATCTTTTGTTGAGCGGCGGGATTTGTCGTTTTTGGGCATTGTGTTTGGCGCGCAAAGTGCGCAAAGTCCGTCCCGAGTCGGTCGCGGATCTGGCGACGGGCAGTGGGGATATCGCATTTTTGTTGCGAAAAAAACTTTCGGCGGGAACGCGGATTTCCGCCTATGATTTTTGCGCGCCGATGTTGGCTATCGCGAGAGCGCGTCAGGAACGGTTTTTGGCGCGGATGGCGAAAGAAGGGCGTGGGAACCTGCCGCTTGTCCGGTTTGAAGAGGGCGACTGCCTGAATTTGCCGATTGCGGACAATTCTTTGGATGCGCTGACAATCGCCTATGGGGTTCGCAATTTTGAGGACCGGGAAAAAGGGCTTAAGGAAATGCTGCGCGTCTTAAAGCCGGGCGGGCATGCGTTTATTTTGGAATTTTCCCAGCCGACGAAACTTTTCAGACCCTTCTATTATTTTTATCTCAAATTCGTTTTGCCGATCTTTGCCGCGGTGATCACCGGCGACAAGGGCGCGTATGAATATTTGAGAGATTCGATTGCCGCGTTCCCGCACCGCGATCGCTTTTCGGAAGAATTAAGAAAGGCGGGCTTTGAAAATGTGGAGGCGGAGCCTTATACATTTTCGATTGTCGCGATTCATCGCGCGCAAAAACCGTTGTAGTTTTTAAATCGTTTTACAGGCGTTCCCGTGAAAATTATCTTGCGGGAACGCCTGTATGCTTTTATCATTGGTTACATCCTTACCCTCGCGAGAACCCCTTTCTCGTTAATTTACATAAATTATTTTATGAACTATACAAAAATCGCGCACTTGTCGTTGGCGTCATTGATTATCGCCTTTGGTGCTTTGTCTTCGACTCCGGAACTGTTAGCTCAACAAAAACCGAAAGGCGGTATTTCTCGAAAGGAAATGACCACAATGCTGATGAGCGGTATCCAAGAATTGCAAGAGGGTAAATTGGATTCTTGTATCGAAAAGTTCAATAAGTTGCGCTTGGAATGCGTTTCCCAGCTCGACAGCAAATCGAAGGCGATTGTCGATTACCTCCTGGCGACAGCCTATTACCAAAAAGAAGACTGGGACAATGCGCTCAAACTGCTCGAGCCGTTCTGTGATCTTTACCCCAAGGGAACGGAAGATCCCGATAACGATCGCCGGATCGATTCAAAAATTTCCTTGGCGTCGGTTTATATGAAACTCGGCCAATGGGAAAGGGCGCGCGTGACGCTTGAATTTATTGACAAAAGCCCCCTCTCAAAGGGCGATCAGAAGTTGAAGGCCAAGGTTATTTTGACGGACGTTCTCCAAAAAGAGGCGGAGCCCAAGGGCGATGCGGAAAAGAAGAAAGCCTTGGCGACGGCGGAGTTGATTTTGAAAACATTGACACAGGGCGCCCCCAACACGCCTGAGGCGATCGAGGCGAAACAAAAACTCGTCGAAATCTATTTGAAAGAGGGAAAACGCGCCGAAGCGGAGGCTTTGAAAGCGGAAATCGACAGCGCGGGCTCCAAGGATCCGGCATCGATTATCCGTTCGAATATTCAAGGTTTGAGCTTAGGTGACGCTTATTTCCAAAACGCCCTGGAGGCAGATGACGAAGCGATTCGCAACGAATTGCTGAAGAGCGCCTTGAACCGTTATCAAAAGGTTTTGCGCAAAGACGCCCTGGTTGAATATTTCAATCCGGCAATTGAAACGGTCAGGAAAAAATTGGAATCTTTTAAAGAGCGTGTTGGCGGTGCGGAAGCCGATATGACAGACCAGCAGGAGGCCGAACTTGAAAAATTGCAGGCTGCCTACGAAGAGATTGAAGACAACAAGAAGATGGTCGATGAAAACAAGGACTACGATGCGATGATTTCCTTCCGTATCGGTGCCTGTCTGTTTACATTGGGCAGAACTTGGGAGGCTTATATCGCGTTCGGGGATGTGGTCGAAAACCATCCGGATTTTTCGATGATCACTCTCGCGACCTATTATTACATTCTCACAGAGCGCGCATTGGGACGTTCGGCAAAGGCGCAGGAGATGTGCCGCGCGTTTGTTCAAAAATACCCCAAGGCGGACGAATTGGGCGAGGTTTCATTGATGATCGGACAGATTTCGTTCGAGCAGGGCGATTATATCAAGGCGATTGAAAATTTCGAATGGGTGAAGAAGAATGTCAAGACTTTGCAGATGGCTTCACAATGCGAACTCGACTGGTATGTGATCACCTCCTGGTTCGCGCGTTGTCCGTGGGGTCTCGGTGTCAAAGCCGAAGACATTGTCGGCATGGGCAAGCCCGGCTATCAGCCAAAATTGACCCAAGCGACAAAGGATACGATCGCCTTAATCGACAAGTTTGTCGAAACCTACGGCAAGAAAAAAGCTTTTACGGGAGCCGTCGAAGAAGTGCAATACCGCAAAGGCCTGCTGTATTTTTATAGCGGCTTCTATAAAGAAACCGTCGAGGCGCTCGAGACATATATGAAGGATAATCCGCGCGGACAATTTATGCCGGACGCGCGTTATCGCCGTGCGATTACAAAGTTTGGCGTCAAATACAAGGATGCCGCCCGCAACAAGGAAAATCTGGAGGAAGTCTTCACCGAATGCCGCCAGTGGATTCGCGATTATTACGATATCGCGGACAAAGACGTTATGAGTGAAGTCGTCGCCCCGGAAGCGAAATTGAAAGCGGACAAAGATTTGCCGTTCGCGATGAGCGATGTCTATAACGCGAAGGAAAGCATCACCCATCAACGTTCGGAAATCTATATGCTGATCGGCGACGCCTACGAACGTCAAATCGATGAACTTTCGCCCAAGGGCAAAAAAGCACGCAAATTGACGGCGACCGAAGAAGTGCAAAAAGCACGTTTGGTCAACGAAATGATTCGTGCCTATATCATCGCGGCAAAGTGTTCCCGCAACAACTCGGAAACCCTTGATTCGGCGATGACAAAACTGCAGACGCTGCTTTCACAACGTGGGGAATACGATCGCCTGCTGGAACTCTACCAGACATTTTACGATTGGAATCCCAATGCGTCCGCAGCAATGGATTATTTGAATAAAATCATTGCTTATACGGAAAAGAAAGCCAGAAAAGAAGGCAAAGAGGCACTCGAAAAAGCGCGCCAGGATGCGAAAAAAACTTTGGCGGACGCTATTTTGAGAAATTTTGACGATCCCGCACAAGACAATGTCGAAGTCTTGATTGACAACTTGGCTTTCCGACTGGCTAAAAATGTCAAGCGCAGGCGTGTCGCCAATGCGGAAACCCCTTCGGAACCCGATCCTAACGAATATACGGCGGCGAAGGCGGCAGATGAAATGATCGAACTGCTCAATCTGAAAACAACTTCGCCGAAGACGACTTTGATCGGACGTGCCCGCGGTCTCTACGCTCGCGCTATCATTTTTGACAGCCTGCGCAACGACGAGGAGCGCGACCGCAACCTGCAGTCGATTGCGATAACGTTCAAACCGGACGAATTGAGCCCGCGTATCCTCGCCATTGTCGGCGACTATCTTGTGAGAAAGGGCAAACCGCAGGACGCATTGCCGTTCTATGTCTATCTGAAAGACAACTATCGCGGGTCCACATCGGCAGACTTCGGTTTTTACGGCTATGGGCAAATCATGCTCGACCAGAAAAAATATGTCGAAGCCTACAACGCCTTTAACGACGCGCTCGATAGCGCTATCGCCTACGAAAAAGAATCCGGCATCCGCCTCGGGAAAGCCATCGCGCTGATCGAAATGGGACCCGAAGATGCAAGAAAATGTGATATTGAAAACAAAAACTTGCAATATGTAATGGCACGGAAGGAATTGGACTACATCGGCGCAACCAAAGAGTGGCGCGGTTATATGACGGCGGCATCGCTCTATTACAAAGGACAATTGGACGAGCGCGAAAACAAATATGATGCTGCGATCGGCAACTATCGCATCTGCTATCTTACATGGAAAAAATATCCGGAGTTTGCGGCAAAGGCGATGTTGCGGACCGGTATTCTTTTCGAAGAGAAAAAAGGTCAGCGCGACGCCGCCGGCCAGATCTATTACGAAATGAATATGAAGGACAGCAAGTTCCTCGACACGCCGGAAGCCAAAGAAGCGGCAAAACGCGCGTTGACTTGCCCGTGGACGCCGCCGGCACCGGTGACTAACGCTCCCGCGTCCTCAAGCACATCGGAAAAACGTTAATTTTTAGCAATTATTGAAACTATGAAGCATATTTTTCAAACATTGTCATTATCTTTTTTGGCACTGACCGCTTTCGTTCCCGCAGCTGTCGCGCAAGAGGAACCGGCGGCAAAACCTGAAGCTTCCAAAAAAGAAGAACAGTCTTCGCGCCAGCCTTCTTTTACCGTTTATTTCACCAAGGGCGACGTTTGGGAGGTGAACTACCCCAAACTCTTTTACCCGAAGGCGGAGCGGAAAATTGTCTATGCCAGCAAGAAATTGGCAAATTTAAAACAGGACAACAAAGGCTTTTCCATTACGAAGACAGAAACGACAGCCGATGGCGTTTCTTTTGAAAAAAGTCATCGACTGAGTGAAATCACAAAGTTCGAGTGGCCGCAAAACGATCCTCGGATCGATTTGGCGCGCAACGAATTGATGCGCGGGAATGTCGCCCGTTCCCTGGAAATCGTCGAAAGCTTTTTGAATTTCTTCGGGCCTTACAAGTCTATCGAAGGCTCGCCCTGGATTCGTGGAGCCGTTATCAAATTGGCGGCGCTCGACCAGCAGAAGAATGACATTTCCCTGACATCGTTTATCTCCGAAATCAAAATGACGCCGGGTTGGACTGAAAT